>DATKEC010000001.1:0-5515 GCA_035544575.1 Acidimicrobiia bacterium
GGACCAGGCGTTCTTGGCACCTGGGGAGTTCTGCCAGATCCACGCCAGCTTTAGCCCGACGACGACGGGCGAGTACGTCGGCAGCCTGACGATCACCTATCGCGCGGGCGCAACCGGCGAGGACAACGTCGCCTCTGTGCCGCTGACGGGTCGAGGCGTGGACCCACCGAGGATCATCGACGCGCGCCTGACCGTGTTTGCGGGTCTCGTAAATTCGGCGGACGCGGGAGACGAGTTCAGCCTCGTATTCGATCAGGACATGGCCATTGAGGGCGTGCCGACCATTCGCCTCCAGGATGCCGACGGCAGCGTCTACGACATCAAGTGCCAGCCCGCCGATCCGGGCGGCGATGCGGTCGACGCAACATGCGGGTTAACTGATCTCCGGGACCTGCGGGTCCGGCTCGACGAGAACCCCACCTCGGTGGTCGCGATCAACCCGGGTGATACCGCCGGTCTTCAGTGGCCATCGACGATCGTGAGCGTCACCGGCCTCTCGAACGGTGCGGGTGACGAGCCAGATGTCGCCTCAAGCGAGGACGTCGTCGTCGACGACGAGGCGCCGGCTCCGCCTGGCCCCGAGCCGTTCGTCGTCACCAACACGAACGACGACGGTCCTGGGAGCCTTCGTCAGGCGATCCTCGACTCGAACGCCACGGGGTTAATGGCCATCCCTGACAGGATCGAGTTCAGCATCGAGGGCGCCGCGCCATACACGATCAGTCCGGTGTCCGCACTGCCCGACATCACAGGCCCCCTAACGATCGACGGCACAACCCAACCTGGATACGCAGGCTCGCCGGTCGTCATGCTCGATGGGTCGCTGCTCGATGCCGGGGTCGGCCTAGCCGTTCGAGCGGGCGGGACGACGATCCTCGGACTCTCGATCGGAAACTTCCCGCACGCCGCGATCCACCTTCTCGAAGGCGGCAACCGCGTGCGCGCGAACTGGCTCGGGATCGATGCGACAGCCGCGACCGCCGCCAACTTGCACGGCGTCGTGGTCGTGAGCTCGGACAACCTCGTCGAAGCGAACGTCGTCTCCAGCAACGAACTCGATGGGATCCTGGTCATTAGCGGGTCCGGCAATGTTCTAGTCCACAACTTTGTCGGAACGGACCCGACGGGCGCCACCGCGCTGGGCAACGGCGGCACCGGCATCCTCGCGCTGACGCCGGTCCGGATCGGCGGCGGTGGCGAGGGCAACATCATCTCCGGCAACGTCGGTAGCGGTATCGGACTGGGGACGGGCTCTGGCGGCTCTGTCGTCGACCACAACAGGATCGGCACGACCCTCGACGGCACGCGCGCGCTGCCGAACGGTGCCTCGGGCATCACCGTGGTCTCGCCCGGGAACAGCATTGGGGCCCCCGGGCGGGGCAACCTCATCTCCGGCAACGCACTATCCGGGATCCACCTCCTGCCTACCGCCAGCGCGACGCTCATCGCGGACAACCACATCGGCCTGGATGCGAGCCTCAAGCGGGCTCTCGGCAACGCCGGCGATGGGATCCGCGTGGAGAGTCCGAATAACCACATCGGCCAGCCTCCGGCCCTGACCGACAGCCCGCCGAACATCATTTCCGGCAATGCCGGCTCCGGGATATCCGTGCTCGGCAGCAGTGCGACTGGCAACGTCATCCAAAACAACCGGATCGGTCTTGACGTGGATGCCGAGCCGCTAGGCAACGCGGTCGGCGTGCGCCTAGCTGACGGCGCGAGCTCGAATGTGATCGGCGGAGACATCGGACCCGGCAACCTGATCTCAGGCAACGGTACGGGTGACTTCGGATTCGGCATTTGGGTGGTGGGTGCGAGTACCGCGAACAACGTCATATCCGGGAACCGCATCGGGACGGACGTGACCGCGGAGCTTGCTCGACCTAACTCGGATGCTGGTGTGGCGATCGAAGGAGCTACCGGGACCGTCGTCGGCGGGTCGGATCCCGGTGCTAGGAACGTGATCGCCGGCGGCCGGCAGAGCGCGGTCGCCATCTGGGCCGGGGCGTCAGGCAGCTCAGTGCTAGGGAACTACCTCGGTGTCAGCGGCTCGGGCGCGCCGCTCGGGAACGGCGGAGCCGGGGTTCACATCTTCGGCGCGTCCGACACCCTGATCGAGAACAACCTCATCGCTCACAACAACAAGGGAGTGCGTATCTGGAACGGCTCGCAACGTAATGTGGTTCGTGCTAACACGATCCGAGACAACGCCGGCGAGGGCGTTCTCATCGATGGCGTGAATGCCGACGCGGTTGGCCCGACCACTAACAACACGATCATTGGCGCGACGACGGACCACCGGGTCCACTTCGGCGGCAACGGGGCCCAGGCCATCAGCCTCGTGAATGGCGCGAACGAGGGGATCGAACCACCGATCGTCACGACGGTCGATGGAGACGGCTTCACCGTCGAGGGGACTGCACGTCCGGGCGCCTTCGTACAGGTCTACGGGGCCGAGGATCCATTTGACGAAGGCCGCTACTTCCTTGGCTCGACGACAGCTCTCGCGACCGATGGACGTTGGCGTATCGGGAGTGGGTCGACAGTCCTGTTCCCAAGCACGTGGTCGATCTTCAACGTGTCGCAGTTCGCCGAGGCAGTTCAGGCCGGGACGCTGAAGATCGTCGCGACGCAGACGGATGTAGCGGCGGCAACCGGCACGTCCGAGTTCTCCGCGCCTGTGGGGCAACTGCGCGCGGACCTCCAGGTCACCAAGAGCGCCACGCCCGACCCGGCAGCCGAGGGCGATCCGCTCACATACACAGTCACGGTCACCAACAACGGTCCGGATGGAGCGACCAACGTCCGGGTCAGCGACATCCTGCCGCCCGATGTCACGGTCGAAAGCGTCGCTGCGACCCGTACGGCTGGCGCCGCCGCCGATCCTGCGCCCAGCCCGTCGTGCACTACCTCACCCCACATCGGCCGGGGCCTCGAGATCCCGACCGGTGGCGCTCCCCAGCGGACAGCTTTCGACCTCGCGCTTGGACGTGCCTACGTCACGAACGAGGAGAGCGGGACCGTCGCGGTGATCGACCTCAGGACTAGGACGGTCATCGACCAGATCCCTGTTGGTGGCCATCCAACGTGGCTGGTGGTGGATCCGGGGACCCACAAGGTGTACGTGGCCTTGTTCAATACCTTCCCCGGCCAGGTCGCGGTCCTCGAGGGGTCGTCGGTCCGACGGATCATGGTCGGCGGTCAGCCACAAGGTATGGCGATCGTCCCCGAGCTGAGGAAGTTGTACGTCGCGCTCTACCGCGACGACTCCTTTGCGGACTCCAACCACGTCGCGGTGGTCGACCTCGACGCTGAAGCGGTCCTTTACCACCGCATGGTCGGCTTCGGACCGGGTGGCTCGGGGATCGCCTATGACCCTGGAACACGGAAGGTCTTCGTGCCGAACACGAGCGCCGGAAGCGTCTCGGTGATCGAGGTGGATGCGGACTTCGTCTACACGCCCATCCACGGTGTGGGGAACGGCGCGATCGCCGTCAACTCGGACGGGCATCGGATCTATCTGGGGGACACCAATACCCCGACCGTTTGGGTCTTCGACGCGGCGACGGATGCGCTCGTCGGGACGTTCGAGGCCGGTCGGACCGAAGGGATGGCGTACAGCCCTGCGACCGATCGTCTCTACATCGCGACCCCGGGCGGGACCCTTAAGGTCTTCGACGCCTCGGCGTTCACGCTGATCGCCACCGCTGGGTTCTTCGCAGATCTCCGCGGCGTCGATTGGAGAGCACAGGCACAGGACGTCAGTGTCGACTCTTCGTTCGGGCCTGCCATCTACGTGACGTCCCCGGCCACCGGGGGGGTCAGACTCATCAGCGACCTCCGCCAGCAGGTGGTGGACTGCGGCCTCGGAACGGTCGAGCCGGGCGATGTGGTCACGGTCACGATCGACGTGATCACCCCGGTGGTCGCACCCACCAGCTTCAACTACGGCCGCCTGCTGAACCTGGCGACCCTGAGCACTGACACGCTCGACCCGGATCGGTCCAACAACACGGCGTTCGCCCATACGGTCGTCCAAAGCACCGCGATCACGGGCGTCGTGCTGGACGAGGCGACCGGTGCGCCGATGGAAGGCGTGCTTGTGCGTGCATGGCCCACGTCGACCGGCCTTGACCTTGGACCCGAGACGGCCAGCACCCTTACAGCCGGCGACGGCAGCTTCTCGCTGTTCGTCCCGAGGAACGACACCTATCGGGTGGCGGTCGACTCAGGCGAGACGCAGCGGATCGTGACCGAGTGGTGGGAGGACAAGTTCGGCTCGGAGAACGCCAACCCGATCGAGGTCCTAGATGTCGACGTCACGCTTCCGAGACCGCTCCTCGTGACGCCCGCGGTGGCGCTCACCGGACGGGTCCTTGACGACGCAGGGAACCCAGTGGCCGCGATCGTCACGGTCGTCGACTCGGTGACACAGGAGTCGCACGCGGGGTTCGGGACCGATCCGATGACTGGCACGTTCAGGGTGTTTGTAGCGCCGGGCCGGACCTACAAGGT
This sequence comes from Acidimicrobiia bacterium, assembly GCA_035544575.1. Classification (GTDB taxonomy): domain Bacteria; phylum Actinomycetota; class Acidimicrobiia; order Spongiisociales; family ZC4RG35; genus DATHWB01. The sequence goes on from DATKEC010000001.1 coordinate 4,516, forward strand.
CCTCTTCAGCCCGCTCGGCGAGACGGATCTGCTCGAGGAGTGGTTCCTCGACGCTCGGACGTTCCTCGCGGCCACTCCGGTGACCGTCGTCGCCGATCTCACGCTGCCCGACGTGTTCCTCGACCGAGGCGGTCGGATCAGCGGGACCGTGACGGGTATCGCCGGTGAGCTCCAGATCGCGCTCGAGAGCATCCACGTCCTCTTCTACAAGGCCAACGCGGCCGGCGTGTGCTGCCAGTTCGGAGGCAGCACAGTGACCGACCTCGAGGGGAGCTACTCGATGCTCCTGCCTGCCGGCGAGTGGAAGGTCTTGTTCAACGACTACAGCGCACCGATCGAGTGGGCCTACGAGTGGTCGGGCGACGCCTCGCACTTCGACGCGGCTGCACCGATAGACGTCCACAGTGGGAGGGACGTCGTCGTTAACGCCCAGCTCGAGGCGGGTTTCCACATCCGTGGCACGATCCGCGACCGCGCACCGCCGCAGCCGCTCATCGCGGCGATCGCCCAGCTGCATGTCTCCGGCGAGACAGAAGCGCCCGGCAACCTCGCGGCGCTCTTCTTCGCGGAGGATGGGGACGGCGGGTTCCACTTCGTAGGTAGGCACGGCGTCACCTACACGCTCAAGTTCAGCGGTCCACGCGCTCCGAACGACTATGTACCGCAGTACTGGGACAACAAGCTCAGCTACGCGACCGCTGACGCCATCACGGCTCCGGGCTTCTTCGAGGGGACCGTGTTCCTGGACACGGGCTTCTCGGTCACCGGCACGGTCGTTGGTCGGGACGGCGCCCCGATCCCGGATGCTCTCGTGGAGGCCGTCCATCCGGTCTCGCAGGTGGTCATCAACGGGGGGCGCACGCGGGCGGACGGCAGATTCGGATTCGCGGTCACCGGAGGCCTCCTCAAGTACCGGGCAACGGCGATCGGGTTCGAGACCCAGTGGTGGGACGCAAGGTCGGGCTTCGAGACCGCGGACGCGTTCGACGCTGCGCTAGCG
>DATKEC010000002.1:0-12137 GCA_035544575.1 Acidimicrobiia bacterium
ACTCCGCGGATTCGGGCCCGCTGATCGGCGGTAGCGTTTCGGACATGCGCGAGCTCTTCGGGATTCCGGCCTATGCCCTTGTGTGGGTGGTGGGGCTGTTCCAGGGCATCGGCTTCTTCCTTTTGGTGAATGTTCCCGGACGCTTTCTGGAACTGGGTCTGACGGAAGGCGCGATCGGTCTCGTGTACTCGCTGGCCGCGGTGGCGGGACTGGCGATTCGTCCAGTGCTGGGACGCACGTTGGACGTCGTCCATCGCCGGACGGTGATTCGGGCGGCGGGATTCGTGAATGTGATCGCCGTGCTCGGGCTGGCGATCACTGCCAGCGCCGGCCCGCTTCTGTATGGCTGGTTCGTGTTGACCCGCGCCTCGCAGGTCGTGATCTTCACCGCCACGCTCGTCTACGCCGCCGACACGCTTCCCCTCCACCTGCGCACTCGGGGTCTTGCGATCTTCGGGCTGTCGGGCCTGATCCCGATCGGTGTCTCCAACCTGATGGGCGACCGCATCATCGCGGCGGCCGGCTACTCGGTTGCGATCGGAACGTCGGCGGTGCTCGCGTTGATCGCGGCCGTGCTCGTGTGGTGGCTGCCGGCACTGCCGGTGATGGGCGAGCGGGCACGGCGCTCGTTCTGGGCGGCGCTGACCCAGCCGGATCTGCGGGTCGTGTGGTTCATCACGCTCGTGTTCGCGATGGGCACCGAGTCGCTCTTCGCGTTCATGCGCACTTTTGTGGAGACTCACCCCGATGTCGGCACGCTCGGGGTGTTCTTTGGCGTGTACGGCGGGTTGGCGGTGATCACCCGACTGGCCAACGGCAAGCGGTTCGATTCTGTGGCGCCCCGGCGGACCGCGGCCTTGGGGGTCGCCGGACTTGGTCTCGCCATGCTCTTGCTGTCGATGGCAACCGGGCAGGTGGGTTTCCTGACGGCGGCGGCACTCGGGGGAGCGGCCCATGGTGTGGTCTTTCCGGTGCTCAGTGCGATGGTGGTTGGCAGGGCGAGGACTTCCGAGCGCGGATCGGCGGTGGCGACCTTCACGTCGATCTTCGACGTGGCGATCCTCGGCATGGTGCCAGTGGTCGGCTTCCTGATCGACGTGTCCGGCTACACGACCGCCTTCGCGTCTGTGGGGGTGGCGATGATCGTGGGCTCGATGGTGTATCAAGCATGGGACTCCCGTCGGAACGTCGGCGTGTCGATCGCCCAGACCGTGGGAGACTGAGAACGAGATGCCCTCAGCTCCCGACACTGCAGCCGTCCGTTTTCTCGCGGGTGCAGCCATCCCACACCGCTTGGTCGGTTATGGGGATGTGAGGTCGGCCGAGGAAGCCGCCGAGGCGAGGGGGATCGAGCTGGGCGCGCTCGCCAAGACCCTGGTGGTGCGGGTCGAGGAGGGGAGCTATGTGTTGGTCTTGATCCCGGGCGATCGCGGCCTCGACTACGGCAAGCTGCGGTCGCATCTCGGCGTACGTCGGCTGATGATGCCCGACCCGGAGGAGGCGATGACAGCGACGGGCTATGCCCGGGGAACGATCACGCCGTTCGGAGCCGGCGATCATCCGGTGGTCATCGACGAGGCGTTGTTGGCCCACGACGAGATCTCGCTCGGCTCGGGCGCTCCGAATTGGGCGATCCACCTCGCTCCGTCTCATCTCCTGGCCATCGGCGCCACCTCCGCCCCCATCTCCAAATGACAACCCCCTCCCTTCCGCGGGCCAAATCGGACGTATACGTCCAAACAAACCCAGGGTTAGATCGGACGTATACGTCCGATCTGGCCCGCGGAAGGCGCGGGGAATAGACGATCCGGTCGATCCATTGGACAGAGGGATGAGCACGCACATGGAACTGGGACTGACGACCTTTGCCGAGACGATGCCCGACCCGACGTCGGGCGTGATCGTGGACCACGGCACCCGGTTGCGCCAGGTGGTCGCCGAGGCCGAGATGGCCGAATCGGTCGGTCTCGAGGTGTTTGCAGTCGGCGAGCATCACCGTCCCGATTTCGCCGCCTCTGCTCCCGCCATCGTGCTCGCCACGATCGCCGGCCGCACCAACTCGATTCGCCTCTCCCCGGCAGTCACCGTTCTGTCCTCGGATGACCCGGTTCGGGTCTTCCAGCAGTTCGCCACGCTCGACCTCCTGTCTTCCGGCAGGGCAGAGCTGATGGTGGGCCGGGGCAGCTTCATCGAGTCGTTCCCGCTCTTCGGATACGACCTCGCCCACTACGACGAACTCTTCGCCGAGAAGCTCGACCTGCTTCTCGAGGTCCGGGACAACGAGCGGGTGACCTGGGAGGGCCGATTCCGGGCGCCGATCGAGGACCAGCTCGTGACGCCCCGTCCGGCACAGGATCCGCTCCCGATCTGGGTGGCGGTGGGGGGCAACCCGGGGTCGATGGTTCGCGCCGGCGCCCGCGGCCTGCCGGTGGCTCTCGCCATCATCGGTGGGGACCCCGAGCGTTTCGCCCCCCTGGCCGACCTTCACCGCCACTCGCTCCGGGAAGCCGGCCACGACCCGGCGGACGTTCCCCTCGCCGTCCACGCCCACGGCTACGTGGCCGACAGCGAGGACCAGGCCGCCGAGGAGTACTTCGACTCTTATTCGATCGCCATGAGCCGTCTCGGCCGGGAACGGGGCTGGGGCCCGATGACACGCATGCAGTACGAGATGATGCGCGGGCCGTCAGGTTCGCTGGTGATGGGTGATCCCGAACAGGTAGCCGAGAAGATCCTGCGCTGGAAGGACATCCTCGGGATCAGCCGGTTCATGCTCCACGTGAGCGTCGGGACTCTTCCCCACGACAAAGTGCTGAGGTCGATCGAGCTGCTCGGCACCAAGGTGGCGCCGCTCGTCAACGCCGGGTAGCTCGACTCTGCCGAACCGATGGCTGGGTATCGTCGGCGACGATGTTGCCTGAGCCGTGGGATCCCGTCATCCGACCCGACCCTCACTCCTACTGGAACGATCTTCGGGCCACAGAGCCCGTGGCGCCGCGCATCGGCCCCGTGACCGGCAACACTTTCTGGCTGCTGACTCGTTACGAGGACTGCGTCGCCGCGTTGCGCACGCCGTTGCTCGGCAAGGAGCCCGAGAAGCACCTCGATCCGTCTCTCGTCGTCGACACCGCCAACGCCGGCGGTGCCTTCGACATTCTCGGTCGCAACATGCTGTTCCTCGACCCGCCCGACCACACGCGCCTGCGCAGCCTCGTCAGGGACGGCTTCTCGAACCGAACTGTGGAAGGGCTGGTTCCGCGCATCACCGAGATCGTCGACGAGTTGATCGATCGGATCGACGGTGCCTCCGCCTTCGACCTGATCGAGGCCTTCGCGCTGCCGCTGCCGATCATCGTCATCGCCGAACTGCTGGGGATCCCCGTCGAGGACCAAGGCCGGTTTCGTGAGTGGACAAACGCCACCCTGGGTCGGGTCGCGACCGTCGAGGAGTCGATGACCGCAGGAATGGAGTTCATCGGCTATCTCAACGATCTGGCCGATGCCCGCCGCGTCGATCCTCGCGACGACATGGTCAGCTTCCTCCTTCACGCCGAGTCCGACGGGGAACGTCTCGATCATCAGGAGTTCCTGGCGATGGTCTTTCTGCTGTTGGTCGCAGGCCACGAGACGACGGTCAACCTGATCGGCAACGGCATGCTCGAACTGATCCGGAACCCCGGCGAGTTCGACCGCCTCCTGGCAGGCGAGGTCGGTGTGGAGTCGGCCACCGAGGAGATGCTCCGGTTTCACGGGCCAGTGGAGTCGACGACGCTGCGCTGGGCATATGACGAGGTCGAGATCGGTGGACACACCTTGCAGCCAGGCGATCTCGTGGTTCCGATCCTGATGGCGGCCAACCGCGACCCCGACGTGTTCGAGAACCCCGACCGGCTGGACCTCGGCCGCTCGCCGAATCGGCACATCGCGTTCGGCTCGGGTATTCACCTCTGTTTGGGCGCCCCGCTCGCTCGCAAGGAGACCCACATTGCGCTGGCCGGGCTTCGTGAGAGAGTCGGCCGTCTCGATCTCGACATGGATGTTGCGGACCTGGAGTGGAACGAGGGCTTCTTTCTGCGGGGTGCACGATCGATGCGGGTACGGAGGGTCGCGTGACAGAGTTCAGCCGCGGACAGCGGATCGGCCGGTCCGCCGGTCTGGCCCTCTTCGGATTCGTTGCGTTCTTCTACCTGGCATCAGGGCTGGTGGTGCCAACCTGGCCGTGGTTGATCATCCTCAACGCGGTGGGGGCGTTCATCGCTGTCATGACCGTCCGACTGTCGGCCCAGCGCTGGTGGCTGGCCCTGGTCGGCCCATTGGCGGCGATGGCCTTCTGGTTCCTGTACCTGAATCTCGGTGATGCCCTTCTCGGCTGGACGGCATGACGGGGGCGGGGCCGATTGAACCTCCCCTGTCAGCGTTCACCTTCCCCGATGCTCGCTCGTGGGGCCCCGATGACTGCGTTGCCGTGGGTGGCGATCTTGCCCCCGGCACGCTCTTACGGGCCTACCGCAGCGGCCTGTTTCCGATGAATCTCCCTGACGGGCGCCTGGCGTGGTGGTCGCCCGCGCAGCGTGGGATCCTCCCCCTGGACGGTCTCCGTGTGACGCGGAGCACGCGTCGTTCGATCCGTCGCTATGACGTCACCGTCGATGGGGCCTTCGAGGCGGTGGTCGAGGGATGCGCCGACCCGCAGCGTTCGAACGGGTGGATCACCGACGACATCGTTCAGGCCTACGTGGAGATGCACGAACTCGGCTGGGCGCATTCGGTCGAAGCGTGGATGGGTGCGGAGCTGGTGGGCGGCTTCTACGGCGTGGCGATCGGCGGGGCGTTCTTCGGCGAGTCGATGTTTCATTCCCGCCCCGATGCCTCGAAGGTGGCGTTGGTACGGTTCGTCGATGCCTTTGCAGGTTCGGGAGGCGTACTCCTGGATGTCCAGTGGGCTACTGATCACCTCGTGTCTCTCGGCGCCATCGAGATGCCCCGCGACGAGTATCTGGTTGCGCTGGCAGCGGCGATTTCAGCACCGGCGCCGAACCTGTGGCCGCGGTAGCTCACGGCCGGGTGAGTAGCATGCCGCTCCGGGCCGGGCAGGAGGAGCCATTTGGTCACGGTGCTGGCAGCGGTCGATCTCACGCCGCTAGGGAGACGCGTCGCTGACCGCAGTCGCATGATCGCTGAGGTGGTTGGGGGCAAAGTCTGCATCCTGCATTCGATCGAGCCGCTCACCGAGGCCTTCGTCGACTCGGGTGTCGCCGAGATCATCAGGGAGCACCGCCTGCGGGCAACGGCCGAGCTGGCCGAGTGGTGCGCGGCGCGTACCGATGTCACCGTCGGGACGATGACGGTCAAAGGGGCTCCCGCTCACGAGGTGGTGAAGGCGTCCAAGAATGCCGATCTGGTCGTGGTCGGCTCGTCGACGATCGACAGTGTCGAGGTCGGTCCGACCGCGTTTCGCGTCGTGGAAACGGCGCGGAGCGACGTGCTCGTTGTACGCCGCCAGCCCCGTGTGCCGTACCGGCGCGTGATCGTGGGCGTCGACTTCTCGGAGGGCTCGGCAATGGCAGTCGAGTCGGCTCTGCGATGGGCGCCTGATTCCGAGGTCACTGCCGCCTACGTGCTCCCTTCGCGATTCGATCCCCTCATGCTGGACGCCGGAATGTTCCCCGAGGAGGTCGACCAGGCCAAGCTGGTGCGTCTGGACGAGGCTGGGTTCCGACTCGAAGAGTTCGTCGAACGCTGGCCCGGGCGGGTTCGTCCCTATATCGCCGACGGCCCCGCGGAGTCGGTGCTCGAGGATGTGGCGCGCCGGCGGAATGCCGATCTGGTGGTGGCGGGAAGCCGCGGCGCCGGAGCGACGCGAATCGTCCTCCTCGGCACCGTGGCCTCGACGGTGCTGAGGGCGATGCCGTGCGACGTGCTGATCGCCAGGGTGCCCGGTGAGTTTCGTCGCCCCTGATCGCTCTTACCCCAGGTGCGGTCGGTGAGCCCGGCGCGACGGCTGGGCGCGTATCGGCGGGCGCGTATTCTCACCGGTTCGTTGGGAGTCGTCGGCTTCGGTTTGGTCTCTCTTGTCGAACCATTGGCTTGGCCACTTGTGCTTGCAACGGTGCTGTTTTTGGGGGTGTCGCTCGCGGAGATGCGGGGCGCCTTCTCGAATTCGAACATGGCGGTCGTTCTGGATGCCGTGATCATTTTCGGCGTGGTCTACGTCGCCCGCCCGTTTCCCGGGGCAGAGGCGAGCGCGTTGGCGCTGACGATGAGCAGCGCCGTTGTCTTCGCCGCACCCGGCCTCGTGCGACTGCTGCTGCCGGCACTGTCGGTCCTGGCTGCTGTGATGGGGCTGGTCAACTGGGTGATTCGCGAACCGGTGGAGTGGAGCTCTGCAGCGATGGTTGGCAACGCGGTGGTGGTCGGCGTTGCCCTGACACCGGTTCTCTTCTGGATGGGGTCGTCCATCGCTCGAGCCTTCCCGACGGGCTCGCTGATCTCGAATCTGGTTCCCGATCCCGGTGAGTTCGCCAACGTCGTCACAGAGCGCTCCGGTGAGGGGATTGCGATCATCGACTTCGATTCGAACATCCGTTATGCCAATCCGGCGTTCGCATCGATCTTCGGCCACGACCGGGACGACCTCGTTGGGACTTCGATGGCGCGGCTGATGGATGCCGATACCTATTCCGTGCATCACGCGGCGGTGCAGCGCGCGCTTCTCTCGCGGGAACCCATCGACAGGGTCAATCTCGAACTGGTCGGCCGCCACCGGGACGGCCATCCGATCACCGCGCTGGTGTCGCTCTCGGAGTTGACCGGAGGCGGTGAACGCCTGGTGCTGGGTGCGGTGCGCGACGCCACCGAGATGGTGGATCTCCGCTCGAAGCTCCAAAGGCTCCTCGCTTCGAAAGACGAATTCATCGCGACCGTGTCCCATGAGCTGCGCACGCCTTTGACTGCGGTCGTGGCCTTCTCGGAGATGCTTCTGGATCGGGCGAACATCGCCGAGTCCGAACAGGACGAGTTCATCCGTCTGATCGCCGACCAGTCCCGGGAGGTGGCATACCTGATCGAAGACCTGCTGGTTTCTGCCCGCCTCGAGTCCGACTCGATGCACGTCGCTGTCCAGCCCACCAAGTTGCCGGCAGAGGTGCTGTCGGTTGTCGGGCCGTGGGCCACTCATCGGAGGATCGAGCTGGACCATCCAGCGCTGGAGCAGTCGGTGATGGCGGATCCCGGGAGGCTGCGCCAGATTCTGCGCAACCTGGTGGCCAACGCCGTGAAGCACGGGGGTCGGGAGATCGGCTTGACGGCTGTCGCCGATGACGCTGGACGATGTCACGTGATCGTCCGCGACGATGGGTCGGGTGTGCCGCCGGAGCGGGTGACATCGATGTTCGACGCGTACTCCCACGGCGCCAACGCCGACGACCAGCCGATGTCGGCCGGGCTTGGACTCCATGTTTCGCGTCGGCTCGCTGAGCTCATGGGCGGAACCCTCGACTACCGCCGGACGGGTGGGCACACCGAATTCGTCCTGAGCCTGCGCCTCGCCGAGGAGTCGCTGCCCGGCATCGAGATCTGATCTCCCGATCTGCTTGATCCGGCACCGTTCGCTCACGGGCGGGGGCGGACTTCGACGTCGTACGGCTTGTCGCCGTCTTTGCGCTTGTCGTTGCTGCAGGAGCCGGCCAACGCCCATCGCCACGGGAAGACATCGATCACGATTCGAGGTCAGGCCAGTGATGGGCGCTAATTCTGTCACGTCGTCGACCGGGAGCCTGGTGTGCCCCCGAGCACCACGCGAAGCTCTTCTCGCGGTTTTCGTCGTCAAACCTGGGCAGTCAGTTCGCCGGTTCGACCGGACTCGGGCTCTCGGTTGCGGCAGAACTAGTTGAACGAATGGGAGGCGAGGTCCCATATCGGCGCATCCGGGGTGAGACACACTTCGTTCTGTCCGTGCCCGTCGCTGAAGGCCAGCTCGAGCCCCCGCGGCGAATCGTGCGCAAACCCGACGAACGGGGCCGTCCGGCAGGTTCGCGTCCGGGCCGGCTTATGCGAAAACCCGCCTCGCCGACTACACTCGCTCGTGCTGCCCACAGTGCGCAGCGCTGCCCGAGACCCCGGCGGCCGATCCACCGAGTGGAAGGCCCCGAAATGTCGCCGCAGACCTCTATCACCGCTGAATTCGCCCCTCTCCCAATCCCGTTTGTCGTCGGTTCGAAGCTCGACGGCGACGTACTCACGATCGTCATCGCCGGCGAACTCGACGTGGCAACCGCGCACCTCCTCGTAGACGTTCAGCGCTCCGTCCAAGGCACGTACCGGGCCCTTCGTTACGAATTGGCCGGACTCGGCTTCATGGACTCAGCCGGCCTGCGGGCCGTCCTCGCACCGGCCACCAGCCACCTTCCCATCAGCGAGATATCCATCATCCACCCAACACGCGCCGTCCGTCGGCTTCTGGAACTCCGGGACCTCCAAGCGATGATCGCCGCGGATGACGATGAAAGCGGTTGAGCGCACTGGACACTCCTCGTCCATCGGCGCGTTCCCACGATAACGGTGGACAACATGTACTATTTTCTCGACGACCTTCGGGTCGACCGCCCGGACCTCGCGGTATCTCTTCCCTAGTTGGAGGTGGCGAGGTGGCGACCGAACGGCGGCTTTCCGATCTTCTGAGTGAGTTCGCCCGGACCCTCTTGACGGACTTTCCGATTCAGGGAATCCTCGATCATCTCATTGTCCGGATCGCCGACGTCCTGCCCATCGGGTCGGCCGGCGTCACTCTCATTTCCGCCGCAGGAAAAGCCCGTCACGTGGCGGCCTCCGACGCGTCGGCGTTGCGGTTCGTCAGGTTGCAGACCGAACTGGGGGACGGCCCGTGCCTGACGGCGCATGATTCTGGCCGAGTCGTGGCCGTGCCTGACCTCGGGTGCGACGACCGCTTCCCCGAATTCTCCCGCCGGGCGCTCGAAGAGGGACTGAGAGCGGTGTTCAGCTTTCCGCTGAAGGTCGAGAACCATCGACTGGGAGCGCTCGATCTCTACCGGGAAACGGCCGGTCCGATGGACGCCGAAGCGATGGAGACCGCCCAGACGCTGGCAGACGTGACGACCGCATACCTCCTCAATGCTGAGGCGCGTGCCGAACTCGAAACTTCCTCGCAACAGGCGCAGCACAACTCTCTCCACGACCCCCTCACCGGTCTCGCCAATCGCACGCTGTTCGTCCAGCGCCTCGACCATGCCATGTTGCGGGCTCGCCGTTCTGAGAAGCTGGTGGCCGTGTTCTTTGCCGATCTTGATCAGTTCAAGGCCGTCAATGATGGATTCGGACATCACGTGGGTGACGAACTGTTGGTGGCGGTCGCTGACCGGCTGGGCGGGGTGATGCGTCCCGGGGACACCCTTGCCCGCCTGTCCGGTGACGAGTTTGCGATCCTTTGTGAGGACCTCGACGACGCCTCCGCCGTTGAACCGCTGGCAGCTCGGATCGGAGCAGCGCTGGCCGAGCCATTCGTCCTCTCCGAAACCGAGATAACCGTGGCGGCCAGCGTCGGCATCGCGTTTGCCGGGCTCGGCGAAGATGTGCCGGAGCGCGTGCTGGAGGAAGCGGATGCCGCGATGTACCAGGTGAAGCGGCGCGGCGGCGGCCGGCATGCCGTGATCGATCTGCGTGAGCATCGAAGCGTCAACCATCGGGCCCGTCTCAATCGCGACCTTCGAGGTGCCCTGCGGCGCGAAGAACTCGGCGTGCACTTTCAGCCCATCGTGGCCACAGACAGCGGCCGACTTGTGGGCGCCGAGGCGCTCCTCCGATGGTCCCACCCCGCCTACGGCCCGGTGGATCCGGAGGTCCTCATCCAGTTGGCGGAGCAGTCCGGCGCGGTCATCGAGATTGGTCAGTGGCTCTTTGAGAAAGCGTGCCTCGACGCCCTACGCTGGCAGGACAAGGGGCACCTCCCTGCGTTCGGTATCTCCGTCAACGTCTCGGTGCGCCAACTCATGGCGACCGAATACGTCGCCTCGGTGGCCTCCGCGTTGCGCAACACCGGAATCACCCCAGGCCACGTAACGCTGGAGCTGACCGAAAGTGCCCTCGTGCACGACGAAGAGCGGGCCCTCTCAGTGCTTCGGGCTTTGAAGCGCCTCGGTGTCAATATCGCCGTGGACGACTTCGGGACGGGCATGTCCTCGCTCAGTCGCCTCAAGCAGTTCCCGGTGGACACCGTCAAGATCGACCGCAATTTTGTGAACGATCTCGAACACAACCTCGCGAGCCGCCTGATTGTGGGCGCAGTTGTCGGGTTGGCACACGGACTGGGGATGAAGGTAGTGGCGGAAGGCATCGAGACCGTGGGTCAGCGCGACCAGGTGGCAAAGCTCGACTGCGACTTCAGCCAGGGCTTCTATTTCGCAAAGCCCCAACCGAGCGATGCAATCGACGCCCTGGTGTCCACGGACGACGCGCTGCCGCGCCTCCCCACGCTCCTCAGGCCGGCCCCGACGCGGGCGGCGCGTGCCGGGCACCCGGACCGCCTGTCCGTGTCCAGCGGCATGAGTTCGGCGGACACCCTGATGTCAGTCGGCTCCGAGGGTTTCGTCCCGCTCTCGTTGTGGCGGCGCCACGCATGAGCGATGCCGAGCGGGTTGCGCGTGTGGCATCTGCTTTCGCTCGCCATCGGCGCGCGAGTGGCAGTTTGTGCTCGGCGAGTGCCGATGTTCTCCAGGTCGCTTCAGCCGGTGTGGCCCTGATGAGCGCTCGGCACAATGGCCCGGTATGCAACTCGGACGACCGTTCTCTCGCTCTCGACGAGCTGCAGTTCTCGCTGGGGGAGGGGCCGAGCCTCGACGCCTTCGCCCAGCGTGAAGTGATCGACGAACCAGACCTCGAACACGCTCAATTGGCTCGATGGCCTGCCTTCACCGCGACTGCTCTGGAGCTCGGCACCCGTGGGATATTTGCTTTGCCCTTGAACGCGGGCTCCAAGTGCATCGGCGTGTTGACCCTCTACCACGACGTGGCCGGGGCGTTGTCTCCCGAACAGCGAGCTGATGGTTTGGTGGTGGCTGACGCGGTCACCCGGTCGATGATGGAAACCGAGTCACGCAACGAACCGGACCTGCTGGCAGTCGAGTTGGACAACGCGGCCAGCCACCGCGCCGAGATCCATCAGGCGTCAGGGATGGTCGCCGTGCAACTCGGTGTGGCGGTCGCCGACGCCGAGGCTCGGCTCCGGGCGCACGCCTATGCCGGGAACCGTCCCGTGGTCGATGTTGCCCGCGACATCGTCGAACGGCGTCTGCGTCTCATCGACGACGGGCCGTCGCCCGGAGAGCGTTTGGTAGAGTGAGACCTGGCAGGGCCGAGATGAGGACGATGGCACGGGAAGATCTGATCGCAGACACATTCGTCGGGATCGTGGACTCCCTCGTCGACGACTTCGACATCATCGATATGCTGACCGGGTTGACCGTCGGCTGCGTGGACCTCGACCTGGCAACGGCATGCGGGATCCTCCTGGCTGACGAGCACGCCAAGCTGCGCGTCATGGCAGCGTCGAACGAGCGAGCACATCTCTTGGAGTTGTTTCAGCTCCAGAATGACGAGGGGCCCTGTCTCGAGGCGTTCTCGACAGGTGACCCTGTGGTGCATCCTGATCTCTCCACCGCGTACGATCGCTGGCCCGTCTTCGCCCCCGAGGCGGTGCGGGCCGGCTTTTACTCGGTGCACGCGTTCCCGCTGCGCTTGCGGACATCGGTGATCGGGGCGATGAATCTCTTCTCCGCTGAGCGCGGTGACATCGGCGAACCGGGTTCGCACCTCGCTCAGGCACTGGCCGATGTCGCAAGCATCGCCATCCTCCAAGACCAGATGATCCGCCAGTCCGACGTGCGAGCGGGCCAGCTTCAGCATGCTCTCGACAGCCGGGTGGCGATCGAACAAGCCAAGGGAATGCTGGCGGAACGGGCCCATGTCGACATGGACCAGGCATTCGCGATGTTGCGTACGCACGCCCGCTCCGCCCGGCTTCATCTCACCGCGGTTGCATTGCAGCTCGTGGATGGCACGCTGGCAATCGACGAGGTTGTCGCGGCGGCGTCGAGTTCCCGCCAAAGACCCGAGACGCAGTAGGC
>DATKEC010000003.1:0-18037 GCA_035544575.1 Acidimicrobiia bacterium
TGAGGTTCGCGGAGCTCAGGCCGTGACGGCCAGGACAGCCCTCGCCTCTACCAGTTCCGGCTCCTCGAACCCCTCTGTGAACGACCCGTACACCCGTGCTAGCTCCTCTCCCTCGACCTCACCACCGCTCCCCTGCGACCGCAGCACGGCGACGAGCTGAGTGGAGGCGGCCAACTCGGTCATCCGGTCCTGGACGCTTCGCGCGACGCCGAGGGTCGTCCGATAGTCCGCCTCGGCTGTCCTCATGTCGGGTTGCGGCATGTTGGTCAGAAACCTGCCGCGCAGCAGCCGGAGATACGGGTAGTACTCCTCGCGGGAGCGGGTGGCGACGATCGCTTCGTCGATCAGCTCCAGGGCCCGCGGGAGCCGACCCGCCAGGGCGAATGCCTGGCCCCGCAGCCCCAGCACCCCCGGCCAGAACACCGGCGGGGTGGTCAGCCCCCGGTAGAGATCGCTGCCGGCCTCCGTGAGGGCGATGCCTTCCTCGGGCTGGCCCATCCCGCACAGGGCAACGCCCTGGAGAACCGAGGCCAGCGCCCGCCACACCGGCCAGTCGTCTTCCGCCGCCACCGCGGCCAACTCGACGGCGTGGGCCTTCGCCGCCTCCATGTGGTGTCCCTGCAGTTCGAGCAGGCCGGAGTGATAGAGGGCGTAGGCCAGACTGAACGAGTGGTGCAGCGATCTGGCCACGCTCAGGCCCTCTTGGGCCCTGGCCGCGGCCTGCTCGGGCCAACCGCCCTGCCGCAGCAGCAGCGCCCCGGCGTTGCGCGCCACCACTCCGGGGCTGGCTCCGCCCCGGAACCGGCCTGCCTCGTGCATGGCAGGTCGAAAGAGGTCGATGGCCTCCTCGATGTGGCCCAGTCCCTTCTCCACGTCCCCCGCCATCCCGGTGGTGTACCCGAAGACGAGGTGACCCTCGACCAGGCCGGCGGCATCGTTGTCCCGCTCGGCGAGGTCGAGGATCTGGCGGCCGATGGCAGCCGCCTTGGGGAAGTCGGCTTGCATGGTGTGGTACGTAGCGAGAGCTCGCAGGATGGGAATCCACCGGCTCGTGGCTTCCAAGGACGTGGAGAGTTCGAGTACCCGGCTGAACTGCTCGTCAACGTCGACGCCGTAGCCGCGAACCGCCAGCAACACCCGGCCCAGCCCGGCGCGGGCGGTCATCTCCTCTTCGAGGGTCTCGGGTGTCGGTGGCACCGACTGGAGCACGCCGAGAAAGTCGGTCATCAGCTCGATGACTCCTTGGTACCAACCCCGGTTGTGATGTAGCACCCACAAGCACTCCAGGAGGCGGCGAAGCTGCTCCAGGTCTCCGGCTGCCACCCAGTACTGCCAGGCGGTGCGCAGGTTCCCGAGTTCGGCGACCAGGTCGGCGAGAACCGATTCGGCATCATCGCCTTCCAGAGCGCGTTGGGATCCGGCGGCGTAGTCCGCGAAGTAGCCGGCGTGCGCCGCGTCTCCCGCGGCTGCTTCCTCGGGCAGCTGTGACAGCCGCTCGGCGGCGTAGTCGCGTATCGTCCCCAGCATCGAGAACCTGCGCCCCTCACCGCTGTCGATGCTGCGGACGAGGCTCTTGTCCACGAGGGACGCCAGAGCCGCGAGGGTGTCGACATCGCTGAAGGCGGCTGCCGCCACCTCCTCGATCGCGTCGAGCCGGGCGCCCGAGAAGACCGACATCAACTGGAACACCCGGCGCTCGTCGGAATCGAGGAGTTCATAGCTCCATTTGATGGTGCTGTGCAGGGTGCGCTGTCGAGCAGGGAGATCCCGAGCCCCGGTGCCGAGTACGTCCAGGCGCTCGCTCAGTCGCTTCGCCAGGTCAACGGCGGCAAAGACGCTGAGTCGCGCTGCCGCCAGTTCGAGCGCCAGCGGGAGACCGTCGAGGCGCAGGGTGATCTCAGCCACCGCTGCCGCATTGTCCGAGTTGAGGGTGAAGTCCGAACTTGCCGCCTGCGCCCGGTCGACGAACAGGCTGACGGCGTCCGACTCGGCGATCGAGGCGAGCGAACCCCGCGGATCGGGTAGGCCGAGCGGGGCAACCGCGATGACACGCTCGCCCCTGACGCGCAGTGCCTCCCGACTCGTCACCACCACGTGAACGTCCGGGCAGTGCGCGATCAGATCGCCCACGCCCACCGCTGCATCCGTCACCTGTTCGAAATTGTCGAGGACAATGAGCATGTCTCGATCGGCGAGCTTCGTCTTGAGCATCTGCAAAGGAGAGCCCTCCCGAGTGCCGGCGATGCCGAGGTCACGCAGGATCGCCTCGAACGCGGCCTCCGCCTCTCGCTCGGCGGAAAGGTCCACGACGAAGGCTCCGTCCCGATGTTCGCCCACCAGGTCAGCTGCCAGCTGGAGGGCGAGCCGAGTCTTCCCGGTGCCGCCCGGGCCCGTGAAGGTCAACAGCCTGACGCCGGCGCGACCCAGCATCTTCCGAGCCGCCTCCAACTCCGCTTCCCTGCCGAAGAACTCCGACACCTGGGTCGGGAAGTTGTTCGGACGCGCGTCGAGCGTGGCAAGGGGAGGGAAGTCCGTTCCCAGATCGGGGTGATGAACCTCGAACAGCTGCTCGGGCTGGGTCAAATCCTTGAGCCGATGTGTTCCCAGATCGCGCAGGGTGACACCCGACGGGAGCGAATCCCTCATCAGCTGGGCGGCGAGGGCCGAGAGCAGGATCTGTCCGCCGTTACCCGCTGCCATGATGCGGGCGGCCCGGTTCACTGCCGTGCCGTAAAGGTCCCCCGCGCGCTCCTCGGCCTCGCCGACATTGATCCCCATACGCACTTTCAGCGGCTCGACGGGCTCCCAGGTTGTGGCGTGCAGCGTGCGCTGCGCCTCGACGCATGCCGTCACGCAACCGCCCACCGAGGGAAAGGTGGCCAGCAGCCCGTCGCCAGTGGTCTTGACCAGCGAACCGCCGTTTCCGATCACCGCATCGCGGAGAATGGCGTCGTGGCGGGCCAGGGCGGGGCGCATCTCTTCGGGATGCTGCTCCCACAAACGCGTGCTCGCCTCCAGATCCGTGAAGAGCAGCACGAGCATCAGCGAACAATACGCTCGATGCGGCGGGCAATGTAGAGGAGCTCCGCGCCCGGGCAATCGGGAGCCCCGGCCCATTGAACCGCACTCACCTGAAGTCTTCCTTCAGTCTTTCGTTTCGGGAAAGCGAGCGCAGCTGGCGATCTGCTGTTTGTCTCAGTCGGAAACGAAGACGGAACTCGAACGCCGCTATTTGTGGGTTCGAGTCCCACCGGACTCGCCCGATCGTGACCTTTGGCCCTGTTCGGGCCCCGACAGAACTTGTCCAATCGGGGTACGGAGGCAAATGTGTCAACGACGCGGATCGACGTGTCACCTGATGTGAAGAAACTCGGGAGACAGACCGGATACGCCATCGCGGTCGTGGTCAACGTGGCGATGTTGGTCATCGTTCACAACATCCTCGAATGGGGATGGCTCCCCTTCCTGACCGCCGACTTCGCCCAGGTCGTCCCGTGGATCAGCCTTTCGCTGATCGCGTCGGTGGTGGCGAATCTCGTCTATCAGTTCAACGACACGCTGGCAGTCAAGTCGACGGGGGGGATCTCCGTGAACCTGATCAGTGTCTTCGTGACCTACCAGATATGGCAGCTCTTCCCCTTCGACTTTTCGGCGTACGAGTTCAACTGGGAAACCCCCGTGAGGATCCTCCTCGTGTTGGCAATTGTCGGAGCCGGGATAGGCGTGCTCGCCGAGGCCACCAAGTTGGCTTCTGGCGAGCTGACAGAAAGGAGGTGACGGTTTGATGACCGCACCTGAAACGATTGAAAGGGAGCGGGTCGACACACCAGCGACCCAACGGCGGCTCTACCGAAGCAACAATGAGAAGGTCCTGGCGGGAGTGTGTGGCGGTCTCGGGGAGTATTTCTCCGTCGATCCGGTTTGGTTCCGGATCGGGTTCGTTGTCCTGGCACTCGGAGGTGGCTCAGGAGTTCTGATCTACCTCGTGCTGTGGTTGATCGTCCAACCACGACCCGACGGGTACAGCCCTCCGCCCACAGCGAAGGGGCAGGTCACAGGCACGGCCGTGATCGGCATCGTGCTCGTGTTCGTGGGCACGATCGCACTCGTGAACACGGTCGCACCGTGGCTGGGCCAGTACTTCTGGCCGATCACGTTCGTGGTGGGCGGGCTGGCCCTCGTGATGGGAGGTCTCAACCATGACAATCCTTGATCAGCCCAGGACCGAGCCAGCACTGGTTCCGGTTCGCCGCAGACTGCCCATGCCCCAGATCGTTGGCGGCGGGGTTCTCATGTTCATCGGAGTGCTGTGGCTGCTCGAGCGGACAGCGGTGTTCGATCTGAGCGTCACGGCCGTTTTGGCCATGGCGACCATGGTGATCGGCATCGCTCTGATGTTTCTCTCCACCGAGGGCCCGCATGGCGGGCTGATCGTGCTCGGCACCGTTCTCGCAGTGATCACTCTGATCACCGCGGCGGCACCGTTCGAGGGCTTTCAGGGTGGCGTCGGAGACCGGAGCGTCGAGCTGACGTCGGTCGACGAAATCCGCCCGGACTACAACCTGGCAATGGGAAAGCTGACGATCGATCTACGACAGATCGACGATCTCGGAGCTGTCACGACGCTCACTGCGAGCGTCGGCACCGGTGAGTTGATCATTCGGATCCCCGAGGGGATCGCTATAGATCTAGACGCCAGAGTTGGTGCCGGTCAGTTGGAGATTCTGGGACAAGTCATAGACGGTCTCGGGATCGACGAGACCTATCAATCGCCCGGATATTCAGAAGCCAGGGAGAGCCTGAAGCTCGACCTGCAGGCCTTCACCGGGCGCGTGGAGGTGACAGATGAGTGACCGATTCCATATGGGAACGTTCCTGTGGGGCCTGATCCTCACCATCAGCGGCGCAGCCCTGGCGGCGGTCGGCTTCGGATGGTGGAGTCTCGACGTCTTCGACCTTCGCTACGCGGGGCCGCTGTTCGTCATCCTCGTGGGCGCCGTGATCTTCGTCGGCGCCCTCGCACAGAATGCGGGTCGCCCCTCCGATCCAGAGCAGCGCGCCTAGCGCCAACCGACATGAGTGCCCCGGGTTGTCTACTCGGGGCACTCATCCATGAAAGGTGAATCCTGAACACATCCAACAAGTCCCGAGTTCTCGTCTCAGCAGGCTCGAAACACGGGTCGACGGCCGAAATCGCCAGTCGTATCGCCAGCCAACTCGAAGAGCACGGCTGTGATGTCACGTTCTGTCCCCCGAACGATGCGGGCGATGTCGCAGATTTTGACGCCATCGTTCTCGGAAGTGCCGTCTACGCCGGCCGTTGGACGGCCGACGCCAAGGACCTGGCGCATGCCATCGGCCGGGTCGACCCCATCCCAGCCGTCTGGCTGTTCTCGAGCGGGCCGGTGGGAGATCCGCCCAAGCCCGACGAGGAGCCCGTCGACGCGGCCGACATCCTCACCGCGACCCGGGCCAAGGAGCATCGCGTGTTCGCAGGCAAGATCGACAAGTCGAAGCTCGGTTTCGGCGAAAAGGCGATCGTGATGGCGCTCAAGGTTCCGGAGGGCGACTTCCGCGACTGGGACGCCATCGACCGTTGGGCGAGCCAAATCGCAGAACAACTCACCAAAGCAACGAGTACCCGATGACAGCCGCACCAGACCCGGGCGCCAAGAAGTGGATGGACGAAGCGGAAGAGGCGTTGAACCGGACGGCGGAGGCCCTCAAGGCGGCCTGGGAGGGCACGCGGGAGGCGCGGATGTCCACCCTGCAAGCGGCCAAGGCTGCAGTCGAAAGTCTCGGCGAAGCCGTCGACCAGGGCATCGTCCTGGCGAAAGAGTCGTGGGATCCGTCGCGATGGGAGGAGCCAACCGATCAGCCCGCCGCGGGCAAGGAGGAGTGAGCCGGTTCGCGCTACTCCGCCCCGGCTCAGCGCAGAACGCGCATCGCCCGAAGCGTGTTCCACCTGCTCGGTCTACCGGCCCCTTCCTCCAACCCGAAATGCTCCAATCCGCGATGGGGGTTCTGGAGCGGCCAGCGTCCGTCCTTGCCCCTCTTCCCCTCTACGACCGCCAACGCCTCGTCGCAGCGCGAATCAGCGGCTGCCTGCGCCTGTCGCAGATGGTCGAGTCCCCGCAACACGTCGTAGTGCCAGCGGGGAGGAAACGAGAACAGCATCCAGCGTGGGTTGACCACTTCGCCGGTCGACCGGCGACGAAACAGCCGGCGCTCCAACAGGTACTCCTGACCGCGTCCGATCGCAGCGGAGATCGCCGCATCACCGCCTGCGCCGGCCCGGTACTCCGCGAGGCCCTCGAGCGCCGAAATCGTGGTGTGGAACGAGGCAACCCGCGAGCCGTTCACCGTTTGACAGTTCCATCCCCCGTCCTCGAGTTGCTCGCCCAGGATCCATTCGGCGACCTGGGCGCTCTTGTCGGGAGCCACGAGGAAATAGGAGCCGAGGGCCAGGGTCATCCCGCTGATGCACGTCTCACCCCGGTAGCTGAAGAAGGGCTGATTCGCCCGTCCCGAGAAGACGTTGGCGTTAACCAGTCCTGCCGCACGTCGCATGTCGGCGTTCGCGGGATCGATACCCAGGTGGCGGAGCAGCAGCAGCGTGTACGTCGTCGAAGTCCATTTCGGGCTGTAATCACCACCACCCCACAGACCGTCGTCGGTTTGCAGCCCCAGCAACCGGGCTCCCCAACCCGTCGTCGCCACCAGCGCCCGTTCGGCGGCGACCCGCTGAGGAGGCTCGTCGGTGAGATCACGCATGACCTGCCAGCGGATGGCGGGATCACCCTCCATCAGCCACTCGTGGACGGACGTCGTCAGGTGAGGCAGAACTCGTTGCCCTCCGGGTCTTGCATGACGATCCACCGCGAGCCATTTTCGTGCACCGGTCCCACCTCGGACGCACCGGCCTCCACCAGCCTGTCACGTGCGGCGTCCTGCAGCGGGATGCGCTCGTCCAACGGCTGATCAGGACCTCGCGACGCAGGCACATCGATGTGCAGCCGATTCTTCACAGACTTGGCCTCCGGCACCCGCTGGAAATAGATGCGAGGGCGAATCCCCTCGGGATCGACGACGGCGCTCGCCGAGTTGTGCTCGGAGGCAGGCACGCCCATCGAGTCGAGAAACTCGGTCCAGGATTCGTGCCCGTCCGGCGGTGGTTGCAGGACGTACCCGAGTGCCTCCACCCAGAATGCTGCCAGGCTCGCCGGGTCGGCGCAGTCGATCGCGAGCTGCCAGTTGTCACCCATGCGCACCTCCTTGCCAAGAGGATACGGACGACTATGTCGTCCGCGGGGGTCTCGCCGATTTGACTTGTGAGTGAGCGCTCACTCACTTAGGGTGCAGGGATGACACGAGCGGAACCTCTCGCCCCCGACTTGCGCCGCATAGCGATCGTTGAAGCCGTGCTCCCCCTCCTGCGCCAGAAGGGATCGACGGTCACCACGCGAGAGATGGCGGAAGCGGCCGGCGTGGCCGAAGGCACCATCTTCGGGGTCTTCCCGGACAAGTGCGCCCTCATTCACGAAGCCATCCGATTCACGATGGATCCGGGCCCGATCGAAGACGCCCTGGCGGCACTCGATCCCGAGGC
Source organism: Acidimicrobiia bacterium (assembly GCA_035544575.1). Classification (GTDB taxonomy): domain Bacteria; phylum Actinomycetota; class Acidimicrobiia; order Spongiisociales; family ZC4RG35; genus DATHWB01. The sequence continues at coordinate 7,610 of DATKEC010000003.1, forward strand.
TCCCCTCCACCAGCAACTCGTCGAGGCAGGCCGGATCATGCTCGTTCGCATCGAAGAGGTCGTGTCGCTGATGACGATCCTCGCCACGATGCCCACCGGACACGACCACCCACACACCCCACCCGCCTTCGTCGCCGAGTCCCAGGCGGCCGTCACCGCGGCTCTTCGAGGGCTGTTCGCTCGGCATGAAGGTCAACTGACGATCGACCCCGCTCGGGCGGCGGTGGCGTTCCGGGGGCTGCTGTTCGCCGTCGGTCATCCGATGGTCGCGGCCGGCGAGAAGCTCACGGTCGAAGAAGCCGTCTGGGTGCTTCTCAACGGCATCCTCGCCGAGGACCTGGAGCCGGCTCGCTGATGCTGATACGCATCCTTCGCCATCACCTTCGCCCCTACAAGCAGACCATCGCGTTGGTGGGAGTGCTGCAACTCGTCGGAACCATCGCCGCCCTCTACCTGCCCAGCCTCAATGCCGACATCATCGACAACGGCATCGTGACCGGCGACACCGGCTACATCATCCGGACGGGAGCCTGGATGCTCGGGGTCGCCCTGGTCCAGATCGCGTGCACGGTCACCGCGGTCTACTTCGGAGCCCGCATCGCCATGGCATTCGGGCGCGACCTGCGTTCGGCCATCTTCCGACGCGTCGGGGACTTCTCCAGCCGGGAAGTGGCCCGATTCGGCGCACCATCGCTGATCACACGCAACACCAACGACGTCCAGCAGGTTCAGATGCTGGTGCTCATGACGTTCACCATGCTCATCGCGGCCCCGATCATGATGGTGGGCGGCATCCTCATGGCCCTCCGCGAAGACGTCGGCCTCTCCTGGCTGGTGGCGGTGGCGGTGCCGGTCCTGGCGATCGTCGTGGGGTTCATCATCTCCCGCATGCTCCCGGGCTTCCGCCAGATGCAAGCCCGTATCGACGACGTCAACCAGGTGATGCGGGAGCAGATCATGGGCATCCGCGTCGTCCGAGCCTTCGTTCGGGAGCGATTCGAAACTCAACGCTTCGGAGTTGCCAACACGGAACTGACCGACGTTGCGATCGGGGTGGGGCGGTGGATGGCTGCGGTGTTCCCCGTGGTGATGCTGGTCTTGAACGCGTCAAGTGTGGCCGTCCTCTGGTTCGGTGGTCTCCGTGTCGACGCCGGGCTGATGGAAATCGGCTCGCTCACGGCCTTTCTGGCCTACCTCGTCCAGATCCTGATGGCAGTGATGATGTCGACGTTCATGCTCGTCTTGGTCCCCCGGGCGTCGGTGTCCGCCGACCGCATCGGCGAGGTCCTCGACACCGATTCGACCGTCGTCCCGCCGGAGAACGGGATCGTGACCCGCGATCGACCGGGCGATCTGGAACTGCGCGGTGTCGGGTTCAGGTATCCCGGCGCCGCACATCCGGTCTTGACCGGCATCACCTTCGCCGCCCGACCCGGTGAGACGACGGCGATCATCGGATCCACAGGGGCGGGCAAGACCACGCTCCTGAATCTCATCCCTCGCCTGATCGACGCCACCGCAGGCGAGATTCGGGTGGGTGGTGTCGACGTGCGGCAATACGACCTCGACGGCTTGTGGGCAAGGATCGGCCTCGTCCCCCAAAAGGCCTATCTGTTCACGGGCACCGTCGCCTCCAACCTCCGCTACGGAAATCCCGACGCCACTGAGGACGAGATCTGGCAGGCGCTGGACGTGGCACAAGCCCGTCCCTTCGTCGAAGCGATGCCCCTCGGCATCCACTCCCCGATCTCCCAGGGCGGGACCAACGTGTCCGGGGGCCAACGCCAACGGTTGGCGATTGCCCGAGCCATCATCCGCCGCCCCGACATCTACCTGTTCGACGACTCCTTCTCGGCTCTGGACGTTGCAACCGACGCCAGCCTTCGAAGGGCGCTGCGCCCGGTCACCGCCCAGGCCACCGTCGTCATCGTTGCCCAACGCGTGTACACGATCATGGACGCCGACCAGATCGTGGTCCTCGAGGATGGCGAGATGGTCGGTCTCGGCACTCACGCCGAGTTGATGACGAGCTGCGCGACGTATCTCGAGATCGTCGAATCCCAGCTCGAGGCGGCGGCGTCGTGACACGCACAATGAAGGAGACGGAACGAATCCAGGGTGAGGGAGGGCCCGGGCGAGGCGGGCCTTTCGGCGGGGGCATCGTCGGTCAGAAGTCGCTCGACTTCGTCCCGTCGGCCAGACGCCTGCTGCACCGCCTCCGTCCCGAACTACCCAAGGTTGTCGCTGTGGTGGCGTCGGGGGTCATCAGCGTCGCCCTTGCTGCGGTCGGACCCCGCGTGCTGGGCCGGGCCACAGATCTGATCTTGGCCGGTGTGATCGGCTCCCAGCTCCCGGCAGGAACCACCAAGGCCGAGGCTATCGAGGCCGCCCGAGAGTCGGGCAGGGACCAGATCGCGGACCTGCTCGGCGGCGTCGACCTCGTCCCTGGTCAGGGAGTCGACTTCACCAGGCTCGGACAGGTCCTCCTTCTCGTGCTCGGCCTCTACGCCGGTTCGGCGCTGCTCGGGTTCCTCCAGGGTTATCTCTTGAACGACGTGGTCCAGAACACGGTGTTCCGGATGCGGGCCGAAGTCGAGCACAAGCTCAACCGCCTTCCCCTCCGCTACTTCGACCGCCAGCCCCGTGGCGAGCTGCTCAGCCGGGTCTCCAACGACATCGACAACATCTCCCAAAGCCTCCAGCAGACGATGAGCCAGGTACTCACCTCATTGCTGACGGTGGTCTTCGTGGTGGGGATGATGCTGTGGATATCACCCACCCTGTCCCTGATCGCCCTCATCACGATTCCGGTGACGATGGCCGTGGCCGGGTTCGTGATGAAACGTTCGCAGACGAAGTTCATCGACCAGTGGCGGCGCACCGGCGCCCTCAACGGTCAGATCGAGGAGGCGTACACCGGACATGCCCTGGTGAAGGTGTTCGGTCGCCAGCGAGAAGTCCAGAGCGCCTTCGAGGTGGACAACGAGGCGTTGTTCCAGGCAAGCTTCGGCGCCCAGTTCCTCTCGGGGCTGATCATGCCCGTGATGATGTTCATCGGGAACCTCAACTACGTCATCATCGCCGTCGTTGGTGGCCTGCGGGTGGCGAGCGGGACGATGAGTCTCGGCGACGTGCAGGCGTTCATCCAGTACTCGCGCCACTTCACCCAGCCCGTCACCCAGCTGGCGTCGATGGTCAACCTGCTCCAGTCAGGAGTCGCCTCGGCCGAGCGCGTGTTCGAATTACTCGACGCCGAAGAGGAGTCGGCCGACGAGGAGGGCGCCGAAGCGCCTCGCCAAGCCACCGGCCGGGTGCATTTCGAGAGCGTGTGGTTCCGCTACGACGAAGACCGGCCGCTGATCCAGGACCTGTCCCTGGCGGTCGAGCCTGGTCAGACCGTTGCCATCGTCGGCCCCACCGGAGCAGGCAAGACGACGCTGGTCAACCTGATCATGCGCTTCTACGACCTCGACTCGGGACGGATCACCCTCGACGAGGTCGACATCGCCTCGATGACGAGAGAGGACCTCCGCAGCCAGATGGGGATGGTCCTCCAGGACACGTGGCTCTTCCAGGGCACAATCCGGGACAACATCCTCTACGGCCGCCCCGATGCCACCGAGGCGGAGATGCTGCAGGCCGCACAGGCGACATTCGTCGATCGCTTCGTACACAGCCTGCCCGACGGATACGACACGATGATCGACGACGAGGGCAACAACATCAGCGCCGGGGAGAAGCAGTTGATCACTATCGCCCGCGCATTCCTCGCCGACCCGGTACTGCTCATCCTCGACGAGGCGACGAGCTCCGTCGACACTCGGACCGAGTTGCTGCTTCAGCACGCCATGGCGGTGCTGCGGTCGGATCGCACCAGCTTCGTGATCGCACATCGGCTGTCCACGATTCGTGACGCCGACGTGATCCTCGTGATGGACGAAGGCGCCATCGTCGAACAGGGCAACCATGCCGACCTGCTCGCCCTCGACGGCGCATACGCGGCGCTCTACAACTCTCAGTTCTCCGGACCCGACATCACGTCGCTCGAACCAACCCCGGTCCTGGGCGGCACTGCCCCGGCCGCCAGCTGAGGCGGGAGGTCGGGCCTTGTTCCTGCGGACAGGCCCTCAGCACGTTGGGTCCCTGGTGGCCATCTGCCTCCTGGTGGTGGCGTGCGGTGGTGGCACGGTCCCGTCGGCCGGACTTCCCCGGACGACAGACCAGAACATCCGCATCACGATGGTCGAATCGGTGGAGACACTTCCCCTGCCTGGGTGCCACACCTATTGGATGACCCGAAACCAAGAGCCCCCGGCAGGAGCCTGCGAGCAGACCGCCGACGTCCGCCGCTTCATCGCACAGCTCGACACCGAGACGGTCGAGACCAGCGTGGTGGGAAATCCGACCTTCGATCCCCTCTATGCCATGCAACTGGCCTCCCGGAACCTGACCGAAGGAGTGTCGGTGGTCGTGGTGGTGCCCCCTCCGAACGCAACCCTGGTCCGGTTGATCGACTCGACCGGGGAGGTGGTGGACCGGGTCACAACTACGGGCGGCATAGTCGCCCTCGCGGGTCTCGGTCCCGACCTCAACGTTCAGGCCATCGCCGAAGATGGAGGGGCCATCGCCGAGTGTCCGCCTGACGGTGCGACGCTTGGAGGAATCACCTACGCCTGCAGCATCGCACCCGGAGCGACGATTCCAATCACCACCACGACACTCTCCGACGGCCACACACCCTGACGGGCGGGTACTGGACGGTTGGGTCTCTCTACCTCACCCGCAACGGCGGAAACCTCTGACGTACGCCGTCGGCTTCCACCTCGAAGAGTTCGATCGGCTCGGGAAGGTCCTTCATCGTGTGTGAACCGAGACTGGAAAGCCTCACGCCATCGGGCGCGGTCATGGCGGCTCGCGACGCTGCGGTCACCAGGATCTGCCCCCCGTGGCCGGCCGACATGACCCGTGCCGTCGTGTTGAGCGCCATTCCGACATAGCCGCCCTCCGACAGCGTCACCTCCCCGCTGTGAATCCCCGCACGCACGCGCACGGCGAGTTTGTCGGGCCAGCGCCCCGCCTCGAGCCGGCGCTGGAACGCCACTGCCGCGGCGACCGCCCCCGAGGCGTCCTCGAAGACCGAGTACGACTCGTCACCGGTGACATCCACCTCGCGTCCACCGTGGCGCCGCACCTCCTGGCGGATCACCCGTCGCACCTTCGCCAGCACCTCCGCGTACCGATCTGTCAACTGTGTGAGAAGCTCGGTCGAACCTTCGATGTCAGTCAGGAGATGGGTGAGGAATCCCGTCGGAAGCTGTGATCGATCGACCCGCACGGAAGGATCCGATTCGAGCCGCTGACGCTCGACGACGAAGCGGATCGCACCGAGCACCGCATCGGCCACGTCGGCGTCTGCGAGGACGGACGGATCGTGGGCGAGCGCGACCAACGGCTCGCCCCGCGACTCCAACACCGTCACCGACCGGGTGGGGGAAGCAGCCGGAAGCGTGACAGAAGCACCGGCGCCGTCGACCCACGAGGCCTCGTCCGAAGACCACACCGACAGCGAGAGCGCGGGGTCCCTCAGCGCCCCCCGCAGCTGCGTTTCGAGCTCGGCGGGTGTCCGAATGTGGGCGGCCTCGATCACGACCCGACCTGCCGCGGCATGACCGTGGTCGGCCTTCAGCTCGCTCTCGATGAACCCGAGGGGGACGATGCCGTGCTTCTTGGCGGCGGTGAGCAGACGCTGGCGGGCCTTCTGACGGGCCACGTCGGACTCGAACTTCACCCGGTTGAACCGTGCCAGGGCGTTACGAACGTGGGACACATCGTGTATCGGAAGCCGCCGCTCACCGTTCGAGTCGACGTACGCGAAGGCGTTATCGGGCAGCCGTGCCCGTTCGGCGGCGGAGAGCTGGGCCACCGGAAGAGCCTATCGGGCGGCGGATCCGGTTCGGTCGGCCGGTGATCGCTCACGCCAGCGCCACACTCCAGCGGCCACCAATGTCAATCCGAGGACCAGGAACGTCGGAATGTCCACTCCGGGGTTCCCGCCCAGGTCAGCTCCGATGACGTGGGAGACACCGTGGGCCAGCGATCCGACGCCTGCGCCCACCGACCCGACGGCGATGGCGTCGGCACCGCCGGTCGCCCACGCCAGCCCGAGGACCGCACCGAGGCCGATCTGAAAGGCGCCGATGTCCTGGATGAAGTGCTGGTTGTACGGCTCGAAGACCGCAATGGCGTCGAAGAAGGCCCGCGGCGCCACCATCGCCCACAGCCCGAAGCTGAGGAAGATCACAGCTGCGGCAAGCGCCATCATCCTCGGAAACCAATGACCGACGTCGCGGCGTCGAACTGTTGTCACCGTGACCGGCTTCCTCTCAACCGGAGCGCTGCCGGAAGACGCTCTCGGCGAGCCTCACCAAACGATGCCACTCGCGCTTGGTGCGTTCCACGTCAGCCTCTGCCTTTCGGATCTCTCCGCGATCGCCCGACTCCTCTGCCTCATCCAGGCGATCGAGAGCGGCGAGATACTCCTGATGAGCCTCGATCTGGGCAGCTTGAGGTTCGAACTCGACCATCTCTGCAACAGTATCCGCCACCACGCCGGGGGGTCGGCCGAAATTTGGCTCGTCTCAGGTAGCCGCGACCGCCGCAGCCATCTCCGCGAGCGTGAAGAACCGAAAGTCGGTGGCCGGCTGGTCCTCGACGGTCGCAGTCGCCCCCCAGGTTCCACCCTCCGACAGCCGCTGACGGTCGATCCAGGCCGTCGCAAGGCCGTGGTTGATGGCGGGAACATGATCGTGAAAGAGGCTCTGGGCGGTGTGGAGGATGTCCTGGCGGCCCCGCCCTAGGTCGGCCGAGAGATGGTCGAGGAGATACTCGAAGTTCGCCGGGTCCGGCTTGTAGGACCCGATGTCCTCGGCGGTGTAGACGGCGTCGAAGTCGACTCCGAGCTTGCGGTTGGAGGCGGCGAAGCTGGCATTGTCGATGTTGGAGAGAATCACCAGCTGGTATCTCGTCGACAGAAACCGCAGGGACTCCGCGGTATCTGCGAATGCCGGCCACGCCGGCACCGATGCCCCGAAGGCCGCATCGAGTTCAGGATTGGTCTCGAGTCCGAACTCCTCGGCAACTCCGCGATGGGCCGCGGCCAGCACCGCGGGATAGGCAAGCTCCGGGGTGGCGGCCTGCTGACGCGACTCGTGACGGCCGTACACGGCCAGTGCTCGGGTCCGGCTGATGTCGGATCTGCGGTTATGGGAGATGAGCGGCTGTAGCGCGTCCCAGATTCCTGTCTCCCAGTCGATCAGCGTGCCGTAACAGTCGAAGGTCAGTACGCCGAAGTCGGTGAGGGGACGGGTCACGATCAGGGATTCAACCACGCGCGGACTGCCACAAACCAGCCGCAGGCGGGAGCGTCGCCCCCACCCGCGTGCAACGATGCTCTCGTGACGAAGCAAGGCTGCAACCTGTGAAAACCTCTGCCAGGGTCGTGGTGATCGGAGGCGGCGTCGTCGGCGCCTCGGTGCTGTACCACCTGACGAAGAACGGCTGGACCGACGTGGTGCTCCTGGAACGCAAGGAGCTCGCGGCTGGATCAACCTGGCACTCCGCGGGCGGTATGCACACCCTGAACGGCGACCCGAACGTCGCCCAACTCCAGCAGTACACCGTGAAGTTGTACAAGGAGATCGAGGCACAGTCGGGTCAGGACTGCTCGATCCACCTTCCCGGCGGCTTGACGCTCGCCAGCGACCGCAATCGCATGGACTGGCTCAAGATGGCCGAAGCCCGTGGCCGCTACCTGGGCATGGAGCTCGAGATGATCTCGGTGGCCGAGGCCCACGAACTCTTTCCGCTCTTCGACCCCCAGTACTTCGTCGGCGCCATGTGGGATGCCGTCGAAGGACACGTCGACCCCACCGGGGTCACCACCGCCTATGCCATCTGCGCCCGCCAGGCCGGGGCGGAGGTTCACCGCCACACCTGGGTGAGCGGGCTGGAGCATCGCCAGGACGGAACCTGGACGGTGATCACCGACAAAGGCGAGATCCATGCCGAACACGTGGTGAACGCCGGCGGGCTGTGGGCGCGCGAGGTCGGCCGAATGGTGGGTCTGGAGCTGCCAGTGCTCGCCATGCAGCACCATTACCTGGTCACGGAGGAGATGGACGAGGTCAAGGCGCACATGGCGTCGAAGGGTCGCGAGATGCCCATGGTCATGGACTTCGCCGGTGAGATCTACATCCGCCAGGAAGGCATGGGCATGCTGATGGGGACCTACGAGCAGGAGTCCCGTCCGTGGTCGCCGCACGAGACCCCCTGGTCCTTCGACATGGAGTTGCTCCCTCCGGATCTCGACCGTATCTCGCCCGAACTCGACGTCGCGTTCAAGCATTTCCCCGCCATGGAGACCGCCGGGATCAAGGCAGTCGTCAACGGTCCCTTCACGTTCGCTCCCGACGGCAACCCGCTGGTCGGTCCGATCCGAGGTTTGCGAAACTACTGGGTGGCCTGCGGAGTGATGGCAGGCCTGTCCCAGGGCGGCGGGGTCGGCCTGACGCTGGCGAACTGGATGACCGATGGCGACCCGGGATACGACATCTGGGGCATGGATGTCGCCCGCTTCGGCGACTACACGAACCTGGCGTACACCAACGCCAAAGCCCAGGAGAACTACCGGCGCCGCTTCCGCATCACGTTTCCCAACGAGGAACTCCCCGCCGGCAGGCCGCTGCACACGACTCCGATCTACGACCGGCTCACCAGCCACAATGCCGTCTGGGGTGTCGGCTTCGGTCTCGAGCATCCACTGTGGTTCCAGAAGCCGGGGCTCGAACCGGTCGAAGAGGTCACGTTTCGGAGATCGAACGCCTTCGACGTCGTCGCCGAGGAGTGCCGGGCGGTTCGCGAAGCGGTTGGTCTCACCGAGGCGTCGAACTTCGCCAAGTACCGGGTTCGGGGCGTCGGCACCGCGGGGTGGCTCCAGGGTCTGTTCACCAACAACCTGCCGGCGGTCGGCCGGATCAATCTCACCGCCATGCTCAATCCGGCGGGGAAGATCGTCGGTGAGTTCTCGGTGGCGAGGGTCGGCGAGGACGACTTCTTCCTGTTCGGTTCGCAGGCGGCCGAAGTCCATCACTCACGCTGGTTCCTCGACCACCTGCCCGAGGACAGCCCCATCCGCTTCGAGGTGCTCGCCCTGTCGATGGTCGGTCTGTCCGTGGCCGGGCCTGCCGCCCGGGACGTCCTCCAGCGCCTCACCCTCACGTCGCTGGCGACAGAGGACTTTCGCTTCATGGATTTCAAGCGCATCGACATCGGCATGTTCCCTGCTTGGGTCGGCCGTATGACCTACACCGGGGACCTGGGATATGAGCTCTGGGTCGCCCCCGAGTACCAGCGTGCCCTCTTCGACCTGCTGTGGGAGACCGGCCAGGACTACGGCATGAAGCTGTTCGGGTTCCGGGCCCTGATGTCGATGCGGATGGAGAAGATGTTCGGGACCTGGTTCCGGGAGTACCGGCCGATCTACACGCCGCTCGAAGCTCGGATGGAGCGTTACATCAAGCTCGACCACGACTTCGTTGGACGCGCCGCCCTCGAATCCGAGATGGAACGCGGTCCCGAGCGGCGCATGGTCTACCTGGCGGTCGACCCTGATCCGGACGAACCGGCCGACGTCATCGGAGACGAGCCGATCTGGCACGGTGACGAAGTGGTGGGCTGGGTGACGTCTGGGGCCTACTCCCACTACAGCGGGGTCTCCTTGGCTCTCGGCTACGTCCCGGCCGCTCTGGCCGAAGGGGGGACCGAGGGCTTCGAGATCGAGATCATCGGCCACCGCCGACCAGCCCGGTTGCTCACCGAGCCGGTGCTCGATCCCCGGGGCGAGCGGATGCGGACCTGAGAGGTTCGACCTTCGCGATCGAAGCCGCTCAGCCTTCGTAGGTGCGGAGCACGCAGAACTCGTTCCCCTCCGGGTCGGCCATGACGACCCAGTCGACGTCACCCTGGCCGATGTCGACCCTCGTCGCGCCCATCCCTTGCAGCCGAGCCACTTCGGTGTCCTGATCGTCGGGGACCAGATCGAGATGCAGACGGTTCTTCGTGACCTTTTCGTCCCGCGCCTCGAGGAACAACAGCGGGATCGCTCCGGGGAACTCCGACGGGTCCGTGCCGGGCGCCACCCAGACGTCGCCGTCGGGTTCGACTCCGACGATCTTCCAGTCGAGAACCGCCGCCCACCACTCCGCCAGGGTCTTGGGGTCGCGGCTGTCAACCGTCAACGAGTTCACATGCAGGCTCATCCTTCGCTCCTTCGACCGGTGTTGCGTGATAGTCCCACGCCTCGTCCGGGTGCCGCATGCCGCGCACGGAGTTTGCGGACACCCAGCGAAGCGCCGGCGGCAGACAGCCGCT
>DATKEC010000004.1:0-60954 GCA_035544575.1 Acidimicrobiia bacterium
GTCCAGTTCGCCGAGAACATGTCGAGCGGCCGGGGCTGGGTGGCGGTGGTGGCAGTGATGCTCGGCCGGGCCCATCCGGTGGCGGTGCTGGGCGCCAGCTTGCTGTTCGCGTTCGCCGAAGCCCTCGGGTTCCGCTTTCAGGGCAACGGCCTGCCGGTCCAGATCACCGACGCGCTCCCGTTCGTGATGACCCTGCTGGCGCTGGTGATCGCCCGCAAACGCTTCGCCCGCCTCCTCGACCTCACCACCGCCGCCCCCTGAGCTTTTTAGCGGGGCAGCGCGCTATTAATAACGCGTTTGGCATGAGAGAAGCGGCGGGTGAGGCGGTCGCGTGAGGGGGCTCGGGGTTCCGCGTGCCATCGGCGTCGAGACGTTGCCCTCGCCGCGGCAGTCCAGTCCCCGTTCTCTACTGCAGATCGCGTCGTTTTTGACGCGCTGCCCCGCTAAAAAACCTAAACCAGCTCGCGGTCGAGGCGGTCGAGGGAGCGTTCTTCGGCGATCCATCTGAACCAGAGGCGGGCGATGATGAACAGCAGGTAAAAAGCGCCGCCCAGCTTCATCACGATCCCGGCGATCGTCTGGTCTTCGATGGCGGTGAGGCCCCACGTCAGCGGGGCGTCGCCGTAGACCGGGTACAGCACCGAGGTCCCGAACGTCAGGAACGACGACGGCACGATCGGCACCAGGGTGTTGAGGAACAGATAGCCCATCTGACCGGGTGGGCTGAGCCGGGGGAGGGCCGGTGTCGGGCTGAAGATCGGCATCCACATCGCCATCGCGGTCAGGAAGAACAGCAGATGGACCCCGAAGTGGGCCCATTCTGTCGTGTTCTGCCAGGCGATCGCAGCCGGCCAGTGGATGATCACGACCGCGGCGTTGAACGACACGATTCCCACCACCGGGGTGACGAAGTGACGCACCACCCGCACGATCCGGGGATGGGCGATCGTGACCTCGGCCAGCCAGCGGGGCAGTCCCAGCAACAGCAGCGGCGGCACGACGTAGCCGATGAGCATGTGCTCGAGCATGTGGAATGAGATGAGGGTCTGTTCGGCCAGGTCGTGGATCGGATAGCCCGAGGCGATCAGCATGATCGCCACCCCCCAGTACCACGCCCGCCGCTGGCCCTTGGTGGCCGGGGCGGCGTCGGGGGCGACGAGGGGTCGTATCCGCGTCTCGGCCCACCACCACCCGACCGCCAGGATGGCGACCAGCGCCAGGACGTCGAGATGGAGGTGGAAGGGGGGAAGAGGAGGCATGTCGCCCTACCGGGTGATCAGCCCCACCAGGAATGATCCGACCACGATCCCGTAGAGGGACAGAGCGAGGATGAACCCGCCGGCGAAGAATCGGGTGAGCAGCGGCTTTTCGAACCGCAGGTGCATGAACCAGCCGATGACCACCACGAACTTGAAGAAGGACAGGATGATCAGCATCGGCCCGTCCCATCCCGCCATGTCCACCGCTTCGTCCACATAGAACAGGGCGACTTCGACCATCGTGACGATCGCCAGCAGGATGGCGATCTTGACGTACTGGCCGGTGGTGGGGTGCGGCGGGTGGTGGGCTTGGTCTGTCATCAGACGGCTCCGAGCAGGTAGACGATCGTGAAGATGACGATCCAGATGATGTCGACGAAGTGCCAGTACAAACCGACGAGTTCGAGGTTCGTCCCCGACTTCTCCGACAGCCCGCCCTGGCGGCGGGACATCCCGAACAGCGACAGCAGCATGATCACACCGATGGCGACGTGGGCGCCGTGGAATCCGGTGAGCATGAAGAACGCCGACGACGCCGGGTTGGTGGTGAGCGTCATCCCGTACACCTGGATGAACTCGTAGAACTCGAAGACCTGGCCGCCCAGGAAGATCGAGCCGAGCATCGCGGTGGCGAGCAGCCAGGTCCGTGTCCCGTTCTGGTCGCCGTTGGACAGCGCATGATGGGCGAGGACCATGGTGAGCGAGCTCATCAGCAGCACGAAGGACGACACAGACGTGAACGGGATGTCGTAGATCTCTCTGGGGACGACGCTGGTTCCGAAGGTGTCGTTGCCGTACACCATGTAGTTGGTGATGAGGGCGCCGAAGAACAGGAACTCGGAGCTGAGGAACAGCCACATCCCCAGCTTGCGGTTGTCGACGCCGAATGATTCGTGCTCCCCGTGGCCGCCGTGGTCTTCGGCCTGGGTTTCGGTGGCTTCGATCACGTCGGCCATCAGTACGCCTCCGCCATCTCGGCCTCGTGCTCGCCACCGCTGTGCGGTTCTTCGAGCGGCTCCATCCCCCAGCCGAGGAGCGAGCCGATGGCGATGACCGCACCGACGAAGATCAGCAGCTTTCCGGCCAGTCCCTGGTGGAAGATGATCCCGTAGGCGATGAGCGGCAGACCGGACGCCATCAGGATGGGGAAGTAGGACGGGTTGGGCAGATGTATGGGCGCGCTCGGGTTGCGTCCTGAGTGCTCGAGGGCGGCGATCATGTCGTCGGCGTCTTCCTTGCGGAGCGCCCGGCCTTCGTCGTCTTCGGTGTACTTCATGTGCCAGAAGTGGTCGAGGCTGGTGACCACCGGGGTCTCGGCGAAGTTGTAGTGCGGGGTCGGGTTGGGGATCGACCATTCGACCGTGCGGGCGTCCCACGGGTCGAGTCCGGAGGGCTGGCCTTTCCGCTTCGACCAGGTCCAGTTGAACATGAACACGAGGATCCCCAGGGCGATCGTGAACGCACCGATCGTCACGGCCAGGTTCCACGGGCCGAAGTTGGTCTCGGGGGCGTAGCGCCACGTGCGCCGCACCATGCCCTGCAATCCCAGCCAGTGCATGGGGGCGAAGGTGAGGTTGAAGCCGATGAACTGGATCCAGAAGTGGGTCTTGCCCAGGGCCTCGTTCATCATCCGCCCGGTGAGCTTCGGGAACCAGTAGTACAACCCGGCGAAGATCCCGAAGATCGACCCGCCGAAGAGCACGTAGTGGAAGTGGGCCACGATGTAGTACGTGTCGGTCTGCTGCCAGTCCGACGGCACCACCGAGTGGGTCACGCCGGAGAGCCCTCCGATCACGAACATCGCCACGAAGCCGATGGCGAAGAGCATCGGGGTGCTGAACCGTATTCGTCCTCCCCACATCGTCCCCAGCCAGTTGAAGATCTTGATGCCCGTGGGGATGGCGATGGTCATCGTCGACAGTCCGAACGCGGCCTGGGCGACGGGGGTGAGCGCCGAGGAGAACATGTGGTGGGCCCACACGCCGAACCCGAGGAAGGCGATGCCGCCGCCGGCGAAGACGATGGCGGCGTATCCGAACAGCGGCTTGCGGCTGAAGACCGGCAGCACCTCCGAGACGATGCCCATGGCCGGCAGGATCAGGATGTAGACCTCGGGATGGCCGAAGAGCCAGAACAGGTGCTGCCACAGGATGGGATCTCCGCCTCCCGCCGCCTGGAAGAAGAGAGTGCCGAAGGCTCGGTCGAAGGTTCCCATGAAGAGGGCGACGGCGATGATCGGCAGCGAGAACAACAAGAGGAACGCCACCACCAGCGTCATCCAGATGAAGACCGGCATCCGCAGCAGACGCATGCCCTTGGCCCGCATGTTGAAAACGGTGACGATGAAGTTCACTGCCGAAATGAGCGAGGCGATGCCCAGGATCTGCAGGCCCAACAACGCAAAGTCGACCGCCGCCCCCGGCGAGAACGAGGGCCCGGCGTTCGGTTGGTAGAGGAACCACCCGCCGTCGGGCAGGCCTCCCAGCAGGGTCTGGTCGGACGGGTCGATGTTGCCGGGAACGCCCTGGGTGCCGATCGGCGGGGTGACGTCGCCGAAGAAGATCACCGAGTAGAGGAAGATCGCGCCGAAGAAGAAGATCCAAAACGAGAGGGCGTTCATCCTCGGGAAGGCAACGTCGCGGGCGCCGATCATCAGCGGCAGCAGGTAGTTCATGAAGGCGGCCGAGACCGGCATCACGAACAGGAAGATCATCGTGAGCCCGTGGGTGGAGAACATCGCGTTGTATTCCGCCGCGGTGAGGAAGTCGCCGTTGGGCCCGGCTAGTTGGATCCGGAGGAGTAGGGCTTCGAGGCCGCCGATGATGAAGAAGACGAAGGCGGCGTAGCCGTACATGATGCCGATCTTCTTGTGATCGACGGTGGTGATCCAGGACCAGAATCCGGTGATGGATTCGGGTCGACGGAAGATCGTCGTGGTGGGGCGTTCGGCGGTGGCGGTCACGAGAGTGTCTCCATCCAGGCGATCAGGTCGTCGATCTCTTGCTGGGTCAATCCCAGATCCGGCATGAAGGATCCGGGCTTGACGGCGGGCGGGTTGGCCAGCCATTCGGTGAGGGCCTGGTTATAGCTGAGGCCCTCGTAGGGCAGATAGGCGCCGGCGAAGACTTCACGGCTGGCGAAGTGCGTCAGGTTGGGTCCGTTGAAGACGTCGCTCGCCAGGATGTTCGGTTCGATGCCGAGGTCGTTGGCTTCGATGTCGACGGTGTGACATTGGGTGCACCCGCGGTTGAGGAACACCTGCAGCCCGTCCCAGGCCTGGGTGCCTTCGGCGGGCACGGCGGCGGCCTGCTGCTGGGCGACGATCCAGGCGTCGAAGTCGGCGGGACTCAGCACTTCGGCCTGGGCGCGCATCAGCGAGTGCGACAGCCCGCAGAACTCGCCGCAATGGCCCCAGAACAGCCCCGGTTCGTACGCCTCCAGGCGGAGGTAGGTGGTCTGGCCCGGCACCAGGTAGCGCTTGCCGTTGAGGGCGGGGATCCAGAAGTTGTGGAGGACGTCCTCGGAGGTCATCACCGCACAGATCTCTTGGCCGGCAGGCATGACCAGGACGTTGGCGGTCTCGATCCCGTGCTCCGGGTACTGGTACTCGAACCACCACTGGTGGCCGATCACTTCGATGTTCATCGCATCCGGGGCGCATTCGGCGAGGTCGAAGACGCCGCGGACGGTGGGGATGGCGATCCCGGCCAGGATCAGCGCGGGGATGACCGTCCAGGTGATCTCCAGCTTGGCATTGCCGTGGGTTTGCTTGGGTTCTTTGCGGCCGGGACGGTCACGGAAGGCGATTACCGAGAAGACGATCGCTCCTTGGACGACCACGAAGATGGCGGTGGCGATCCAGAACACCGGCCAGAAGAGACCGTCGATCCGGTCGGCGATCGGCCCGGCGGGTTCGAACGTGGTGAGCGGCGAGTCGATCTCGATGAACGAGCACGACGACAGCATGATCCCCAGCAACGCGACGCCGGCAAGGCGGAAAGGGCGCGTGGGTCCGTCCGAACGGCGCCGCCGAGGGTGCTGAACCATCGGGCGAGTGTAAGTGGCGGCACGGCCCGCGGCCAAGCCAAGCGGGACAGCCGGTTTCGACGGCTTCAAGGGAGGTTCTCCAGGGCGGCGATCAGCTCATCGGCGCCGGTGGCACCCTCGAATCTGGCGGTGACGACACCGCCGTCGTCCATGACGAAGACCCACGGTTCGGAGGGCAGTCCCCAGGCCAGCACCGCTTCCACCGGTTCGAGTCTGCCGGCGGCGGCCTCATCGAGATCGGCGTAGATCTCGACGTGGACGAAGTTGACGCCGGGGTGGTCGCCCATCACCGACCGCACCACGTCGAGGGTCGGTCCGCACGAGGCGGTGCGGCAGAAGGCGGGGGTGGCGAAGGCGACGACGGTGGGTTGGCCGTTGGCGAGGGCCTCGTCGAGCGACATCTCGTAGAGCCGCGGGTCGGGGTCGGCGTCTGATGAGATGACATCGAGGTCGTATTCGGGATGGGTGCGGGTCTCGGCTGGTATCGCCATGTCGCCGATGTCGGGCACGGGGCTCGACTCCTGGACGCCGAACGGTGTGGGCGGCGTGGGTGGGGAGCCTTCCGGTTCGAGCACCACTTCCCAGCGCCCCGCTTCGGGCAGGACGACGTTGGCGACGAGGAACCCTCTGACCCCGGGGATCGCCCACACCCAGTCGGTGTTGACGGCGGCCACCTCCTCGCCGTCACGGAAGAACCGGGCGACGGTGGCGACGTCGGGCGATGACAGGAAGGTGCCGTCGTCGGGTGAGGCGATCGCCATCAGCAGCCGGTTCGGGCCGGGGCCAAGCGTTTGTTGGGTGTTGGCCACCACCGCCACGCCTTCGGTTCCCCCGCCACAGGCGACGGCCAGCACACTGAGCATCACGACCACACGGCTGATCTTCCCCATCGAACGACATCTTGGCACTGCTCCGGTCGTGTGTTTCCGCACTCGCCCTCAGACCGAGCGGAAGTGTTCGACCAGGCGTTTGGTGAGCTCGCCATAGAGCGCCGGAGGCATGTCGTGGCCGACCCCCGGCATCTCCCAGAACACCGCACCCGGTACCGCCGCGGCGGTGGCGCGCCCACCGGAGATGTCGATGAGCGGGTCCTTCTCCCCGTGGATGACCAGCGTGGCGGCGGTGACCGTGGCGAGGTCGGCGGTGCGGTCCCCGGAGGCGAGGATCGCCGCGAACTGGCGGCCGACGCCCTGCTGGTAGACGACCCGGTCGAGGTTGCGGGCGGCCGTCTCCCGCGACCGCGCTTCGTCGAAGTGATCCGCCCAGGCGAGGCGGCTGTATTCGACGGTGGATTCGATCGCCGCCTCACGGTCGGCGGGGGGAGCCGTGAACAGCGCCTCGTTCATCTCCGGCGTGGCCTGTCCGACGTCGGGGTTGCCGGTGGTGGACATGATCGAGGTGAGCGTCAGGGTGCGGTCGGGGTGTCGGATGGCGAAGGTCTGGGCGACCATGCCGCCCATCGACGAACCGACGATGTGGGCGGCGTCGATGCCGAGTGCGTCGAGCACACCGGCGACGTCATCGGCCATGTCGGCCAGCAGATAGGGAACTTCGGGGGTGCCGCCGGCAGTCAGAATCTCGACGACCCGCATCACGTTGACCTTCACACCGTCGAAATGCTGGGAGTATCCGGCGTCGCGATTGTCGATGCGGATGATGTCGAAGCCTGCATCGACGATCGGGTCGACGATGCCGGGAGTCCAGTAGGGGAGCTGGCCGCCCAGACCGGGAATCATCATCACCGCGGGGTCGCCTTCGGTTCCGGAACGCTCGTAGTAGATCTGGATTCCGTTGGCGGTGACCACTGGCATCGGGCGAGACTATCCACCAGGAGAGCCAGGTCGGTGCCGCCGGTAGGCTTCGGCCGCAATGGGAGCCGTCGTCACCACCTCCACGCCCGCCCGCGGTTTGCGGCATGCGATCGGGCCGTACGTGGCCCTGATGAAGCCGCGGATCATCGAGCTGCTGCTGATCACCACGGTCCCGGCGATGGTGCTGGCGGCCCGGGGTTGGCCCGGGACCTGGCTGGTGGCCGCCACGCTGGTGGGCGGCACGCTGTCGGCCGGAGGGGCCAACGCCCTCAACAACTTCTATGACCGAGACATCGACGGGGTGATGAAACGGACGTCGAAGCGCCCGCTGCCGAATCACCTGATCGACCCGATCCGGGCCCGTAACTTCGGCTGGGCCCTGGGGGCGGCCGGGTTCGTCGTGCTGTGGCTCACCTCGAACCTGTTGGCCGCCGCCATCTCGACCGGGGCGTTGCTCTTCTACGTCTACGTGTACACGCTCCGGCTGAAGCGGACGACCTCACAGAACATCGTGATCGGCGGGGCGGCGGGTGCGGCTCCTGTCCTGGTCGGTTGGGCGGCGGTGACCGGCGGCCTCGCCACTCCCGCCTGGGCGATGTTCGCTGTCGTCTTCGCCTGGACCCCGCCTCACTTCTGGGCCCTGGCGGTGCGCTACCGGGACGACTACGCCGCCGCCGGCGTCCCGATGCTGCCGGTGGTGACGTCCATCGAGTCAACCACCCGGCAGATGGCGCTGTATGCAGGCGTGACGGTGCTGTTCTCCCTGGCCCTGGTCCCACTGGCCGACCTCGGCTGGCTGTACCTGATCGTCGCCATCGCTGCCGGGGCGGTCTTCATGCTCGAGTCGGTCAGAGTGATGCTCACCCCGGACCGGGCGATGAAGCTGTTCAGCTATTCGACCGCCTACCTCACGGTCCTTTTCGCCGCCCTCCTTGTCGACGCCCTCTGATATCTCTCTGATGTCTCTTCCCCCCGGCCCGTAGGGCCGAGATGGGGGAAGGTGGCCGGACACGAAGTGGACGGCCGGATGGGGGGCAGCGCCGGCCGGACGGCGTCCTACCCTTGCCCTGTGTTCGCCGTCATCTCCTATCCGCCGATCCCGTTGTTCGAGGTGGGGCCGCTCACGATGTCTTTGCACGGCCTGTTCGCCGCCCTTGGCTTCATCGCCGGCGCCTTCTACACCACCCGCATGCTGGAGCAGCGTGGGTTCTCGGCTGAGGCCTACCAGTCGGTCCTCTCCTGGGCGCTGGTCGGTTCGCTGCTCGGGGCGCGGTACCTGACGACTCCCGCCGCCCTGCTCGACGGCGTTCCGTTCGCCACCGCCATGAACCCGGTATCGGGCAACTTTTCGATCATGGGCGGGTTCGCCGGGGGAATCCTGGTGGGCTGGTGGAGGATGCGGAAGGTGGGTCTGGACCGTCTTCCCACCTTCGACAACGCTTCGTACGGTCTGGCGATCGGCACGATCGTCGGCCGTATCGGCGATCTGGCGATCGTCGAGCATCTCGGTTCGGCGACGGACCTCCCGTGGGGCTACGGGATTCGTCCGGGCTATGACGTCGCTCCTATGCACAACGCCTTGGAGTGTTCGGGGACACCCATCGGCGTCGAGTTCTGCGGGGTGTATCACCACGTCGCTCTCTACGACATGATGGGGGCGATCGTCCTCTTCTTCGTCCTCTTCCAGGTCCAGAAGCGGTTCCGGCTCCATTACGGCCAGCTCTTCTCGTTCTGGGTGGTCTGGTACGGGCTGCAGCGGTTCATCCTCGATGCTCTCCGTTTCGACAGCGGCGACGCCACGGTGGGTGCGTTCACGTGGAATCAGGTGAGCGGGCTGGCTGCGGCGCTGTTGGGTGTCGCCTTGTTCGTTTGGTTCGGTCGGAACCAACCGGTGGTTTCGGCTGCCAACGACGAAGCTCGACAGCCGCTCGCCCCGGCGTGAGCTGGCGGTTCGTGAGGCTGAGGCCGAACGGCTCTGTGTCGTAGGCCGGGCTTTCGGGTATACGTGGTGTACTCGACCGACCTGGAGTCTCATGACACAGTCCACGCCCGCGCCGGATGTCGCCATCACGCTTGGGGACGGTGTTTCCCAAAAGGACCGAGATCACGCCGAAGCGACCATCGAATCGCTGGTCTCGAAGGCGTCGCGTCCGGTGATCTTCGTGCGGCTGAAGCTGGCGATGGACGAGAGTCGTCCCCGTGACGAGCAGGCTCTCGCCCAGGGCACCATCGACATGAGCGGCGCCATCCTCCGGGCGGAGTCAACCGCTGCGTCGATGCTGGAGGCAGTCGAGGCTCTCGCCACCCGGTTGGAACGCCGGATGCGCCGGCTGGCCGAGCGCCGCGAGGATGCTTCTCAGCGGCCGCCGTCGACTCCTGATGGTCAGTGGCGCAGCGGCGACCTGCCGTCTGCCCGCCCCACGTATTTCGCCCGTCCCAAGGAGGACCGGCGGATCGAGCGGCGCAAGGCTTTCGCCCCCCACTTTTCGTCGATCGACGAGGCGCTCTTCGACCTCGAGGTGCTGGATCACCGGTTCTTCTTGTTCACCGATGCTGCCAGCGGGGGTGACGCGATCGTGTTCGAAACCGAGGACGGGGTGGCGGTGCGGACCCTCACCGGCGAGGAGATCCCCGGTGGGGACAGTCTCCCTGGGCTGGCGTTCGATTCACGCTCCGCACAGGTGCTGACCGATGAGGAGGCAGCGAACCGGCTCGACGTTTCCGGGGCGCCGTTCATCTTCTTCCGCCAGTCTGGTTCGGATCGGGGTGCGGTTCTCTACCGGCGCTACGACGGTCACTACGGCCTGATCGAACCCGCCGGCTGAGTCGGCTTGAGCTTCAGTCGATTCTGACGGCGCCGTCGGGGTCGAGGGTCCAGCCCGGGTTGTGGGCGATCTCCCACGGATGGCCGTCGGGGTCGACGAAGGCGCCGGAGTATCCGCCCCAGAAGGTTTCGGCTCCTTCCCGGACGATCTCAGCTCCTGCGGCCTCGGCCTCGGCGATCACCCGGTCGACCTCGTCGGGCGAGCGGACGTTGTGGGCGAGGGTCACGCCTCCCCATCCTCCGGTGTCGGTCACGCCGGAGTCCTCGGCGAGGGATTCCCGGGACCACAACCCGAGCACCATCCCGCTGGCCTGGAAGAAGACGACGTCGGTCTCCTCGCCGGTGGGCTGCCACCCCATCGCCTCGTAAAACTGTCGGGACCGTTCGAGATCCGCCACACCCAAGGTGACGAGACTGATCCGCTGTTCCATGTCACACCTCCTCGGGACATTGTGCCGGTTTGGCCTACGGCCGGAGCCATGGACAGGCCGTTGGGTCGATTGCAGCGATCCGTTCCCAACTCGTCCAGCCGATCCGCCGGTGCAGCCCTTCCAACTCGGACGCGGAAGGTCGCGCGCCAAAGAGCTGGGACACGACGCCAGTGAATCCACACCTAGCACACGCTCTAAGCGCTACGTGACTCAGGACGAGTCGCGGAGTTCCCTTCACTTCCTGACAGACAATTGGCGGGAAGTCTTGAACGGTCGCCCAGTACGGCGATGGAGAGTCCGAAAGTCCCGCCTTCTGGAAATTTGTGGCCGTCTCGGAGACTCGGACCCTCCAAACATGAATGGAGCGTTCCTGCGGTTGGGGGACGGGTCTTGCGCTCGATCCGGTGACCGGGACATCATCGCCGCTTAGGCTGCTCGTCGTGCACCTCTACTCAGGAACTTCAACTGACTTCGTGTCCGCAGCCACACGAAACCGGATTGGTGAGATGCTGCGGGGGGGCTTCTTTCGGCATTTCCGCTACTGGCCGCCCGAGTCTGAAGTTCGATCTTGGAAGAACTCCCTCGCCGCGATGGGGCGGGTCGTGGAGGTGGCTGGACTTCGAGATCACGGCGTCATTTGTGAGTACCAACTGCCGATGACTTCCCGTCGGTTGGACGTGATGCTCACAGGACACAATGACGAGGGACGCCCGATGGCGTCGATAGTAGAACTCAAGCAGTGGGATGGGGCCGAGCCCTCGGACATCGATGAGCTGGTGACCGTGTTCCTCGGTGGAAGCCTGCGCGAGACGTTGCATCCATCAGTCCAGGTGGGGCAGTATCGGCAATACCTTCTCGACACACACGAGGTCTTCGCCGAAGACAAGGCCGGTCTGCGGGCTTCGAGTTACTTGCATAACTTCACATATGACGCCGAGTCCGAGCTGTATGCGGCTCGCCACGCAGGGGCGCTGGCGGTGAACCCACTCTTCGCTGGAGATCAGGTAGATGAACTCGCAGCTTGGCTCAACGAGGAACTCGGGGGCGGTGGAGGTGTCCCACTGGTCACGACGGTGCTTGAGGGCAGGTACCGCCCTAACAAGAAGCTGCTTGAGCACACCTCCAAGATCATCAAGGGAGAGCCGGCCTACGTGCTACTTGACGAACAGCGGGTCGCCTTCAACTCCGTAATCGCGCATGTTGCGGAAGCGCATCGGACTGGGACCAAGGCAGCCTTCATAATCAAGGGAGGCCCGGGAACCGGAAAGTCCGTGCTCGCCGTCAACCTGGTCGGGGAGCTATCAGCGAATGGGTATGTGACCCACCACGCGACTGGGTCGCGCGCGTTTACCGGGAATATGCGTAAGGCAGTTGGATCCCGAGCAGGCAATCTCTTCAAGTACTTCAACTCCTACATGGCTGAGGACCCCGACGTTCTTGACGTGCTGATCTGCGACGAGGCTCACCGAATCCGTGAGACGAGTGCCAACAGGTTCACACCTGCCGCGAACCGGACTGACACTTCTCAAGTTCTGGAGCTGTTAGGGGTTGCCCGGGTCGCTGTCTTCTTTATCGACGACATGCAGGTCGTACGCCCAGGCGAGATCGGAAGTTCGGAACTGATCTCCTCGGCTGCGAACGAGATCGGAGCAAATTTGTACGAGTACGAACTCGAGGCTCAGTTTCGGTGCGCGGGTTCCGACGCGTTCGTGTCGTGGGTGGAGAACACTCTCGAACTCCGGCGAACACCGGACGTGATTTGGGACGCCGACTCGGAGTTCGACTTCGATGTGGTGGACTCTCCTCGTGAACTTCAGGCCCTTATTAACCAGCGTGCTAATGCCGGCCACTCAGCGCGTCTCGTCGCAGGTTTCTGCTGGCCATGGTCGAATCCCGAGTCTGATGGCACCCTTGTCGACGACGTGCAACTCGTGGACTTCTCGATGCCGTGGAACGCCCGCCCTGAAAGGAAGGCTGCGAAGGGCATTCCGAAAGCAGAGATGTGGGCCACCGACTCAAACGGGCTTCAGCAGGTCGGATGCGTCTACACGGCGCAAGGCTTCGAGTTCGACTACGTCGGTCTGATTTTCGGCCGCGATCTGACCTACTCCTTCGGTTCAGGCTGGTCCGGGAACCCACACCACTCGCATGACGCGGTTGTGAAGCGGGCGGCTAAGGAGAGCGAAGAGGCATTCACGAATCTCGTCAAGCAGACCTATCGGGTGCTCTTCACCCGTGGTCTTAAGGGTTGCTATGTCTACTTCGAGGACGCAGCCACGCGAGACTTCGTACTCAGTCGGATCGATCGGCGGACGGACCCGGCGGAAGTCGATACACCACTCACTGATTTGGCTGCGCCGGTGTCCGAGCCGGAGACCTCGGAACGATGAGCAGGTCAGTCGACGTGACGGCGCTCGCACAGTTCCTAAGGGAGTTCGCGGCCGATCGAGACTGGGAGCAGTACCACACACCGAAGAACCTCGCCATGGCACTCGCAGCTGAGGCCGGCGAGCTGCTCGACATCTTCCAGTGGCTCACGGCCGAAGAGTCGGTGGCGGTGATGTCCGATCCCGACCGAGCTCGAGCTGTTCAGGAGGAGATCGCCGACGTATTTCAGTACTTGGTTCGGTTGGCAGACATACTGGGTGTTGACATCGAGGAAGCGGTTTGGGAGAAGTTGCGCCACAACGAGTCGCGTTTTCCGTCGTGATCCGACGGGTTCCCAAGCCGGCTGACCGTCTCATCGATCACATGTCTGGTGCCGTCAGCCTGCCAGGGGCTTGTTGGCTAGCGCCAACTTGGTTCCGCATATCTGCGAGCGGTGCTTCATGACGAAGGATCGGTCTGGGTGCTGAGCGGCGCTGACCGTTTGCGGTCCGGGCGGACCGAGTTGGAAGAACCCGACGACGTCGAGCGAGCCTGAGACAAACGCGAGAGATGGACCGGGTCCCGTTCGCCGGGGCCCGGTCTACGATCGCCCGGAGCGGCGGCCGAGCGCATGGAGGAACGATGATCGAGCCGATTCTCGTCGAGATCGAAGTCAGAGCCTCACCCGACCAAGCCTTCGACGTCTGGACCTCCCAGCCGACCATGTGGTGGCCGAAGTCGCAGTCGGTGAGCCGGGACCCCGAGCTCAACATCGTCTTCGAGCCTTCCGTCGGCGGACGGATCTACGAACAGACCTCCGACGGGACCGAGCACGACTGGGGCGAAGTGACCATGTGGGAGCCCCCGCACCGCGTCTCCCACACCTGGCATCTGTTCCCCGACACCCCCGAGGCCACCGAAGTCACTGTCACGTTCGAAGAAGTGGAGATCGGCACGGTGGTCCGACTCATGCACTCCCGCTTCGACCAGCTCCCGGCCGATGACATCCTCGAGGCGAGGAATCGAACCAAAGAAGTCTGGTCTGACCTGGTCGCCCATTTCCAGGGAGCCTTCAGCCGGGACTGAGCCCGGGCCGGTCCGCATACTGTGAGCCTGTGAACCCTCCCGACACCGGATTGCCGGTCGAAGCCTCGGTAGCCGAGGTCCGCACCGCCCTCGCCGACCAAGGTGCGGCGGTCCTCGTGGCACCCCCGGGATCGGGCAAGACCACCGTCGTTCCCCTCCGACTGCTCGACGAAGAATGGCGGCAAGGTCGCAAAATCGTGGTGCTGGAACCGCGGCGGCTGGCCACCCGGGCCGCCGCCCGGCGAATGGCGACGCTGTTGGGCGAGTCCCTCGGCCAGACGGTCGGCTACGTCACCCGCACCGACCGAGAGACCGGCCCCGACATCGCCATCGAAGTCGTCACCGAAGGCGTGCTCACCCGACGGCTGCAGACCGACCCGGGGTTGACCGACACCGCCGCGGTGATCTTCGACGAGATCCACGAACGCAATCTCCAGACCGACCTCGGCCTGGCGTTGGCCTTGCACACCCGCGGTCTGTTCCGTCCCGACCTACGGCTACTCGCCATGTCGGCCACCGTCGACGCGGCACGCATCTCGGCCGTGGTTGCCGGCCCGGTGATCGAATCCGACGCCCGCACCTATCCGGTCGACATGCGCTGGCGACCGGCGCCGCGCCATGGCCACATCGAACCACATGTCGCCACGGTGATCCGTGAAGCCCTCCGCACCGACGAAGGTGACATCCTCTGCTTCCTGCCGGGGATGGCCCAGATCGACCGGGTCTCTCGCCACCTCGACGACGTGGATGCCGAAGTCCACCGTCTCCACGGCAGCCTTCCCCTCGACGACCAGGACCGGGCGATCAGCCCCGGACGGCAACGCAAGGTGGTGCTGTCCACCGACATCGCCGAGTCCAGCCTCACGGTGGAGGGTGTGTCTGTGGTCGTCGACTCGGGCCTGGCCCGCTCGCCCCGCTTCGATGCCCGCACCGGGATGAGCCGTCTGACGACCATCGGGATCTCCAAGGCGTCGGCGGATCAGCGGGCGGGCAGGGCAGGTCGTCTCGGCCCTGGTGTGGCGTACCGGCTGTGGTCGAAGATGGAACACGCCGCCCGCAAGACCGACATCGAACCTGAGATTCTCACGGTGGACCTGGCCGGGTTCTTCCTCGACATGGTCCATTTCGGCGTGGACGATCCGAAGACGTTGATCTGGCTGGATCCGCCGCCGGCCCGGGCCGTGTCCGAAGCCGTCGACCTGTTGGTCTCCCTGGGGGCGATCGACGCCGACCGCCGGCTCACGAACACAGGACGGGCGATGGCCCGGCTCCCGCTTCACCCCCGCCTGGCCCGCATGGTCGCCGACGCCGGCACCCACGGGTGGACGGCGTGTCTGGTGGCGGCGTTGGTGGACGATCGCGACCTCTTCGGCGGGCCGCTCGACGAACGTCCGGTCGATCTGGCGCTGCGGGTGCGGGCGGTGGTCGACGGCGACCATCGGGCAGACCGCCGCGGCGCGGAACGGGTCCTTCGCACCGCCCAGGATCTCGCCTCGCGGGCCCGGATCGACGAGTCTGACGTGAACATCGACCGGGTCGGCCCGCTGCTGGCGTTGGCCTTTCCCGACCGGCTGGCGATCCGGCGGGGGAGTCCCGGCCGGTTCCAGCTGCGGCTGGGGGCAACGGCGTGGGTGCCCAGCACCGACCCGCTCGCCCCGGAGGCGTTCCTGGTCGCCGCCGACCTCGACGGTAAACGCAAGGACGCCCGCATCCGCCTGGCGGCCGGCATCGACGCCGACGAGGTGGTCTTCGCCTTTGCTGACGAGATCGACGAACGGACCGAAGTGGTCTGGGAGTCCGATCGCCTGGTGGAACGGACCGAGCGGAAGCTGGGTGGGATCGTGCTCGAGTCCTTCGAACGCCGTGCCCGGCCCGATGACCGGACCCGGGCGATGGTGCTCGACCGGATCCGGTCGGATCCGAACGTGCTCGTCTGGGTAACGGCGGCCGTCGCCTTCGTCGAGCGGGTGGCCTTCCTGCATCGCTCCGAACCGGGTTCCTGGCCCGATTGGACGGTCGAGTCGCTCACCCGGGACGCCGGGTCGTGGCTGGAGGGTTGGATCACGGCCGCCACATCGCTCGACGAGGTGCGACAGGCCGATGTGCTCGCCGCGTTGCGCAACTCCCTCGGCCACGACGCCGCCCGCCGGGTAGACCAGGAGGCCCCGACCACGGTGAAACTGCCGTCGGGTCGGGACGTCAAGGTGGACTATTCGGGGGAGCGGCCGAGCATCGCCGCCCGGGTCCAGGAGTTCTACGGCTCCGATGTCACCCCGCAGGTGGGTGGGCGTCGTCTGGTGCTGGAGCTGCTCTCGCCCGCGCAGCGCCCGGTGCAGATCACCGACGATCTCGCCGGCTTCTGGAAGGGCTCGTGGGCCGAAGTGCGCAAGGAGATGGCCGGCCGCTACCCGAAACACAACTGGCCGGAGAACCCCGCCGAGACCTGAGCACCAGCTCTGTCAGTCGGTTCCCGCGGACAGGCGGGCGGCGATGCTGGCCATCACCGCTTCGGACCAGGGAGCGGACCCTTCGCCGGTTGTCAGGTGGGCGACGGCCTGGCTGATCTGATCCCGCTGGTGCCGGACGAAATCGGTGTCCACCACGTCGCCGTGGCCGGGGACGACCGTGGGCGGGTTCGCCGCGAGTACGCGGTCGAGGGTGACAACCCACTCGGACGGATAGGAATCCTGGAACACCGGTGGCGCACCTTCTTCGATCATGTCGCCCACGAAGCACACGTCGTCGACGGTGATGGTCACGTCGTTGTCGGTGTGTGCCCTCCCCAGCCAGGCGAGGTCGATGCGACGGTCGTCGAGGTGCAGGGTGATCGCTTGGTCGAAGGTGACCGTCGGGGGAACGATCTGGTAGGTCCGGTAGTGCGGCCGGACATCGTCTGGCATCCATTCGGCGGTGAGTAGCCGCAGGCGGGTGGCCTCCCCGTTCTCGATGAGGCTGCTGCGGCACCGGTCGTGGCCGACGATGGTCGACTCGGGGAATCGGTCGTTGCCGAAGGTGTGATCCCAATGCATGTGGGTGTTGATGAGATACCGCACCGGGAGGTTCGTGAGGGTGGCCAGATCGTGGCGCAGCTGGTCCGGATCCGGGTCGTAGCAGCGCGAGTCGATCAGACAGACCGACTCCGTCCCGATCACCACCCCGATGTTCTGATCGAGCGATTCATAGCGGCGTCGGAAGACGCGGTCGCCGAGCTCTTGGAACAGCATCTGGCCATTGTCGCTCGCATGGGAGCGCCGTGTGCGGTCGGCCCGATCGCCGTTGACCTGGCCCGGCGTAGTGTGCCGCCGATGACCGAGGCGTACTTCACGACCGACGACGGCGTCTGGTTCCGCGGCACTGGATACACACGGGGTCCGTGGGATCTGAATGCCTGTCATGCCGGCCCTCCCACCGCGCTGATGGTGCGGGCCCTGGAGACGCTGGTCCCGGACAAGATGCTCACCCGGCTGTCGGTGGAGATCGCCAGGCCGATCCCGATGGGTGGCTTCCGGGTGGAGACCGAATGGCGCAAGGAGGGGAGGGCAGTCACCCTCACCACCGCTCGCATCCTCGACGACGAGCGCGTCTACGCCGTTGCCGAGGCGTTGCACCTGCGCCAGATCGAACTCGAGACCAAGACCGCCCCGTTCGACCTGCCGGACTTCTCTGCCGCGGTGGCGGGGCCGTTTCCGATCACCGACACTCTCCACGGAGACCAGGCGTTCCCCTCGTCGATCGAGGTGCGCTACGACCCTGCGGCGTCGCTCGGCAAAGGCGGCCCGACGGTCATGTGGATGCGGACCATCGTTCCGCTGTTGGATGGCGAGGAGCCCACCGGAATGCAGCGGCTGTGCCCGTTGGCCGATTCCGGCAACGGCACCTCCTACAACGAGTACCTCGACCGGGTGCTCTTCGTGAACCCCGACCTGCTGCTGTCCGTTCACCGCCACCCGCAGGGCGAGTGGCTGGGCGCCCGGGTGGTTTCGCATTGGGGGAACAATGGGATCGGGATGGCCGACGCCGAACTGTTCGACACGAAAGGTGCGGTGGGCCGGGCCACCCAGAACCTGCTGCTGGACCCGGCCGGATGACGGATTACTCCAGGGACGTCAGCGGAGGATCCAATCCCAGCGGTCCCGGGTGATCTGCTTTTCTGCAGGCTCGGGTCCGATGGAGGGCGGGAACTCGTGTCGCCACTCCCACGGCCGGGTGGCATCGATGAGCAGGCGGCTGTTGAAGGTCTTCTCCCCGGGACGAAGCGCCGGGTCGAGGGACCCGGTCAGCACCCGCTCGATGATGTCAACGTCCCTCGCTGGATCCGAACGGGTGCAGATCGCCCAGATCACCTCGTCGAGATCGGTGACGTCGATGTCTTCGTCGACGACGACCACGATTCGCCCGAGATACGAGGCCTGACCCACCTGACTGCCCACATACAGCGTCTGGCGGGCGTGTCCGGCGTGGCTGTTCTTGATCGAGATCACGTTGAACAGCCGGCAACCTCCGACGGCGTGGGTCCAAGCGGCGACGACATTCGGCACCCCGGCGGCCCGCACCTGCCGCTGCAGGTTGCCGCTTCGCAGATACTGCTGGAACCGCTGGGCTTCGTACGGCGGCTTCTCCGGAGGGCAACCGAGGAGGATCGGGTCGTCCCGGTGGTAGATCGCCGCGACATCGATCACCGGTTCTTCCCGGGAAGCCGAGGCGTAATACCCGGTCCATTCGCCGAACGGTCCCTCCCGCATCGTGGAGTTGGGCTGGACGAAACCCTCGATCGCAATTTCGGCGCCGATGGGAATGGGGAGGCCGGTGTGCTTGCCGGCGATGCAGGCGACCGGTTCGCCCGCCACCCCACCGATCCATTCGAGTTCGCTGATCCCTCTCGGGATCTCGAGCGCGCTCGCCAGGAAGTGAATCGGGGCCATTCCCGCCAGGACCACCACCGGCATCGGCTCGCCGGCGTCGAAGTAGGTCTTCATGTGGACCTGGCCGTCCTTGTTGGGCGAGATGTACAGGCCGGCGCGCTTGTCGTCGTGGATCATCACCCGGTAGGTCCCCATGTTGACCCAGTCCGAGTTGCGGTCCTTGGTGATCACGGCATCACCGGTGCCGATGTACCGGCCCCCGTCCTCCTCGTGCCAGAGGGGAGTCGGGAACTTGAACAGGTCGATGTCGTCGCCTTCGAGAACGTTCTCGAGAATGGGGCCGACCTCGACGATGTTGACGGGCTGGGGTTCGATGGTGTCCATCAACCGTTCCCAGGCGTCGACCAGGCCGAAGGTGTCGATGTCCGACCCGAG
This sequence comes from Acidimicrobiia bacterium, assembly GCA_035544575.1. Classification (GTDB taxonomy): domain Bacteria; phylum Actinomycetota; class Acidimicrobiia; order Spongiisociales; family ZC4RG35; genus DATHWB01. The sequence continues at coordinate 19,123 of DATKEC010000004.1, forward strand.
ACCGAGGGTGAGGCCGATGCGACCCCTGGTGGCGAGCGAGTTGACCAGCACCCGGTAGCCGGCCGGGTAACCGGGAATGTTGTCGAAGATCACCGCAGGGGCGTCGTCGGTGTGATGGAGCATCTCGGTGGCGCGCCCAATGTTCTCTTCCCAGTCGACGCCGTCGACAACGCGAAGTTCTCCGATCGCGTCGACCGACCGCAGCCACGAGCGGAGGTCGCTGGCCCCTCCCGATGGCAGCGAATCTTCAGGCTCTGTCGCCTGATATGTGACTCCTTGCGCACCGTTGTAGTGTTGCCCGGGCACCATTTCCTCCATCTCGGCGGTCAGAGATTCATGTTACATGTGACAAATCTTGATGCCGTAGACGACCCGCGATGAAACAAATGGTCGAGCCCACCCTCGAGTTGGCTCGCTTCGGATCCGAACTCGAGGTCGCCGCGATCCCGTCTGCTGTGGCCGAACGGGTCAAGCTACTGCTGGTCGATTCGATCGCGTCCGGGCTCACCGGCTGGAGTGCCAACGAGTCTCATCTGTTGGCCGATGCTGCCGTCACCACCCTCGGACGAGGAGCGTCGACGGTCATCGGGGGAGCTCCCGCATCTCCCGGCGCCGCCGCTCTGATCAACGGATATCTGATCACCGCCAGGTCGATGTGCGACGTCCATCGACCGACGCTGTGTCATGTCACCCCGGTGGCGGTACCCGCTCTGCTCGCCGCCGCCGAGCGGGAAGCCAGTTCCGGGCGCGATCTGCTCGTCGGCCTGACGGTGGCACTCGAGGCGACGGTGAGGATCGGCTTGGCACTCGACTACCCCGAGATGCGCTCGCGTGGCTGGCACACGCCTGGTGTGGCCGGCCCGCTGGGCACGGCGCTGGGAGCGGCCCGGCTGTTGGGGTTGGAACCGGAGACCTCGGCACGGGCGATGGGGATCGCCTTCGAGAGCGCGGGAGGCACCTTTGCCGTGTTCGGGACTCCGACCCTCAAGTTCAACCAGGCTCGGGCTTCGCTGGCCGGACTTCTGTCCACCGATCTCGCCGCCCAAGGATTCGGGGCTCCCACCGACGTACTCACCGCCGCCGACGGCGGCATGCTCGACACGTTCTCGAACGGGGGAAAGCCGGACAAGGTGACCCGGGAGCTCGGTTTCGATTGGGAGCTGACCGGAATCACCACCCGGCTGTGGCCGGCCGCCACGGCGCTCCAAACGGTGGTCGCCATGATTCTCTCCAGCGACATCCCACCCCCGGACTCCATCGAGTGGGTCTCGGTGGCCCTTTCCCCGACCGACTACGCCATGTACGCCGACATGGGATGGGCCAGTCCGTTCGAGGCCCAGCTCTCCACCCGGTATGTGACTTCGGTGGTGCTTGCCGATCGTTCCTGCTGGCTCGACCAGTATCTGAAGGAGAAACTCACGGACCCGAAGATCGGAGCCTTCGCCGCGGAACGGGTGCACGTGGTGTCGGACCCCGATCTGCCGGAAGGCGGCGCCAGGATGTCCGTCGCGGTACGAGGTGGCGATGTCGTGGACCACATGCGGCGCGTCCCCAAGGGCCACCCTGAGGATCCGGCGACGTGGGGGGAGACTGCAGACAAACTCACACGGGCCGCCGCAGGGCGGAAGATCAGGGGATCGGCCGGGGAAATCGTCGAGATGGTCGACTCCCTGGAGACCCTCGACGACGTCGGTGTCCTCGTCGGCCTGCTCGGGGCTGACTGAATCAGGGAAGCGGCGGAGGTCCGGGCGAGTCGCCGGCCAACCACGACCTCACACCGGTCCAGTACGCGAGGTGCGCACCGATCTCCGCCGCGTCGCCATCTTGGGCATGGAACCGCATCGTCATGACCCATGGGGGTTCGGCGGTAGGACGAAACCCTGAGACTGTGCCCGCGATCAGGGCGAGGTCACCGTGGACTTCTGCGGTGGCGTCCACCACCTCCACTCTCACCGCCACGTCATCGAGAGGGATGAGCAGCGAAAAGCTGTCGCCGAGACGACGCACGACCGAGCTGGTGCCGTGCACACCGACACGAGCCTGACTTCCTGACAGGAAAACGTCCCCGGTCGACAGTACCGCGATCGCCGGTGGGGTCCCGGCGGTCGCCATCACGATCGCCAGACCGCCCGAAGCGTCGGGCAGTTCCGAAACTGCCGCAGACAGACGCTGCACGAGTCCGGACCTCACAGGAGACCTCGCTGGGCTGCCCAGCTGGCAACGTTGCCTGTCAGCACCGCACCGGCCTCCCGCAACGCGGCGATGTTGCCGGACCCGACCAGGGTCATCGCCAGCCGGAGCTCTGCGAGCAGGATCTCGACCTCGCGGACTGCACTGTCCGTCCCCTCGATGGCCGCCGCCAGGACAGGGCGCCCGACGCCCGCGGCTGTCGCCCCGAGCGCCAGGGCCTTGGCGACGTCGAGACCGGATCTGACGCCACCGGTGGCGACGACTTCCGGAACCTTCGTCCGCGTCTCCAGGATCGACATCGCCGTGGGGATACCCCAATCCTCGAAGGTTCCGCCGAGGCGAGCTCCAACCGCATCATCGACCGCCTTCGCCCGTTCACCTTCGATCCGGGCGAAGCTGGTCCCGCCGGCTCCTCCCACGTCCAAAATCGACACGCCTGCACTCGCGAGCTGTGACGCAGTCTCCCGACTCATGCCGGCACCCGTCTCCTTGACCATCACCGGCACCGGGGACCAGTCGACCAGCTCTCCGATGGCGTCCAACAGGCCGAGAAAGTTCCGATCACCCTCGGGCTGGATCATCTCCTCCACCACGTTGAGATGAATGGCGAGGACCTGGGCGTCGAGCATTCCCAGCGCCTCCTCCACCTCCGAACGCGAGAGCGGCGGATCTTCGCCTTGCGGGACCAGCTGGCAGACCCCGAGGTTGGCGATCACAAGTGCTGTCGGGGCAGATTCTCGGATGACGGTGTAGGAACGGACCAGGGCCGGTTCGCGGAGGGCCGCCCGCTGGCTGCCCGAGCCGATGGCGATGCCGTGGGTCTCGGCGGCGACGGCCAGGCTCTGATTGATCGAGACAGATTGCTCGTGGCCGCCCGTCATCGAGACGATCACCAGGGGTGCGGCCAGCCGGTGGCCCCCGAGGGTGACTCCGAGATCGAGGGAGTGGGCGTCCACCTCGGGGAGAGCTGCGGGGACCAGATGGACGTCTTCCCACCCCGCGGAGGCAGCTGACTGGGACCGGTCTCCCAGGGCGGCATCGATGTGTTCCCGCTTCCGGTTCGAAATCATCGACATGGGCCGCTCCCGGCTTGAGCGGGCCGCTTCGGAGAGGTCAGTAGCATGCTCGCCAGCCTGCGGGAAGAGCGGAATGCGGAGAATCATCGTCGGTATCTCGGGTTCGAGCGGCGCGATCTATGGCGCCCGGCTGGTCCAGGTGCTGGCGGGCGTCGATGATGTCGAGACTCACCTCGTCGTGAGCAAAGGTGCCGAGGCCACCCTGGGATACGAAACCGACGTCACCCTGGCCGACCTCGTGCGGGACGCCGACTTCTCCTATTCCGACACCGAGATGGGGGCGACGCTGGCATCCGGCACGTTTCTGACCGACGGAATGGTCATCGCTCCGTGTTCGATCAAGACGCTGAGTGCGGTGGCCAACTCCTATGACACCAACCTCATCGCGCGGGCGGCAGATGTCTGCCTCAAGGAGCGAAGAAAGCTCGTGCTCGTGGTGCGCGAGACGCCCCTCCACGCCGGGCACCTCCGCCTCATGTCCCAGGCGACGGACGCCGGCGCCGTGATCCTGCCGCCGGTGCCGGGCTTCTACATCCGCCCGCAGTCGATCGCCGATCTGGTGGATCACACCATCACCAAGATCCTCGACCAGTTCTCGATCGATGCCGGTCTGATCCCGCGCTGGGCGGGGCTCTGATCGGCGGCGCGGGCTGTCATCAGCGTCCCTTGAACTCAGGATCCCGCCCCTCACGAAAAGCCGCTCGGCCTTCGTTTCGGTCCTCGGTGGTGGACAGCAGCGCCCACAGCGCCCGTTCGAGTGCCAGCCCGGAGGCGTCGGATCCACGGGCACCGACGCGGCCCGCCAGCTTGGCGGCTTTCAGCGAGAGTGGGGCGGCTGTCGCCACCCGGTGGGCGAGCTCTCGAACCCCGGTGATGAAGTCAGCGTCGGCGAAGACGTCCGAGACCAATCCGTACCGAAGTGCGTCCTCCGCCGCCAGCCGGTCCCCGGTGAGCAGGAGCTTCCAGGCGATCGCCGCAGGCAGCGCTCCGAACAGTCGCTGGGTGCCGCCCGAGCCGGGGAGACTTCCAATTCTCGCTTCGGTCAGCGCAAAGAAGCTCCGTGTCGACGCCACCCGCATGTCACAGGCCAGCGCCATCTCGAAGCCTCCACCCACGGCCGCACCGTCGACCGCGGCGAGCAGCGGTTTGGTGCACCGGTCGAGGGGCTCGGTCAGCCGGTCGGGGTTGCGGACGAGCACGTGGCGGTCGTTGGCGGGATCCGATGAGAGGTCGACCCCAGCAGAAAACGAGCCGCCGGCGCCGGTGAGGACGATCAGCCGCACCGCGTCGTCTGCTTCGGCGGCTGCGATCGCGGCCGCGAGTGCCGCCCGGGTCGGCAGGTCGATGGCATTGCGCTTGTCGGGCCGGTTGATCGTGATCCAGGCCACGCCCTGGCCATGTTCGGAGAGGATGCTGTCGGTCATGTTCAGTAGAGGACCTCGGCGGTCGTGAGCCGATCGTATTCCTCGGAGCTCATTCCCAGGACTTCCGATGCGATCTCCCAGGTGTGCTCCCCGAGCAGCGGTGGCCGGGTCATGGACGTTCTTCCGGCGGCGGTGACGAAGGGGAGCCGGAACATGGGCAGTTCGCCGATGACGGGGTGTTCGATCGTGTGCCAGAACTCTCTCTCTGCCAGCCTGGGGTCCTCGAGCACATCCGCGCTGGTGTTCACCAGCCCACTTGGGACTCCGACACGCGCCAGCCTGTGCGCGACGATCTCACTCGACAGCCCTGCCACCCACTTGGCGACCACCTCGTTCACCTCGTCACGTCGTGCCTCGCGCTCTGAAGACGTCGTCATCGGGTTCTGGGAATCGACGCCGTCGCTGGCCATCTCCTCCTGGAGCCGCAGCCAGTGTTCGTCCCGGGAACAGCTGATCGCCACCCAACGGTCGTCTGACGTCCGGAACGTCCCGCGCGGCACGACTCCTGGTTTCCGGTTCCCGACCGCCTCGACACTGAACCCTGCGGAACCGGCCAAGATCGCCGACCCGATCACGTTCACCGTCGACTCGAACTGAGAGAGTTCGATCGCCTGACCCTTCCCGGTCTTGGCCCGCTGGAAGAGGGCGGCGAGGACGGCCACCAGGCCGTGGCCGGGATTGGGGACGTGATCGGGATAGTGAGTCCCGGTCCCGACCGGTGTGCGGCCCGGCTCGCCCGAAAGAGACACCAGCCCACCCAGGGCGGCGATCGTGGAGCCGAAGCCGATGAAGGAAGAGTGCGGACCGTCGTTACCCTGCATGGGCATCACGAGGTAGATGACGTCCTCGTTGACCGCTTTGATCTCCGGGTACGAGAGGCCCCACTTCTCCATGATTCCGGGGCGAAAGTTGCTGGTGACGGCATCGACGTTCGAGGCGAGTTCCAACGCGATCTCGCGGGCCTCGGGCTTGGACATGTTCAGTGCGAAGCTCTTCTTGTCCGGGTTGCGGGAGGCGAAGTATCCGGATGCTTCGAGTCCTTCCGTGCCTGGCCGGAACGGTGGCGTGAGTCTCAGGTTGTCCGGATGACTGCGGGATTCCACCCGGATGATCTCGGCGCCGGCCTCGCCCATGGCCTTCGTCACCAGCGCGCCCGCGCCGATCCAACAGAAGTCGAGTACGCGGATGCCGGCCAGCGGACCGCTCACGTCGACCCACGATCTGAGAATGCAGCTGTCTCGATCTCGACTGCAGGGCCGAGGACCGGCAACTCGACGTCCGCGAACCGAAACGGTGGACCGGGCGCGGTCACGACGCGGTGGAGTATGGGATGGTCGTACTCGGAGAAGAATCCACGGTGACGAAGCTGTGCGTTGGCCAGGAGATCCGAGACGTCGCTCACGGGGGAGAGTGCGATCATGCGTCGCTGGGCGTCGAGGTAGAGCGTTTCCTTGGATCGAGTGGAGGCGAACGCCTCGAAGATCTGTCGGAACCGGGCGTTCGCCTCGGAAGTCTGTCGGTAGGCGAAGTCCGACCACTCGTCGTTGACGAGTTCGGTCGCCTCGTCGCACTCCGAGGTCAGCCAGTCGACCAGTGCTGCCCATGCCCGGGCGGTTCCGAGCCGTCCGGCCACCATGCTGACGTACCCGTCCGCGCATGCGTACGTGCCGGTTCCTGCCTCCTTGCCCTCGGCACCTTCGGGCGGGCGGATCTTTCCGGTGAGCACGTATCCGGGGAGACTGTCCTCGAGAGCCTGCGCCATGGTCTCCTGAGCCGACACGTCCGCCCAGTAGCCGGAACCCTCGTGTTCGACCTGGATGAGGCCGAACATGGCGGCGGATGCGGCGTAGATGCCGGCGGCGAGGTAGCTCTGTCCGCCGTAGGGAACGATCGGGCCGGAGTCCGGATACCCACCGAGATGCAGCAGGCCGCCGGCCGCCAGGATGAGGAGGTCGTCGATCTCGTCATCGTGCGGCGTGTGGGCCCAACCGAATGCCGTGATCACGATGTGGACCAAACCCGGGTTGATCTCTGCCCAGCCGCCGGGCGCTCGGCCGTCCAGTCCGCTCAGCAGCACGTCGGTGGACTCCACCAAGTCCGCCAGCGCAGACGAGCCTTCCTCCGACGCCAGGTCGAGCATCGAGATGACCTTGCCGCTGTGGGCGTACTCCTCGTGGAAGCTGACGGTTCGGCCGTTCACGTCGACCGCCGGGGGGAGCGGAGCCTCCTGGGGCTTGTTCGGATCCTCGATCCGCAGCACCTCTGCACCGAGCAGGGCCAGTAGTCGACCCGTGTACCAGCCGAGCCGGTCCGTCAGGTCGAGTACTCGAACTCCCGCCAGGGGTAGGTGGCCGTCACTCAAGCTCGTCTCCCCCGAGGACGAACACGTCCCACTTGTTGAGCAGGCGGTTGACCGCCTTGTAGCGGCTGATCGATCGCTGCTCGTCGGCGAGGATGAGCGCGTTGACCAGCGCATTGGCCACCGCCATTCCGGGCACCAGGGTGTTCTGTGGACCCAGGCCGGATGTGAGCGCTGGAAGCACGATCGAGACGCGGCGACCCACGGGCGAGACGGCGTGGTCGGTGACGCCGATGGTGGGGGCGCCACACTCGACGGCCCATTCAACCGCTCGCAGCACCGCCTTCGAGTAGGGCGGGAAGGTGAACGCGATCAGCGCGTCCTGCTCGCTGATCTCGATCATGCGAGCGGCGGAGACCCCATCGGCTGACACCAGGTGCACCCGGTCGCGTGCCCGGTTGGCGTGCAGCGCGAAGTAGAAGGACAGGGCGTGGGTGGGGTTGTCGCCGGCTACGTAGATCCGATCGGCCGATGACAGGATTTCCACGGCTCGTTCCAGACTGTCCCGGTCGAGGGCGGCGATGGTGCGCTTCAGATGGTCGAGGTCCAATTCGAGCGACGCTGCGAAGGGAGTGTCCGCCAGGTGTGACGTGAGGTCGTCTTCGTCGCCGATGTCGTTCGCGGACCGCATCTGGGACTTGATGAGCACCTGGACCCGGGCCTGGAGGTCCTGGTATCCGTCGAGACCCACCTTGTAGGCGAACCGGACGATCGTGGAAGGGCTGACGCCGAGGCGGTTGGCGAGCTTGTCCACGGTGGCGAACGCCACGAACTCGGGAGCGTCGATGATGGCTTCGGCGATTCTCTTCTGGGACTGCGTCAGCCCGTCGTACTGACGCCGCACTGTCTCGATGACGTCGGGCCGTGGTTCGGGGTCCCTGGTACTCATTTCAGACACTGCGTCCTCCTCGTTGACGAGTCACGGATTCCTCCTGTCCGGCGACATGACCATCAGCCGCAACTCGGTCATGTGTTCCATGGCGAACTTGATGCCTTCCCTGCCCTCACCAGAGCTCTTGTTGCCGCCGTATGGCATGTTGTCCATGCGGAAGGTGGGGACGTCGTTGACGATGACCCCACCCACATCGAGGACTTCGAAGGCATGCCAAGCCCGCTGGAGGTTGGTGGTGAAGAGTCCGGCCTGGAGGCCGTACTCGCTGTCGTTGACCGCCGCCAGCGCCGCGTCGAAGTCCGAGAACGGGCTGACGACGATCACAGGGGCGAATGCCTCCTCTGCGCTGAGAGCTGATTCCGGAGGGACGTCGACCAGAACCGTGGGGCGAACATACGCGCCATCCCGCTCCCCGCCCTCGAGCACCTTGGCGCCGAGTGACTCGGCTTCGGACACTGCCGAGAGGAACTTGTCCGCTGCCGCCACGCTGATCATCGGCCCCAGGTCGACGGACTCGTCGAGGGGATGGCCCACCGTGAGTTTCGAAGCACCTTCCACCAGTCCTTCGAGGAACGCATCCCAGATCGTCTCGTGAACGAACGCCCGCTGGACGCTGATGCACAGCTGACCGGCATGTTTGAAAGCGCCGCGCAACGTGGCCGGAACCGCGGCCCGGGGGTCGGCGGTTTCGTCGACGATGAGACCGGCGTTCCCGCCCAACTCGAGGGCCACCTTCTTGGTGCCGGCTCGAGCACGCATGTCCCAGCCGACCTCGGACGACCCGGTGAAGGTGAGGAGGCGGAAGCGCGGATCCTCGACGAGGCGGTCACCGAGGTCGCGCGCCATGGGCATCACGCTGACCGAGCCGGGAATGGCCCCTGCCCGGTCGATGATCTCGGCGAGATGAAGGAGCGTGTTCGGGACCTGGGACGGAGGCTTGAGGACGATCGTGTTCCCCGCGGCGAGTGCCGGTCCGAGCTTGTGAGCCGCCAACGACAGCGGAACGTTGAAGGGGGTGATCGCCGCCACCGGGCCCAGCGGCATCCGCCGGGTGATTCCCCACCGGCCTCGGGCGCTCTCGGTGAGGTCCAGAGGTATGACTTCTCCGCCCATCCGCTCGGCCTCCTCGGCGGAGATCCGGAACGCCAGTGCGGTTCTGTCGACCTCGATCCGCGCGTCGCCGATCGGCTTGCCTGCTTCCAGGGCGAGGGAATGCGCCAGGTCTTCCCGAGCTGCCTCGATGCCCTCGGCGATCGATCGCAGCAGGTTGCCGCGCTGATATGACGGGGTGACGCGAGTGTGCTCGAAGGCGGTGACCGCGGCCTCCACGGCACGCTCGTACTGCTCGAGGCTGGCTCGGTATGTGCGCCTGTACTCGGGCCCACCTCCGGCCTCGTTGACGACGAGGACGTCCTCGGAGGTCTCCCAGGACCCGCCAACGAGGATCTTCGTGCCGGATGCCGTGGCCGGACCCCGGTCGGACGGGCTCGCCTCGGCCATGTTCAGTTGCCGGACTTCTTCAGCGAGAGAAGCCCATAGGACGGGTAGCTCGCCCCCCAATCGGTCGGATAAGCACGATCGAGTCCTTTGGTGAAGTAGCTGGGCGGTGACGTGTCGATGGGAACGTCGAGCACCGTGGGACGCCCCGAAGCGATGGCCGCCTCCAGCGCCGGTCGAAAGTCCTCGGTCTTGTCGATTCTGTGTCCGTCCGCCCCGTAGGACCGGGCCATCGCCGCGAAGTCGGGGTTGTAGGGCTCGCCGTCCGGTGTCGTGAACGTGATCCAGGGGTGGTTCCGTCCGAACGCGGCGCCGGCGCCTTTCCGCTCGATGCCCAGCTCGTAGTTGTTGAGGATCACCCACACGACGCCGAGACCGTATTCGATGGCGGTGGCGAGTACCTGAGGACCCATGAGGAATGCGCCGTCACCCGTCATCACGACCGCCGGGTTCTTCGGGTCGGCGACCACTGCCGCTGGTGCACCTTGGGATGCCCAACCCATCTCCGCCATCCCGGCGTTGATGTACCACGTGTGCGGGCGGTGGACTGTCATGTATGGCTCTGCATACTGGATGACGTCGCCCACATCGATGAAGACTCGGCCGCGCTCGGCCAGGGCTTCTCCGACGTCGTAGGCCATCCGGCCCGGGTGGATGGGGGAGTCGGTCGAGCCGATGATGGACGCGATCTCGGCCCGCCATTCATCCCGATAGCCCTTGACCGTGTCGATCCAGCCACTCCGGTCGACGGGTTCGCTGCCGAGTGCGGCGTTCAGGTCTGTGAGGAACGCCTTGGCGTCGCTTTCGAGGCCCAACTCAACGGGATAGTTCCGTCCCACTTCGGTCGGGTCGATGTCGACCTGGATGATCTTGGTCCTCGGGACGTCGTATATGGCGCCCTGTCGCCAGTTGGAGGTGTGGTTGTCAGAAAAGCGGGCGCCGACGGCCACGACGAGGTCGGATTCCCGGGCGGCACGTGCTGCTGCCTCGGTCCCGGATCGGCCGACGGGGCCGAGCGAGAGGTCGTGGGTCTCGGGAAGGACGCCTTTGGCGGTCAGCGTGGTCATCACCGGCATGGGGTGGGCGTCCACCAGCGCCGAGATCGCCTGGTCGGTGTCGCCTCTGGCAGTCCCACCCCCGAGGAGCAGGATCGGCTTCTCGGCCCGGCGAACCAGGTCGGCCGCCTGGCTGATCTCGTCGGACCCGGCGCGGACGCTTCGCTTGACGGAGCGGGCGGTGGGTGGCTCGATCTCGCCCTCCACCTGACCCATCTGGACGTCGAGGGGAAGGAGGACGTAAACGGGTCCCGGCCGTCCGGACATGGCGGTGCGGTACGCATGGTTCAGGACATCGATCACCGTGTCCGGCCGGACACACATCCACGAACCCTTCGTGATCGGCCGGAACACGCTCACAGAGTCTTCATGGCCCTTGTAGAACATCTCCTGCATCCCGGCCTTGCCGAGGAAGTGGGTCGATCCGCCGCCGCCGATGAGAAGGATCGGAATGGCGTCGTGGTAGGCAGATGCGATGCCACCAACGGTGTTCATCAATCCCGGGCCCTTGGTGACCAGAACCGGAGCGATCTTGCCGGTGAGGCGGTAGTAGACGTCCGCCTGGTGGACGGCGTGGGATTCGTGCTTGGCCTGGATGCCGACCACGTCGGGATGGTCGATCAGCCCGTCGAGAAGCGGCCACAAGGCCCCCCCGGCGTACCCGAAATAGTGGTCGAAACCGGCTGCTTCAAACCAGTCGGCAACTGCATCAACGACTCGCATGGACCACCTCGGAAAGGGCTGGAAAGACGACCTGGAATGCTCGCAGCAACATTTGTTGCTGTCAAGGCTCCGCGGTGACAGACCCGATTCGGCGCGGGCGAATCCACAGAATGGGAAACGTGATGCCGATTGCCAGCACGGCGAGGCCCGCCGGCAGGGTGGCCACGGCGAGCGCCCCGCTGACGAGCGACGGTGCGGTGGAGCGGGCGGCCGCCCGATAGAGGCCGACAAGAGCAATCGCAGCCCCCTGTTCGCTGTGTTCCACCGCCTCGTTGATCGAGGCCGAACCGAGCACGCCGCCCACGCCGCCGCCGGTACCGGCGATTGCCAGGGCAAGGACGACGACCCAGATCTGGGACCACAGGGCGAGCATGACCAGGCCGGCGCCGAGGGCGAGGGCGGTGTAGGGGATGAAGCGTCCGACGTTGCGGCCACCCCATCTCGCCACCGCGCCGGTGGCGATCAGGCCGCACAATTCCGCCATCGACATGAGCGCTCCGACGATGGCGGTGCCGTACCCGGCTGCGGAGAGGATGACGGGGACGAACGACTCGAGCACACCTCGCCAGGCCCCGGCGATGGCACCTCCCCAGTTGCCCGGCCCGACCCCCTTCCGGCGCCAGATCGGGACCCGGCTCTTCCTCGGTGCTCGCTGATATGTCGGGAGTTTGTGCAACGTGAGGGAGAGGGCCAGACAGGCTGCCGAGATCCCCACAGCTGCCCACAGCGATGTGAACAGCGACCTCGCGGCGAGGAGTCCGGCGAGGAAAGGTCCGACCATCGTTCCCACCTGGCCGATGCCTTGGATGAAGGCGATCTGCCGGGTGGCGACCCCCTTCGTGCGTATTCCATGGGTCTGACTCGCAGTCCAGAACAGCCCGCGGGACGTCCCTTGCAGCACCTGGGCTGCGACGAACCAGATCGCGGTGGTTGCGATGAGGAGGACAGATGCGGCGGCCAGCATCACACTGATCGCCAGCGCGATGATCGAGCGGTCGCTGAAGCGGGTGAGGAGGGCGGGCAGCGTGATCTTGCCACCCATCTGCAGGACCGCGGACACGGTGGCGAGGAGACCCACGGCGATGGGGGAGAGGCCCGCCTCGAGCGCGAGGAGCGGGAAGGCGATCGAGGTGGCGCCGAGCGCCACGCCATAGCCGAGCACGACGAATGTGAGTCGCCCCATGTCTTCGGCTGGCTGGTCGAGCGTGTCGTTCGGCGGTGGGTCGGTCTCAGAGTTGGCCAAAGTGGCGCCAGCTTGGCATCTCCCGGTTGGCGCAACAAGATTTGATGCGTAGACCTGGTGCTGCATCGAGATACCGCAATTGACCGGTCGCGCTGCATCGCGTTCCACATCGTGCAACGAGAATTGCAGCAGGTGTCGAGCCGAGGCAATATCGGCCGATGGAGATCGGACTCGTGCTTCCCACCATCGGTCCGGGCGCCGGACTCGAGAGCTTGGAAGCAGGTGCGTCGGTGGCCTCCCGACTCGGCTGGCGATCGGTGTGGGTGACGGATCATCTCGTCGTCGCCCAGGGCGATGAGGCCGAGGAGTACGGGACCATCCTCGAGGCCATCGTCTCGCTGACTCATGTCGCCGCCCGCTACCCGCATCTCCTCGTGGGTACGTCGGTCATCGTTCCCCCCATACGCAACCCGGTGATCCTCGCCAAACAATTCGCCACCCTCGATGTCCTGAGCGGGGGACGGCTCATCGTCGGCGTCGGTGTCGCCGACACCAACGACCTCGCCGAGTTCAGGAATCTCGGAGTCGAACACCGGATGCAACGCCGAGGAGCATTCGTCGACGAGTCGATCGCGCTCTGGCGCCACCTGTGGGGCGGAGCGACCACGCCGTTCCACGGTGAGTTCTTCCACCTCGAGGACTTCGTCTTCCGGCCGCTACCCCCGCAGGGATCGGCACTGCCGGTCTGGACCGGGGGGAGGAGTCCGGCCGCGATGAAACGTGCTGCTCAACTCGCCGACGGCTACCACGCCGCCCGGACCGGGCCAGCGGACATCGTCGACCGCATCGACACGCTGAGCGCACTCTGTGCCAAAGCGAACCGGCCACTTCCGACGATCTCGGTCAGAGCTCGCATACGGTTCGACGACGCGCCCGGCGACGTTTACACCATGTGTGGAACCGACGCCGACGTGGCGGCCGAGGTCCGGCAGTTCGCCGAGTCCGGGACCGACCACCTGGTCGTCGTGCTGGACGAGACCGACCCGGTGAAGCTGGTGGACATCGCCGAGCGGTTCCATGAAGTCGCCGTGCTGGCAGCGCGGGGCTCCTGACCCCAGAATGCTCCTGCTCGACAACGATGCCGTGGCCGCCGAAGCCGACATGGCCGAGTTCATCGAGGCGATCGAGGCGGTGTACCTCGAGCTGGCCGCAGGTGGCGCGGCGACACGCACCCGGTCGACGTTGACGGCTCGACACGAACGGTCGACCAAGTACACGCTCGCCACGATGGATGGGATCAGCCGAGCGGCGGGAGTGGCTGCGATCCGGCTTCGGTCGGACCGATCCACGGAGGCGGCCGGACGTCGAACCAAGTTCGCAGGCTCGGAGGGCAACTTCCTGGGGCTGATCGTCCTCTTCGACCTGGCCGATGCCGTACCGCTCGCAATCATTCACGACGGCATCATCCAACAGATGCGGGTGGCGGCGACCGCGGCTGTGGCGGCGCGTCGGTTGGCTCGCCGCACACCCACTCGCCTCGGTGTCCTGGGCACCGGTGGCCAGGCGCGTGCCCACGTCGACGCCTACCTGAGTGTTTTCCCCACCATCGAGACCGTGGTCATCCACAGTCCGAGACACCAGGCTCGAGAGGCCTTCGCGGCTGAGATGTCGGAGCGCCACCGCCGCGAGTTCACTGCCGCGGACGAGCCGCGGCGGGTGTTTGCGGGGTCCGACGTGGTGGCGATCTGTACCAACGCCACCCGCCCGGTCTTCGAGGCAGTGTGGGTGGAGGCGGGAACGCACGTGTCGAGCGTCCGGCACTGGGCAGAGGTGGGCGTCGACTTCCTCGAGCGTTCCGACCGCACCGTCGTCCACCAGCCACCGGACAACGTCGACATCGTGCTGGCGGACCGGACCGGCCGCCGGGACGAGCGCCCGGCCACCCCCACGCCCGACGGCCCGACCCTCGTCCAGTTGCTCGCCGGTGAAGCCCAGGGGCGCGGTGGGGACGACGAAGTCACGTACTTCTTGAACAACGTGGGCACCGGCGTCCAGTTCGCGGCATGCGCCTCGATCGTGTACCGGCGATGCGTGGCAGCGGGCCGCGGACGGGAGCTGCCCACCGAGTGGTTCCTTCAGCAGATCTCGGACTGACTGTCAGTCGCCCCGGCTCTTGAGGGAGCTGGTTGGCTCGAGGCGGACGTCGATGATGCCGAAGCTGCCGTCTGTGACATGGGCGACGGCGGCGTCGATCACTCCGGGTAGCTCGAGCGGGTCGGCCACCATCCAGCCCGCACCGCCGAAGGCGGCCGCCAATTGGCGATAGTCGGGGGTGAGGGCATTCTCGAGACCCGGGAAATCGTTGTGCCGCACTGCGAATCCTTCGGGGAAGAGTTGGGCTGTGGGTGCCTTCTGTGACAGATAGCCCTGGTTGTTCATCACGTACATCAGGAAGGGCAATCCGAGTTCGCGGGACGCGCCCAGCGCGGCGAACGCAGGCTCATAGCCGACCGAGCCGTCGCCGATCGTGCAGACGACGAGGCCGGAGGCCGTGGCGAGACGCACACCGAGGGTGGTCCCCAGCGCCGTCCCGAGTCCACCGAGCGCCCCCGCATACCAAGAGCCGGCTTCCTTCTGTTCGGTCATCTCCAGGATCGCGGTCCGCGCCGTGAGGGTCTCGTCGACGATCGTCGTCCCGTCGGGAACACCCTCGGCCAACGCCAGTGCGGCCCACCGAGCGGTGATCGGACTGCGCGCAGACTCGCTCCGCGCCCGGTCCCTCAGCCTGGCTCTGCGGTCATCGTTGATCGCGCCGATCGCCCCCAGTCGATCCGGGGCGGCGGTCACGCCCGATCCCACCTGTGCCAGCAGCAGTTCGAGACTGGCGCCGATGTCGCCGGGGATGACTCGTGTGACCGGGTAGCCCCAGTACGGCACGTGGCTGCGAAGCGGGTTCTCGCCGATCACGGTCAGCCCGGTCGACGACCCCAGCTCCCGAGACGATGGATGCCAGGGCCCGCTCGAGCCGACGAGGAGGATCTCGTCGGCATCGTCGACCAGATCCGCGGGTGCGAAGCCGCAGTGGAGCGGATGGCTCCTGGGGAAGTTCGTGTATCGCGCACCACGGGTTTCGACGACCCTGGCGCCGACCTTCTCGGCCAGGTCGACCAGGAGTGGCACCGTCTTGTGCTGCAGACCGGAATCCTCGGCGACGATCAGGGGGCGGTCCGCCGCCATCAGGGCATCGGCGGTCTCGAAGAGTGCTGCGGAATCGCCGGCGGTGGGGTCTGCGAGCCGTGTGCCGGGTGGTAGTGCACCGCCGTCCGCCGTCAGGTACTCGACAGGAACAGAGAGGAAGACCGGACCGGACGGCGCCTCACGGGCGAGGAGGCCGGCTCGCTGCACCATCGAAGCGAGTACCTCGGCCGCTGGGACCCGAGAGCTCCACTTCACCGACCTTTCGACCGCCGCCGACGGACCGCCGATGTCGCTGAGGACGGCCAGCCACTGTGCCCCCGGGTCCGGCCCAGAGTCCTCACCCCACGCCACCGATTCGCCGGCGAGGACCACCATCGGGATCTGTTCGTGCTTGGCGGCTCGGAGCGCCATGGTGGCGTGCATCGACCCCACGGTCGTGTGAAGGACAACTGCGGGGAGCCGACCCGTTGCCTTGGCCCATCCGCTGGCCATGGAGACGGCCAACTCCTCATGGCCGACGCTGAGATACTCGGGTGCCTCGCCATTGCCGCTGCGTGCGCGAGCGAGGGCCTCCCACAGCGCTGCCCACTCAGAACCCGGGGAGGCGAAGATCCTGTCCACGCCGCATCGGACGAGAACGGCGAGAAGCGTCTCGGCCCCGTTCAAGGGCCGAACGCAGACCGATCGGCGACGCACCAGGGTGCAATGCTCTGCAACATCTACTCCTGTCCCGGTCGGGCATGCTAACAAGGGTTGTTCCAGCCCGATGTTTGGTGAGCACGGAATCATGTCAGAGGTCGCACCGCGTGGCACGTCGCACTCGATAGAACTGGTGCTGAACGGCGCTCAGATCCGGGCCGATGTGCCGGCCGACCTCCTGTTGATCCAGCTTCTCCGAGACCACGTCGGGTTGACCGGAACGAAGAACGGATGCGGGGTCGGGGTTTGCGGTTCGTGCTCGGTGCTGGTTGACGGACGGCTCGTATCCGCCTGCCTCGTGCCGGCGGTGCAGCTGAACGGTCGGAACGTGATGACGATCGAAGGCGCCATCCGCGTCCATCCAGCTGCTGAGACCGTGGTGGCTGCCTTCGCCGCGAGCGGCGGAGTTCAGTGCGGCTTCTGCTCGCCGGGCCAGGTGATGGCGGCACTCGACTTCCTCGACCGGTACTCGACCCCCGACCGCGCCACGGTGTTGGGTGAGTTCGACGCCAACCTGTGCCGATGCACGGGGTACTACTCGATCATCGAGTCGGTGCTGGAGGCGGCTGGTCGTCTGGCGGATGCGCCATGACCTATCACGAGGCTGAGTCTCTGGATCACGCCCACCACCTCGTGACGTCGAGGGGGGCGCGGGTGGTGGCGGGAGGTATCGAGTTCGCCCTCGACGTCGCTCGGCTGCGCCATGCACCGCTGGTCGGAGTGTCCCGCCTCGAAGAGATACGTGGTGTTGCCGACGACCCGCGAACCGGCGAGATCCGGATCGGTGCGGCAACGACGCTGGGGGAGATGGTCGACTCGAACATCCTGCGACGAAGCCTGCCGATCCTGGTCGAGGCCGCTCGTCAGGTCGGGAACCGCAGGATCCGCAATCAGGCGACCATCGGCGGCAACCTCTGCTCGCGGTTGCGAGGGACATACGACGTTGCTCCGGCTCTGTTGGCCGTTGACGCAGTGGTGGAGGTCCATCCCGGAAAGCGCATCCCGGTGGGCGACTTCATCGACGGCACCGATCCGAACGGAGACGGTGTCGTTGCCTGGATCAGCGTGCCCGCCCCACTTGCCGGCACGGTGTCGGGCTACGAGAAGATCAAACCCGACGCAGCCGCGCCGGGCGTGGCGAGCGTCGGGATGACGATGGCCGTCGAATCGTCGGGCGTCATCGGTGCGGCCCGGGTGGTCATCGCAGGGGTGGCCGCAATGCCCGTGCGGGTCCGGACGGCCGAGACTGCACTGGTCGGATCCGAGATCGAGTCGATCCCGGGCCGGTACCTCGGCGAGATCATCCGTTCCGCAGCCGGCGACCTCGACATGGCTGGGCGCTACAGGCTGGAGGTGGCGGTGGCAGCCGCCGAGCGACTCGCCTCACGGCTTCGGTCCGTGCACGGCACAGGGCCGGCTTCATGACGGGTCCGCCATTCGAGCTGCGAGATGCCGAGATCCAGCCTGACGCGAGGGCGAAGCTGACCGGTGAAGCCGTGTTCACCGATGACCGGTTCATGCCCGGCGTGCTCTGGGCGTCGGTTGCGACGAGCCCGGTCGCATACGGCCGTATCGAGTCGATCGACACCTCCGCGGCCGCAGCCATGCCGGGAGTGGTCATGGTCGCCACGGCAGCCGAGATCGGTCGACGGCGCCATGGCCGTCGGCTCGCCGACCAGCCGGTGCTCTGTTGGGACCGGGTCCTGTTCATCGGCGACCGGACCGCCGTGGTGGTTGCGGAGACCCGGGCTGAAGCAGAGGCGGCGGCCGCCCGCATCGCCGTCGACATCACCGAAGAAGAGCCCCTGCTGGACCTCGAACGAGTCACCGCGGAGAACGCGCCGATCCTCCATCCCGAAGCGCAGTCGTACCGGTACTCGGGGGGCCGCCGGCCCGAAGTGCCACACCCGAACGTGCAAGGTCACGCCACGGTGGGTCTTGGACCAGATGACATCGAGGCGGTTTTCGCCTCGGCGGCTCATGTGTTCGAGGAGGAGTATCGAACACCGGCGACACACGCCGGCTACATCGAGCCACGCGTCTGCTTGGCCTGGAACGAGAACGGGATCACCAGGGTGGCCACCACGAACAAGGGCCCATTCCGTCTTCACCAACAGCTGGCCGACACTCTGGATGTCGACTCGGATCGTCTCGAGGTGGTCTCTGGGCACATCGGCGGCGACTTCGGCGGCAAGGGTCAGACGATCGACGAGTACCTCTGCGTTCTGCTCGCCAGATCCATCGGACGGCCCGTCAAGATGGCGATGACCTGGGCGGCGGAGCTGGCCCAGGGGCCGGTGCGTCACTCGTCGCTCGTTCGTCTGCGGACCGGTGTCACCGAAGACGGCAGGTTCATCGCCCACTCGGCCACCGTCCTGTACGGCGGCGGTGCATACGCCTCGGCCAAGCCGGTGCCGGACCTCACGCTCCCCGGGGCCACCAGCGCGATGATCGCCTATCACATCCCGGCTGTGCGGATCGACGCCCGCACGCTGTACACGAACTCGGTTCCTGGCGGGCATGTGCGGGCGCCGGGCCAGTCGCAGGTCCAGTTCGCCGGCGAGTCGCATGTCGACTCGATCGCTCGCCGCCTCGGCATCGATCCGTACGAGATCCGGACACGCAACGCGCTCGGGCCTGGAATGCGGAGCGCCTCCGGTCTCCACATCCGCGAGCCGCGCGCCGTCGAAGTGCTGAATGCTGTCCGCACCGTCGACCGGCATCCTCCCGCCGACGACGGGCTCGTGCGTGGCCACGGCGTGGCACTCGCCGCGCGTCATGTCGGTGGAGGTGAGTTTCCCCTTCGCGCCGTCCTGTCACCGGACGCCACCTTCGAATTGGTCACCGGTCTCCCCGATCAGGGTGCGGGGGCGTGGATGGTGATGCAGAGAGTCTTCGCCGCCGAACTGTCCGTCGACCCGGAGCGGGTCTCGGTGCGCTATGTGCCAACCGGAGAAACCCGCCCGGACCGCGGCATCGGATCGAGCCGCAGTACTCACCTGGGGAGCAGAGCCGCCCAGCTGCTGGCCGGCGAAGTGAAGTCCTGGCTGGATGCGCGGCTGGCCGAGGGGCTCGAGCTCAGAGCCGACGTCTTCGTCCGGCGTGACGGGACAGATTCGATTCCGTTCGCCGCGCTCGTGACGGCGGACTTGGTCCCAGATCCGGTCGAGTTCGAGGTGCTGTATCGCGAGGAAGAGTCCGAGGACGAAGACCACGACTTCGTCGCCCTCGCCGTGGACGTGGCCGTCGACGAGCGGACCGGCGTGGTGACGGTGGAACAGGCGACCCTGGCAGTCGATGTCGGAGCAGTCATCAATCCCACCGCGCACCGCGGCCAGCTCGAAGGGGGTTTCATGTTCGGACTCGGCGAAGCGCTGATGACTCAGCTCCGGGTCCGAGACGGAGCCGTGGTCGAAGCGGACCGCCAGTTATTCCGGATTCCCGCCCTGGCCGATGTCGTCCGGCTGACGATCATCGAGCTTCCGACGGAAGTGGGGCCGGGAGCGTACGGGGCCAAGAGTGTGGGCGAACTGGCCAATCCGGTCGTGGCTCCCGCTATCGCCAACGCGCTGGCGGACGCCACCGGCGTCCGCGTCCCCAGACTGCCGCTCGATCCTGAGAGCGTGTTCGAGGCCCTGACTGCCCGGGACGGGGAGGTGGGCGCCAGGGGTCAATCCGGCGGCTGAGACCCGTCCAGGATCCAGCCCCATTTCTCCCTGGTCATGCGACGTGTCTGCGGGTCGGGGCCGATCGGCGGCGGGAAGCGATCGCGCCATTCCCAGGGGCGGCAGGCATCGATCAGGAGGCGGGAGTTGTAGCCCTTTTCGTCGGGGTGGATTGCGGGGTCGAGCGGTCCGGACCAGGCGCGGTCGATGATGTCGACGGAACGCTTGGGGTCGGACCGGGTGAGGATCGCCCACATGACGTCGTCGAGATCGGTCACGTCCACGTCGTCGTCGACCACCACGACGATCCTCCCCATGTAGGCGCCGGCGTGGCACATGGCCGCAACATGCAGAGCCTGGCGGGCGTGGCCGTGGTACTTCTGGCTGATCGAGACCACGTTCAGCAGTCGGTTGCCGCCGACGGCGAAACAGTTGGCGTCGATCACACCCGGAACCCCGGCCGATCGAATGTTGCGCAGCAGAATCGCCGACCTGAGGTACTCCCGATACCGATGCGGCTCGAACGGCGGCCGGTTGGGTGGGACACCGAGGATGATCGGGTCATTGCGGTGGTAGACGGCTTCGACGGTGACAAAGGGTGCAGGCTCTCCCTCGGTCACGTAATAGCCGGTCCATTCCCCGAAGGGACCTTCCGGGAGCGTCTCGCCCGGGACGAGGTGTCCTTCGAGGACGATCTCGGCTGTGGCAGGAATCGGTAGGCCGGTGATGGGTCCCCGGACCACCGGGTAGGGGGCTCCGCGGATCGCACCCACCCAGTCGTATTCGGACACGCCGTACGGAGCTTCGATCGTGGCGGCCACGAACAGCAGGGGATCCATTCCGCAGACGATGGCCACGGGGATCGGCTCGCCGCGGTTGAAGGCGGCGTCCCGGATCATCTGTCCGTGCTTTCCCTGGATGATGAAGACTCCGACCCGTTTCGAGTCGTGGACCATCACGCGATAGGCACCGAGGTTGACCCATTCCGAGTCCGGGTCTTTGAGGATCACCGCCACGCCCGTTCCGATGTACCGCCCGCCGTCCTCGGAATGCCATTTCGGAGACGGGAAGCGCCACATGTCGACGTCGTCGCCGGTCATCATGTTGTCGAAGACAGGACCGTCCGCCACGAACTCCGGCCCGATGCCCTCGGCGGCCTCGGTGAGACGGAGGAACTCCTCCATCAACCCGGTCCGATCGATGTCGAGCGGCAGTCCGAGAGTCAGGGCCAGCCGACGCCGCGTGGCATTCGCGTTGACGAGTATCCGGTGGCCCTTGGGGTATCCGGGGATCTCGTCGAAGAGCACGACGGGAGCGTCGTCGGTGTGGTGGAGCATCTCGGTCACCTGGCCGATGTCTTCTTGCCACGACGCGCCATTCACGTGGCGCAGCTCCCCCAACGCGGCGACCCGATCGATCCAATCCCTCAGATCGGTGTAGTCGAGGTTCGTGTTCACCTCTTCACTCCCACCGAGGAATCGGACCGACCGGGCCGCTCACTCACTGTCGTCTATCCGACGTCAGCTCATCGGGTGCCGTTGCGAGCCAGGTAGTCGTCGAGGAACGTACGATCCACCCACTGTTCGGCGGGCGGAACATTGTCCGCCTCCAAGCCTCCGGTCGAGACTTCCACTTCGATGAAGGATTCGACCACCTCAGGCGAGATCCCGCCGTTCACCGGGTAGAAGCCGATGCGGATCAGTTCCATGATCGCTTCGAGCCGCGTGGCGTCGTCCATGTCCTCTTCGGGGAGGGCGATCTTGGTGTACTCGGCGAACTCCTCGGGATTGTCGGTGATCCATCGGTTTGTGTCGACCAGTGCATCCACAACCATCTGGGCCATGACCGGGTGGGTCTCGAGCCAATCGTCACGTGCGACGAGACCAGACTGAATCCAGGGTGGCATGACGTCAGCTGCGAACATCAGCGGGGTCAGACCGGGCGATGCGGCTATTGCCGCGGTCGCCTCGGCAATGTGGGCGGCACCGAGGTCGATCTGGCCGGACACCAACGCCGCGATACGAGCCGACGTTCCGCCGACCTCGACGAATTGAACCTGACTCAGGTCGAAGCCCGCCGCGTCCAGCGCGGCCCTCGTGACCACGTCACCGGCGTCACCGGGGAGGCGAATTCCGATCGTTCCCCCAACCAGGTCATCGAGACTCTCGATGCCTTCGCGAGCGAGAAGCACATAGGTCGTGCGCTCGCCGTCGGATGCGATCACCTTGACGCCTTCATCGGCCGCGGCGATCAGCCGAACGGCTGCTCCCAGGGAGCCGATGTTGAAGTCTGCCTGGTTCGCCACGACGGCGCGCAGTGCAGAGTCACTCCCCTCGAGGATCGACACCTCCACCTCCACGCCGAGTGCGCCAAAGCGCTCCTCGAGCATTTCCACCCACACGTAGCGATTCGCGTTGGCGAAGTCGGGCAAGGTATCGATGATCAGCCGCAGTGTGTCCGACTCCGGTACCAATTCCGGTTCGGTCGTGGTGGTGGTCTCGCCTCCATCGCCTGCGGTCGTCGTTGGTGCCGCCGTAGTCGTAGTTTCAGGGGCTGCCGTCGTCGATGTCGCCGCCGTGTCGCCGCCACAGGCGGCAAGCACCAGCGCCAAGATCGACAAGATTGCGACCCACGAGATTCGTCGTCTCAACATCGTGTTCTTCTCCTCCTCGACGATCGGCGCACACCGATCGGGCCCGAACGATACGTACGGGAAGGGCTCACAGCAAGTTTTGTTTCATTCGGACTCGTCTGACGGAAAGAAACCTTCTACGCCCTTTCGCGGAGGGAGTCTTTCACTGGAGTCGATTGACTGCAACATTTGTTGCTGTCATACTCGCCGCGAAATTGCATGTCCCGCTGCCTTGGGCACGCTCGCCCGTGATGCGCCCGCGGGACCGGACAAGGCCGGAGCAATCCGGACGACGTGGAGGAGACAGAGCTTGTGCTGTTGATGGACGGGATCCATAAGTCGTTCTCGGGGAATCTCGTCCTCGACCACTTCACCCTCAACGTCGCGCCGGGTGAATTCGTATCCCTCATCGGTCCTTCCGGATGCGGCAAGACGACGGCTCTCCGAATCGCCGCCGGCCTGCTGGCGCCCTCCAGCGGGCACGTCGTCGTCGATGGCGAACCCAGCATGGGACCCTCGCGCAAGAAGTCGATCGTCTTCCAGCACTTCAATCTGTTCCCCTGGAGGACCTGTCTGAACAACGTCGTCTACGGGTTGGAGATCCAGGGAGTGCCCAAGGCGGAGCGGATCGCCCGGGCTCATGAACTCCTGAGTCTGGTCGGGCTCGAGTCCCACGCCGGGCACTACCCCTCGGAGATGTCCGGCGGGCAGCGGCAGCGGGTGGGCATCGCCCGGGCGTTGGCGATCGAACCCAAGCTGCTCCTGATGGACGAACCCTTCGGAGCGCTGGACGCATTGACGCGGGAGTACTTGCAGGGCGAACTTCAGCGGATCTGCGCGGAGAAGGATCTCACCGTGCTCTTCGTCACACACTCGATCGACGAGGCGCTGTTCCTGTCGGACCGGATCATCGTCATGGGTGTGCATCCTGGTCGCGTGATCGCCGAGTTCCCCATCAGCCTGCCCAAGCCGAGAGGTGACTACAACTTCCGGGCCGAACCCGAGTATGCCGTCACACGCGAGAAGATCTGGGACCTTCTCCAAAAGGAACTCGTCCACGCTGACACCGACAGGGCGAGCAATTGACCAGCGAGCGTCTCCTGGTTCCCGACACGACTGCGGGACCGACGCTGTGGACGAGGTTCCTCGCGGCGCCGAACGCGGTCAGGCTCGTTTCGCTCATCGTGGTGATGTCCAGCTGGGAA
Organism: Acidimicrobiia bacterium; assembly: GCA_035544575.1. Taxonomy (GTDB): domain Bacteria; phylum Actinomycetota; class Acidimicrobiia; order Spongiisociales; family ZC4RG35; genus DATHWB01. The sequence goes on from DATKEC010000004.1 coordinate 42,921, forward strand.
CTCTATGGGCGCACCAACCCCATCTTCGCCAGCTACCCGAGTGCCATCATCAGTGCGGCCACACGGACGATGGTGGACAAGGTGCTGCCTGCCCTTCAGACCACTCTCTGGGGTTTCACCGTCGGATTTCTCATCGCCGCTCCATTGGGGATCCTGTTCGGAATCGCGCTGGGCCGGGTGAAGCTGCTCGAGGTGTCGATGACCCCGTTCATGATGGCGATCTACAGCACGCCGCGGGTGACGCTGATCCCACTTCTCGTGCTGTGGCTCGGTATCGACTTCAGACTGCGCGTCGCCATCGTCGCGCTCTCGTCGATCTTCCCGATCATCATCAACATGCATGCCGGGGTGAAGGAGGTCGACCGCGAGTTGCTCGATGTCGGCCGAGCCTTCACAGCCAGCCGCCGCCAGGAACTACTGACGATCGTGCTCCCGGGCTCGCTGCCCTTCATGTTCACTGGTTTGCGTATCGGACTCGCCCGGGCGCTGGGTGGCGTCATCACCGCAGAGTTGACCGCCGCCGTGGTCGGGATCGGCCGGCTCATCATCGACGGGGCGCGGTTCCTCCGGCTCGACGAGATGTTCGTCCCCCTGATTCTCTTCGGGATCCTCAGTATCTCCTTCACCGCGATCCTCGGGTTTCTCCAGCGCCTGGCGATGCCGTGGCATACGGCGGCGACGAAGATATGACCAAAGAGAGAGTGATCGCCGCCCCGCTCAAGGAGAACTTGCCGACTCCAGTCGTCCGCGACGACTCACCGAAGAGCCACATCCTGGACCGACCGCTGGGAATCTGGGGCTCCCGCATCATCGCCCTGATCGTCCTCCTCATCGTCTGGGAGTGGTATGCCTCGGGAGTGAGCCGGGCGCTGTTCGCCACGCCGTCGGCGATCGCCGAGGCCTTCTACCAGGTGACGTTCGTCGACAACGCGATGCTGGTCCCGATGTTCCAGAGCCTGTCGACGATGGTGGTCGGTCTGATTCTGGTGATCATCATCGCCGTTCCGGTCGGCATCCTGATGGGGCGTTCTCGGGTCGTCGAATGGGCACTGGACCCGTATGTGACGTTCCTCTATGTGCTTCCGTCGATCTCGTTCATCCCCCTGCTCGTGGTGTGGCTCGGGTTCGGCTACAACCTTCGCATCGTCCTGGTGATCATCTCGGGTGTGTTCCCAATGATCATCAACACCGTCGCCGGAGTGCACAACGTCGACAAAGAGCTACTGGACAGCGGGAGAAGCTTCACCGCCACCGAGAGCCAGCTCATCAGAACGATCGTTCTCCCCGCCTCCATCCCCTTCATCTTCGCAGGGCTGCGCATCGCCTTCGCTTCAGCGTGGGTGGGTGTGATCGTGGCCGAGATGACAGCGACACTCACCGGCGTCGGCGGGATGATCCTGATCTTCGCCCATCGTTTCCAGACGGCGAACATGTTCGTACCGATCCTGTTCATCATGTTCATCGGCGTCACCATCCAGGGCGTCTTCAATGCCCTTCAGAAGAGGCTGACACCCTGGCAGCAGCCGGCGCCGGACTGAGCCCGGCCACAGTCAGAGGTGGCGGGCCAGGAAGGCGAGAGTGCGCGGCCAGGCGTCTTCCGAGGCTCGCCGGGCCGCGTCGTCGGACTCGGCCGCAGCCATGAATCCGTGGCCCGCCCCGGGATAGACGACGAATTCGTGCTCGATCGAGTGCGCGTCGAGTGCGCGGTCGAATTCCTCCACACTGTCGATTCCCACGGCGTGGTCCTGGTCACCCCACAGTCCGAGGATCGGCCCGGAGATGTCGGCAACGATGTCCAGCGGCGCGGGCGCCGGCCGCAGACGGGGGGCATCGTTGGTCGCAGGGAACCCGTAGTACGACACCGTGGACAGGTCTGTGCGGCGGGCAGCGAGGTCGAGCGCGAACGTCCCACCCATGCAGAACCCGACAGTGCCAACGGATGAAATGCCGGTGCCGGTGGCAGCGATGACGGCGGTGATCGCAGCTTCGAGGTCATCGAGTGCCTGCACCTCGTCGAATCGGGACCGCCGCTCGCGGCCCAGTTCGCGGGTGGGTTCGGCAATCGGACCTTGACGGAAGAAGAGGTCGGGCAACACGACGGTGTAGCCCTCCGCGGCGAGGAGACCAGACAGTTGCCGATAGAACGGGCTGGACCCGTAGACATCGTGGATGACGACCACCCCGCCACGAGCATCCTGGGACTCGGCTTGAGTCACCAAAAGCGCCGGCATCGGTTGGCCGGTCGACACCGGTATCGACATCTCCGTGGCGACTGTTTCCCCGGCCGTCTCAGCCAGGCCGTCCGCTTCGGTGTGGCACATCAGGCCGTCCTCTCTTCTAGATGGCTCGGCCGACGGCGTTGCCTTCATAGATGGCGTTCTTGATCCGGCGCGGCGCCAGGGCATCGCCGATGACCCGGACGTCGCTCACACCCGCCGCCCGCAATCGGTCGGCGAGTTGGTCGTTGGCGCGTTGCGGGCCGACCCAGACCACATCGGAAACCCCGGAGATCACAGACTCGCGGCCGCTTTCGAAGTGGCGCACAACCAGGTCCGAGCTCCCGGCTCTCACCACCTCGTGGAGCGGCAGGAACTGCGTCTCCGTGGCATCGAGGCGCCTGATCGCCGCGATGCGAGACACCGACGGAAGTTCGCGGAAGGGCTCGAAGAACCGGGTGATCACCGTGACGTTCGCTCCGCGGTCTGCGGCGTCTTCGGCGATCTGGGCCGCCCAGTAATGGCCGTCCTCGTCGACGATGACGACTCTTCGCCCTGTGAGGTCCTCGTCCAAGCTCGGCAATCCTGAGTGATTCCTGATCGATCCGTCGCCGGGAAGCTCCTTGGCGATCGGCGTGGCGCCGGTGGCGATGACGACGACATCCGGCGCCAGCCCGATCACGGTGGCGAGGTCGGCGTCGACGCCCGTGCGCACATCAACCCCGGCGCTTTCCACCGCCGGGCCCAGGAAACGGCTCACATTGGCGAGATCCGTGTGGCCGGCGATCGCGGCGGCCCTCGCCGGGGTCCCGCCGACGGCGTGCTCCCGCTCGAGCAACGTCACGCGGTGTCCCCGGCCGGCGGCGAGCCGCGCCGCTTCGAGTCCGGCCGGACCGCCTCCGACCACCAGGACGTGGCGGGCTACGACAGCCGAAGTGACGTGAGCCAGGGCGAGCTCGCGGCCCGCCACGGCGTTGTGGACACAGGACAGTTGTGACGTGCCTTCGTGCAGGCCGTCCCAGCATTCGTTGCAGCCGATGCACAGCCGGATCGTTTCCGACTTGCCCTCCGCCGCTTTCTGAGGCCACATCGGGTCGACGACCAGCGCCCGGCTCAGAGCCACGGCGTCGGCCATACCGGTGGACACGATGTGTTCGGCCTGTTCCGGTGTCACGATCCGCGTGCAGGCCACCACCGGCACACCGCTGACCGCTGCCTTGACCCGTGCCTGATGTTCGGCGAACGGGACTTGCGGGTAGTGCCGGTCGGGAAGGTGCGTGTCGATCGTGTTGAAGTTGCCCTGCGACAGCGACAGGTAGTCGACCAAACCTTCGCGCGTCACCTGCGAGGCGAAGTCGATCGTCAGCTCGAGTGAGAGGCCGTCGGGAGTGAACTCGTCGATGCCGAGGCGGAGTCCCACTGCGACTGTGGCGGGAACGTTCTCCCGCACGCGGCGCAGGACCTCGAGGGTGAAGCGAGCTCGATTCGACGGTGACCCACCGTAACGGTCGTCCCTCTCGTTGCTGAACGGGGAGAGGAACTGCTGGAGGAGATGGCCCTGGGCGCAGTGCACCTCGATGCCGTCGAAGCCGGCGGCGGCGAGACGCCACGCGGCGGTGCCGAAGCGGTCGACGAAGTCGGCGATCTCGTCGACCGACATCACGTGGGGAATGCCGCCGCTCCTGGGACAGGCGATCGGTGAGGGACCGATGAGACCGCCGGGGACCTTCGTCGAGGTGTGCTGGCGGCCGCTGTGGTTCAACTGGCCGACGATCAGTGCCCCCTCGTCATGAACCGTGTCGGCCCAGACGGCCAATCCCGGGATCGACACATCTTCGGTGACCGCGACACCTCCAGGGGACTTGATCGCCGAGGGGTGGAACCGAAGTCCCTCGGTGACGATCGTCCCGACACCGCCCAAGGCCACCAACCGATAATGCGCCAATAGCGCATCACTCACGGCGTTGTATTCGGCCAGCTTGGTGGATGTCGCCGCCCGGAAGATGCGGTTGCGGGCCCGTACCGGTCCGATGGTGAGCGGGTCGAACAGCGACGGCATCAGCGCAGTGGCTCTTGGCACCGGCGATTGATGCATGCAACAGATGTTGTTGCTGAATGAGCCATGAGGCAGAATCGTAGAGGTCAGAAAGCGGGGATACAATCCGGGCGCCCCACCCGCACGAAGGCGAGACGATGTCTGACGACGCTCTGGAGCCGTACCCCCAGGATCGACCGCGGGCAGCCACGGTGCGATCCCAGCTGATGCTCGAAGTCGCGTCCGACATGGTGTCTCGGGCGGACTTCGAGCCCAAGCAGGGACGCGTGAAGCTGCGCCGGCCGGGAAACCCCGACTGGGACATCGATCTCTTCGCCAGTGATGGTCTCTCGGCCATCGACGAATTGGTGGCGCGCACCACTGATGTGGCGATCCTCAACCCGGCGTGTCTGGCCGCCAAGGCTGTGGGCGGATTCCCCCCGTTCGATTCACCTGCTCCCTTGCGGGCGATCGCCACGATCCCGTCACACGATCAACTCGGTGTCGCCGTCGCTCGCAGGGTCGGAGCGTCGTCGTTGCCGGAGCTGATAGAGATGGGAGGGCTTCGGTACTCGCTGCGTGGGGGACGGCGGGACCACTCGATTCACATGCTTGTCGATGATCTGCTGGCAACGCTGGGGTCCTCGCTGGCCGACCTGGAGAACCAGGGAAACCGGATCGGGTACGACGAGGGGATTCCGCACCAGCCGCCCCGGGTGGAACGCATCGTGGCAGGCGAGGTCGATGTCGTCATCGACGAAGGCATCTACAACTGGGTCGATCTCGCCTCCGAGGCCGGTTTCGAGTTTCTGCAGATCCCCGAGTCGACCCTCGCCGATCTCGAAGGCCTCGGGTATCGCCGGGACACGATCCGCGCCGACCGTTATGAGAGTCTGACCGACGACATCGGCACTGTCGGGTTCTCCGGCTTCCTCATCCTCACTCACGCCGCGGTCGACGACGAACTGGTCGCACGATTCTGCGAGTCGATGTACGCCCGCCGGGACCGGATTCGCTGGCAGGGCGGGGACGAACTGCCCTTCGACCGGATGCTCGGTGACACCGTCGACGCGCCGCTGCCGATTCCCTTCCACCCAGGTGCCGAGCGCCAATGGCGATCCCTGGGGCTTCTCGATTGACGGGCGATGGTGTCAGATCTTGCTTGCTAGTCTGAACGATGCAACAAACATTGCACGGTCTCGGAAGGTGACGATGACCAAGACACACGCAATCGTGGCAGGGGTGGCGATGACCCCGTTCTCCAAGTTGGCGCCGGTGTCCGCCGACGTGTTGGCGGCCCAGGCGGTCAGGCAACTCATCGACCGGACCGGGATCGCGCCCGAAGCGATCGACGAAGCGTATTTCGGGAGCTCCAAGGGGGGTGGCCTGATTGGTCAGCGAACGCTGCGTTTCACGGGTGTCACTGGCGGTATCCCCGTCTACAACGTCGAGAATGCTTGTGCCAGCAGCGCCGTTGCCTTCAACCTGGCGCATCGGGCGATCGTTGCGGGTGATGCCACGTGTGCGTTGGTCGTCGGTGTCGACAAGCTGTCAACTCTCGGCAAGGGAACGCTGCCGGTGCAGGAGACGGAGTGGGACGGGGCGGCAGGCGTGACGAACCCGGTGGTCTATGCCCTGCGCGCCCGCCGCTACATGCATGAGACTGGAGCAAGCCCGGAGGACCTGGCTGCTGTGGTCGTGAAGAGCCGCCGCTTCGCGGACCTGAACCCCGTGGCTCAGATGAAGGGCACGGTGAGCATCGACGAGGTTCTGCAGTCGAAGATGATCGCCGATCCCCTGACCCTGTACCAGTGCTCGCCGAAGAGCGACGGTGCCGCCGCCCTGCTTCTCGTGTCTTCTGATCGGGCCTCGGAGCTCGGATTGTCCGGTCCCCGGGTGCGGGCTTCGGTGGTCAAGTCGGGCCGCTTCAGCATGGCCGAACGTGACATCACCCGGCCCGACATCACATCTCGAGCTGCGGCGGAGGCATTCGAGATCGCCCAACTGGGTCCGGCGGATCTCGACGTGGTGGAACTGCACGACGCCTTCTCCATTGCCGAACTGCTCTATAGCGAAGAACTCGGATTGTGCGCCGAGGGCGAAGCCCCCGACTTCGTGCGCTCCGGCGCCAGCTCGAGTCTCGCGAAGTCGGCGCACCCGCTCGTCAATCCCAGCGGCGGGCTGATCGGACGAGGACATCCGGTTGGCGCCACCGGCGTCGCCCAGATCGTGGAGTGCTTCGACCAGCTTCTCGGTGAGGCGGATGGCCGGCAGCGTGAGAAAGCAACGACAGCACTGGCCCATGTGACTGGCGGTGGTGCCTCGGGTTTCGACAACGGAGCCTGCGCCGTGACCATTCTCACCACCGATTGACCCGACGATGCGTCTCTTCACCTGGCCGACCACGCTCCCCGCACCTTTGGCAGACCTCTATCCGCGGGTGGTCGACGCAACCGACTCCGATCGGGTGCCCATCGCCGACCCGCTGGCCGTGGAGGCGCTCCGCGGTGGATCCGAGCCCCGCGACACTCTTCTGATCGTCCCCGACGTGGCGGTGGAGACGACTTCACCGGGTGAGGTCCTGGCGGCGTTGTCACACATGGCCTCCCTCAGCGGCATCGACCTGGTCGTGGTGGTGGGCGACGGCTACCTCGGAGCGGACATCGAACCGACCGGAACCGCGGTCGCGGCCGCGGCGATCAGCGTGATGCGCAGCGTGGCGGTGCAGAGGGGCCGGCCCGGCCGGGCGAACGCGATCTGCATTCCCCAAGGAATGCTCGGAGACACCGTGAGCCAACGCGGACCGCTGGCGGTGAACGTCGACGTCACCGACGTCGCTCATGCCGCCGGCTTTCTGATCGACTCCGCCAACTCATATCTCAACGGGCAGGTCCTGTACGTGGACGCAGGTCGTCAACTGTTCTCTTCGCACACGGCATGACGGATACTCGCATTCCGTCACCACCGGTGGCGCTGGTCAGCGGAGCCGGCCAGGGCATCGGCGCAGCCATCGCCCGCCAGCTCGGCCGGGACGGCTTTCATGTGTACGTGAACGATCTGGATGTCGACCGGGCGCGATCGGTGGCAGATGAGATCACCTCGGTGGGTGGCGCCGCCACTCCGCTCGAGGCCGACGTGCGCGACTCGAAGGCGATCGATTCCATGTTCGACGAGATCGAGGAGTCGGTGGGGATGGTCGATGCGCTCGTGAACAACGCCGGGATCGGCGGCAATGCCGCCATCCGGGATGTCGACGACGAGGTGTGGCGCCGGGTGATGTCGGTCGATCTCGACGGCGTCCTCCACTGCACCCGCCGTGCCCTCGGGCCGATGCGGGAAGCGCGGCGCGGGTCGGTGGTCTCGGTCTCATCGCGGGCGTGGCTCGGCTGGTGGGGCCAGGGTCCGTATGCCGCAGCCAAGGCCGGTGTCATCGGTCTGACGCGGGCGCTGGCGGTCGAGATGTCGTCCCGCTCGGTTCGGCTCAACGTGGTTGCTCCCGGCCTCATCGACACCCCGCTGCTGCGCGCCCGGGACGAGGAGACGTTCCAGCGATTGATGAAGAGCGTGCCCATCGGTCGGCTGGGTTCGCCGGAGGATGTGGCGAGTGCCGTCTCGTTCCTCGTCTCCGAGAGAGCCCGCGCGATCACCGGACAGGTTCTGTACGTCTGCGGAGGAAAGAGCGTCTATGCATATCCCGATTGGCCAGGCACGTGACAAGTGATGCTCATGTGGCCTACGGATCGTGCCCGGTCTGCGGGTACGTGATGCTTCCCGTCCTGCCTCTCTCTCCGTGTGGTCACGGCGAGCCGGCGGAACTCGTCGAGTTGACCGACCGCGGGGTCGTGTACTCGTGGACCATCGTGGCGGAACCGAACGGTGAGGACACCGTCATGGTGATGGCCGACTTCCTCGATGGAGGGCTGCGGCTGACCAGCCCGCTGGCGGGCGCCGACCGGGTTGCCATCGGCGATCACGTCGTCGTCGAGAATGGCACCGAGACTCCGTTCGTCCTTCGTCTCAGCTGACCGCCTCAGAGGGGTTGCAGCTCCGGTGGGAGCAGTTCGGGAGTGAGGACGGCCCCGTGTGCCACGACGGCAGTGTCGACGTACTCGACACCCGCTGGCATCTGTTCGGTGGGGACGTCGCCGTAGAAGTCCTCGATCCAGATCACCGAGCGGCCCTCGCCAACGGCTTTCGACACCAGGTCGTATGCGGCGGCGGCCTTCCAATCCGGGTACATGGCGTCGGTCCCGTCGTCGATGACGGGAAACGGCCCCACCCCGAGGGCGGGGGCGATCGAGGAATTGGCCCGGTCCCGCCATGTCGTGCACCAGTGGATCTCGGTGATCTCGGCGATGGCCTGGATGAGGTGGGGCATGTAATCGGGGATGTGAATTCGGAACCCGTTGGCTTCGAACACCCGCGTCTCCCACGGCCGGCGGTGTCCGGCGAGATGCCCCAGGTCGTTGATGACCCCATCGACATCGAGGAGAACAAGCGGGCGAGACGTGATGCCGCATTGTCCCACGCCTCGGGCGACCCCCCTTCGTCCGCGTCCCGTCAGCCGCTGACGGTCTCGGCTTCGGCCACGCCCAAGCTGAGGGCATTGCGGGCGCTCGAAACGTGGAGGCGCATCATCGCTTCGGCGGCGACCGTGTCCCCGCTCCGGATCGCCACCAGGATCGCCGAGTGCTCGTCGAGGGATTCGGGGCGCGGATGGGTGATGTCCAGGTTCCAGAATTGCCGCACCACCAACTGATAGCGGGTTTGTTCGATGAACTTGGCGACAGACCGGTTGCTCGCGGCCTCGACCACCAGCGCATGGAACCTGCTACTCAGCCCGGCATAGGCCTGTGGATCCTGCGCTGTCCTGGCAGCCGCCATCTCCTTCAGCACCCCCTCGAGTTTCTCGAGCAACTCGGACGTGATGTTCTCAGCGGCCAGACCCGCCGCAATGCCCTCCAGCCGCTCACGCACGATGAGAATCTCCCGGGCTTCCTCCGGCGTGAACAAACGCACCCTGGCGCCGCGATTCGGCTCCAGAGTGACAAAACCCTCCTTGTTCAGGTCGAGGAGAACCGCCCGGATCGTCGTCCGGCTGACCTTCAGGGACTGGGCCAGGTCGACCTCGATGAGGTGATGATTGGGAGCGACCTCACCCGTGAGGATCCACTCCCGCAGGGTGGCGAGCGCGCGATGAAACTGGCTCTGTGGCTGGCCGTTGTTGTCTGAGACTTCCGACACGGTGACGCTCCGATCGTCCGAACCGCACCCGATCCTATCCGCCGCCCAAACTGTCGAACAATCAATGCAATGAGAGCCGTACGCTGCGGAGGTGGCCGTCGACCGCACTTCCTTCGCCCCGAACCGATTCGGTCTCGGCATCTCGATCAGCCCCAGCTGGACTTCGGAAGAAGAAGCAGACGTAGTACTCGCAGTGGCCCAGATCGCGTCGCAGAACGGGGCTTCGGTCTTCATGTTGGGCGACAAGCCCGGCGCCGGCCCCGAAGTGCGGTCCAACGCGGTGCTCCTGGCATGGCTACTGCCGCACCTCGTCGGCGTGCCGCGGATCGGATCCCTGTTCTTGGCGAGACAGACGCCTCTCGACAGCCTCGTCGTCATCGCCCGCACCCTGTGTGACCTCATTCGCCACACTCCGGCGACCCCGGCGATCGGTGTGATGCGAGGTCGCCAGGCCGCGGGCGCTGACATACCGGGTCCGGACATCGAGACGGCTGCGGCCGTCCTACGAGGCGAGCCGAATATCCGAGATGCGGAGATCTGGGTGGGCGCCGAACAAGGTGGCGCCATCGATCGCGCCGCCCGCATCGCCGACGTTTGGCTCGCCAACGGTTACTTCGGCGAAGTGGCTCTGCTCGAACAACTCCGACGTTTCCGTCTCCAGGCCTCCGATAGTGCCCGGACCGCGGTCCGGCGGGACTTCCTGTGCGACCCGGATTCGAGCAAGGCCCACGCCACCCTCCGCCAGATGCTCGCCGACGGGTACCGAGGCGGGAAGTTCGACGAGAGGGTCCTCATCGCCGGTTCGCCGGCCGAATGCCTCGAACGGATGGCCGACACCGCCCGGCTCGGCTTCGACGATGTCCTCGTGCGTCCTGCCGCCGAAGGGCCAGCGGCCGTCGAACAGTTCCAGATGCTGTTCGACGAGTGGCGGTGTGCGGGGGACCGGAGCCAGCCGGGCTAGGGGAGATCGGGTCCGCCCGCACGGGACCGCCGGCTAGGAGGTGAGCTCCGGCCGCCATTTGTCGAACTGACGCTCGATGGCCTTCATGACCTCGGTCATGATCAAACCGAAAACGCCGACGAACAGGACGCTGACCATGAGCAGCGGCGTGTCGAACGTGCCCGAGGCGATACTGATCAGGAACCCGAGACCGGTGTTCGAAGCGACGAGCTCGGCGACCACCACACCGATCAGGGCACGACCCACGGCGAGACGGGCCGCCGTCATCATGTAGGGGACAGCGCCGGGCAGCACGATCGAGGTGATGACCTTCGGCTGGGAAGCCCCGAAACTACGCGCCATCCCCAAGAACTCGGCCTCGGACTGACGCACCCCGATCATCGTGTTGAACGCATAGGGGAAGATGGCGAAGAGGAACACGATGAAAACCTTCGAGGTCTGACCGATGCCCAACCAGATCAGGATGAGAGGAACCAGGGCCACGGTGGGGGTGGCGTTCAGACCGGCCAGCCACGGCTCGAGGACATAGCTCGCCCGTTTCGACCAGCCACCGAGGAACCCGAGAGGGATACCCACCACGGTGGCGAGCGCCAGCCCGATCAGATACGCCCTGAGCGTGACCCACAGCGACGGGATGAGCCGGTCGCCGTCCAGTTCGAAGACGATGCGATCGACGATGATCGTGGGCGAGGACATCGTCGACGTGCGGATCCACCCCGACACGACCGCGAACTCCCAGAAACCGAGCACGGCGATGACGCCGAGCACACCGAGCAGGATCCGCTCACGTTTGCGCAGCCAGCGCAGCGTTCTCGTTCCAAGAGGGTCAGACCCGACAGCGGTCGGCGCCTGAGTGGCGCTAGCCGACATGGCCCGCACCGGTGCTCTCGAGGTCGCCGGTGGCCGGTCCGTGCAGGAGGTCCCACACCTGTCCCACCAACTCGACGAACCGAGCTTCACGCTTGACACGGAGACTGCGGGGTCGGGGTATGTCGATCGTGATGTCGGCGATCAGCCGGCCCGGTCGTGCGCTCATCACGAGCACCCGATCGGAGAGGTACACCGCCTCGTCGATCTGGTGGGTGACGAACAGCACCGTCTTGGAGGACTTGGACCAGATGCCGAGCAACTCGCTCTGCATGAACTCGCGGGTCTGGGCGTCGAGGGAGGCGAACGGCTCGTCCATCAGGAGGATCTCGGGATCGATCGCCAGCGCCCGGGCGACGTTGACGCGCTGGCGCATGCCACCGGAGAGTTCGTGGGGGTGGGCGTGTTCGAAACCGGAGAGTCCGACCAACTCGAGCACGGGCAGGGCGCGCTCCTCGGCCTCCTTGCGGCCGACCCCCTGGCATTCGAGGCCGTAGGCGGCGTTGCGCAGCACCGTGTACCAGGGGAGGAGTGAGGCATCCTGGAACACCGTGCCCCGGCTGCCACGGGTCGACTGCACATCCTCGCCGTGGATCGAGATCGTCCCCGAAGTCGGCTTCAACAATCCGTTGGCGATCTTGAGGAACGTGGACTTCCCGCAGCCGCTCGGTCCAACGATGGTCACGAACTGCTGCGGCTCGATCTCGACTGAGAAATCCTCGATCGCCAAGACGCTACGGCCGGTCCGGGGATGGACGTACTCCATCCCGATCGAATCGGCCTTGAGAACGGGTTGCATGAAGGTTCAGCTCCTAGGTCTGTGGTTTCCAGTCGGCGACACGGTTTTCGATCGCCAGCAGGATCTTGCTCAGGCCGACGCCGAGGATCGTGAGCAGCAGCACCGCGAAGAGCACCCTGTCGGCCTGCAGGTTGTGGGCGGCTTGCATCAGCATGTGACCGATTCCCGCCTGGGAGGCGTACATCTCGCCCAGGACGATGGCGACGATGCCGATCCCGACCGCCAGACGGGTCGCGGCGAGGATGAAGGGCACGGTGGTGGGGAGCAAGACCGATTTGAAGAACTGGAACTGCTTCGCCCCGTAGCTGCGGGCCACGTCGAGGTACGTGGTGGGCACGGTGCGAACACCCTCCAGGGTCCCGACGAGAATGGTGATGAATGGCCCGGCGAAAACCAGCGCGATCTTCGACTCGAGTCCCAGACCGAACCACAGGACCAGGAGCGGGATGTAGGTGATGCGCGGCGTGGCATAGAAGAAGCGCAGCCACGGATCGAAGAAGTGTCCCAGCCGGCGGAACCAGCCGAACATCAAACCGAGCGGGATGGACAGCGCGATCGCCAGGGAGAACCCGATCGAGAAGGCAAGCATGCTGACACGCAGGTTGTTCCAGAAGTTCGGGCCGGTGATCTCCCGGATCGCCGCCGCGAAAACGGCCGTGGGGGAACTGAAGAAGAGGGGGCGAATCCATCCGAGTTGCGAGGCGACTTCCCAGACGGTGAGGAATCCGATGACGCTGATGGCCACATAGACCCGCTGTTCGGTCATGCCCCACCGGCCCCAGAACCCCCGACGGACCCGTTCCCCGCTCGGCGTGTCGGCTCCGGTGACGGGCGCTGCGACGGCGGCGTCGTCGATCACGGTGGTCCCGGCCGATTGGTTCTCGTGCGATGCCTTGGTCATCACCCACCACCCTCTGGTCTGCGGTCCCGCCCGCCCGGACGCGATCAGCCATCCCGGGACGATTGTCGGACATTACCATGGAGGTCACGCGGAGCAACAAGGTGGGGAACCGCTTTCGTGAGCCGGCGGACACGTCCATCAAATTCCCACTTCGACACAGCCTCGGGAGGCCCGGCATGACCCAGGAGCACACCATCGACACGGAGACTCTCCGTCGCTATGCCGAGCAAGGCTGGGGTGAGTCGCGGATCGGATTTGGCGAACGACCGGCCCTCGTCGTGATCGACATGCAGCACGACTTCGTCGACCCGGACTCTCCCTCTACCTGCTCCCCGATGGCCAGCGAGCGCGTTCCATCGATCCGGACCCTGCTCGACGCTGCCCGTCGCGAAGCCATCCCCGTCTTCCACACCCAGGGCATCGTCAAGCCTGACCTCTCCGACCTCGGCCTGTGGAAGGGCACAGCCAAACGCACCGGGCGCTGCCAGATCGACGGGACCCGCGGCGCCGAGATCGTTCCCGAGCTGGCACCCGTCGCAGGCGAGCACATCGTTCGCAAGACCCGACCGAGTGCGTTCTTCGGGACCGACCTGCACGACCGTCTCCAGGCCTTCGGCATCGACACCCTGCTCTTGGCCGGGGCGTCGATGAGCGGGTGCGTACGGGCCACCGTCACCGACGGCTTCTCGCATGACTATCGGGTCTCGGTCGTTCGGGAATGCGTGGTGGACCGCACCGAGGCCCTCGTCGCCCGCAACCTCTTCGACGTCGCCGCCAAGTACGCCGACGACATCGCCCTCGACGAGGCCCTCGAGTACCTGTCGTCTCGCAGCGTCAAGGTCTGAGCGAGGGTGCCGGATCACGTGGCCCACCTCGACGATCGTCGGTGACGCTCTTCCTCGACGAGCGCGCGGTGGGGGAGTTGGTCACCATGGACGACGCGCTCGCAGCCGTCGAAGCAGGTTTCACCGCTCGGGCGCGGGGCGTCGTCGACAACCTGCCCCGGGCGATTCTCCACCACAGCGGCGGAACCGTCCGGATCACCGCCGCCGTCATCGAGGACCAGAGCTACTACGGGGTCAAGGTTTCCAGCAGCGCCGTCTTCGGCTCCGGCGCCGGCCGTCTGCTGAGCCTCTATGCGATCGCCACCGGACGGTTGTGTGCGGTGATCCAGGTGTTCGGGCTCGGGGCGCTTCGCACCGGCGCGGTGAGCGGCGTGACCACCCGCCTCCTCGCCCGCCCGGACGCCGATGTACTCGGGCTCGTGGGCACGGGCCGGCAGGCCCGGACCCAGCTCGAAGCGATACGCCGCGTGCGGCCGATCCACACCGTCCGTCTGTTCGGACGAGACCCCGCCCGTCGCGCCCGGTTCGCCGAAGAAGTGCGCGGTGAGGGACTCGTCGTCCACGAATGCGCCACCGTCGAGGAAGCCGTGGCCGGCGCCACCGTCGTCGTCACGGCCACCGCCGCCACCGAGCCGGTTCTCGCCGGTGACTGGTTGAACCCCGGCACCCATGTCAACGCGATCGGATCGAACGACCCGTCGCGGCGTGAACTCGACAGCGCGGTCGTGAGCCGGGCCGAGTTGATCGTCACCGACGAACCCGCTCAAGCCCGCTACGAGGCGGCTGACTTGATCCATCCCGTCGCCGAAGGGCTGATCGGATGGGAGGACGTGCGCGGCCTCGACGAGCTGCTCACCGGCGCCGTGGCAGGGAGACGCTCCGCGGACGGCATCACCGTCTTCGAGTCGCTGGGCACCGCGATCGGTGACGTGGCACTGGCTGCCCGGGCCTACGAAACCGCACTCGATCGCGGGATCGGACAGCGCCTCCCTGACCTGTCCGGCGAGGTCTCGTGATGCCCCGGATCCCGCCGGTGGAGCCGACCGCGGAGCCCGAGGAACTCAGGACCGTCTTCGACCAATTGCGGGCGACGCGCGGCCGCATACCCACGATGTACGGGATCCTGGCGCACCAGCCTGAGATCCTCGCCGCCCACCGGGCGTACTTCCATGCCGCGCTCGACACCGGCACGCTGCCCCGGGCGTTCAAGGAGAAGGTGGCATTCAAGGTCGCCCTCGAGTGTGGGTCCGCCTATTCGACGGCTTCTCATCGACGCTATGCCCTTCGCCACGGGGTCACTGAAGAGGAACTGGCGGCGATCGAGCGCTCGGAGTACGGCGGTCTGGCTCCGCACGAGCAGGTGGCGCTCGAGTTCGCCGACGAGGTGGTTCGGGGGGCCTTGACCAGCGACGCGACGTTCCAGACCCTTCGGACCCATTTCTCGTCACCGGAAATCGTCGAGTTTGCGGCCCTGGTCGGGATCATGCAGCTCGCCTCCACCCTCGGGGCGATCTTCGATCTCCAGCCTGACGCCGACGAAGGCCCTCCGCCAGTGTCTACTATCCCTCCCGCCCGCGGGATTGTCTGACAAAGTCCGAGGGAAGAGGTCGAAGGGAAAGGCAACGTGGAATCCAACACACTCCTTGCGCAGAAGCTCAACAAGGCCTGGCGATTCTTGTACCGCCGCGGATTCATCGACGGGTTCGGCCACATCAGCGCCCGCACGGACGACCCGACCAGAATCCTCGTGGCTCCACACAGTCTCCGCGACGACTCCGAGCCAGAGGACTTCGTCACTGTCGATCTCGACGGCAATCAGATCGAATCCGACGCCAAACTCCCGGCCGAGTTGCCCATACACACGGCGATCTACCGCCGCCGGCCGGATGTCCAAAGTGTGGCGCACCTCCACTCTCCGTATGCCACGAGTTTCACCATGACCGACCAGCCGCTCGGCATCTCATATTTCCTTGGTTCGGTCTTCCGTAGTGGAATCCCCGTCCACGCCGACTCGCGTCTGATACTGGATGCCGGACGGGCCGACGCCCTCGCCGCTTCGCTGGGACCGCATCGAGCGGTGCTGATGAAGGCGCACGGGGTGGCGGTGGCAGGCGCGGACGTCGAGGAGATGTTGAGCTGGGCCTTCTTGCTCGAAGAGAATGCCCGGCGGACATGGATCAGCGCCGCCGTCGGCAAGGTCGAGTTCCTCGACGGCGAGCTGATGGCCGAGATCGAAGGCGAGATGCTGGCCAGCCGGGGTCCGATCCGCCGGATCTGGTCTCTGTGTGAGGCCGAAGCCGGCGTCGCCTGAGCAGGCTCGCTCCCCGCAGGATCAGCCTTTTTCGTAGCTCTGGGCTTGATCGACGGTGGCGAGGATATGGCGGGCCAGCGCTGTTGCTTGGTCGATCGACAGTTCGACGGCCAGTCTGGCGTCGGGGCCGACGTCCTCGTTGGCGAAGTCCAACAGCACGGCGTGCTCGAGTTGTGATCGCTCGGGGTGGTCATATGCCAGATACACCTGACCGATCGGGAACCAGCCAGTTCGACCCTTGGCCTGACCTGTCATCGGATGCTTCGTACTGATCATCGTGCACATGTGTTGCTCCAGGGTCCTCAGGACAAGTGGCGGTCGAGAAACGACCAGACCTTCGACCAGCCGTCCACGGCCTCCGCCGTCCGGTACGCCGAAGGTCGGTCGTCATAGAAGAAGCCGTGGCCGGCGTCGGGGTAGCGGTGGAACTCGTAGGACTTGCCGAGGTTCCGCAGGATTTCCTCTAGGGCGTTGACGTCGTCGGGAGTGGGGTTTTGGTCCTGGTCGCCGAACAGGCCGAGCACGGGAGCGGTGAGCCGGTCGCTCAGGTTCGCCGGGGCGATCGGCTGGGCCGCCGTGAGGGCGTCGTCGTTCGCCACGATGTTCCCGCCCCAACAGTCGACCAGTGCCGCGATGTCGTCGAGCTGACAGGCGGCCAGATAGGCGTGGCGGCCGCCCGAGCAGGTGCCGAAGAGACCGACCTTGCCATTCGATGTCGGATGCGACCGGAGGAGTCGCACACACCCGGCAGCGTCGCCAACCACCTGACTGTCCGACACACCGCCCGCCGCCCGCGCCGTGGCGGCGACGTCGTCGGGCTCACCATGGCCGACCCTGCAGAAGAGGTCGGGACAGATGGCGCTGTATCCGTGAGCGGCGAAGAGTCGCGTAGTGGAGCGGTACCACGAGTCCCATCCCGGTCGGTGGTGGAACAAGACGATCCCGGGGAAGGGCCCGGGGCCGAGAGGACGGGCGTGGTACGCATGGATCGGATCGCCGTCGGCGCCCGTGACCATCACCGTCTCGGCCACCAAGCCCTCGTATTCATCGGTGTGTTTCATCGGTCTCTCCTCTCCGAGGTGAACCCGTCCACAGCGGAGCCAGCAAGGCGGCCACTGCGGCGGGGCACTCGACGGGTGTCAGGTGCTTGGCCCCGGCAATGACGTTCAGCGTGGATCCGGGAATGGCCTGATGGAGCCGGTCGGCATGCTCGGGCGAGGTAGCCGGATCGAGTTCGCCCACGATCACAACGGTCGGCGCGGCGATGGCTCCCAGCTCCGCTCGCGCGTCGAAAGCCCCCATCGCGTGGCATGCCGCCACGTAGGAGTCAAGGTGATTCTTTGCGAAGACGTCGAGCAGCACCTCGGCTGACTCCCGGTTGGCGGCGAGGAACTCGGGGCCGAACCACCGTTCGAGTTGGAATTGGGAGAGCGACGCCATGCCCTGTTCCTGGGCCTTGGTGGCGCGTTCGGCCCAGCGCTCGGGAGCATCTGGCCCGTACCAGGCGGTCGTGTCGATCAGTCCGAGCCCGGTGACCAGCGACCGATGACGGATGGCAACGGCGAGAGCCACACACCCGCCCATCGACAGTCCGACGACCACGGCCTGATCGTGGCCCAGGAACCCGACCGTGTCGGCGACGTCGTCTGCCATGTCTTCGATCGTGAACGAGTCGTGGGTCGGGGACCGCCCGTGACCGCGGAGATCCATCGTTATGACGGTTCTTGCGGGGTCGAGCTCATCGATCAGGGGCGACCACATCGATCGGTCGAGGGCGAGAGAGTGGAGAAGCACGATCGGCGGGGACGCCCCGTGCATCTCGACGGTGATCGCGAGCCTCACGACTGTCGTGCCC
>DATKEC010000005.1:0-52410 GCA_035544575.1 Acidimicrobiia bacterium
CCGACCGGCGTGTACTGGAAGCGTCAGCTCACGGGGTTCGTCCGCTCCGAGCCAGTCCTGCGGGGACGGGGCGTGTATCTGGGAGACAGCGAAGGCTGGATGTACGGCATCGATCTCGCCGGAGGTGACGTCATCTTCGAGAGCAGCATGCCGGGGGCGATCGACGCCTCGCCGAGCATCGAGCAGGTTTCGTTCCAACAGGATGCCCAGGGCAAGGTGCTCGCATTCACCGGCGACGATCGAGGCAATTTCTTGATCCGGACGACCAACGACACCGAGGGTGAGGTCCAGAGGCTGAACCTCGGCTCACCCATCACCGGGCCCCCGCTCGTCCGGAACCTCTCGATGATCGTCAGCACGGCCGATGGCGTGCTGGTCGATCTCGTTCCCAGCGACGGAAGCGAGTTGCGCAGGTTCCCGGCCGAGGGTGGCGTCGAGGGCGGATTCGTGGGGCCCCTCGCCGCCGATGGCGGAGTGATCTACGCCCGTACGGGCGAAGGGGCGATCATCGTGATCGACGAGTCCACGTTCACCGAGATCTGCACGGACTTCTCAGCGGCGGCGCGGGCCACCACCCATGTGGTCGTGGCCGACGGTCGGTGGTATGTCGGCACGTCGGCTCGGTCGATCCGCACGTTCACGGCCGGCGGGTGCAGCCCTGC
This sequence comes from Acidimicrobiia bacterium, assembly GCA_035544575.1. Classification (GTDB taxonomy): domain Bacteria; phylum Actinomycetota; class Acidimicrobiia; order Spongiisociales; family ZC4RG35; genus DATHWB01. The sequence goes on from DATKEC010000005.1 coordinate 663, forward strand.
CGGCATCGGTTCGTTCCAGATCGACACTCCGGTGGCGTTCGCCCCGGTGGTCGCAGACGGAGTGCTGTGGGCAGTCGCAGACGCCGTCCTCCTGCCACTCGACGTGGAAACGGGCCAGGGCATCGGCTTCGTCGTCACAGTCGGCGGAGCATTCACGACGCCGCCGGTGATCGCGGGCGACCACCTGCTGATCGCCACCGAGGCTGGCGCGCTCGTCGCGATCTCGACCGCCGACGGTTCGGAGGTGTGGAGGTTCGAGTTCGGATCACCGATCCGCACCCGGCCGATCGTCGCCAACGATCTCGTGCTCGTGGCGACCGCCCGCGGCGAGCTCATCGCCCTCGCCACACCGACCTCCTGAGCGGCGACAGCCAAGACTCGTCCCCTCCGTACACTCGCCCCGTGTCTCGGGTGATTGCGATCGCGAACCAGAAGGGCGGTGTGGCGAAGACCACGACGACCCACGCCCTCGCCGCCGCCCTGCTCGAACGCGGCCGGGCGGTGTTGGCAATCGACCTCGACCCCCAGGCATCGCTCACGTTCGCGATGGGCGTGGAAGGTGAACCAGCGCCATCGATGCACGAGGTGATGCTCGGCAAGGCGGCAGTCGGCGACGTCCTCTACGAGTCGAACGGTATCGACCTCGCACCGTCCTCGATCGATCTCGCCGGTGCCGAGATGAACCTCCTCACGCGTACCGGCCGCGAGTACGTCTTGAGCCGGGCGTTGCGGCCAGTCGACACCTACGACTACGTGCTCATCGACTGTCCCCCGTCACTGGGAATCCTGACGATCAATGCTCTCACGGCCGCCACTGAGGTCGTCGTCCCGCTCCAAGCCGAGACTCTCTCCCGGCGCGGCCTCGACCAGCTACTCGAGACGGTGAGTGACGTTCGACAGTTCACAAACCCGACCCTGACGGTCACGGGAGCCATCGTGACGATGTTCGACTCGAGGACGAGAGATGGCCGAGAACAACTCGAGCTTCTCGGAGAGGCGCCCGGCCTGAGGGTCTTCCACCCCCCGATCCCGAAGTCGGTGCGCGTGGCCGAAGCGCCGGGGCGGGGCCTGTCGGTTCTCGGTCACGCCCGCACGCATCCGGCGGCCCAGGCCTACCGAGCGATCGCCGAGACGCTCGATGCATGACGGCGAATCGGGCAAGCGCTCATTGTTTGGTAGAGCGCCGGGACGACCAGATCAAGACGAGTCGGATGCGGCTGCATGAGAGCGCCGACCATTCTCTTGGTGATCAGCGCCTTGGCGCTTGCGGGGTGCACCGATCCTGTGCCAGCACCGGCAACCACCACGCTTCCGCCCACCACGACCAGCGCACCGACGACCACGACCACCACGCTGGCCGACTGTTCGTCGATCGATCATCCGGCGCCGTCGACGATCGACGGGGACACAGCCGCGGAACTCTCGATGGCCGTCTCCCGGATCCGATACGAGTGCGCCAACGAGGCCGTGGTGACCGCTGACACGGCTACCGCGATCTCAGCTGGGACTGCGCTTGGCATCGCCGCCGATCAACCCGTACTCGTCAACGGAGCAGGCGTGGTCGAGGAACTCGACCGGCTGGGTGTGCTGGCGGTGCGCTGGGTCGGTTCGGCGCCGGCGCCGGATCTGGGAGTCCCGGTCACCGTCGTGTCACCAGCCGCCGTCTCAGAACCGCTTCCCCCGCCGATCGAGCGAGCCGACGTGACGTGGGTTCTCGGAAGCAGTTCCGAGGCAGCTTCGCTGGTGGCGGCGACGGCAGCGGCCCGCGGCGAGGCATTCGTGGATGTCAGCGGCATCGCCGATCTGCGATTCACGGACTCCGAGAGAATCCTGGCCCTGCAACCCGGGTCGGTGGTGGCCGTCGGACTCGATGACGACCAGCTCTGGCAGCTGGCAGCGATCCGAGGCGGCGTCGAGCTGGCCGGAGGCGGCTACACGTTCGACGGCAAGCGGCTGGTGGCCTTCTATGGCAACCCGACGACCAGCGCTCTCGGAGTCCTCGGGGAACAGGGCCCGGCAGCCACACTGGAACGAATCGAACCCCTCCTGGAGGAATACGCCTCCGACGGCCTTCGGACGGTGCCAGTGTTCGAGATCATCGCCACGGTGGCATCGGCGCGGGCCGGCGCCGACGATGACTACTCCGACGAGGCCGGGGTGGAGACCCTGCGTCCGTGGATCGACTTCGCCGGCGAGAACGGGGTCTACGTGGTCCTCGACCTCCAGCCGGGCCGGGCGCATTTTCTCGACCAGGCCCGCCGTTACGAGGAGTTCCTCCGCCTCCCGCATGTGGGACTCGCCCTGGATCCCGAATGGCGGCTCGGCCCCGACCAGGTCCACCTCCGCCAGATCGGCACCGTCGACGCCGCCGAGATCAACGAAGTGTCGCGCTGGCTGGCTCAGATCGTGCGCGAGGAGAACCTGCCCCAGAAGTACTTCATGATCCATCAGTTCCGATTCTCGATGATCACCAATCGCGAACAGATCGAGACGCCACTGGAACTCTTCACCGTGATTCACATGGACGGCCAGGGCCCGCTGCCGTCGAAGTTCGAGACCTACCGGGCGATCACGGCCGGTCAGGACCACGTGGGGTGGGCGTGGGGCTGGAAGAACTTCTACGACGAGGACTCACCCATGGCGACCCCGGCGGATGTCCTCGGCGTCGAGCCCATCGTCGTCTACGTCTCCTACCAGTGACGGCTCACGGCGCGAACCCCACCGGCAGCGGGTCGTCCCAGGCATCCCAGTAGTCGCGCACCCGCCGCGTGAAGCGATCAGGGGACTCGGCATAGACCCGCGACCCGAGGGACAAAGCAGCCGCCTGCAGTTCGGCCCTCCGGTGTTGGACGAGGGCAACGAGCATCGACCGTTCGATCGGGTCCGGGCAGTACTCGGGATGGCCCGCCAGGAACCGGAGCAGGTCGGCCAGGTCGTGCTCGTCGCCGAGGAGGTCGCCCAAACGGGTCAGAGCCGAGGCGTAGCCCTCCAGCACGTCGGGAAAGACCGGAGAGAGCATCTCGACTTGATGGCGCAAGTAGCGGGCCCGCTTGCGCCATGAGTGGAAGTTGACCGCGGTGCGGTGGCGGCCGGCCTCGCCCATCTCCTGACGACCCCGGGCGTAGGTCTGGCCGAGACCCCGCTCGACCGACGCGAACCGATGCGGGATCACTGCCATGCCGTGGGCGCGGGCGGTCTCGTCATCGACCGGCCACGCCGCGTACCGGGCACGCGCAGAACGGAGGGCGTAGGCCACCTTTCTCCACTCGTCGCCGTCGACCATTTGATCGAGGACCCGGCGCCTCCGGTCGGCGAGGCGCTTCTCCACCCCTTCGAATGCCGACGCCCGGAGTTGCGGTTCGAAGCGGTCCCGCACAGCCCCGACGGAGGCGACCCTGACGTCGGTGTCGCGCAGCGGCGCCAGCATCCGGGCAGTGTCCCGCAGGATGGCGTTCTCGATTCGGTAGCGCTTGTCGCCGAGTTCGGATCGCACGAGCCGGAGCACCGCACGCAGCCGTTTCGTGACCTTGCGGACCTCGTGTATCGCCACGTCGACCGTCTCAGTGGCGATGACCGAAAGCGCGGCATCGAACTGATCCACGGCCATCCGGCGCAGCCCCGTCGCCAACGGTTCGTGGCCACCGAGGGCGAAGCCTTCGACGACGGCGGGGAGGAATCGTCGCCCGGAGACGGGTGGAGGCGTCGGTGTCGGATGCACCGCCCGAGCGTAACGGACGCCTTGACCGCAAACCCTGGGTTCAGGACCACCTATATGGCGGGTTCGATGCACTAGAACGCCCATGCCGGGACCGCACGCCCACCGGGTCGTCCCTAGGCTCGACGGTGGTGGCCATCGAATGCACCTCGTGTGCCGCGCAAGCTCCCTCCGGTTCGCGCTTCTGTCCTCTCTGTGGATCTGCCATCTCCGCCGGTCCGGGACGGGAACGCAAGTTCGCAACCGCGCTCTTCGCCGACCTCGTGGGGTCGACCGCTCTCGGTGACCGGGAGGACGCCGAGGTGGTCCAGGAGCTGGTCGCCCGTGTTTTCGACCGGCTGGCACCCGTCATCGAGCGCTACGGGGGCCTGATCGACAACTACATGGGCGACGGCATCCTGGCGATCTTCGGTGTGCCGCAGATCCACGAAGACGACCCTGACCGGGCGGTGCGTTCGGGTCTCGAGATGCAGGACGTCCTGTCGGAGCTCAATCGCTCCTTCGCCGCCGAGGGCCGGCCCCAGGTCCAGATCCGCATCGGGCTGGAGGCGGGGGAGGTACTGGTCGACTCCCTCCGGCCCGACCGCCGCGTCACGGGCGACACGGTCAACCTGGCGGCACGTTTGCAGGGGGCCGCCGAGCCGGGCACCGTGGTGGTCGGTCCGGCTGCTCACGCGCTGACCCACAGGATCATCGGCTACGAAGCCCTATCCCCCCTGGATGTCAAGGGCAAGCCGGAGAAGGTCCCCGCCTGGCGGGCCACCGGCGTGGCAGCTCGGCTGCGGGGAGAACGGCCCTCAACGGGTCTCGGATCCCAGCTGGTCGGCCGCGACGACGAGCTGGCCATCTTGCGGCAGGTCTTCGACCGCAGTGTGCGGGAGGGCACACCCGGCCTGATCACCATCCTGGGACCGGCCGGAACCGGCAAGTCGCGACTGGTGAGGGAGTTCGCACGCGAGCTCGCAGGTGGTGACGTGGTCGCCCATTGGCGGGAGGGCCGATGCCTGGCATACGGCAACGTGTCGTATTCGGCGCTGGCCGACTCGGTCAAGGCTCACTGCGAGCTGCTGGAGGACGACTCCTCGGATCGAGTGCGAGCCAAAGTGAGGCGGGCCGTCACCGACCTCTTTCCTGAGGGGGGTCCTCTTGAAGAGGTGCTGGCGTTGGTGGGCGCCGGGACCGGCGTTGAGCTGTCGCGGGAGGAACTGTTCGAGGGTTGGCGTCAGCTGTTGGAGCGTCTGGCTGGCCGCCGTCCGTTGGTGATGGTCTGGGAAGACATCCACTGGGCCGACAGCGGGCTGATGGACTTCATCGAGCATGCCGCCGATTGGGCCCAGGGGCCGATCCTGATGCTCACAATGGCACGCCCGGAGCTGCTGGAATCTCGCCCCACTTGGGGCGCCGGTCTGCGCAACTACACCAGCGTGCACCTCGACCCGCTCACCGCCGCCGAGAGCCGCAGGCTCGTCGACGACCTGGCCGGGGGCGCCCTCCCCGATGCGCTCGCCGATCAGATCGTCCAGCACTCGGAGGGGAACCCGTTCTATACCGAGGAGATCGTGCAGATGCTGATCGACCGGGGATCCCTGGAACGTGCTGACGGCGCCCTGCGCCTGGTGGGCTCGCTGTCATCGGTCGATGTTCCTCGATCCGTGCAGTCGCTGCTGGCGGCTCGGATCGACGGTCTGGGACCCGACGAGAAGGCGACGCTCCAGGATGCCGCGGTGGTCGGCCGCGCTGTTTGGGTGGGTGCTGTCGCCTCCCTCGGGAAGCGAGCTCCGCACGAGACCAGTCGCCTGCTGGGTGAGCTCCAAACACGGGATCTGCTGTTGGCGGCCGAGTCGTCGACGTTCTCAGGTGACGAGGAGTTCTGGTTCCGCCACATCCTGATAAAGGATGTCGCCTACGAGTCGATTCCAAAACGCGAGAGAGCCCGCAAGCACCAGGCCGCCGCTGAGTGGGCCGAAGAGCGCGTTGGGGACCGGAGCCATGAGCAGGCCGAACTCATCGCCACCCACCATCGGCAGGCGCTGGGCTATCTGGACGAATTGCGGGCCGACCCGGCGGAGTCCGCCGGCATCCGCTCCCGGCTCCATGTGTGGGCGGAGCGGGCCGCCCATCGGGCAGAGTCGCTCGGACAACTGGAGGAGGCAGCGAAATGGTATCGGGTGGCCGTCGAGGCCGCCGGTCCCGAAATCGACGGCCTCGACATCGCCCGCCTATGGGAGGCCTACGCCCGCGGCGGTGCGCAGAACGAGCCCGTCGACCGGGTCATCGCCGCCCTCGAGAATGCCCTGGATCTCTATGAGGGACTTCACCTCGACCTGGATGCGGGGCGGGTCGAGGCGCGCCTCGGGTTCGCAGTATGGGAATCGGGAAACGACCCAGGAGGCGAGGGCTGGCTGGACAAGTCCGTCGCCCGGTTGCAGGACCTCGAGCCCAGCAGTGAGCTGGCTGAGGCCCTCACATTGCGGGGCAACTTCAGGTGGCGCCACAACCTGGGCCACGATGCGGAGCAAGATCTGCGCCGGGCCATCGAGCTGGCTGATCGGACCGGGGCCGACATCGTCTCGATCGAGGCCCAACACGACCTGGGCATCGCCCTCACCATGCAGGAGCGGCCGGAGGAAGCCATGGCGCTCATCAAGAGCTCCTATGAGGCGGCGCAGCGAAGCTCCGACATCTTCCTCCGGGTTCGCTCCGGCAACAACTGGGGCGTGTACCTGTACAACTACTTCTCCGAACTCGACGAAGCCGTCGAGGTGCTCCGGACTTGCCTGGCGGAGACCCGCAGGACCGGCTCGTACGGTTTCACCGCCTGGGGCGCCGTCAATCTGAGTGCGATCCTGCGCCGGCAGGGAAAGCTGGACGAAGCCGACGAGGTGACACAGATCTCCCTCGATGCGCTTGCGAAGACCGACACACCTCTCCTGCGCGGATGGTCGTTGGCCGGCATCGCCGAGACCAACCTCTGGCGGGGCGATGTCCGAGCAGCGAGACGAATACTCGATACGGCTCAGCTCCGACTCGACGATCCGGAAACGCACAGGGAGGTGGCCCGGCTGCTCATCGAGCTGGCCCGATCCGAAGGGCGAACCGACGACGCGCTCGGAACGGCCAGGGTCGCGCTGGAGATCCTCCCGGAGCAGTTCTTCCCGGGCACCGATCACCAGGAGTTCGGTCTCGAAGTGGTGAGGATGCTGATGGCCACGGGTGAGCGGGACGAAGCGGCGTCGGTGCGGGCACGGATGAGGGCCGGCTTCGAGCCGCGCCGAGCGGCTGACGCGTGTCTTCAGGTGGCGGACGCGCTGTTGGCATCCCGGCCTGACGAACGCGCCGACCACCTGCGCGATGCCGTCGAGGTCTTCGAAGATCGCGGGTTCGTCATCGCCCACCTGAGGGCACTCATCGACCTGGCGGATGCGCTGGTCATTACCGGCGATGACCCGACGGCGGTGGTCGAGGAGGCACGCCGTATCGGTGGCGCGATCGGTGCCGGGCTCTATCTCACGCAGCTGGAAGAGCGGTTTCCCGCCTGACTTCAGACGCCGTCATCTTGGGTTGACGCATCGAGTAGTACGACCTACCGTCAACCCAGGGTGACACACGACGAGGGATCCAGCATGCAGGAGTTGATCTCGGCCGCGGACCGAGGCGAGCCCGCCGACGGGCTGAGGGCGGTGGTCGTCCTTCGCCGTCTCGCAGACCGGTTGGAGGACCGCCACGTCGCCGCGGCTCGCAGCCAAGGATGGACGTGGGAGGAGATCGGCGACGCGTTGGGCGTTTCGCGCCAGGCTGTGCACAAGAAGCATCGGCGGAGGGCGTGATGTTCGAGCGATTCAGTCCCGAGTTGCGCCAGGCTGTCCTCATCGCCGCCGAAGAGGTTACGAGGCCCCGTGGCGACACATGGATCGGAACCGAGCATCTCCTGGTGGGCGCGGCGTCGGTCGCGAGCCTCCCATGCGGCGATCCGCCACTGGAAGCAACGGCTCTCCGGGCCAAGGACGCGATGCGACGCGCCCTGCGCATCGGGATCGACGAGGGCCACAGGCGGATCACACCCCATCACCTCTTGGCCGCGCTGGCGCTCGGACGTCCGAACGATCCCGCCATCCGCCTCCTGCACACTGCCGGCATCGACCCATCGACCCTTCGACACTCGATCTGGTCATCCGGGAGATTTGGAACGGCCGGACCGCCTGAGTTCTGGACTGTCTAGCGTCGACTTCTCATGCCGAGCGCCGGGCTGATCCCCTTCCGAACCACCGCGGGCGGTCTCGAGATCTTGATCGCACATCCCGGCGGACCGTTCTGGGCGCACCGCCAGGTGGGAGCGTGGTCGATCATCAAGGGTGAGGTTCCCCCCGGCGAGGAGCCACTCGCCACGGCGCTCCGCGAGTTCCACGAGGAGACCGGGTGGCGCCTCGACGTCGACCACGTCATTGGGCTGGGCGACGTCACCCAAAAGGCCGGCAAGACGATCACGGCTTGGGCGGTGGAGGCCGACTTCGCGGCATCAGAGATCGCCGGCGACACGGTGACCATCACCTACCGCGGCCGAGTGCTCACCTTTCCCGAGATCGACGAGGTCAGGTGGTGCGGCAAGGCCGAGTGCGAACGCCTCCTCAACCCCGCTCAAGTCGCGTATTACGAAAGGCTGAACACGGCACTCAACACCCGTTGATACGTTCGGCTGGGGAGTACGGTCGTGCCATGACCGACATCCCCACCACCGAGACCGAATGGCGGGCGCGCCTCGATCCCGATCAGTTCCGGGTACTCCGGGAAGGTGCCACTGAGCGCGCCTGGAGCGGCCGGTACGTCGACGAGAAGAAGCCGGGCACCTACCGATGCGCGGGTTGCGGCGAGGAGCTCTTCACGTCCGAAGCAAAGTACGACTCGCGTTCTGGTTGGCCCAGCTTCTACACCGCACTCGATGCGTCCAAGATCGAGGAACGCACCGACACCTCCCACGGCGTGGTCCGCACCGAGATCCTGTGCGCCACGTGTGGCGGGCACCTGGGCCACGTCTTCGACGACGGGCCACAACCGACCGGTCTGCGCTATTGCGTCAACTCTCTGAGTCTGGAACTCGACGCGAACTGAGATCTGACTCGGCCTGACGGCGAGCGTCTTCCAACAGCCAGATCAAGTCCCCGTCGGCAATTCGGGGCGGATCGACTCTGGCGACCTCGAGCACGTAGTGCACGACACCATTCTCGGCGGTGGGCACCGCTCCGAGGGAGGCGAGCAGTGCTGTCATCGCCTGGTTCTCGGCCAGGACATCGAAGTGGAGCATGCCGATTCCGCGCGCGCGAGCGCTGACAGCCAGCACCTCGAGGAGCAGACGGCCGATGCCCCGGCGCTGGTGGTCGTCCAGAACGGTCACGGCGACATCCGCCGCAGTTGGATCGTCGTCATAGCGAACCCACCGGCCGACCGCCGCCGCGTCGTCGCCGTCGAGGACACCCCACGCAACATGGTTGTGGTGGTCCACCTCGGACAGGTACGCCAGCTGGCTGGGCGAGAGCCGCTCTGCCGGCGCCAGAAAGCGCAGGTATCGGGCGCGGGCGGACAGTCTGGCAAAACCTTCGGCCAGCAGCGGCTTGTCGTCAGGCGTGACTGGACGCAGAGCGACGTGAGCACCGTCGGCGAGCAACGCCGTCGCCGTGGGGCGGCGGACGACGGAACCAACGGCATTGGGGGATGAAGTCTTCATTTCCCGACCTCCTCGGGTGGGAGCACAGTTCCGAGGCAGAAGCTCGACCGAAGTGCTTGCAAGAGTTAGCATATCGCAATGTCTCGCGAATACTGCTCTCTTCCTGTTTCGGCTCGATGAACACGATGACATACCGAATTCTGACCGTCTGTCTGGGCAACATCTGCCGCTCTCCGGCGGCGGCGGCGGTGATACTCGACCGGGCACGGGCCGCCGGGCTCGCCGTGGACGTCGATTCGGCCGGCACAAGTTCCTATCACCTCGGTGAACCGCCCCACCCGCAGTCCGTGCAAGCCGGCGCCCGCCGTGGCTACACGGTCGACGGTCGCGGGCGAAGGCTCACCACGGAGGACTTCACCGAGTTCGATCTCATCGTGACCATGGACGACTCGAACCTGCGCGAGGTCGAGCGGATGGCGCCCGCCGGCAGCACCGCCCGCGTCGTCGGGCTGATGAGCTTCGCAGGCGGAGGCGACGTACCCGACCCGTGGGGCAAACCCGACCAGGCCTACGAGGAGATGTACGACCTCATCGAGTCTGCCGCCGCAGGACTCGTCCAGCACCTGCTCGAACCCGATCAGTCCTCGGGTCGACGCCAGGAGAGCGCCAACTGACCGGCGGCAGCGACAAATCCGAGAAGGGCGATCCCGAGGCCAGTCCAGCCATCCAGATCATCGGCCACGCCGACGACGGCGTCGATCGAGAGGGGGCCCGGACCGACCACTGCGACTGTGATCGCGGCGAGCGCCAGCGTCGCCACGTACTCGTAGCCCTCGTCCGGACGCCGGAAGACGAAGAATCCGGCGAAGCGGTGGATCGACCAGAAGGCCACCGTCATGACTGCCACGGTGCCAAAGGCTCCGAAGCTCGTGAGAAACCCGGCCACGAGGGACGCACCGATCGCGATCTCACCCAGAGCCGACACCTGCGCCTGGCGGCGGGCCGCCTTGAAGCCCTTCGAGGCGAACCACTTGGCCGTGCCGTCGAGACGACCGGCATGGTTCACACCGTGGGCGAGCATCACGACTCCGACCCAGACCCGCAGGATCGTGATCACCGTCTCGATCGGTTCCACCGTTTCACCCCTTTTGGCTCGGCCGCTCCCGAGCTTGTCACGCCTCCAACGCCACCGCCAGCACATCCTCGATCGTCGCTGCGAGGTGGAAGGTCATCTCGGAGCGAATGTTGTCGGGGACGTCATCGAGATCGGCTTCGTTGCGGGCGGGGAGCACCACCTCGGTCAGGCCGGCGCGGTGGGCCGCCAGGACTTTCTGCTTGACACCGCCGATCGCCAGCACCTTCCCTTGCAGCGTCACCTCGCCGGTCATGCCCACTTCGGCCTTGACCTTGCGACCCGAGAGCAGGGACACGAGCGCGGTCGTCATCGTCACACCGGCCGACGGGCCGTCCTTGGGGACCGCGCCGGCAGGAACGTGCAAATGGACTCGTCCGTCGAGACCTTCCGGCGTCACGCCCAGACGCTCGGCGTTGGCCTCGATGTAGGACACGGCGATTCGCGCCGATTCCTTCATCACGTCACCGAGCTGACCCGTGAGGGTCAGTCCGCGCTCACCGGATGTGACCGAAGCCTCGACGAACAGCACATCGCCTCCCGCTCCTGTCACGGCGAGACCGGTGGCCACGCCGGCGACATCGGTGCGGTCCTTGGCTTCGTCCTTCCACACCTTCGGCTTGCCCAGATACGTCACCACGTCGTCGACGTCGACGGTCACCGCCGGGGCGTCGGCGGCGGCCCGCGCCACGCGGGTGGCCAGCTTCCGGGTGAGGGTGCCGAGCTGGCGCTCGAGGTTCCGAACGCCCGCCTCCCTGGTGTAGCGATCGACCACGGCGGCGAGAGCCGACGGAGTCACCGTGATCTCCTCCGGTTCGAGTCCGGCGCTGCGCACCTGACGGGGCAGCAGGTGGTCACGGGCGATCTCGACCTTCTCGGCATCGGTGTAGCCGTCGATGCGGATCACTTCGGTACGATCGAGAAGCGGAGCGGGGATCGTCTCGACCACGTTGGCGGTGGCGATGAACACCACGTCGGAGAGGTCGAGGTCGAACTCGAGATAGTGGTCCCGGAACGTGTGGTTCTGGGCTGGGTCGAGCACTTCGAGCAACGCCGAGGACGGGTCGCCCCGCCAGTCGTTGCCGACCTTGTCCATCTCGTCGAGGAGGAACACCGGGTTCATCGAGCCCGCTTCGACGAGGGCGCGCACGATGCGCCCCGGTCGTGCTCCCACGTAGGTGCGCCGATGGCCCCTGACCTCCGCCTCGTCGCGGACGCCACCGAGGGCCACCCTGACGAAGGATCGGCCGAGCGCGCGGGCCACCGACTCTCCGAGGGAGGTCTTGCCGACACCGGGAGGGCCGACGAGGAGCAGAATCGCGCCGTCGCGATTGTCGTCCCGATCCAGTCCGCGCTCCTTGCGCAACTTGCGGACCGCGAGATATTCGACGATGCGCTCTTTGACGTCAGCCAAACCGGTGTGGTCTGCATCGAGCACGGTCCACGCTTCGTCGAGGTCGAGGCGATCCTCGGTGTGGGATCCGAACGGGATGTCGAGGACGGTGTCGAGCCAGGTTCGGATCCATGAATGCTCCGGCGACTGCTCGCTCATCCGCTCGAGCCGATCGATGTCGCGCGTGACCGCCTCGTGCACGTGGGCAGGCAGATTGCGTTCAGCCACCTTCGCCCGGTAGTCCGACCCGGCGTCGGACTCCTCACCCAACTCCTTCTTGATCGCCTCCAGCTGCTGGCGCAGCACGTATTCGCGTTGGGATCGGTCGATGTTCTCGGCCGCCTGGTCCCGCACCTTCCGGCGCAGTTCGAGGGTGCCGAGCACTTCGCGCATCCAGTCGAGGAGCAACCCGAGGCGCTGGCGAATGTCGAGGGTCTCCAACAGTTGCACCTTCTGGCCCAGACTCAGGTCCGGGGAGTAGACGGCGAGATCGGCGAGCTGGCTCGGGTTCTCCATTCCCAGGATCCGCTCGGCCACGGCACCCACGCCGCGATGCTCGAGGACTTCGGTCACGACGGCGCGGTATTCGGCAACCAGAGCATCGAGCTCCTCGTCGACGAGGTCGACATCGGGGTATGCCTCGGCCTCCACCCACAGCGCACCGCTCTCGTCGGTCGAACCCGCGCCGACCCTGGCCCTGGCGAGACCGGAGACGACCACATTTCCGTCGTCGTCGGAGTCCTGGATCTCGGCGAGCGTGCCCACCGAGGCGTAGCGCCCGTCGATGCGGGGAACCAACAGGAGCTGGCCATCCGTCCGGGTCGCAGCCGCCAGCGCGGTACGCCCTTCGGCGGTCTCGATCCGGAGGGTGACGGTCATGTGGGGGAAGACCACGCCGTTGCGCAGCGGGAGGACGGGGAGGCTGAGTTGGGTCGTCTGGGACATGGGGTTGGGCTCCTGACGGAACGTAATGGTCATTACACGAACACCGGGACCCTCGAACTATTCCACGATTTCGGAAATATGACAGTAGGTGACTCAGGTTGTAGCGTGTGCAGATACTCAAGTCGTTCGCAATCACTCTCAAAGGAGCCTCCCCATGCCCCGCGCTGTCGGAATCGACCTCGGAACAACCAACTCGGTGATTGCCGTCCTCGAAGGCGGCGAGCCCACCATCGTCCCCAACGCCGAAGGCGGGCGGACGACACCGTCGGTCGTGGCGTTCAAGGACGCTGACGTCCTCGTCGGCGAAGTCGCCAAGCGTCAGGCCATCACGAACCCCGACAACACCATCCGTTCGGTGAAACGGCACATGGGGACCGATTGGAACCAGACGATCGGGGGCAAGGACTACACCGCCCAAGAGATCTCCGCGCGCATCCTGATGAAGCTCAAGCGCGACGCCGAGGCATTTCTCGGCGACACCGTCTCCGACGCCGTGATCACCGTCCCTGCCTACTTCAACGATGCCCAGCGGCAGGCAACCCAGGAAGCCGGCCAGATCGCCGGACTCAACGTCCTGCGCATCATCAACGAGCCCACGGCAGCAGCCCTCGCCTACGGTCTCGACAAGGAAGAGACCGACCAGACCATCCTCGTCTTCGACCTCGGGGGAGGCACCTTCGACGTCTCCGTGCTCGATATCGGTGACGGCGTCTTCGAGGTGAAGGCGACCGCCGGCGACACCCAACTCGGTGGCGACGACTGGGACGACGCGGTCATGAAGTGGCTCGTCACGGGGTTCAAGAACGACCACGGCGTCGACCTCTCCGCAGACCGCATGGCCAGCCAGCGCCTGAAGGAGGCAGCCGAAAAGGCCAAGATCGAACTGTCCTCGGTCTCGGAGACCGAGATCAATCTCCCGTTCATCACCGCCACCGCCGCCGGTCCTCTCCATTTGCAGATGAAGCTGACACGCTCGGAGCTCCAGAAGATCACCGAAGCCCTGCTCGATCGCGTGAAGGGCCCGTTCAACCAGGCCGTGAAGGACGCCGGGATCAAGGTTTCCGAGATCGACCACCTGATCCTCGTCGGCGGCTCCACCCGGATGCCCGCGGTACAGGAACTGGCCAAGGAACTCACGGGCAAGGATCCTCACCGCGGCGTCAATCCCGATGAGGTCGTCGCCGCGGGGGCCGCCATCCAGGCCGGGGTGCTCAAGGGCGACGTCAAGGACATCCTGCTCCTCGATGTCACGCCCCTCACACTCGGGATCGAGACCAAGGGTGGCGTCATGACGAAGATGATCGAGCGGAACACCACGATCCCGACCCGCCGCTCCGAAACGTTCACCACCGCCGAGCACAACCAGCCGGAAGTGGAGATTCACGTTCTCCAGGGTGAGCGGGCGATGGCACCGGACAACAAGAGCCTGGGCAAGTTCCGTCTCACCGGGATCCCGCCGGCCCCGATGGGGATCCCCCAGGTCGAGGTCACTTTCGACATCGACGCCAACGGCATCGTCAACGTCACCGCCAAGGACAAGGCCACCGGCAAGGAACAGGCGATGACCATCACCGGCGGCACGTCGCTCGCCAGTGACGAGATCGACCGCATGGTCAAGGACGCCGAGGCCTACGCCGAGGACGACCGCCGCAAGCGGGAATCGGTCGAATTGCGCAACCGGGCCGAACAACTCGTCAATCAGACCGAGAAGCTGGTCGAGGAGCAGGGCGAGCAGATGACCGACGAGGAGAAGTCGTCGGTGTCGGCGGCGGTCACGGAGCTGAAGACTGCCCTCGAGGCCGAGGGCACCGAGACCGACGAGATCCAGGCGAAGATGGACGCACTCATCACCGCCAGCCAGGCGATGGCCCAACGGCTGTACGCCCAGGCGGCCGAGCACGCTGGAACCAGCGCCGATGGGGCACCGGTCGACGACGATGACGTGGTCGAGGCCGAGATCATCGACGAGGATGACGATCGCTCCTGATGTCGACTGAGGACGCACACGCGACCAGCGCAGACGAACACGACGCAGAGCCGCGGCATGGCGAGGAGGTCGGTGCGACGGCCTTCCCGCCGATGCCGTCGGCGGACGCGCTCGGGCTGGACTTGCCCGACGACCCCGAAGAGGCCGTCCAGGTTCTGCTCACCGCGGTGGCCGAAGCCCGCTCGGAGGCCGGGAGGTACCTCGATGATCTGCGGCGTGTGGCCGCCGATTTCGACAACTACCGCAAACGGGCGACCCGAGATCAGCACACGATCGTCGAACGAGCAGCCGAGCGGGTCCTCTCCTCGATGCTTCCCGTGCTCGACAGCTTCGACGCCGCGCTGGCCATCGAGGCGACGACCGAGACCGAGCAGCAGCTTCTCCGCGGGATGCGCAGCACTCACTCCCAGCTCATGGACGTGCTCGCCAAGGAGGGCCTGGAAGCAATTCCCAGCGTGGGTGAGCCCTTCGATCCCGAAGTCCACGAAGCGGTGATGACATCCGGCGGCGACGGTCCCCTGGTGGTGGCCACTGAACTCCGCCGAGGCTATCGCCTGCGGGGCCGGGTGCTACGGGCGGCACTCGTCGCGCTCGAAGAGGCCAGCTGAGGACGGGGACGTCGTGAACCAGGACTGGCTGGAGAAAGACTTCTATTCGATCCTCGGGGTGGCACAAGGCGCCTCGCAGGACGAGATCAAGCGCGCGTATCGCAAGCTCGCCCCGAAGCTGCATCCCGACGCCAACCCGGGCGACAGCACGGCAGAGGATCGCTTCAAGCAGCTCTCGGAGGCGTACGCCGTGGTCGGCAACGAGGAACGCCGCAAGGAATATGACGAGCTGCGCAGGCTCGGCGCCTCGGGCTTCGCCGGTGGCAACCCCTTCGGCGGGGGCGGCCAGCGCATCCGGGTCGAGGACCTGAGCGATGTCTTCGGCGGCGGACTCGGCGATCTCTTCGGCAACTTCGGCGGAGGCGCCCGGCGGAGCGCGGCCCGGAGAGGGCCCGACACGACCGCCTCGCTGCACATGAGCTTCCATGACGCCTTCGGCGGGGTCACCACCACGGTTTCGGTGCGGGGCGAAGTTGCCTGCTCGCGGTGCGGTGGGAGCGGGGCTGAGCCAGGAACATCGGTGACCACATGTCCCACCTGTTCCGGCACCGGCCAGGTCGCCCAGAGCCAGGGGCTGTTCGCATTCCCCCAGACGTGTCCGCAGTGCCGCGGCGCCGGCCGGCTGATCGAATTTCCGTGCTCCAACTGTCGGGGTCGCGGTACCGAGAGCCGAGGGCGCGACATCAAAGTGAAGATCCCCGCCGGTGTGAAGGACGGCGCCACCATCCGCCTTCCCGGCAAAGGCGGGCCCGGTCGTAACGGCGGACCGGCAGGCGACCTGCTGGTCACGGTCACGGTCGAGCGGCATCCGTTGTTCTCCCGGCGAGGAAACGACCTGACGTTGACCGTCCCGATCACCTTCTCCGAAGCAGCCCTCGGAACGAAGCTCGAGGTGCCCACCATGAACGGATCCGTCACGCTGCGGATCCCGGGCGGGACGACCAGCGGCAAGACTTTCCGGGTACGCGGCAAAGGTGTGGTTCCCGCCAGGGGCAAGCCGGGCGACCTCCTCGTGACGACCGAGATCGTGGTGCCCGCGAAGCTGGATCGAGACGTCAAGAAACTCATCGAAGAACTCGGGTCGCACGATCCCGAGGACATCCGGGCCCACCTGCGAGGATGACGACATGACCGGTGACGACGCGGTGCCGAACACGAACGAGAAGATCTCCGTCGACCAGGCCTCCCAGCAGCGGGCAGTGTTCGTGATCTCGGTCGCCGCCGAACTCGCCGGCATGCACCCGCAGACGCTGCGCATCTACGAGCGCAAGGGTCTCATCGACCCGTACCGCACGCCCGGAGGAACCCGCCGGTACTCACAGGACGACATCGAACGCCTGGCCCTCATCCAGGAGATGACCGAGCAGGGCCTGAACCTGGCAGGCGTCCAGAAGGTGATGGAGCTGCAGCTCGAGATCGCCCGCCTCGAAGGCAAAGTCGAGGCACTACGCGAGGAACTCGACCGCGCCCGGGATGCCGCCGCCCGCGAAGCCCGCGACATCCACCAGTCCTACCGCCACGAGATCATGCTCCGCTCCGAGATGCTCCCCGACATCACCCGCGACTGAAACGCGTTTCTTAGCGAATGAGCGACACAAAAACGTGTCGTTTCGCGTGGCAGAACGCGGGTCGGGGGTGCGACTAGCCTCTCGTCGGACATGGCCGACTCGTTCAGCGGCAGAGCCCGCATCCTCGATCCCACGGGCTCCCTGGTCGATGTCGGCAAGGCCGACCTGCAGCGGCTGGACGGAGAGACCGGGACGACCTGGGGCGGCACCATCCGGCTTTTCGTGAACGCAGCCCTGTCATCGAAGACCATGGCCGCGATCCTCGACCTCGAGAACGGCAGCCGGGCCCGGGCATTGGTGGGACCGCAGGTGGGCGGCGTGGTCGACGGCGAACTCGTCGATGTGAAGGTCACTGCCCTGCAATCAGAAGTCCCGTTCTGATCACAGGCGGGACCGAACCTCCCACAGCTCGGGGAAGAAGACGAAGTCGACCGCCCTGCGCAGGTACGCCAGACCCTCCGTACCGCCCGTCCCGCGCTTTCCGCCGATGATGCGGTGAACCGTTCGATAGTGCTCGTAGCGCCAGCGGCTGAAGGCATGTTCGAGGTCGACGAGCTTCTCGGCCAGTTCGTAGAGATCCCAGAATTCCGCAGTGTCGGAATAGACCCGCAGCCACGCCGCCACCACGTCCTCGTGCATCTCGTGCTGCCGGGTCCAGTCACGTTCCGCCCACGCTGAGCCGAGCAAGCCGCGGCGAGCGAGCAGACGCAGGGCCTCGTCGTACAGGCTGGGGGCGTGTCGTACCGTCTCGACACGCTCACGGCCTGGATCGTCCAGCTGGTTGAGATAGCCGGCCGGGCGGCGGCCGAAGGCGAATTCGATCGATCGGTACTGCTCGGACTGGAATCCGGACGCCGTGCCCAGCAGGTGGCGGAACTCGAGATAGTCGACGGGGGTCATCGTGGCGAGAACCTGCCACGACTCGATGAGGACGTGCTGGATGCGGGCAACGCGCGCCAGCGCCTTGAACGCCGGCCCGAGGTCGTCTGCTGCGATCTTGGACTGGGCATGGAAAACCTCGTGGAGGACCACCTTCATCCACAGCTCGGTGGCCTGGTGGATGACGATGAAGAGCATCTCGTCGTGTTCGCCGCTGACAGGGTGCTGCTGGGAGAGCAGCGGGCCCAATGAGAGATACTCGGCGTAGGGGGTCTCCGACATCGGTCCCATCGTGCCAGGCCTCATCGACCGGCGCGCACGGATCGGTTCAGTCGGCCGGAACTCCGGCTGTGATGATGAGCGAGCGCACCGTCGACATGGGCAGTCGCAACGCCCCGCCGAATGCGTGGAGTGCCGCGAAGCTGGCGCTGGTGAGGCCGCCGTGGACATGGGCCACGCGCACCGCCGCTGCGAACAGATCACGTCGGCCGAGTTGTTCCATGTGGACGGACGCCGCCGACACAGCCTCGACCACCTCGTTCAGCTTGGGCGGCTCGTTGGTATGCGCGGCAAAGGGATGACGGACGAAGCGACGCAGTTCTCGCTCAGCCACGACACGGGTCGCATCGGAGTCCCCCGATCGGACAACGATGGTCGACAACAGCCACACGGCGGCCTTCTCCAACCGCTCTGCGAGCGAGTCGGTGGTGACGATCTCCAACACCTCCGCCGTGAACGTCTGTTTGCACTCGGTGCAGCGCACATAGTCGCCGAGGCGGTGCGACGGGAAGATCGGCACACCAAAGGGTGCCAGCCAACGCCGCACCTCTGATCTGACGTAGTTCCGATCACCGCCTTCGAGCGGACAGAAGAACCTTCCGCCGCCACCAGGGGTCGAACGGACCCGCCAACCGAACGAGCCCTTCACGACTGCCTCCCTCCGATGCCCCGCCCCGCTCAACACGGTATCGGCGATGAGGCTGCGGTCAAGCGATGGACACACCATCCACCGCCGGTTCGGCTCCGAACGCCGACCCATCACCGAACGGATCACCACGCTACGGCGCGGCGCGGGCAGCGGCCTCGTAGCCGGCCTGCTTTTCTGGGCCCCCGCTCCTCTCACGTCACCGCGGTCCGAACTGCATAGCGCGCCTCCGTGTAGACACCGGACGCCAGCACGTCTCCCAGCGCTTGGACTGCGTCGAACACGTCGACATGGCGGACGTAGAGCGGACCAAACCCGAACCGCATGATGTCCGGAGCGCGAAAGTCACCGATGACACCCCGGTCGATCAGCGCCCGGACGATCGAGTAGCCCTGCGGGTGGGCGAAACAGACGTGGGAGCCCCGGCGACCGGGGTCCCGCGGACTGACCAGTCTCAAACCCAGTCCGTTCTCTTCGACGAGGGCGATGAACAGTTCCGTCAACGAGACCGACTTCGCCCGAACGGCCGCCATGTCGACGCCATCGAAGACGTCGAGCGCGGCGTTGAGAGCGACCAGCGACAGGACGTGTGGCGTGCCCACCGTCGCCCGAGCGATCCCCTCCGAGGGCACGAACTCCAAGGAGAATTCGAAGGGTGCGGCGTGTCCGAACCAGCCGGTGATCGGATTCCGGAAGTTCCCGACGTGATCAGGACGGACGTAGATGAACGCCGGCGCCCCCGGGCCACCGTTGAGATACTTGTAGCCGCACCCGACGGCGAAGTCCGCGGCGCCGACGGAGACGTCGAGTGCCCCGGCCGAGTGTGCAAGGTCCCAGACCACCAAGGCACCGGCGTCGTGAGCAGCAGCGGTGACCTCATCCATGTCGTGCAGCCTTCCTGTGCTGTACCCCACATGGGTCAGGGCGACTACCGCTACGTCGGGGCTGATCGCATCGATCACATCGCCGGGCTCGACCACCTGCAGATCGGCGATCGTCGCCATCACGTAGAGATCGGTCGGGAAGTTGCCGTTGTCCGACAGCACGACGCTACGTTCGCTCAGAGCGAGTGCGGCCGAGACGGCCTTGAAAACGTTGATCGAGGTGGAATCGCACGCAATGACCGTGCCGGGCCCGGCTCCGATGAGCGCGGCGATCCGGTCCCCCACGTGACCGGGCAGATCGACCCAGGCGTGGACGTTCCACGAGCGAATGAGATCCCGGCCCCACTCCTGGTTCACGACCTGCTGCATACGCTGCGGGAGATGGGCCGGCATCGCTCCCAGCGAGTTCCCGTCGAGATAGATGACGTCCGCCGGAAGCGAGAAGCGGTGTCGCGCCGCCGCCAACACATCCGCGTCATCCAGCCTCTCACACGTGGCGCGGTCGATCATCGCCTCATTCTCACACGAGCCGCTGCTTGCTCACCGATCGAACCAGTCCCCTGACTCGATCCGGTCGAGACCCTCCACCACCGCTGAATCGGCCGCCTCCCAGAACTGCGCGACCACCGTCTCTTGTCCGACGACTACCGGCGCACGCGTCCTGCGGTACTCATCGCCCTCATAGCGGTCGAGTTCGAGTAGCAGCGCATCGGCACGGTCCGGGATGAGCCGCAGGGCCTCGCCAACCACGGAGCCGGTGGGATCGGGGACGACGAAGGGATACGGATGGCTCCGGCCGACCAGGGCGTATCCGGCGAGAACGGCCGGACGGCGAACGGCCACCCCGTCTGTCAGCCGGCCGGCGGCCGCTCCTCTGGTGCGCAACGTCCCGTAGACGAATACCCAGGTCACGGTCGGATTTCACCATGCCGGCGCCCGATAGTCTGGACGGATGCCCGTCATCGGACTGTCGTGCTGGGAGCGACCACTCGATACGTCTCTCGCCACGGGCGAGAGGCACCACATGCTGTCGTCGCTGTACACCACCGCGCTGGTCGCCGCTGGAGCCACCCCCGTCCTGCTTCCATCCGTCGACGCCGACCGCGCCGAGGAGGTGATCTCACGAATCGACGGCCTGCTCATCAGTGGAGGCGGCGACATCGACCCGGCGAGATACGGCGCGGAGAACACCGCCAGCTCGGACATCGACCCTGTGCGGGACGCGTGGGAGCTGGCGCTCGTCAACGCGGCTCGCCGCCACGGGATTCCAATGCTGGGTGTCTGCCGTGGCTTGCAGGTGCTCAACGTCGCCCTCGGTGGAAGCCTCCACCAGCACGTGTGGGACAGCGACGACCACCGGCATCTGTGGAACGACGATCGGACGCACCTCGCCTCGGGCCATCACGATGTCGTGATCGATGGTCGCCTGGCAGAGATCTACGGCAAGGATGCGCGGCGGGTGAACAGCCTTCATCACCAGTCGATCGACCTGCTCGGTGCCGGAATGGAGGTTGTGGCCACGGCCCCGGACGGACGAGTGGAAGCAGCGGCAACGACTGGGCCGTGGGTGGCGCTCGGTGTCCAATGGCATCCCGAGCGCCTCGACCTCTCAGACGAGATGCCGCTGTTCCGGTGGCTCTGCGAGCAGTCGAGCCGCTGAGATCGGTCAGGCCGACGATCCGAGCCCGGAGAACACCAGGTGTCCGTCGGCGGCGGTCACGACGATGGTGTCGCCCTCGCCATAGGTCCCATCGAGCAGCGTGACGGCCAGCGGATCTGCCAGCTCTCGCTGGATCACGCGCTTCAGCGGCCGTGCACCAAAGGCGGGGTCGTAGCCCCACTCGGCGAGCAGATCCTTGGCGGCGTCGTCGAGGACGAGGGTCAGCTCACGTTCCGCCAGCCGGGCGACGAGTCCGCGCAGCTGGATGTCGACGATCGCCCGGATCTCGGAGGGTGCCAGCCGGTCGAAGACAACGACATCGTCCACCCGGTTGAGGAACTCCGGACGGAAATGCGTCCGGACTGCCGCCATGACCCGTTCGGTGATGATCTCGTGTGCCATGTCGGACTGGATGTGCTCGGATCCGAGATTCGACGTCATCACCAACACCGCGTTGGTGAAGTCGACCGTACGCCCCTGGCCGTCGGTCAGCCGTCCGTCGTCCAGCACCTGAAGGAGAGCGTTGAACACGTCCGGGTGCGCCTTTTCAACCTCATCGAGCAGAATCACCGAATACGGACGACGCCGAACGGCTTCGGTGAGCTGTCCCCCTTCGTCGTAGCCCACATAGCCCGGAGGGGCGCCGATCAGACGGCTCACCGAGTGCTTCTCCATGTACTCGGACATGTCGATTCGGACCATCGCCCGCTCGTCGTCGAACAGAAACTCGGCCAGAGCCCGAGCCAGCTCGGTCTTGCCGACCCCGGTCGGTCCGAGAAACAGGAACGACCCGATCGGGCGGTGCGGATCGCCCAGCCCGGCCCGGTTGCGCCGGACCGCATTGGCCACGGCATCGACCGCCCGGTCCTGGCCAACCACCCGCTGATGCAGATGTGTCTCGAGCCGGATCAGCTTGTCGACCTCGCCCTCGATCAACTTGGCGACGGGGATCCCGGTCCAGCGGGCGACCACTTGTGCGACATCCTCCTCGGTCACTTCTTCGGACAGCATCCGCCCTTCGGCATGCAGCTTCTCGAGCTGCTCCTGGCTGGCGATGAGTTCCGCCTCCAGTGCCGGCAGCCGGCCATAACGGAGTTCGGCGGCGGCGGTCAGATCCCCGTTGCGTTCGGCGCGCTCGGCTTCGGCGCGAGTACGTTCGATCTCCTCCTTGGCGGTTTGGATCTGGGCGATCGACTGCTTCTCGAGCTGCCAGCGGGCGGTGAGCGCTTCGATCTCCTCGTCGAGATCGCTCAGTTCGGAGCGGAGGGTGGCGAGCCGCTGGCTGGAGGGGGTATCGGACTCCTTGGCGAGGGCCGCCTCTTCGATCTGGAGCTGGATCTTGCGGCGGGTGCGTTCGTCGATCTCCTCGGGCATCGAGTCGATCTCGATCCGCAGCCGCGAGGCTGCCTCGTCGATGAGGTCGATCGCCTTGTCCGGGAGCTTCCGGGCCGGGATGTAGCGATCCGACAGCGTGGCAGCGGCCAGCAGGGCGCCGTCGGTGATCCTGACCCCATGGTGGACCTCATATCGCTCCTTCAGCCCACGCAGGATCGCCACTGCATCGATCACGGATGGCGCCGAGACGAGCACAGACTGAAAGCGCCGCTCGAGGGCGGCATCTTTTTCGATGTGCTTGCGGAACTCGTCGAGGGTCGTCGCTCCGATCATCCGCAACTCGCCCCGGGCCAACATCGGCTTGAGCATGTTCGATGCGTCCATGGAGCCTTCGGCCGCGCCGGCGCCGACCATGGTGTGGAGTTCGTCGATGAATGTGATCACTTCGCCCTGGGCTGCGGCGATCTCGTTGAGCACGGCCTTGAGCCGCTCTTCGAACTCGCCGCGGTACTTTGCCCCCGCGACCATCGCGCCGAGGTCCAGCGCCACGATGCGTTTGGACTTGAGACCGTCGGGCACGTCGCCGTCGGCGATCCGCCGGGCGAGTCCCTCGACCACCGCGGTCTTGCCGACGCCGGGCTCACCGATGAGGACCGGGTTGTTCTTGGTCCGGCGGCTCAACACCTGAATGACCCGCCGGATCTCTTCGTCGCGGCCGATCACCGGATCGAGCTTGCCTTGGCGGGCGGCCTCGGTGAGATCCCTCCCGTACTGTTCCAGTGCGTCGAACGTCGACTCGGGATCGTCTGACCGCACCCGTTGGGACCCGCGGATGTCCTTGAGCGCCGCGAGCACCGTTTCCACGGTGACGCCCTCGTTGGCCAACAGCGACTGCACCCGTCCGGTCGATTCGGCGAGTGCCGCCAGCAGGTGCTCGACCGAGATGAAATCGTCCTTCATCTCCGTGCGACGGGCGTCGGCCCGGACCAACACCTGCGACAGTTCGCTGTCGACGCTGGGTTCGGCGCCCCCGTAGGCCTGTGCCAAACGATCGAGGTCTGCGGCCACCGCCGTCCGGAGAGCAGGCACCGAGGCGCCGGCTGCCTGGACGAGCGGCAGGGCGATCCCGTCCGTCTGGTCCAGGAGGGCGCTGAGCAGGTGGGCCGGGGTGACCGCGGGATGGTTGCGTTCCGAGGCGCGCTGTTGAGCACCGATCAACGCGGCGCGGCTCTTCTGGGTCAGCCGCTCGAGATCCATGTGTTCTGTCCCTTCATCGAGGTCAACAAATCTAAGCGCCTACGTATCAGATCTATTCCCACGCTCGAGGGATTCGGCGATCCGACGCAGCAGCACCAGCTCTGCAGAGTCTGCCTCCGGCTCCGCGTCCGGGTCGGGACCCTTCAGCCGGTTGTAGCCCCTCACCACGAAGAACATGACGAGCCCGACGATCAGGAAGTTGATCGTCGCCTGCACGAGAGCTCCGACCGAGCCGACCGGAAGACCGGTTTCGGGATCCGCGGGACCGAATGTCCCCATCGTCTCGAGGCTGGCGAGGTTGAAGACCATCCCGATCAGCGGGCTGACGACACGGGTGGTGAGCGCGGTCACCACCGAGGCGAACGCAACGCCCAGCACGAACGCGACGGCGAGTTCGACCAGGTTTCCCCGATTGATGAACTCCTTGAACTCCCGGATCATTCCGACTCCTCTGCGGTGAGCGGCTGCCGCCCCGAACATACCCTCTCGAACCCGGTCGACCTCCCTGTCGAAGGCGTGCCTAGCCTGTCTGACGATGAGCCCCACGGAGTCCCAGCGACCTTTTCTCGCCACCATCGAACAGAGCCAGGAAGGGGATCGGATCCGTGTCGAGATCGCGATCGGGTTCGCCGGCGAGATCCACCGCGGGACGGCGGAAGGGGTGTCCGACCCCCAACATCGCGCCAGGGTCGTCGGGGAGGCCACGTTGCGGGCGATCGAGCACCTGGCCGGCGACCTCGCCGAATTCGACCTGAGCGCGGTGGCCACGTCGGATCTCGGCCCGGTCCGTATCGCACTCGCCCAGGTGCGCGAGGCGGGCTGGTCGGACTACCTGATCGGTTCGGCTCTCGTTCGCGACGGCGACTCGGCGACGGCCACCGCCAAGGCAGTTCTGGATGCAGTCAACCGCAGGATCACGCTCTCCCGCTGACGAGCGGGAGGGGACGAGCCGGCAGCTATCAAGTGATGTTGACTAGTCGATCTAATCTGCTACCTTGCGTTCAATGGTAGCGGTCATGGTTCGATGGTTGTGAGGAACGTGCGCCCCGATCGGGACCCCAACAGCAGGTCCGGACCCGAACGGAGCACTCAACTCCTGAAAGGCGTGCTCGACATGTGCCTGTTGGCAGTGATCTCCGAAGAGCCGAGCTACGGCTATGAGATGGCCCGGAAGCTGACGGACCGCGGACTCGACCTCGTGAGCGAAGGAGCGATCTATCCCGTGCTCAGCAGGCTGCAGCGCAACGGCCTGGTCGAGGGATACCTGGTGGCCTCCCCCGAAGGACCCGCCCGCAAGTACTACCGCCTCGAGAAGAAGGGGGTGGCGGCGTTGGAAGAGTGGTCGAAGGCATGGCGCGAACTGTCACGAGGCGTCGAGAACGTGTTGGGAGGAGACCCCGATGAGTGAAAGCGGAGAGCTCGCCCGCATCGCCGCCGACTGCGACCGCTACTGGCGTGAGAACGGCGTGCCGCGTCGCGCTCGGACCCAGATGCGACTGGAACTCGAAGCCCATCTCGAAGCGGCCGCCGCCGACGGTCGCCCGGCATCAGCGGTCGTCGGATCCAACATCGCCCGATTCGCCGCGGAGTGGGCCCAGGCCCAGGGTCACACCGAGGTCACGACGACATGGGACGACGTGCAAACCGGTGCAGCAGACGCACGGCGAGTGAGCCGCCGCACTGTGACCACCTACGGACTGGGAATCGTGGCGTTGATGGCCGGCGTGGTCGTCGGGAGTATCGGGCAAGGAGGAAATGACGTGGACAACGAAACCTGGCGCTGGGTGTGGACGCTGCTGGCGCTGGCGATGGGGATAGGTGAGATCTTCACTGCGGGATTCTTCCTGCTGCCGTTTGCCATCGGTGCCGCCGCCGCTGCGGTCCTGGCGTGGATCGGCGTGGCTCCGATCGCCCAGTGGCTCGTGTTCTTCGGCGTGTCGGCGATCGCGTTTGGGTATCTCCGCAAGTTCATCTCCCGTCAGGACGACCAGGTCCAGCCGCGGATCGGCGCCAACCGATGGCTCGAGGCCAGGGGCATCGTCCTCCAGGACATCGACCCGCACGGCGGGTTCGGGATGGTCCGGATCGACACCGAAGAGTGGCGGGCGATGAGCGAGGACGGAACGCCGATCCCTGCCGGTACCCGAATCATCGTCACCGACGTACAAGGCTCACGCCTGGTGGTCACACCGCTGGGCGACGAGTGACACAACAGAAAGAGAGGTAGGCAATGGACGCACTCGTGTTCCTGCTCTTCATCGTGGCGGTGGCGGCGATACTCGTCGCGGCGGCCGGCTTCCGGGTGGTGAGGCCCTTCGAGAAGGGGCTCATCGAGTTCCTCGGACGATACGAAAAGACCGTCGACAGCGGTCTGCGGTGGGTGATCCCGTTCGTCAAGCGAATCATCAAAGTCGACATGCGAGAGCAGGTGGTCGACGTTCCGCCGCAGGAAGTCATCACCAAGGACAACGTGGCGGTGACCGTCGACGCCGTGATCTACTACGAGCCGACCGACCCGGTCAAGCTGAAGTACAACGTCGGAAGCTTCATCCTGGCCGTGACGAAGCTCGCCCAGACGAACCTGAGGAACGTCATCGGTGATCTCGATCTCGACGCGGCGTTGACGTCGCGCGAAGTCATCAACGCCAAGCTGCGTCAGATCCTCGACGATGCGACCGACAAGTGGGGAACCCGGGTCGTGCGTGTCGAGATCCAGCGCATCGAACCGCCGGCCGACGTCACCGAGGCGATGCACCGTCAGATGAAGGCTGAACGCGATCGGCGCGCGGCTGTCACGGAGGCGGAAGGCGAAAAGCGCGCAGCCATCCTCCGCTCCGAAGGGATCAAGGAATCCCAGGTCCTCGAAGCCGAAGGCCAGGCGGAGGCGATCAAGCGGGTGGCCGACGCCGACCGCTACCAGAAGGAGACGGTCGCCGAAGGTGAAGGCCGGGCCATCGAGCGGGTGTTCGCCGCGATCCACAACGGCAATCCGACGCCGGACCTCATCGCGATCCGTTATCTGGAGACACTGGGGCTGGTCGCAGACGGGCAGGCCACGAAGATCTTCCTGCCGCTCGACACGAGCGGCGTCCTGGGAAGCGTCGCCGCCATCGGCGAGATGTGGAAGGACATGGAACCGGGGACGGAACGTCGCCCCACGGCGTCGCGCACGACCTCCTCGAGCTCGACCCCACCCGCCCAAAACTGACCTCAAGAGCTCAAACCCTGGGTTCTGGACCACCTCTAAGGTGGTCACGAACCCAGGGTTTGGGTTTTTCGCGCTTTCAGCCGGCGGTGCGGTCCATCGATGCGAGAGTTGCTTCGACCTCGGCGGGTTCGATGGGCGGGAGGAACACCATCGTGAAGAGATCGCACCGCTCGCCGGGCTGTTCGAACCAGCCGACCACCCACGAACCGTCTTCGAGGGGTCCCGCCACCGCCCGCGCCCCGTCGATGACGACCTCTCCCCTCTCGCCGGGCCATTCCTCCAGCGGCAGGGTTCCCCGAATCAGCGCCACCGCCAGGTTTCCCCCGTCGTCGAGCCAGAAGGTGCTCGAGGTGCCGGCCACTTCGAGATAGTCGTTGCGCTCGAGATCCTCAGGGTCGACGACGGTCGGTGCCACCTTCTCGGGCAACACTTCGACCACGTAGGGCGGCGGAGCGCATTCGACGGGACGCGTCGTCGTGGTGGTATCCGCCATGGTCGTCATGGTGGTCTGGAGCGGCGCGGTCGTGGTGGTCGTCGTCTCGGCGGCACCCGTGCAGGCGGCAACGACCAGAAGAAGCGGCATGAGACGGGACATGAGCTGTGAGAGTACCGGCTCTCCCTCGCTCCACCCCGGCTCCGGGACGCATCGGAGGCTCACGACCCATAGAGTCGAGAGGCCCGACCGGAGATGCGATGACCAGCAAAGACCGCGCCGTCGCCGCCATCGACGCCGCCTCAACCGAACTCTTCGAGATCAGCCACTGGATGTACGAGCATCCGGAAACCGCCTACGAGGAGTACAAGAGCTCGGCGCGGCTGGCCGAATACCTCCGGGGCAAGGGATTCGACGTCGAGTACCCGGCATACGGTCTGGAGACTGCGTTCGCCGCCCGGGTCGGAGACGACGGTCCCCACGTGGTCATCTGCGCCGAGTACGACGCCCTACCCGGCGTCGGCCATGCCTGCGGGCACAACATCATCGCCGCCGCCGCCCTCGGGGCGGGAACCGCCCTGGCCGCGCTCGTCGGCGAACTCGGCATCCGGCTCACCGTGCTCGGCACGCCTGCCGAAGAGCATTACGGAGGCAAGGTCGACATGATCGTCGCCGGCGCCTTCGAAGGAGTCGCCGCCGCCATGATGGTCCACCCGTCCACCGAGGACGTGGTGGACCCCAACGTGATCGCGGTCGCCCACATCGACGTGCACTACCACGGCAAGGCGGCCCACGCGTCGGCCCATCCCCAACTCGGGGTCAATGCCCTCGATGCCTTCGTTCAGGCCTACGTCAACGTCTCCACGTTGCGTCAGGCGATCTATCCGACGGACAAGATCCACGGCGTGATCCGCGAAGGGGGCGACGCCCCCAACATCGTTCCCGCCTACACGCGTTCGTCGTGGTACGTCAGGGCGGCGACGAAGGAACGCCTCGACATCCTGTTCCCGCAGGTGGCCGCCTGCTTCGAGGCGGCGGCGATCGCCACGGGTTGCCGAGTCGAACTCGAGCATGTCGGTCACACCTACACCGAGATGATCAGCGACCAGACCCTGGTCGAGTACTACGCCGCCAACACCGCCGAGCTCGGGCGTCCGATGGCGCGCGGCCGCGATCTGCCAGCCGACCAGACCGGTTCGACGGACATGGGCAACGTGTCACTGCTGGTACCCACGATCCACCCGATGTTGGACATCTCGGCGTCACCGCACGTCAACCACCAGCCGGAGTTCGCGGCCCACACGATCACGCCGGATGGCGACAGGGCGATCGTCGACGGGGCCACGGCCATGGCCTGGACCGTGATCGATCTCGCAGAGCACGACGCCTGGACCCGGCTGGGATCACCGGTCGCCTGACACCGCGAACCTCACACCGCGGAGTCGGGCCGATCAGGTGGCGGCGAAGCGGGCCTCGAACCGCTCTGCTTTGTGGATGAGGTCGGCCGGGATCGCCATGATCCGTTCCTGCAGCTCCGATGCCCGGGTGCCGATGCCGGACATGCGATCGATCCCCCACTGGGAGATGAGCGGCATCACGACGTTGTCGTGGTGGATCCTCATGTTGTACACCCCGGCTCGGGCGATGTCGATCGACCGACGGAGATAACCGGGAATCCCGACGCCGGGCATCTGGAAGTTCGAGAAGGTGTTGAGGATGCCTTCCAGGGCCGACTCGGGATGATCTTCGAGCATCTTCGTCATCACGCCCTTGTAGAAGAGAAAGTGATGGTTCTCATCCGAGGCGATGTGGCGCATCAGCTCGAAGGCCGTCTCGTCGTCCGTGATCCGGCCGGCGTTGCGGTGCGAGATACGTGTGGCGAGTTCCTGGGCAGAGGTGTAGGCGAACAGTTCGGCCGGGTGCTCCCAGTGGGGCTCCCAACCGACCGTCATCGTGGCCATCCGATCGTCCTCGAGCTCGTTCGGGTCGCAGTTCCGGGTCGTGAGCAGATAGCTGCGGATCGCGATGGCGTGCTGGCCTTCCTCGGCAGTCCAGAGGTTGTTCCACTCCCGCCAGATCGAGCCCTCGGGAAGGTAGCGCTCGAGGGTGACGTGGTAGTAGGGCAGGTTGTCCTCGGTGAGGAGGTTGAGCACCAGTGACGTGCGCGCGCGCTCGTTGAGCGTTGCCTGGGACTCGTCCCACGGCTCCTTGACGAAGTTGCGGCCCTCCTCCCACGGAATGAGGTCGTGGAAGTACCAGGGCTTGCGCCGACTGCGGTGCTCTTCCAAGAGTTGCTTGACCGTCGGTTCCACCGACTCCAGCAACTCGAAGTGCTCGCTATAGGCCATGTGCGCGTCTCCCAGTCGTCTACGACGCCGGATCGGACCGACGTTCCATCACCCAAGATTAGGGGCCATGACGACGCTACGGGGTGCTGACTCGACGATGAGTCGGCTGGTCAGCGATACGCCCGTAGATAACCGTCCCGGCTCCCCACGTAGATCCGGCCGCGCCAGACGGCGGGAGTCGACTCGATGCAGCCTTCCGCCGCCGGGATCGACCAGATCAGAGCGGGCTGGCGGGGGTCGGACAGGTCGTAGTTCCGCAGCTCGGGCATTTCACAGGTACCGACGATGAGTCGATCGTCGACAACGGCGGCCGAGGACCAGGCATGAAAGCCCACCGAATCCTCCCAGGTGATCTCACCGGTGGCAGCGTCGACCGCCAGGAGGCGGCCGCTGTGGGTTGGGACATACACCATGCCGTGGGCCACGGCGGGGGAGGCCCACATTCCGCCGTCCGATCCTGCCAGGCCTGGGACCGGGATTCCCCACCGCAGAGGATCCTCGGGCCGGGAGGGGTCGAGGGACAGGAGCTGACCGAGTTCGGCCGCCCGCGCATTGAACCGTTCCAGCTCGACTGCGACGTAGAGCATCCCATCGGCATCGGCCACCATCGTGGCGTCGATGTCGTCTCCCGCCCAGAAGTCGAACACCACTGGATCATCGGCGCCGGAGTCGACGAGGTCCATGTCGATGCCGACGATGCGTCCGCCCGAGTTCGCAAAGTAGACCGTGCGCTCGTAGACCACCACCGAGGACTCGATCGAGACGTTGGATCCCACCCGTGCCAGCAAGTCGTCGTTCCAGCCGGGCATCGAGAAGATGATGTCGGGGTCGACCGTCACCTGGCCGGCGACGATCTGGCGATTGAGTCGGATGGCGAAGAACCACCCGTTCTCACCGCCCTCGTAGAGCACGTCATCGACGACGACCGCGTTGCCATCCCAGTCGTCGTTCCAGATGCCGCGCACGTCGTAGGCGTCGAGGGCCCACAGCTCTTCGACCGGCTCCCGGTCGAGCGCGATCACCCGGAACTTGTTGTCGCGGCTGCCGGTGTAGAG
This sequence comes from Acidimicrobiia bacterium, assembly GCA_035544575.1. GTDB lineage: Bacteria > Actinomycetota > Acidimicrobiia > Spongiisociales > ZC4RG35 > DATHWB01. Next base: position 31,654 of record DATKEC010000005.1, read on the forward strand.
CAGGGGGAAGCTGTCAGGGTCGATCGTCACGGAACCCTTGATGATGTCGCCCGTGACGAAGGGCTCCCGAGTCGGCAGGCCCGTAGCGGCGTCGACGAAGTGCACCGCCTTGTCATAGGCACCGAAGACGACCTCGGTCACACCGTCGGGTCGTTCCCAGACTGCTGGTTGTCCGGTCCAGCCCGTGCCGCACCACACACTCGACACGCCTGCAACCACCGACGATCCGCACATCGGAGCGTCGGGGTAGCGCCACAGCACCTCCGGTGGGTCGTCGGGTACGGGCCCCGTCCCGTAGAACGACCGGGTCGGGTTGCCCCGGAACATGGTCAGACCGACCGTGGATCCCCATGGCTCGCCAACTGTGTCCCCCGGCACCGCACCTTCGGGTCTCCGTGGGATGGTCGTCGTGGTCGTGGTGGGCGGTGTCGTGGTCGTGGTGGTCTGGCTGACGGTGGTGGTGGGCTCCACGGCTGCTGGGGCGGCCAAAGTCGTCGCCGGTGACGCGGTCAGCGGACCGCGGACGGCGAACGTCGTCGCCCCCACTGCGATCCCGCCCACCACGATCACCCCCGCCATCAGCCGCCGATCCATCACAGGCCCTCGCCGCAGGGTGGCGCGGCCTGCAGCACAGGCTGTCCGGATGACTCGATGAACGCCGGGATGAGACACGCCTCCAGGGTTCCGTCGGGATGGATCACGACCCGAGCGACCGCGGTGGTGGCGCCGACATCGCTCAGCCGCGGCCAGATGAAGTTACCGAGCGTCCAGAAGACCGGCTTGCCGTCGATGAACTCGAGGTCGCCGAGACGGTGGGGATGGTGACCGAAGATCATGTCGGCGCCGGCGGCGATCATCGCCTCGGCCCGCTCCCGGTCGTCTGGTCGCGGCTCGGTCTCGAGTTCCCACATCCAGTGGATCGACACGGCCACGAAGTCGGCCACTCCGGCGGCGGCGCGCACGGCCGCCGCCATCTGGTCGATGTCGTCGCCGCTGGCCATGCCAGCTCGGTCATCGGTGGCGAGCCATCCGTGGGCGGGAACGACTCCGCCCATTCCGAGAACCGCGATCCGCCACTCGCCGACTCGTACCACCGTCGGGGAAGTCGCCGAGGCCAAGTCCAGACCGACACCCACAGCCCGGATACCGGACCGGTTGACGTTGGCGCGGGCGTCGAGCATCGCTTCGGTGCCGAAGTCCTGGGTGTGATTGTTGGCGAGGTTGGCGACGTCCACCCCGCTGCGGCGGGCAACCGGAAGCGATGCAGGGTCACAGCGGAAGGTGAACTCCTTGGGGAGCGGAGTCCCGAGATTCGAGGCGGTGCATTCGAGATTGATGATCGTGAGGTCGTCGGACTCGAACAGGCCACCCAGTCCGGCGAATGCGTATTCGAAGCCATGAACCGCCAGGTTTGGGATGTAGTCGGTGTCGAAGTTCGTGTCACCGACGGCATGAATGACCACAGGGCGCCGCGCGGTCGTGGTCGTCGTGGTCGACGAGGACGAGACAGCGGAGGGAACGGGTGCGATCCGAGCGGTCTCAGGCGGAGCGAATGCCACGGTGGTCGTCGTCAGTCCGGCCCCGAGGACGGCGGCAGGCGGCGCCAGGACAAATGCACCCGCTCCCAGCAGCGAGCCACCGATGAACACGACTCCGAGAACAGTTGAACGACGCATCCCTCCCGAAGGGTAGGAAGGCCGACGAATTCGAATCGGTCACCGACTCCGGCGCACCGACGTCTCCGCGCCCATGGCCAGCCGGTTGTCAGAGGATCTGGGACAAGAAGAGTTTGGTCCGGTCGTGCTGGGGATTGGTGAAGAAGTGCTCGGGCGTGCCTTCTTCGACGATCTGGCCCTGGTCCATGAAGATCACCCGGTCTGCCACCTCCCGGGCGAAGCCCATCTCGTGGGTCACGACGAGCATCGTCATCCCCGAACGGGCCAGCTCCTTCATCGCGTCGAGAACCTCCTTGATCATCTCGGGATCGAGCGCCGAAGTCGGCTCGTCGAAGAGCATGATCCGCGGGTCCATCGCCAGGGATCGGGCCAGCGCCACCCGCTGCTGTTGACCCCCGGAGAGCTGCCCCGGGTACTTTCCCGCCTGTTCGGGAATGCCGACCCGGTCGAGCAGGCCCATTGCTTTCTCCTCAGCCTCCCGCTTCGTTCGCTTCCGCACCCAGGTTTGAGCGAGAGTGATGTTCTGGAGAACGGTGAGATGCGGGAAGAGGTTGAAGGACTGGAAGACCATCCCCACCTCGGAGCGGATCCGTTCGATGTTCTTGACGTCGGAGGTCAGTTCGATGCCGTCGACGACGATCCGTCCCTCCTGGTGGACTTCGAGCCGGTTGATGCAACGAATCCAGGTGGACTTGCCAGAACCGGATGGACCGATGATGACGACCACTTCGCCTTCGGTGATCGTCGTGCTGATCCCGCGCAGCGCCTGGAACTCGCCAAACCACTTCTTCACGTCGTCGCAGACGACGATCTCTTTCCTGCCGTTGACACTCATCAGGACGCTCCTATCGGGTTCCGACGCCAAGCCGGCGTTCGAGCCGCTGGCTCGCACGGCTGAAGTTGTAGGTGAAGATCCAATACACCGCGGCGGCGAAGAGAAGGTTCTCGATGATCGATCCGAGCGAGTTCGTCTGGTTCGGAACGATGTCCCTGGCGACCCGGAAAAACTCTGCCAAGCCGACGATCGCCACGAGGGACGTGTCCTTGAACAGGGCGATCACCTGGCCGACGATCGCAGGTATGACCGCCCGCAGCGCCTGGGGAAGGGTGATGAGCATCGTCATCTGAGCCGTTGTCATGCCCAGCGCCTTGGCCGCCTCGTACTGGCCCTTGGGGATCGACTGCAGCCCGCCACGGACGTTTTCGGCGAGGTAGGCGGCGGCGAAGGCCGTGATTCCGCCGAGCACGAGGACGTTCGGGTCGAACTCGAGGTTCACCGGCAGAAAGTTGAGAATGCCGAACCGGGCGATGAAGAGCACTGTGATCAGCGGCACTCCCCGCACCACCTCGATGTAACCGGTGGAGAGAAGACGGAATATCGGCATGGTCGAAGTCCGACCGAGCGCCAGCAGCACACCCAATGGGAACGACAGCAGCAGGCTGCCTGCCGCCAGCATCATCGTGAGATTGAGACCGCCGTAGTACTCGTTGCGCGTCTGCAAGCCGGTGCCGGCGTCGCCCACGACGAAGATGTAGGAGGCGAACAGGGCGCCAGCCAGCCACGTGAGAAGCATGTTGCGACGTCCGAGAGCCGAGGACCCGAAGGTGGGCGTGGCGAGGGAGAGCACGGCCAGCAGGGCCAGCAGTGCCCGGGCCAGCATCGGCGCCGAGATCGTCCACGCTGCGATGGCCGCGACGACCGCCAGCGCGTTCAGGACACCGGCGCGCTCTCGTTCGCTACGCGACACCACCGTTATCAGGGCGAGGCCCCCGACGACGATCCCGATGATCCACGGCATCCACGAACCGATGACCGTGTCCCAGTCCACGACCGGATTGCGCTGGATGTGGAGATAGATGATCGGAAGGCTGACGAGCCACACCGCCGTCACGATCGCCCGCAACGGTCCGGGAGCCACCCGGGCGGCCGCCAACCTGCCGATTCCGTGGCCGATGAGCGCCACGACCACACCGATCGTGTACGGAATCTGGGTGCTCGACTCGATCGGGAGCACCCACAGGATCGCGAGGAAGAGGGCGGCGAGACCGGCGATGAGCCCGAGGGTGGGGATACGATCGGCGAGGGCGGTCGTGTCAGACAGACGCATGCCGACGAAGGACAGCCCGATCAGAACGAGACCGACGAGTCCCACGGTGAATCGGGAACCGAAGGTCTCCGGGGCGAGGATCCCCACCAGTACCAGCACCGTCCCCAGCGAGCGAACCGCCGCCGCCAGCGAAGCGAGTGACATCCGACCGCTCGGCCTCCACACCGCCATCGAGAGCCCGGCCAGGAACAGGATGACGTCGAGCGAGAGCCAGATCCGGGCGATGTCGGCCCGCGGGTATCCCTCGATCGCGTAGTTGGTGGCGTTGCGCGGTATCACTTCCCACAACCGGTCCTCGGAGAGCAGAAAACCGATGGCCCCCCGCAGCATGAAGAAGAGCGCCACGCCGAGAACCACTGAGACGACTCCGCTCGCCACGGACCCGAAGAGGTTCTGGCGTAGCCAGACCACAGCCCCCAGCTGGCTGGCTTCCGGTGGCGGCTCCGGAGGTCGGAGTTCGGCCGACACGCGCGGGATCGTCATCGCTCCACCAGTGCCAGCCGACGGTTGTACCGGTTGACGATGCCCGAGAGCACCAGGCTCACGATCAGGTAGAAGACGATCCAGATGAGGAACGTCTGCATCGCCTGGCCGGTCTGGTTCGCGAGCGTCTGACCGACTGCCACGATCTCGGGGTAGGCGACGGCGATCCCCAACGAAGTGTTCTTGGCCAGGTTCAGATACTGGTTGCCGATGGGCGGGAGGATGATCCGGAAAGCCTGGGGAAGGATGATCATCCGCAGCAATTGGCTGCGCCTGAGTCCGAGCGCGAGTCCCGCCTCGGTCTGGCCCTTCGGCACGGCGAGCACCCCGCCGCGCACGACCTCGGCGATGAACGCCGCGGTGTACAGGGTCACGCCGATCCACACACCGAAGAACGCCGGCGTCATCGTCATCCCCGAAGTCCCGATCTGTGGGAACCGACCCGGGACGACGACGTCGGGACGGGCGAAGCGAAGCGGGCTGCCAGTGCGAAGGAAGTCGAACTTCTGGTCGAGGAAGCGCAGGACGAAGTCGACGAGATCCACCACGGATGCCGTGAGCGTGGGGATGAACACCAGCGCTGCGGCCGCGACGACTCCGACTGCGCCGGCCAGACCGATCCGGAACCAGTCGTCATCGGTGAGCTTGGCGAGTCCGGCCGGTGAGCGCAGCGAGTCGAGGAAACGACGGATCCAGCGGACCGCCAGATAGACGGCGGCTGCTGCCAGCGCGAGCTGCCATGCCAGCGTCGGGACCGCGGACACGATGGATGCGAGCAGTTGCCACACCCAGCCGACGGCCCCGGCGACCGGGTGGAGGAACCATCCCGCCACGACGACCCCCGAGAACGTGAGAAACGCATATCGGCCTGGGTAGGTGTCGGCGCCGGTCTCTTCGAGCCGGCGGATCCGAGCCCGATACACCAGTCGGGCGGCGATCAGACCGGCGATGACGAAGACCGACCACTGCCAGAAGGTCTCGGTGGGAAAGAACCAGGGGATGGAAACACCCTTGTTGCTGATGACCAGCCACTGGGTCCCTTCCTGGTCGGCCGAGACGTTGGGGAACGTGAGAGAGGCGACGAAGAACCAAAAGACGATCTGGACGAGCAGAGGGATGTTGCGGAGGATTTCGATGTAGACGGTGGCGAGCCGGTTCAGGAGCCAGTTGGCCGACAGCCGCGACACTCCGACGATCACACCGAGCACCGAGGCGGCGAGGATCCCCGAGACGGTGATGCGCAGCATGTTGACCGCCCCGGTCTGGATCACCTGGAAGCCGTTGGCGGGCCGGGTGAAGATTCCCTCGCCGATCTGGATCCCGGCAGGTCGGGAGAGGAAGCCCCAGCCGAACGAGCGGCCCTGGGCCTGGAGGTTGCCGGCCGCCTGGAGGCCCAGGATCACGACCAGGGCGATGAGACCGGCGAGGACCACCAGCTGCGCGGCCCACTTGAGAACGGTGACATTCCGCCACAGGGGCGGCTTCCGTTCTGGTGGTCGCGAGATGCGGGTGTCGGTCGCCATCAGGGTGGTTGGTCTTGGGGGCCGCCGGGCGGCGGCACCCAAGACCGTTCAGTTTATCGGCCGATCACCGCGCCGGCATTGGGTACTGGAGCCCGCCGTCGGCGTACAAGGCGTTGAGGCCTCGTTCGAGTCCGAACGGGCGGAGGTGGCGGTCGAAGATCTCGGCATAGTTGCCGACCTGGCTGATCACCTGATAGAAGGCGTCGGCCGGCAGGCCCATCACCGTCTGCAGCTCTCCTTCGCCACCGAGCAGGCGAGCGATCTCACCGTTGGGCGGGTTGGCCAGCATCTCGTCGACATTGGCCGAGGTCACGCCGTGCTCTTCGGCGAGCTGCATCGCAAACACCGTCCAGGTGACCAAGTCGCCGAAGCGCGAGTTGTTCTGCGCCCAGGCCGGGCCCAACGGCTCCTTCGAGAACGGCACGGACGGGAAGATCACCCAGTCACCGCCGTCAGGATCGATCGCCTTGCGAGACACCAGGCTGGAACCGTCCGTGGTCACCACGTCGCATGCGCCGGCCTTGAAGTTCTCCGTCACGATGTTGAAGTCCTCGAAGGTGTTCAACGTGATCGAGATCCCGAGGGCAGCCGCCGCTTCGGACATGTTCAGCTCGGTCGTGGTTCCGGCGTTGGTGCAGACGATCGCTCCGTCGATGTCGGCCAGTGACGAATCGGTTCCGAATCCGTCCGACGCGCGGCCCATCATCTGCTGACCGTCGTAGTACGTGGTCGGCCCGAAATCGAGACCGAGTTCTGTGTCGCGGCTCTGGGTCCAGGTGGTGTTACGGGACAGGATGTCGACCAGGCCCGAGTTCACCGCCTCGAAACGGGCTGCCGCGGTGAGTGCCTCGTACCGCACTGCATCGGCGTCGCCGAACATCGCCGCGGCCAGCGCCCGGCACAGGTCCACGTCGAAACCGACGAAGTTGCCGGCCTCATCCTTGGATCCGAATCCGGGGAGCGTTTCGTTCGCCCCGCAGTTGAGTTCACCGCGGGCAAGAATCGTGTCGAGGAGGTCGCCACCGGTCTGTGCGCCGCCGTCTCCGTCCCCGTCAGTCGATGGTGCTGTGGTTTCCGTCGAGCCGTCCGGTGCGGCTGTGGTGGTTGTCGTTTCCTCGGCTGTGGTCCCGCATGCAGCGAGAACCATCGCCAGGATCGACAGCATGATCATGAAGCGTCTCTTCATGTGATGTTTCCTCCCATGTGTTTGGGGCGCTCCCTGAGGAGCGCCCCAGGACCATAGCCCTGCGTCCATCCGCCGCGCGCCGAACCGAGGGCTGCCTGTCTCCCGCCAAACGTGGCAGACACTGCGAGGAGTTCCCGCTCGCCGCGGCAGCGCTGTGACCTCAGCGCTCCAGGATCAGCTGCAGCCGACGCACCAACGAGTCCTCGTCGAGACCGATCGAGGAGATGACCGAATCAGCCGATCCGAAGGGGAGAAAGCTGTCGGGGATGCCGATGGTGTGCACCCTGCCGCCGAGGCCGGAGCCGGACAGGGCCTCGAGCACCGCCGCCCCGAACCCTCCCGAGACGACGTTGTCCTCGATCGTCACCACCGCCCGCGCCCGGCGCACCCAATCCTCGAGACGAGCGTCGAGGGGCTTGACCCAGCGGGCGTTGATGACGCCGACCGAGGCTCCACCCTGCTCGAGCCGCGAAGCCACCTTCTGGGCAGTCTCCACGTAGCGACCGTTGGCCAGAATCAGCAGATCGTCTCCAGCACTCAACTGGGTCCACTCACCGACCGCGATCGCGGGGCCGGGAATCGTCGGAAGGGACGTGGCTGCCGCTTTCGGATAGCGGATCGCCATGGGGCCGGGATGTGTGGCGGCGGTTTCGATCATCGCACAGAGGTCGGCGGCGTCGGCGGGCGCCCCGACAACCATGCCCGGGATCATCCGCAGGAACGTCAGATCGAAAACACCGTGATGCGACGGTCCGTCCGGACCGGTCACGCCGGCCCGATCGAGGAGGAGCGTCACCCCGAGACCGTGGAGAGCCACGTCCATGGTGACCTGATCGATGGCACGCTGGAGAAAACTCGAGTAGATCGCGACATACGGCTTCTTTCCCGCCATCGCCAGACCGGCGGCGAGCGTCACCGCGTGCTGTTCGGCGATTCCGCAGTCGATGACACGGTCCGGATGACGGTCCGCCACCTCCGCCAGCCCGGTGGACGACACCATCGCCGCCGAGATGGCCACGACATCGGGGTGGCGATCCGCCACCGAGGCCAAGGCCAGGCCGGCCACGTCGGTGAGCATCACCTCGGACTTGAGTGGAGCGCCGGTGGTGACGTCGAACCGACCGACACCGTGCAACTTGTCGACGCGGTCGTCGATGGCCGGTCGATAGCCGCTTCCCTTCTCCGTCACGACGTGGACCACGACGGGCTCGTCGTAATCCTTGGCACGACCGAAGGTCTCCTCGAGCAGTTCGATGTCGTGGCCGTCGATCCGACCGGTGTACTTCAGCCCGAGGGTGTCGAAGAAGGTCGAGGGCTCGAGCATCTGCTTGACGGCGTCCTTGAAACGGGTTGCCAACTCGTCGGCGGTCTCGCCGACGACAGGCATCCCTCGCAGCATCCGCCGCGAAGTGCGCTTGGCCCACTCGTAACGCGGATCCATGCGGAGGTGGGAGAGGTTGGCGAGCATCGCCATCCCGCCGATGGTCGGTCCGTAGCTGTGGCCGTTGTCGTTGACGACCACGATGAGGCGTCGGGGACGAGTCACCGCGATGTGGCTGAGAGCCTCATAGGCCATCCCTCCGGTCAGCGCCCCGTCCCCGATCACCGCCACGGTCCAATGCTCGGAGTCCGAAAGGGCCCGGCCGAGGGCATAGGAGAGCGAGGTGGATGCGTGGGAGTTCTCGACGAAGTCGTGTTCGCTCTCCTCACGTGCCGGATAACCGCTCAGGCCCCCGAGTTCGCGCAGCCGATCGAACCCGTCGCGGCGACCGGTCAGCAGCTTGTGCACGTACGCCTGATGGCCGACATCCCAGAGGATGCGGTCCCGAGGGGAATCGAAGCAGCGGTGAAGGGCGATGGTCAGTTCGACCACGCCCAAGTTCGGCGAGAGGTGGCCGCCCGTCTTCGAAATCTTGTCGAGAAGGAAGGTCCGGATCTCCCCGGCGAGCTGACCCAGCTCGGAGGGGCTGAGATCGTCGAGGTCGGACGGGTTCTCGATCCGTTCAAGGATCATTCGCAGATCGTAGTTGTCTGCCGGGCCCACGGAGTTGGGCCCGACCTCAGCGGGAGGCCGATACCGGGTCGGCTGCCCGCGGCAGCATCACGAAGAAGCGCGATCCCACTCCCAACTCGGACTCGACCGAAACCGAACCGCCGTGGGCCTCTGCGACGTGCTTGACGATCGCCAGCCCGAGCCCGGTCCCCCCGGTCTCCCTCGACCGGGCCACATCGACCCGATAGAACCGCTCGAAGACCCGGTCGATGGAACGACGGGGAATCCCGACTCCGGTGTCCTCGACTTCCAACCGCACCACCGCATCGTCGACCGAGAGCGTGACCCGCACCTGATCGCCCGCCGCGCTGTAGCGGATGGCGTTCGACACGAGGTTTCGCACACTCAGCCCGAGGTCTGATCCCGAGCCGATGACCGTGGCTTCCGCCAAATGCGCGGAGACAACGATTCCCGCGTCCGACGCGGTCTGCCGAAGGCCATCGATCTCCTCTTCGACGACACGATCGAGACGTACCCGCGCGTCACCGCCGGTCGAAGTCTCCACACGGGAGAGGTCGAGCAGGTCCCCGACGATCCGGGCCAATTGCCGGGCGGAATCGTGGACGAGGGTCACGAATCGCCCGGCTCGATCGGGGTCGCGCTCGAGGGCCATCTGCAGGGTTTCGGAGGCCGCCAGGATCGAGGCGATCGGCGTCTTGAGCTCATGGGAGGCGTCCGCCACGAAGTCCCGCCGCATCCGCTCGATACGAATGCGCTCGGAGATGTCGGAGAGAACCAGCAGCGTCCTGCCTTCTGGCAGCGGGGTCGCCAACGCCCGCAACGTGGGGCCGCCACCGCCAGGCTCCATGACCAACTCCGTGGAGACCGAGGACTCGGAAGCTTCGCGGACCAAGCGCTGCAGCGTGTGGGGGACGAGTTGGCTGACACGGTCCGGCACCTCACCCACCAGGGCCCTCGCGGTCACATTCCCGTACAGGATCGAGCCGTCAGGGGCGACGAGAACGACGCCCTGGCCCAGCGCATCGAGGAGAGCCTCGAGGGTCTCCCGCTCGCTCACCGCTTCGTGGATCCGACGTCCCAGCTCGCTGGCCATGTCGCCGATCGACACGCCGAGGCGATCGATCTCGCGGACCGGCGACCGCCTCGCCCGGATGTCGAGGCGACCCTGCGCAACTCCGCGGGCGATCGACGTGAGTTCCGTGATCGGGTTCGCCACTCGCCGGGCCACCACGGCCATCAGGGCCACCCCGAGAATCCCCGCCACGAGCGCGGCGACACCGATTCGGGTGGCGACCTCGGCCACCTCTCCGGCCAGCCGCTCCTCGGAGATGGACAGCCGATAGACATGACCGTCGTCGGAGGCAATGGCCACATAGGTCTGGAGCACACCGGTCGTGTCTGAGATCCGGGTCTCGACCCCGACTCCGTCCGCCACTGCCTGTGCCACCTCGGCCCGGTCGGCGTGGTTCTCCATCCCGGAGGCTTCGAAGGCCGAGTCGGCGAGAACGACACCGTCGGCGGCGATCACGGTGAGCCGGGCGTCGAGGGCCTCCGCGATGCTCTCGACGACCGGTGCCAGATCCTCGTCGCCCACTCCCGCCAACCCGAGACGCACCGATCGAACTTCGCGTTCGAGTGACTCGACGGCCTGACGACGCAACACCCTCTCCGAGCCGTCGAGGGTCAACAGCCCGAGAAACCCGATGACCAATATGAAGACGACCGCATAGGTCGTCAGCAGCCGTCCGGCCAGGCTCCCTCGACCGGGCGCGCGAACTTCATTCATCCATGAATTTGTAGCCGAGCCCGCGCACCGTGACGATCCGTTCGGGTCGGGCAGGGTCCCTCTCGATCTTGTGGCGGATGCGCTTGATGTGTACGTCGAGGGTCTTGGTGTCGCCGAAGTAGCTCGGACCCCAGACGTCGTCGATCAGGACATCCCGGGTCGCCAGCCGGTTCTTGCGCCTCATGAGGGACTCGAGCAAGTCGAACTCCTTGGGACGGAGGTCGACCGTCACACCCTCGACTCGCACTTCGTGAGCATCGACGTCGACCTCCACGCCCGCCCCTCGCAACACCTCGTTGTTGACCGCAAAGGTCCCCGATCGCGCCGAGCGGCGAATCTGGGCGCGCACCCGCGCCATGAGCTCCCGCATCGAGAAGGGCTTGGTGACGTAGTCGTCGGCGCCCAGTTCGAGTCCGGCCACCTTGTCCGCCTCGGAGTCCCGGGCAGTGAGCATGATGATCGGCACATCCGAGCTCGACCGGATCTGACGGCACACGTCGAGCCCGGAGGATTCGGGGAGCATCACGTCGAGCAGCACCACCGCCGGATTGGCGATCCTCGCCTGTTCGACACCCTCGCGACCCGTGACAGCCGAGATGACCTCGTAACCCTCCAGCTCGAGGGCATACGAGATGGACTCGACCAAGCTCGGCTCGTCCTCGACCACGAGCACGCGATGCCGCGGTTCAGGTCTCGTCGCCACGTCCGAAGATCCCCTCCTCGTTGAAGTCGTGGAAGTCGCCGGTCACGAGGAACACGACCTGTTCTCCGATGTCGACGGCCTGGTCGCCGATCCGCTCGAGGGCTCGGGCCGCCATCATCATGTGCGTCGCCCACTCGAGGAGCTTCGGGTTGGGCCCGCACGCAACGACCTCTCGGTACATCCGCCGGTTGATCCGATCCACCGGTTCGTCCATCGCCGGGAGCAACCTCGCCTCGTCGGCATCCCGGCGTACGAAGGCCTGTGCGGCGGTGCGGATCATCGGCCGCACCAGGTCACCCATCTCCCGAATCTGTTCGATGATCCGGTCACTCGTCGGCAGTCCGCTGGTCAGCCGGGCGAGCTTGGCGATGTTCACACACTGATCGCCGGTCCGTTCCAGGGTCATGTTGAGGTGGAGGACCGCGGACATGAGCCGCAGGTCGCTCCCCATCGGCTGTTGACGTGCCATCAGGTTGATCCACCGCCCGTGCACGTCGTTGTGCTTGCGGTCGACTTCGTCGTCACGGGCGACGACGTCAGATGCGAGGGTTCCGTTCTGGGTCACGAGGGCTTCGACCGCCGCGCCCACCATTCCCTCTGCCTGTTCGGCGATGTCGAGCATCACGTGCTCGAGTGACTCGAGTTCCTGATGGAAGTGGCTTCGTTGGTCCACCATTGCTTCCCCGATCAGCCGAACCGGCCGGTGATGTATTGCTCGGTCTCATTCTCGGACGGGGCGGTGAAGATCTTGTCGGTGCTGTCGTACTCGACCAGGCGGCCAGTGCGCTGGCCCGTGTCGTTGACGTCGACGGAGAGGAAGGCCGTGCGGTCCGACACGCGAGCTGCCTGCTGCATGTTGTGGGTCACGATCACGATCGAATAGTCCCGTTTCAGTCCGAGCATCAGCTCTTCTATCCGGAGCGTGGCGATCGGATCCAAGGAGGAACAGGGCTCATCCATCAACAGCACGTCGGGGCTCGTCGCAAGTGCCCTGGCGATGCACAGTCGCTGCTGCTGTCCTCCGGACAACGAGTAGCCGGACTCATCGAGCTTGTCCTTGACTTCGTCCCACAGAGCTGCCTGGCGCAGGGCGCGTTCGACGAGGTCCGCCAACTCGGCCTTCGTGCCTTTGAAGCCGTTGATGCGAGCCCCCCACGCCACGTTCTCGTAGATCGACTTCGGAAACGGGTTGGGCTTCTGAAAGACCATCCCGACCCGGCGACGTATCTCGACCGGGTCGATGTCTGTGGCGTAGATGTTCCGATCGGCGTAGATCACAGCACCCTCGACCCGGGCGGTCGGAATCAGATCGTTCATGCGGTTGAGGCAGCGAAGCACCGTCGACTTGCCGCAACCCGACGGCCCGATGAGTGCAGTGATCTCGTTTCTGGGGAAGGCGATGTTCACGTCGCGAACCGCCATGAACTCGCCGTAGTACACGGAGAGCTCCTGGGTCGCCATGATCGGGGGCTCGGCGACCGAGGTGGGCGAAGCGGTTGAAGTCCCGGTGCTCTCGGTCACGATCCGACTCACTTCCGTGTCGCTGGTTCTGGTCATTTCAGACTCTCCTCGAGTACCGGTTGCGGAGTATCACGGCCGTCGCGTTGAGGGTCAACAGGAGCACGAGGAGGACGATGATGGCGGCGGCGGCGATGCTGCGGAACTCGTCTTGGGGTCGCGCCGTCCACTGATAGATCTGGATCGGCAGCACCGTGAACTTCGAGAACGGCCCGGACGGGTCGACATTGATGAAGGTCGACGCCCCCACCACGATCAGGGGAGCGGTCTCCCCGATCGCGCGTGCCACCGCCAGGATCGCCCCGGTCAGGATTCCGGGAAGCGCAGCCGGGAGGATGTGGCTCTTCGTGGTCTGCCACTTCGTCGCACCGAGGGCCATTCCCGCCTGCCGGAGCGAGCCGGGCACAGCCCGGAGCGCCTCCTGGGCGGCGATGATGATGATCGGGAGGATCAGGAGTCCGAGTGTCAGCCCGGCGGCGAGGATGGTGCGACCGTTCTCGGAGACACCTCGTCCATCCCCCAGAAACAACGAACCTGATGTGAGCGGTTCGAGAGTCCGCACCAGCACAGCCAGACCGAGCATCCCGTAGATGATCGACGGGACACCGGCGAGGTTGTTGATGTTGGTCTGGATGAGCCGGTTGACACGGTTGGGTTGGGCGTACTCCTCGAGGTAGATCGCCGCACCCACGCCCACCGGCACGGAGAACAGGATCGTGATCGCGATCACCCAGACGGAGCCGAGGAGCGCGGTCCGCACGCCGGCGACTTCCGGTGTCGAAGACTGCGGAGTGGTGACGAACCTGCGGGTGAGCCACGCCCGGAATTCGAGGCGTGCTTCCGGGTGCCGCTCGGCCACCTCGGCTTCGATCCGGTCCCGGTCCAGGTAGGACTCGGTGAGCTGGTAGGTGGCGACCACGTCGGCCACCACGACACGTTCGAGCACGAGTTGATAGACGTTCGACTCGTCCCGGGGAGCGCTCGTACAGCCGGGTGCAGGCGATTGCGAGGCGCACAGGTCGTCCCAGGAACCACGGGGCTCGAACACGAGCCGGTCCTCGTAAAAGCGCTGCTCGCGCTCGAAGCGACGGCCCACATTGGTCGACACGTTGGCGACGAGCACATCGATGAGGTCGTCCTTGTCCATCTCCTCGAGCGAGACCAGCTCGGGATCGAACCCCGCTGCGGCCACAACAGCTGCTGGCTCCTGTTGGTTGACGATGGCCACCAGACCGAACGCCTCGTTGGTGATCGTGTAGAGAAGTGTGACCAGCGCCGCTACCGCAACGACGAGAACGAGGAGGAACAGCGCGGACGACAGCCCCGCCTTCCTCCGTCTGGTCTGGAGCTGGCCGAGAAACTCGTCGTCTTCGGGGAAGTCGTGGCGGAGGCGTTCGGGGGCGGCGACGCTCACTCGTACACCTCGCGGAATCGTTCGACGAAGCGGCGGCTCACGATGTTGAGCACGAGCGTCATCACGAACAACGTGAGGCCGATCGAGAAGATCGAGTTGTAGTCGATGGAGTTGTAGGAGAGGTCCCCGCTCGAGATCCGCACGATGTGGCCCGTCATCGCCTCACCGGAAACGAAAGGATTCAGGATCTTTCCGAACAGCGGATCCTGGCCGAAGGTGAAGTTGCGTGGAGAGGCGCCGGCGGCGATCGCCACGACCATCGTCTCGCCGACCGCCCTGGACATGGCGATCACGAACGCAGCGGTGATTCCCGACAGCGCCGCCGGGACCACGATCTTGAGGGAGACCTCGAGCTTCGTGGCGCCCAGCCCATATGCCGCCTGGCGAAGATCCATAGGAACCGCGTGGAGGGCGTCCTCGGCGAGCGACGAGATGAGCGGCGTGATGAGGATGCCGACGACGAGACCCGCCGACGCCACGTTGAAGATCTCGACGACGCTGACGCCGAATATCGAACGCAGCAGTGGTGTCATGAACGTGAGCGCGAAGTAGCCGTAAACGACGGTTGGAATCCCGGCCAGGATCTCGAGAATCGGCTTCATGATCCCCCTGACCCGGCTCGAGGCGTATTCGGAGAGGTAGATCGCCGAGGCGAGCCCCAGCGGCAGCGCAACCAGGAGTGCGATCACGCTGATCATGAGCGTGGCCAGCACGAGTGGAAAGATCCCGAACTCGAGAAGCTGCGGTTGCCAGCGAGTGGTCGTGAAGAATTCGGCGACCGTGACCTGGTCGTCGAGGAAGAACAACAGTGCTTCCTTGCCGAGAACGTAGACGATGCCGACCGTGGTGAGAATCGACAGCATTCCGCACAGGAACAAGAAACCCTGGATGAGGGTCTCGGTCGGACGCGAGCGCTTGGCGAGGGACGCCGGGACCGCCCGGGATGTGTCAGCTGTCATCCAGACTCCCTTCGCCTCAACGGACCAAGCCGGCGGGGTTGGTGACGGCCCCGAGGGACCGCCACCACCTGGGATGTGATCTCGCTCACATCCCCATCGCGGCGGCCAGCTCGGCCGCCGCGGCGTTGATGATCTCCTGGGGAGCAGGGAAGTAGCCGACCGCGTCGATCACCTGGTTGACGTTGTTCAGGTAGAAGGCGATGAACTGACCGACGTGTGGCTTCTCGGCGATGATGCTGGGTGCGCTGTAGATGAACAGCGGACGGGCGAGCGGATACGTGTTGGCGTTGACCGCCTCGGCGCTCGGCTCGACACCTTCGATGGCGATCGCCTTCAGGATGTCGGTGTTCTCGGT
This sequence comes from Acidimicrobiia bacterium, assembly GCA_035544575.1. Classification (GTDB taxonomy): domain Bacteria; phylum Actinomycetota; class Acidimicrobiia; order Spongiisociales; family ZC4RG35; genus DATHWB01. The sequence continues at coordinate 47,379 of DATKEC010000005.1, forward strand.
GAAGTACGCATATCCGAAGTAGCTGATCGCGCACGTCGTCGTCAGATCCCCTTCGGTGCACCCGTCTCCGGACACGCCCTGTACGAGGACGTTGTCGTCTTCGGAGAGCTGTGGATCGGCGGCCAGGATCGGACCCTCGTCCTCGTCGAAGACCTCTTCGACGAAGTAGTCGAAGGTGCCCGAGTCGGTCCCCGGCGAGAACTTGGCGATCGGATGAGCCGGGAACGCCGGATTGACCTGGTCCCACGTGGTCGCGGTCGAGAAGGCCAGGGCCAACTCCTCCAGCGTCAGGCCGTCGACGAAGTAATTGCCCGTGGACACGACGACCGCCAGGGCGTCGGTCCCGACCCTGAACTCGAGCGGATCACGGCCGATCGACTGGCACGCCGCCACCTCTTCGTCGTTGATGGGTCGCGAGGCGTTGGAGATGTCGGATTCGCCGGCCACGCAGAAGCGCTCGAATCCCCCGCCGGACCCGATCGAGTCGACGGTGAGCTGGCCGCCGTAGCCCTCGTCGATGAACAGGGCAGAGACCGCTTCGGAGAGCGGGAACACGGTCGACGATCCAGCGGTCACGATGTTGCCTTCGACGGCGAACGGATCGATGACCGGCAGACCCGTGACCGGATCCACCTCGCCCACCGGCTCGCCGTCACCCGTCGGCGCCGTGGTCGTCGCCGGGGTGGAGGTGGAGGTGACGGCGTCGCCGGAGTCGGCGCTGCTGCACGCGGCGAGGACGAGTGCCAGCAACACAAGCAACGATGTCATCTCGAAGGTCTTCAGCCTGCGGGTCCTGGTCATTGGATTCCTCCGGTTCGCCATGCGTTCTTTGGAACAGTCAGGGACTGTGGGCACGGGTCTCAACCCCACGCCCGCGGCCAAGCTACGAAGGCCGGGTGAATCGGAGTCCGCCGATCGGTGAACAGCAGATGAACGTTGGCGCGCCGGCGCCGCTCAGTCCGAGGGGGTCAGCCGAGGCCCTTCAGTCGACAGTTGCCACGGCGCGGGCCTCGGCCAGACCCTGCAGCGTGGTGTGGGTGTCCACGCCGAGCAGCGTCGGAACCTTCGCCCACATCCCGTCGGCTCCCAGTTCCCAAGCGAGCGAGTCGTCCGCCATGCACACTTCGAGGATCTCGTCGAGACGGAACTGCAGATCGGGATCCTCGACCGGCACGAGTGCTTCGACACGACGATCCAGGTTGCGCTGCATCAGATCCGCGGAGCCGATCAAGTAGGTCCGATCGTGGCCGCGCGCCCCGAACCGATAGATCCGGGAGTGCTCGAGGTATCGCCCGACGATCGAGCGCACGACGATCCGCTCGCTCAGCCCGGCGACGCCGGGGATGAGACAGCAGATGCCGCGGACGACCAGCTCCACCCGACAGCCGGCCCGGGAAGCGGCGTACAGCTCGTCGATCATCCCCGGATCGACCAGCGAGTTCATCTTCATCGCGATGTGGCCGGCACTCGCCTTCTCCGCCTCGGCGCGGATGAGGCTCGTGAGCTCGACGCGGGCGGTGACCGGGCTGACGACGAGTTTGCGGTATCGCCGCTGTTGGGAGTAACCCGTCAGGAAGTTGAAGAGATCGGTCAAGTCAGCCCCGATGGCGGGGTCGGCGGTGAACAGCCCGATGTCTTCGTAGGTCCGGGCGGTCGTGTCGTTGTAGTTGCCGGTCCCGATGTGGGCATAGCGGGTGATTGTCTCTCCTTCGTCGCGGACGACGAGGGCGATCTTGGTGTGGGTCTTCAATCCGACCACCCCGTAGACGACATGGACCCCGGAGTCTTCGAGCTTTTGAGCCCACTCGATGTTCCGTTCCTCGTCGAAGCGAGCCTTCAACTCGACGAGGGCGACCACCTGCTTTCCCTCGTCGGCGGCCTCCATGAGTGCACGCATGATGGGGCTGTCCTTCGAGGTGCGATAGAGCGTGATCTTGACGGCCAGCACTTTCGGGTCCCGCGACGCCTGGTCGAGGAACTCGACGACCGAAGTCGTGAACGATCCGTAGGGATGGTGGACGAGCACGTCTCCGGCACGGATGGTGGCAAAGAGATCGGGGGCGTCTCCGCCGCGGGCTGCAAGTCGGGGTTGGGTCGTCCAGTTCCATCGCTCCCAGGTCAGGTCGTCGCGCGGCAGGTCGGCGACCACCGAGAGTCCGGCCAGCCCGAGCGGCCCCGAGACACGCACGACATCGGTCTCTGAGATCGACATCTCCCGCATCAACAGGTCGAGGACGGCGGGTGACATCGACTCGTGGATCTCGAGACGGACGACCCGGCCAAAACGCCCGCGAGTCAGCTCCGACTCGATGGTCTGGAGGAGGTCGCCGCCTTGGTCTTCTTCGATCTCGAAGTCCGCGTTTCGGGTGACTCGGAAGACGTGGTGTTCGACGATCTCCATCCCGGGGAACAACTCGCCGAGGTGAAAGGCGATGACCTGTTCGAGCGGGACGAAGCGCTCGCCGTCTGGCATGACGACGAACCTCGAGAGGATGGGCGGAACTTTGATACGGGCGAAGCGGGTCTGGTTGGTGTCACGGTTTCGAACGAGGATCGCGAGGTTGAGCGACAGGTTCGAGATGTAGGGGAACGGGTGGGCGGGGTCCACCGCCAACGGCGTGACGACGGGAAACACCCTGGACCGGAACTGGTCGTCCAGATAGGCGCGGTCGTCGTCGTCGAGCGTCGAGTAGTCGCCGAATCCGATCCCGGCCGCGGAGAGCCGCGGGGCGAGTTCGGAGAGGAAGAGGCTGTCGGCTCGCTTGTACTGGTCCGCCACGATCGGACCGATCCGGTCCAGTTGCTCGGACGGTGACATGCCGTCGGGCGAGGTCGACCGGACACCGAGCGCGACCTGTTCCTTGAGACCTGCCACACGGACCATGAAGAACTCGTCGAGGTTCGATGCCCAGATCGCCAGGAATCGGGCACGGTCGAGAAGGGGGATCGAGTCGTCCTCGGCGAGCGCGAGCACCCGCTGGTTGAAGTCGAGCCACGACAACTCCCTGTTCAGGTACCGAGACTGGTCGTCCACGCCCCGCAGCGTAGATCAGCGGCGCAAACCGCCGAGGAGGAACCGTTCGAGGTCCCCAAGCACCTCGTCGATGCGCCGTTCGGCGTCGGGCGAGGAGATCAGGATCTTGGCGGCCGCCATGATCAGCTCGTTCATGAAGCGGCCGGCGGCATCCGGCGCCATCCTCCGGAAGACACCCTCGTCGACGCCTCGCATCCAGGTCGCCGTCATCTCGTCGGCCAGGTGAGCGTGGGCTGTCCTGATCCTGGCTTGCGCTTCCGCCGAGAGCCGGGGCAGCTCGCGGTGCAGGATCACGCCCAGCACCGGATCCGAGATGACGAATCGGACCGTGGCGGAGGCAAGGGCCAGGATTCTGGCCTCTACGCCGGACACGCCACGCACGGAATCGATCATGTCGTCGACGACGATCGGCAGACGCTCCTCGACCAGAGACGCGATCAGATCGTCCTTGTCTCGGAAGTACTCATAGAGGGTCGTGCGGCCGATGCCGGCGGCGAAAGCCACCTCGGCGAGGGAAATGTCAGCTGACCCCATCTCGGCGAGGATCTCGTGGGCGGCGTCGACGATGTCACTGCGGGTCAGTGCCTTGTGGGCTTGGATGCTCTCTGCGCGGATTCTTGGCATGGTGGTCGCCGCCCATTGTCGTCCGCGATGGCCGCAAGCGAAAGCACCACCGTTCACGGTTGGCGATAAAGGACCGCTCCCCAGTGTGCGCCGGCCCCGAATGCCGTGAAGCACACGAGGGTCTGAGGCATGATGCGACCGGCGGCTCGCAGCTCGTGGAAGAGAATGGGCAGCGTGGCGGCGGTCGTATTGGCCCATTCGGCGATGTTCGACGGAACCAACGTCTCGTCCACCCCGAGCTGACGGCGCACGCCCGCCAGGATGCGCTCATTGGCTTGGTGAGCGACAACTACGTCGAGATCGTCCAAGGAGTAGCCGGTCTTGTCGAGGACCTCGAGTATCGCCTCGGGCATGAGCCGGACAGCGTGGCGATAGAGACCGCCGCCATCCATCCGCGGCAGGTGAAGTTCCTGGGCCAGCATCGCCTCGGAGATGTATGGGCGGTGCACGAATCCGAAGTCGCCTCCCACGATCAGCTCGAACTGGCTGCCATCTGTGCGGAGGATTGACCCGAGGACGCCGACACCGGCCACTGCGGAGCGCTGCAGGACCATCGCCCCGGCGCCGTCGCCGAAGAGGACGCTCCACCCTCGATGCGCGGTGGCCCGCTCCCGCTCGGCCCGGGTGGCCCGGCGGTCGCTGCGCCCCAGGGCGATCTCCCAGGCATGACCCCACGGGAGGTACCCGGCGTGGACTTCGGCGCCGGCGACAACCACCGTGTCCGCCCGGTCCGAGCCGATGAGCGAGTCTGCGAGGTCGAGTGCGTAGAGAAACCCACTGCATTGCTGGCGCAGGTCGAAGGCGGGGATCCTTCCCAGTCCCAGCTTGTGCTGGACCAGCCCGGCGATCCCCGGATTCATCACGTCGGGGGTCATCGTGGCCGTGACGAGGACGTCCACCGACGACCCATCGACCCCAGCGTCGTCGAGGGCGGCCTGGATCGCCTCTACCGCCAGATCGCTGGAGCCCGTACCCGGTTCCACGAAGTGCCGCTGAGCCACACCCGATCGGGAGCGAATCCACTCGTCGGACGTGTCCATGATGCGAGCGAGGTGGTCGTTGGTGACCACGTTGGGCGGCCGGGCCACGCCGGTTCCGGAGATGACGGCACTCACCCGAGTCTCTCCTCCACGGTGAGTGACTCGATCGGACGGGACCGGCGCATCCTACGATCGGGTGGGTGGAACGCAGCACCGGCCGACAACTGCTCGACGAGGTTCGGGGGCTCATGTCCGGCCGCTCGGGGGTGGCAGACGGAATCCTCTCGCCCCTGGTCTTCGTCGTGGCCAATGCCATCTTTGGGCTCTGGCCGGCCATCGTCGCCAGCGGAATCGTCGCGATCGGAATCGTCGCCGTGCGACTCGCAACGGGCCG
>DATKEC010000006.1:0-8253 GCA_035544575.1 Acidimicrobiia bacterium
GCCACACCGAAGAACGCCAGGCCGCGCATGGTGGTGTCGATGACCCGGGCGGTGTCGACGAGACCGGGAAGCGACTCTCTGACCGCATCGACGGAGGCCGGTATCTCCTCGGTGACCACCTCGCCGAGGTTCCTCGTGATCGCCGAGGCCCGGGTGAGCGTGAGCGACGTGTCGGCCAGCGTGATCTGCACGTCGCGCAACGAATCTGCCACGTCGTCGAAGACATCATCGACCAGGCGGGTCGACTCACCGACCGTTGTCAACGCCTGACGGGACATCGTCACGGTGTCCGTCACCGCGGCGGCCGCGGTGCCCACCAGAATCCAGCCGATGACCACGCCGAGGATCGCTCCAATGCCGGCCGCGACGCCGCCGACGACCCACACCCGGGCAAGCCATGGAGGTATCGAATCGAGTCTCACACTGTCGAGCTTGCCAGGTCTGCAGACTCAGGATGATCTCTCGGGGATCCACAGGGACACATGGCCCGGTTCGAACGTGGTCGTCACGGTCTCGGTGGCCGTTCGGTCAGCTCCTCGAGATCGACATTCGACCTCACCACGGCCGCCCTCGAACAGAAGCACCGTCTGGAGCGCGACCGCCATCCCGGTGTATCCCGCTCCGAGTAGCGCGATCACGAGAAGATAGGTGACCGTACGCACGCTCGATACCGGAAGATCGGCGGAAACGGGCGATGATCGCTGCCACCCCGAGCGCGGGACCGATCGGCAGGGTTCTCCCGGCCGGTCATCGCCATCGGTCCGGGTGAGGAGCATCAGCGACGGCACGACACCGAGAAGGGCGGCCGTGACAAGCCGAAACGTCCAGCGCGACCAGCCCGGACGAGGCTCCCCGTTCGAGTAGACCCCAGTAAGTGACGACAACCGTCGCCGCGGAGCCAAGTCATCACGACAACGTCCCAGCGCCTCGTTACGTCACCGTTACGAACCGAACGGATCGATCAGCCGATCTTCGAGCTCGGGATGGAGCGCGAACCACTCCTCCCGGAGGAGGTCCATCGAGAGGTTGTCGGCGTGGTGACCGGATTTGAAGATGGCGTTCGGCACACGCACCGCCTCACGGAACCCGAGTTTGCCGAATGCGGCGACCGCCCGTGGGTTTCCCGTGTGGGTGTAGAGGCGCACAACCCGGAGTCCCAACTCGTCGAAGAGGAAACGAAGCAAGGTGTCTCCGGCGTCGAGAGCCACACCGGTGCCCCAGAAGCGCTCGTCGATCGCCAGGCCCCAGGATGCCTCCATACGGTCGACGACGTCGGAGTAGGACACCATGCCGGCAACGTCGCCTCCGACCTTCAACTCGACCACGAAGATTCCGTGGTCCCGGCGATAGGAGAAGTCGCGGTCCCAGTAGCGGCGCCGGATCATCTCGACGGTGTAGTCGGGGGGAAGCGTTCGGCTCCAGGCCTGGGTGGCGAGATCGTTGCGCAGCCGAACGAACATCTCCAGATCCGATTCCCGCACTTCGCGAAGACGGATCATGTCACCTTCCAGCGGCACGAGCGTCCTCCCAAGTCCGCCGGCGGAGAGCGAATCCCACCGTGTCGTGGTAGCGACCGTTGCGGAGACCCGATCGACGGCGCGCACCTGTCCGTTCGCCGCCCAGCGAGTCGGCGAAGGAGAGGCCATCGGCATCCCAGCTGGGGACGCTGTACTCGACCAGCACCGCCACCGTCGTCAGGAACAGCCGGTCGAAAACGAGGCCGGCAGCCGACGAACCGTGCCCCAGCCGCTGGTGGGCGGGATCGATGACGATGTGTGTCCACGGCGTGAGCGCGTCCCACCACCATCCAGCCGTCGCCAGGCCGATGACACCGTCTGCATCGACCACCCAGGCGTCTCCGTCCTGAGGGTTCACCAGACCGTCGACGGAAGCAGTGAGAGCGGTCGCCGAACGCTCTGCATCCCTGTCGCCGTCGAGACCCCGCCGACCAACCAGATCCGGGTGGGCCAGCATCGCGGCCACGGCGGCGACGTCTGCGGAGTCGACAGGCCGCAACCGAACCTGGGTCATGGGACCGTTCTAGTCGCGCGGGGCGCTCGGCGTCGGGGCAATTCGCCCTCGACGCCAGGCGAAGACCTGGATGCCGACGACGATCGCCGCACCGAGCAACGTCAACAAGATCGGAACGATGGGGTCAACCGGCGCGAGGAGTCCTCGTTCCTCGTCCTGCCACGGCCACAGCGCGCGGAGCGAGCCTGCCATCAGCCCGACCAAGGCAGCCATGGTCACGTCGTGATGGCGGGCGAGCAGCCGACCGAGCACAAGGGAGAAAGTTCCGAGCCCGATCACCATCCCGGTGACGAAGATCGCGACATAGGCGATGTCGCGATCGTCGACTGCGCGCAATGTGGGCTCGTACAGCCCGACGACGAGCAGCAGGAAAGAGCCGCTGACCCCGGGGAGGATCATGGCGCACACCGCGAACGCGGCGCCAAGGAAGATCACGGGTGGTGAGGGGTCGGTGACGGTTCCCGGCGGCAGACCGCTGAGCACGAATGCCGGGACCGCGGCGAGGACGGCGATGCCGATGGACCGCCGCGTGGTGACCCGAATCTGACGCCATGGCACCGTGAGACTCGCCGCCACGAGACCCAGGAAAACCGCCCGGCTCTCGACCGGGCGTTCCTCGAGGAGATCCGGTACGAACCCGGCCGCCACCACGATGGCGGTCGCGATACCCAGCCCGAGGGGAACGACGAGTCCCCACTCCACGCCGCGCAGGTGGACGCGCATCCGCGGCCAGTCGAGGCGGACCACGGACAGAATGGCCCGAAACCCGTGTCCGATCGACGCCAGTAGACGTCCGTAGATGCCGACGATGAGGGCCATCGTTCCGCCGGAGACGCCGGGGACCGCATCGGCGGTGCCCATGAGAAGGCCCTGCAGCAGGTGAACGATTGCGGGTGGCATCGGCGACACGGTATCGGCTTCGGCGTCGAGGCTCTGTCCCATGTGACCGCCACCCGATAGCTTGCGCTCATGGTCAGTCACTTCACTCCCGCCACCTATGCCTTCCTGCGCGATCTCGCCGCCAACAACGACCGGGACTGGTTCAACGCCAACAGGGACCGCTACATCACCAACGTCCAGGAGCCGGCGCTGGAGTTCATCACCCAGTTCGCGCCCATCCTCAAAGCCATCTCACCTCATTTCACCGCCGACGCCCGGGTCGTCGGTGGGTCGCTGTACCGGATCCATCGCGATGCTCGTTTCGCCAAGGGCCAGGCTCCGTTCAAGACCAACACGGGGGTGCATTTCCGCCACACCATGGCCAAGGACGCCCACGCCCCGGGCTACTACCTCCACATCGAGCCAGGTTCGACATTCATCGGTGTCGGACTGTGGAGGCCCGAGACGAAGGTCGCCTATCGCATCCGTGAGGCGATCTCCGAGGACCCGGCGGGATGGAAGCGGGCGGCCCACGCGCCGGCGTTCACGGCCGCCTTCAGCCTCGACGGGGACTCTCTGGTCAATCCCCCAAAGGGCTTCGACCCGGATCACCGGTTCGTCGAGGACCTCAGACGGAAGGACTTCGTCGCCTCGGCACGGCTGACTCAGAAGACGGTCACGGCCGACGGCTTCATCGATCAGTTCGCAGGAATGTGCCGCCGCGCCACGCCATTCATGCGTTTCCTCTGTGAGGCGGTCGGGGTCCCCTTCTAGGAGGACTCCGAGCCGATGGGCTTCCCCCTACGTCGCTGACGCTCTTGGGGGAGAAACGACAGGGGTGCGATCAGCGAAGTCAACCACCCAGTCGAGCAAGCTCCTCGGACAGCACCGTCGCTGCGTCCCGGCCGGACATCTCGGCGCGGAGGGCGTCGATCCGTTCTCGGGGGACCCGTTCCCTGACCCGGTCACGGCACCAGCGGTAGACGACGAAGCTGGCCGGGGTGCGGGTGCTTCCACCTACCGCCGCCAGCAGCCGGGCTGCCTCCTCGTGCCGGCCTTGGGCCTCGGCGAGGATGGCGCAACCGACCAGCACGTCGTGTTCGAACAGCGACCCCCGGTATCGGAGTGCCGTGTCTCCGGCATTGGCAAGCAGCGGGATCGCCTGCTCGGCGTTGCCTGCGGCGGCAGCCACGAAAGCGCGACCGAGCGCGACCCGGTATCCGGATAGGGAGGCGAGCTGCTGTTCGGCCATGCCGGCGATCAACGGCTCGGGATCACGTCCGACCAACACACCACACATCAGAAGCTCGAACGTCGCCCAGACGCTTCCTTCCGCCTGGAGTTCGTCGAGAAGTCGGATCCCGTCGTCGAGCCGCCACCGGATGATGTCGTCACAGCGTCGTTCCCTCAGGAACTGTCGTAGTTCTACCGCTTCGGCGGGCAGCCGTTCCAGTCCCAGGTCCACCAACTCCTCCACCCGGTCCTCCCCGCGAATCGCTGCCATCTGGGCGGCGAGGGCGGCGGCGATGGCGACAATGTGGGGATGGACTTCGGGACCCAGGGCGGCTTCCGCGAATGCCTGATTCTCATCCCACTGCCCGACCATGTTCGCCTGCAGCGCCGACGCTGCCAGGTAGAGGCCGCGCTCGTTGCGATCGTCGAGCATGTCGGCCACTTCCGCCCGGCGGAGGATCCCTTCGACGGCGTCCGGCCGGTACCAATCGACGAGCAGCAGCCGCGCAGCGAACCGGGCGGCGTCGACCAGTCGATCGTTGGCGACGAGCCAGCGCACCGCCTGCGGACGGTTCGGATCCTGAAAATGCGTCGCCCGGTCTTCGCCGAGCACGTAAGTCCAGGGGTGGTGGTCGCCCGGCACCGGTGGTTGGGCGAGTGCCTGGCGGAGATAGTGCTCGGCGTGCGCCCGGGCAAGTGCTTCGGTCTCCCCCAGTTCCGCGGCCCTTTCCCGGGCGAACGCCCGCACCGTCTCCAGCAGCCGGTAGCCGGTCGGGGTCCCAACGACCTCGGCGGTCAGCAGCGACTTGGAGACGAGCGAACCGACCAGGTCAATTGCGTCGTACTCGTCACCGCCCCATACAGCGGCGGCCGCCGCCAGGTCGAAGCGGGCAGTGAACACGCCGGCTGTCCGTAACATCGCCTGTTCGTCGGGCTCGAGGAGCTGGTAACTCCAGTCGATGGTGGCGAGCAGGGTGGCGTGACGTGGGTCGCCCCGGCGGACGGACAGCAGCCGGAACCGCTCGTCGAGACGCGTGAGAATCTCGTCGACGGACAGGTGAGAGAGACGAGCGGCAGCGAGTTCGATGGCGAGTGGCAGCCGGTCGAGTCGAGAGCACAACTCGGCGAGCCGCCGTTCGTCGATCTGCACCGCGCCTGCCGCCTGCGCCCGGAGCCGCAGCAGTTCAACGGCGGCGTCGGGTTCGAGCGGGCTGACGGGGATCACCTGTTCTGCAGTGACCCCGAGCGGCGCCCGGCTGGTGGCGAGGATCGTCAATCCAGGACAGGCACGGGTGAGATGGTCGACGAGTGGCGCGACCCCGTCGAGGACGTGTTCGCAGTTGTCGAGGACGAGCAGGACCGGCCGGGTGCCGATCCATTGCGCGAGCCGGTCGGCGGCCTTTGTGGCGTCGTCGGCGGGAAGCCCGACCGACGCCGTAACGGCCGCTGCCACTCGGTCGGGCTCAGTGACGGGCACCAGGTCGCAGAACCAGACCCCTTCGGTCCCGTCCGGTGGCTCGGCGGCAACGGCGAGGGCGAGGGTGGTCTTGCCGACACCACCCACCCCGGTGAGAGTGATCACCGGTCCGGCCTCGAGCCGACTGTGGATGTGTGCGATCAGCTGCTCGCGGCCGATCGGCTCAGTGAGGGCGTGGGGTAGATGGACGTTGGCGATCCCCACGGTGGTGAGCGGAGGGAACTCTGTCGGTAGTCCCGGCGCGCACAGCTGGTAGATCCGTTCGGGACGGTCGAGTCCGGACAGACGATGCTCGCCGAGGTCCTGGATGTCGACTCCGGCGTCGGCGACGAGTTCGGCGGTGGCCCGGCTGAGGAGGGTTTGGCCCCCGTGACCGGCAGACATGATGCGGGCCGTGCGGTTGACGGTCAGGCCGAACCAGTCGTCGCCACGGGGTTCGGCTTCACCGGTGTGGACACCGATCCGGACCCGAAGCGGACCGATGTCGGAAGACTCGGCGGCAGCGAGCCTCCCGTGGATGTCGGTCGCGGCGGCAAGGGCGGACGCTGCCGATTCGAACACGGCTGCCACGCCGTCCCCGGTGTGCTTGAAGACGGTCCCCCCGACAGCGCCGATCACGCCCAGCACGATCTCGTCGTGTCGGGCGAGGACGGACGGCATGGCCTGCGGGTGTGCCTGCCACAGACGAGTCGACCCTTCGATGTCGGTGAACAGAAAGGTGACCGTTGTCATATGCCCGACGCTACCCGGCGCAGGTTTGGTGTTCCGTGCGAACGGTGGCCTCTGCCGGCACCGGCAGCCCACCAAACCCCTCGCTTCGACGCCGGAGCGACACTCCGATCCTGGCGACCAATACCAGGACGTTCGGTTCCCCGTTCCTCGCGGCGACCGAGACCAAGACGGTCACTGACGCATAGCGCTCTTCCGGCACGGGAAACGGTCATGATCGGCCTCCTCGCCGCTACGAAGAAGACACTCCTGGTCGTTCTCTACAGGTTGCGTAGGGTCAAGGCGATCGCCGCATCAGGAATGGGCGCAAGCGGACTGATCGTGGAGCCATTCGACGGCGGGATCGACCGGGTCGCCATCGATCGACTGGTCAGGCTGGACTGGTATGTCTTGACCGAACGCATGCCCGGTCCGATCGGTGAACACCGACATGGTTAGCGCCAGCATTGCCCCATCGCTGAGATAGAGCGGCTCGTTCGAGGTGGTGAGGCCGGCCGTCTGCTGTCCGAACGTGCGCGTGTTTGGCCGTCCTCGGAACGCGACGGCCGTGGCTTCCCCGGAAGAGGCGGTCTGCCGGCCGATCAGCACCGCCACCGGCGGCTGTGCCTCCGGAACCTGGACTTCGTAGGTGGTCATTGGCTGATCGTCCCACCATGCGACGCCGGCCTCGAGCCGCCACGGTTCCACCGTCCCGTCAGGATAGGTGAATGACCCGATCTCGCCTTCGCCCAGTAGGGGAGCGAGACCGGCGACCATCGGCCACATGTTGCCGCCGATGTTCTCCCTGAGATCGACAATCCAGCCGCACGCTCGCGTGGCGGAACCAGCGATCGCCGTGGCGAGGGAGCGGGCGTAGGCGTCGGCCTGCTCGCCGATGTTGCCCCGGAACCCGCCGATCGACACGTAGCCCAGACCATCGGGACGGACTTCGACGATCGGCGCATCGAATCGCGCCTCCCCATCGAACAGCAGCCGGGTTTCGCTCGGTGTCAGGAAGAACGAGTGGCCATCCCGGAGCGACCTGACGGCGGTCGCGACCGCCGGGTAGGTGTCCGCCGCTGTCTCAGCCCCGTCAGCTTGGCGAAACGCGATGGCTTCGACCGAATCCCAGTCGACCCGTTCGCGGTTGATCGACCAGATCCGCATGAGGTCGAGCGCCTCCCGTAGATACGCCTCGGCTTCCGCCGACAGGACTGGCGGCGGCCGCGTGGTCGTCGTGGTCGTCGGCGGCGCGGACGTAGTGATGCTGGTTGATGTCGGAGAACGGATCTCGGGTGTCGTCCCCGGCCCGCTGCCGGGGGTGCAGGCGACCGCGATCATCGCCCATGCAACGACTGCCCACGACATCCGGACAGCGTTGGCGTTCCCCATGTCTCAACACCTCCAGTCCCAGGACTCGCACGTCGACACCGCCGGGGCGTCGGAAACCTTACGGACCCGAGGCGAACCTCGGTGATCGATGACGGCACATGAGCTCATGGTCGCTAAGGAACCCGTTTACCGGGAGTTTCCGGGTGGGCCTGCAGGGATCGAACCTGCGACCTCTGGCGTGCGAAGGCGGCGCTCGCGCGCTGAGCCAAGTGCCCGCGCGAAGGGCGGATTCGTCCCACCCGTGCTGGATCGCTGGATTCGGTAGCCATCGCCCGCCCGCTTCGAGTAGTCGAGTGACGACGACGATGTCGAACGAGAGCCACCCGGGCGGGGAGGGGAGATTACGTAGATCGGCCGAAGGGGTCGAGTTCGGGGATCGGTCCAATGAAACGCTCGACCTCCACCATGCAGGTGTGGGCAGAAGAACCCTGGGCCAACCCGGACGAACCGGCGTCGGTGGTCAGGACGTTCGGGTTGCCGTGGATGCAGTCGATCTCGTCCGTCGGCGTCCACCACGCTCCCGTCGACAACTG
>DATKEC010000007.1:0-27006 GCA_035544575.1 Acidimicrobiia bacterium
TGTTCACCGACGATGTGCATCTGCTCGTCAAGATCAAGCCGAACGGTGAGCGGACCACAGTGGTAAAGGAGGACGACCCGTCCCGGACCGTCGTCGCCAGATTCACCGTGCAACCCGGGGCGCAGTTCCAATGGCACAGCCACGCCGGGGCCGTGATCGTCAACATGGTCGAGGGCAGCCTCATCTACATCCAAGAGGATTGCGACGAGCGGGAGTACGCCGCTGGCACGGCCTTCGTCGATCCCGGACACGGCCATGTCCACTCGGCGCGCAACCCTGGGACAACACCGACGGTACTGGTCGCGACCTTCTTCGGGGCACCGGAGAGCGGGCCACTTGTGATTCCTGGCGATACCCCGGCATGCGCTAGCTAGTTGTACCCGGCCGGGACGTTGGTGACAGTCCTTGGATGAGTGAAGACCTCCGAGTGGAGTGGTGATTGCAGTCATCAACCACAAGGAGGTCTTCATGGCTCACCGTAACGCCCGGCTCAATGTTCGTGGGAGTCGTCTGATCGTCCGGCGTGTCCGAGAAGACGGTTGGCCGGTGGCCCATGGGGCCAAGGCAGTGGGCATCTCCCGGCAGTGCGCCCACCGGTGGCTGCACGCTGGGACGCTGAAGGTGACGCCTAGTTTCGGGCGCCTCCCGATCCCTGGCTGCGGGACGGCCCGGTTCAGCCGTACAGGTTGCGGTCCGCCTCTCGCAAGCGCTGGGCGAGCGTTCTCAATACCTTGCTCATCAGCTTCGTGTTCGCCTCGAGCAAGCCGCCGAATTCTCTGCGGGAGATGTACAGGACGACGGAGTCCTGTGCCGCCACCAGATCCGCCGAGCGGGGTTCGTCGTCGAGGAGCGCCATCTCGCCGGCAACGTCACCTGGACCGAGAGTGGCGACCTTGCGACCGTTGCGGCGGACGGTGATCGACCCTTCGACCACGACATACGCCTCGTTTCCAACGGAGTCCTGGCGAGCGAGAACCTCTCCTGCGCCGTACTCGAGCTGCTCCGTCGCTTTCGACACCGCGGCCAGTTCCTTCTTGGATAGCCCCTTGAAGATCGGGACGCCTTTCAACAGTGCGAGCTTCGCGTCTTGCCGCATCGATACCACGAGGCCTCCGTCTGTGGGATGTCGGGCGGGATTCTATGAAGGTTGGCCCACGCCCCGCGGCGCGAACTGGAAGGTTCCGTTGTCTCATGGCCTCCGGTCTCAGCAATCCAGGCCGTTCTGGTGCAGCGAACCCGCCATATAGGTGGTGCTGAACCCAGGGTTTGGGATCGGTCACCCGGAGCGGTCGGCGACCATCTGGTCGATGCGCGTCTTGACTTCGGGGTGTTTGTCGACGATCGAGCGAAAGTCCCACACCATGAAGTGGGCGACCGACATCTGCTCGGTGGACACGACGTCGGCGCTCCGGGGAGCGCCGGTCGCCAGGGACATCTCGCCGAACACGTCGCCGGGTCCGAGGGTGGCGACCACGTTTCCGTTCACCCTCACCTCGGCGTGCCCGGAGAGGATGACGGCGAAACCGAATCCCTGGTCGCCCTGCTTGGCCAATGCCATGTGCGGCCGGACGTACGTCTTGACGGCCTGGTCTGCGATTTCGTTGAGCGCATAGGAGCCAAGCCCTTCGAAGAGGGGGACTCGTGTCAGATCCTCGCCTTTCACTGCCGTGTCCATCAGACCTCCTGTGTCGTCCCGGTCAGCAAGCTACACCGTCGCTCGTGCCCGCGACGCCGAGGCAGCCGGCAAATTGTGTCGGCAATGGGCCTTCTGAACGCGGACAATCCCGCCGGGCACGGTGCGCGGCGGGATTGTGAAGCGGTTGCAGTCTCAGCGATCGATGATGGTTACGTCGCTGTCTCCATTCGAGCCGCCCGCTGACATGAGCAGGGTCAGCACGAGCCCGACCGCTCCGACGATCATGAGGATCACGCCGATTGTGTTCAGATTGAAACCTTCTCCCTCGACGCTCACTCCCCAATAGAGGACGGCCCCGAGCGCCACCAGAAACAGACTTCCACCGATTCCGCCAGTTCGCATGAATTGCTCCTTGTCGCGATGCCGGACGAGGTCCTACCCGAAAGCCGGCGACCTCAAACATGAATCTACGCCTCAGAATGCGCTGTTGGAGTACGGGTAGGATTCGCTGAGGCCGGGTGATGGACCGGCCGCGTGTTGCGTCGGTCCGTGGCCTCGGGCTCTTCGGTCCTGAGGAGGAACCAATGCGCACAATTCTCGTCGTGGCGAACCAGACCATCGGCGGCGAACAACTCCACAAGGAGCTGCATCGCAGGATCGACGAAGGCGACTGTGAGTTCCACGTGCTCGTGCCGGTGACGCGTGCGGTCGACTACGCCACCGCCCTGGGGGGCGCGTCGGTGTCGGGAGCGGCCTTTCCCATCCCTCACGGCGAAGGAGGACCCGATCCGGACGAGGCAGCCTGGACCCGGGCCCGGGACCGACTCGACCACCTCGTTGGCGAGATCCGCGACCGCGGTGCACCGGTGACGGGTGCACTGGGGGACTCTGATCCGTTCAGGGCGATCAAGGAAACCCTGGAGGGCCAGTCCTTCGACGAGATCATCCTCTCGACGCTAGAGGCAGGTGTGTCGAGGTGGTTGAAGATGGATCTCCCGAGCCGTTTGGAGCGAGCGTTCGACGGCGAGATCACGACCGTCATCGCCGGGAACTGAGCCCCCGGTTTGGTCTGAGTTTATGACCCACAACGCGGCGCTCGAGGGCTGCAGCGTGCAGCCCTCGAGTCCGAGCACTTCCGCCTCCCGGGTTCGCCCGAGTGATCCGCTGTGGGATGTGGCATTCCTCTTTGGAGCAGATAGCCGCCTTCGGCTCGCTCGCCCATCTCTTCGCCCGGACAACACGGCCGTCCTGACGTCGTCGTCGGTCCCGTACGAGCGGGGCTGAAGGCGGTCCGATACTGTTGGTGCCGCCCGATGTCTGTTCACGACCCCTCCTCCCACCACGGCCACGTCCCTGACACGGCTCCGAGCGAACATGCCGGAGCCGGGGGACATGACAAGCACGCGGGCCACAGCCCCGCGATGTTTCGGGACCGGTTCTGGTGGTCCCTGGCGCTGAGTCTGCCAGTCATCGTCTACAGCCCGATGGTCCAGGACTGGTTCGGCTACACCGCTCCCGTGTTCGCGGGCTCCGACTGGATCTCGCCGTTGCTGGGCACCGTCGTCTTCGTTTACGGCGGGTCGCCGTTCCTGAAGGGAGCCGTGGCAGAAGCGCGGGACCGCCAGCCGGGGATGATGCTTCTCATCGGAATGGCGATCTCGGTCGCATTCGGCGCCTCGGTCGCCACCTCGTTGGGTTGGTTCGATCTCGAGTTCTGGTGGGAGTTGGCGGCACTGGTCACGATCATGCTCCTCGGCCACTGGATGGAGATGCGGGCGATCGGTCAGGCGCGAGGCGCGCTGGCGGCACTCGCGGAGTTGTTGCCTGACGAAGCCGAGATCGTGACCGCGGATTCGACCGAGTTGGTCCCGCTCCACCGTCTGTCGGTGGGTGACATCGTCCTCGTGAGGCCAGGCGCCAGGGTCCCCGCGGATGGAACGATCGTCGACGGGACAGCCGAAGTCGACGAGTCCATGGTGACGGGGGAGTCCCGGCCCGTCCCGAAATCCGTGGAGGACCGGGTCGTGGCGGGAACCGTGGCCACGGACTCCGCGATTCGGGTGCGCGTTTCGGCTGTCGGTGAGGACACTGCGCTCGCCGGAATCCGGCGTTTGGTCGCGCAGGCACAGGGGTCACGATCCCGCGCCCAGGTCTTGGCCGATCGGGCGGCGGCGCTGCTCTTCTACGTGGCAGTGGCGGCCGCGCTCGTGACGGTCGTCGCCTGGTCAGCGGTGGGCGAGCCTGACAAGGCAGTGGTGAGGACGGTTGCCGTTCTGGTCATCGCGTGTCCCCACGCGCTTGGACTGGCGATCCCCCTGGTTGTGTCGATATCCACATCGAAGGCGGCGCGCAGCGGGATTCTGGTCAAAGACCGCCTGGCCCTCGAGCGGATGCGGACCGTCGACGTGGTGCTCTTCGACAAGACCGGAACCCTGACCAAGGGCCAGCACACGGTGTCCGATGTGGTCGCCGTCGACGGGGACGAAGATGAACTGTTGTCAATGGCGGCGGCGGTCGAGGCGGACAGTGAACACCCGCTGGCGCGGGCCATCGTCCGCGCTGGGCGGGAGCGAGGGTCCGTACCGCCAGCCTCGGGGTTCAAGGCGCTCAGCGGCCGCGGGGTCGAGGCAGAGGTGGGCGGTGCGAGGGTTGCGGTGGGCGGTCCCGCGTACGTCACCGAACGCGGCATCGACACGAGTCCCGTCGAAGACGCCACCGCGGCGTGGGGCCGCCGTGGGGCCTCGATCCTCTATGTGGTCGTCGACGGGGTCTTGGCCGGAGCCCTGGGGCTCGAGGACGAAGTCCGTCCCGAGTCGGCCCAGGCCGTCGCCATGCTGCATCGACTCGGCGTGCGAGTGGCAATCGTCACCGGAGATGCCCGGTCCGTGGCAGAGGCGGTCGCCCGGGACCTGGAAATCGACGAAGTGTTTGCCGAGGTGCTGCCCGAGGACAAGCACTCGAAGGTGGCGGAACTGCAGTCGACCGGCGCCAGGGTGGCGATGGTGGGAGACGGCGTCAACGACGCCCCGGCGCTGGCTCAGGCGGACGTTGGCATTGCCATCGGCGCGGGCACCGACGTGGCGATCGAGTCGGCGGGGATCGTGCTTGCTTCCGACGACCCGCGGGCCGTCGTCGCGGTCCGCCGGCTGTCACAGGCCGGCTTTGCCAAGATGGTCCAGAACCTCGTCTGGGCGGCGGGGTACAACGTGGTCGCGATTCCACTCGCGGCTGGTGCGCTGGCGTGGGCGGGCATCGTGCTGGGCCCTGCGGTGGCTGCGGTGCTCATGAGCGTGTCGACCGTCATCGTGGCCATCAACGCCCAACTGCTGAGGCGGGTGGATCTCGGGTTCGACTGACCCGGGTGTTACCGGCGAAGGCGTCAGATTTCGACGGCTCCGGAGATGCATGTCACGGTGCAGCCGCCGACCCAGATCGTCCCGTCGGGATCGGCGTCGATGTACACCCTGCCCACCCGTCCGAGGCAAGCTCCTTGGGAGGCGACATACGGTGGACTGAGGCGGCCGGTCTCCGAGAGCCACATCGCCACAGACGCATTCAGGCTGCCTGTCACCGGATCCTCGGCGGCGGTCCCGTCCTTCGGGAAGAATGCCCGCACCTCGATCGCCGTCTCTGAGCCCGGAGGATGGAACCCGACGAGTCCGATGTCGAGATCGACGGACCCTGGGCGGACTGCCAGCACCGCCTCGGCATCGGCCAGGAGAACGGCAACCCAGCCCGGCCCGTTGTCAGCCCAGGCCGCGTCGACAACGTCTGTGCGGCTGATCCCGAGTTGTGCGACGACGCGCTGGAGGACGTCGGGAGACACCGCGCCCGCCCTGAGCAGCGGGGGAGCGGCGAATGCCAGTCGGTCGTGCGAGCGTCGTAGCGGAATCAGTCCGGCCGTGCATTCCTGCACGATTCGGTCGGAATCACGGGGCTGGCCGCCAACCTCGAGCCAGGCGTGGCACGTCCCGAGCGTCGGATGGCCCACAAACGGAATCTCCTCGGTTGGAGTGAAGATCCTGACGGCGTAATCGGCTGCGGGTGTCGATGGCGCCACCACGAACGTCGTCTCGGAGAGATTCGTCCAGTGAGCGAATCGTTGCATCGCCTCGGAATCCACCCCGTCGGCCTCGAGCACAACTGCCACCGGGTTGCCTCGATGCGGCTCGGTGGTGAATACGTCGACCTGGTGGAAGGGGCGGGGCATGGGGCGAGTATGGCTGCGGACGCCGCTTCGACATGCCGGGGTTAATGATCCGGCCTTTCGCGCCGATGAGATGACCGTGCGAACAGTTTTGTCCAAAGCGCGTGTGGTCGCGTTCATCGTCTTCGCTTGCGTGCTGGGGCTCACCGCGGCGATCGACACCGCCGCCCGCGCCACGTACAAGTCCGACCTCCGGGCAGACACTTCGTCCCGGCTCGATGCCCTGGCACGCACGATGAGCGACACAATCGCCCGTGAGACCGCGGCGGCGGACACGATGGCCGTCTTCGTCGAACTGACCGAGTTCGAAGACCTCGCACTCGAGACCACCTTTCCGGTGTTCGCAGAGGCGCTCGTCGCGGAGGGAAACACGATCCGGTCGGTACAGCTGGCTCCCGACAACATCCTCGAGTTCGTCTATCCCCTGGCGGGGAACGAGGCAGCGGTCGGACTCGACCTGATGGCCGACGCTGACCGCAGGGCCAACCTCGAACCGGCCATCGAGTCTGGAAACAGCGTGCTCCAGGGTCCGTTCGAGCTCGTCCAGGGAGGTCAGGCCCTGGCGGTCCGCCACCCCGTGTACGGGCCCGAAGGTGAATTCTGGGGTTTTGCGGCTGTGATCCTCGACTGGAACGAGGTCACGGCCGTCACGGGCTTCAACGCGGTCCCGGGGGGCTTTGTCGCCGGCGTACGCCTCGACGGCGATGACCGGGTGATCGCGGGTGCTCCCGAGGCCTTCGACGGCGACCCGCTGGTTCGATCGATTGCCGTCGGAGCGACCGACACCCTGTGGACGATGGCGATGCGACCCACCACGGGTTGGCCCACCACCGCGGATGTGACGGGACTGGTCTGGCTGTTCGGAGTCATCGTCGCCCTGTTGGCCGCGCTCGTCACCCACAACACGGTGCGGCGCCCTGAGCTGCTCGAGGCGGAACGAGTCGCCGCGCTCGCCGACCTCGCACGATCCGAGGCCACCTTCCAGGCGACGTTCCAGCATGCGGGTGTGGGCATCGTCATCGGCAATGCCAGCGGCCAGATCATCCAGACGAACCAGGCGTTCCGCAGGATCGTGGGTCGAGGCGACGACAACCTCGTCGGTCTCGAGGTCTCCCGGTTCATCGCCGAGGAGCATCGCGGTCGTTTCCACGAGGAGCTGGTCGCCGCGATCGGCGCGGGCCGACTCGCCAGCGTCGATGTCCGTGGGGCGGGAGTCGACCAACCGCGATGGGGACGTGTCCAGGTCAGTTCGATTCCCGGGAACGATCGAATGTTCGTCGGAATCGTCGAGGACATCACGGACCGGCTGCTGGCGGAGGCCGCCCTCGCCGAGAGCGAGGACCGGTTTCGGCGGTTGTTCGAGCACGCACCGATCGCAATCCAACGTGAAGATCACTCGGCCGCCGAGCGGGAAGTGCGGAGCCTGGTCGACCGGGGGATCGACATCCGGACCTGGTACGAGGAGGACGATCGCCGTCTCCGCAGCATCCTCTCCCGGGTCATGATCACCGATCTCAACCCGGCCGCCCGTCAATTGCAGGAGGAGCGACTGGGTTCCGCCATCGGAGCGGGTCCGCTGGTACGGCATTACACCAAGAACGCCGAGACCGGTTTCATCTCGACACTCGAGGCGATCGCCGCCGGCCAGACCACCCTCGAGTACGAGGTCATGACGAACCGAGCGAACGGGGGGACCGTCCACCTCGACATGAAGTGGCAAGTCCCCGTGGTCGATGGCGTGCCGGACTACGCGAACGTGATGCTGTCGCTCCACGACAGCACCGACCTGCGCGAAACGGAGCGGCAACTGCATGAAGAGATAAAGTCCAAGGATCGATTCCTCGCCTCGGTCGCGCACGAGTTGCGCACACCTCTCACCGCTGTCGTCGGTTTCGCTCACGAGTTGCAGGACACATCCGGTGTGTACTCAGACGAAGAGCGCAAGGAGTTCGAACACCTCATCGCCTTCCACAGCTCAGAGCTGGCCCACCTGATCGAAGACCTCCTCGTGTGGGCCAGAGCCGACATCGGCGAGGTACAGGTGCGGCCAGGGATGATCGATCTCGGTGCGTGTGTTGCCGAGTGCCTCGACGCGATGCCCGACCTCAGCCTCGGGTTCGACGGGAGTGCCGCCGAGGTGCCCGCATTCGCCGATCCATCCCGCGTGCGACAGATCGTCCGGAACCTCGCGACCAATGCCTACCGGTACGGTGGCCTTGACGCCCAGATCGCGGTGTTCTCGAACGGCGCGTGGTCGACGATCGAGGTGAGTGATGACGGCCCGCCTTTGCCTCCCGATCGACGCGAAGCGATCTTTGCTCCGTACGCCCGGGCGGAGTTGTCGCACTCGATGCCAGGCTCGATCGGCCTCGGCCTGACCGTCTCCCGCACGCTGTCCCGGCTGCAAGGAGGGGATCTCGTCTTCGTGCGGGAAGCGGAACGCAACGTGTTCAGACTGACGCTGCCTCGCTCGGTCGATGCGCGCGTCGAGATGAGCGAATCCTGATGGATCAGCCGCCCAAGACCTGGTCCACCAGGTGCCGGGCGGCAGACTGGACGTCCGCGAGGTGCTGGTCGCCTCGGAAGCTCTCGGCGTAGATCTTGTAGACGTCTTCGGTTCCCGATGGTCGCGCGGCGAACCAGGCCTGGTCCGTGGTGACCTTGAGCCCTCCGATCGGAGCTCCGTTGCCGGGCGCGTCGACCAGAACCGCCGTGATCCGGTCGCCTGCCAACTCGGTGGCGGTGACTTGATCGAGTGACATGCGGCCGAGCCGCGCCTTCTCGTCGCGGTTCGCAGGGGCATCGATCCGGGCATACGAAGGTGTTCCGTGGATCTCGGTGAGCGTTCGATAGCGGGCACTCGGTGTCTCCCCGGTCGCCGCCAGGATCTCGGCGGCGAGAAGACACAGAGCGATGCCGTCTTTGTCCGTGGTCCAGACCGATCCGTCGGTCCTCAGCAGCGAGGCGCCGGCTGACTCCTCCCCGCCGAAGCCGACCGATCCATCGAGCAGCCCGGGGACGAACCACTTGAAGCCCACCGGCACTTCGATCAGCTGCCGGTCGAGCGCTTCCGCCACACGATCGATCATCGACGAGGACACGAGCGTCTTGCCGACCGCGGCGGTCCGTGGCCATGCCTCCCGGGTGCGGAACACGTGGTCGATCGCCACGGACAGGAAGTGGTTGGGGTTCATCAGTCCTCCGTCTGGGGTCACGATGCCGTGGCGGTCGGCGTCGGCATCGTTCCCCGTGGAGATCTGGTACCGGTCCTTGGCATCGATCAGCGACGCCATGGCGTGAGCCGACGAACAGTCCATCCGAATCTTGCCGTCCCAGTCCAGGGTCATGAATCGCCATGTCGGGTCGACGAGCGGGTTCACCGTCGTCAGGTCGAGTTGGTGGATGTCGGCGATTCGATCCCAATAGTCCACCGCGGCGCCACCCATCGGATCTGCTCCGATGCGGATCCCCGCCCGTCGGATTGCCTCCACGTCGACCACGCCGGGGAGGTCCCTGACGTAGTTGCCGAGGAAGTCGTGACGGTGTGTGGTGTCTGCCGCCAGCGCCGTTCGAAGATCGGTACGTGCGATTCCCGGGTTCGAAGCTTCCAGGAGTTGGTTGGCTCGATCGGCGATCCAGGACGTGGCGCCGGTGTCGGCCGGCCCGCCGTGGGGCGGGTTGTATTTGAAACCTCCGTCGGATGGAGGGTTGTGCGACGGAGTGACAACGATCCCGTCGGCTCGTTGGGAACTCTCGGCGCCCTTGCCGTTGTGTCCGAGGATGGCGTGGGAGAGAGCGGGTGTCGGCGTATAACGATTGGCGTCGTCGATCATCACTGTGACACCGTTGCCCGCCAAGACTTCCACGGCGGTGACCCAGGCCGGCTCGCTCAGCGCATGGGTGTCACGTGCGACGAAGAGAGGCCCGTGGATCCCCTCCATCGAGCGGTACTCGACGATCGCCTGGGTGGTGGCCGCGATGTGGGCCTCGTTGAACGAGCCCTCCAGGCTCGATCCTCGGTGGCCCGACGTCCCGAAGACCACGCGTTGTCCTGGCTCGCCCGGATCGGGGCGGCGCACGTAGTACTCGGTGACGAGGTGCGCCACGTCGACGAGGTCATCGGGGAGGGCGACGGTGCCGGCACGCGGATGGATCATGGGCACCCATTGAAGTCAACTGGCGCATATCGCGCCGAGCGTGGTTGGATTCGGTCATGAGCCGATCCACCAAGACGCTGATCGCCGGCGCACTCCTCGTGGTGGCCCTGGTCGCCTTCGTCGTCGGCCGCGGGATTGGCACCACCGAGGGATGGATGGATCGGATCTTCGGCGAGGGCGAAGTCACCAACGTCGGTCCCGTCACGATCACCGCGCTGCGAGACCTCGCGCAACTCACCACGTTCGAGATGGTCGAGTACACCGTGATCGAGAAGGCCGATGACCGCGGCTGGTTGAACTGGGCGACGGGAGACAGCGTGACGATGTTCGTCGTCGCGCGGATCGGCGCCAGTGTCGACTTGCGGGCCATGACAGCGGACTCGATCGATGCGGACCCGGCCACCGGAGTCGCAGTGATCAGACTCCCGGCTCCCGAGATCGGATACGTCGACGTCGACGAGGAGCAGACCACGGTCTACGACCGCGACACCGGCCTCTTCACGAGAGGCAATCCGAACCTCGAGCAAGCCGCGCGTCTGGCCGCCGAAGAGGTGCTCGTTGCCGCCGCCCTCGACAACGGTCTGTTGGAACGGGCGTCCGAAGAGGCGCGAATCGTGATCGCCACCTTCGTCGAGTCCCTCGGCTACACAGACGTGATGGTCACCGTCGAATCCTGAGGCGCACGACTCACTGGGGCGGCATCCACCACGGCGGCCGCGGCGGGGCGACATCGTCGGCCGGGTCGTCCACCGCCCCGGGTGCTCCCGGCCCGTTCCGCAGGTAGGCGCCGATGGCCGCCGCCACGTATGTCCGAGTGAGGGACTTCTTCTGACAGTGCCGGGCGGTGGGACAGATCGGTTCGACCTTCGCAGGATCGGGCGTCGGTGCGAACGTCGAATCCGGTACAGAACGAGGTGCTGCCTCCAGCGCCGCTCGAAGGACCTGGCGGGTGGCGGGGGCATCGGGGCAGAAGTGCTTCGAGTCGCACCCGGTCATCAGACCGGCGGCCACTACGGCATCGATTGCGTCCTCGTAGTGACTCCCGTCGTCGTCGGGGTACGCGTCGGTCTCCGATGGGGGAAGCGCCAGGGCGCGAGTCAGCAGGGCAGCCAGCTGACCGCGGGTGACCACCTGATCGGGACAGAAGGACCGCTCGCTGCAGCCACTGACGATCCCGAGGCTGGCGAGCCAGTCGATGTCGTCGCGAACCGGGATCAAGTCGTCGTCGGCGAACCTCCCCTCGTGCGGTTGAAACGCCAGTGGTCCCGGCTGGAACCACCCGGTCAGCGGCCACACATGTCGGACTCCGCGCATGGCGGATCCGTCGATCCAACCGTGGGCCACTTCGTGGTTGCGCCACACCTTCCAGTCCGTCTCCTTGTCGAAGTTGAAATAGACGAGCCCGACGACGTTCGGGTCACGGATGCTCACCCGGAACATCTCACGCAGCCACTCGTCTCGATCGCCTCCAGCAGTCGAACTGCCGACCTGCGCCAGGATGTAGGGCTTGTCGGGAGCGAAGGTGCGCATCTCGGTGAGGGCGGCGGTGATGGCCCACTCGACGGGTGTCCAGAAGTCGACGAGTGAGCCGAAGTTGTAGGCGGAGACACCGACCATGTCGACGATGTCGTGCCCCGGGTAGTAGTCCGCCATGGAGTGCGGTGGCACCGACCAGCCGTTGGGAGCGAACACCCAACGCGCCCTCGTCTCGTCGAGTCCGTAGTAGCGGGCGATGTCCACGAAGCGGCGGAACGCGATGCGGTAGTTGCCCGGGTCCATCCCGTAGGGAACCCAGTTGCCATTCATCTCCTGCATCGGAGCGATGAGGAGAGATCGACCCTCGCCCCGGTCGAGCCAGGTACGCACGCGTGCAGCCCACGATCCGATCTCGGCGTCTGCATCGCCGCGGGCCACCTGGAAGGCGGTGTAGCCGACGTTGACGTTGGCGACAGGTGTCACCTTGGCAGACCACACCTGTTCGAGCAGGCGGTCGGTGGCCTCGGGGCTCCAACCGTCTTCGGACTCGCGCAGCGTGTGGAACGTGCCGGCCAGGGAGAGATGGATGGGTGTGACCGAGGAGAGTGTGGTGAGGTCATGGCCCGCGTCCCACTGGTCGGAATAGATCCCGGATAGAAGCGTGTCGCGTCCGGAGACCGGAGCCTCCACGGGCTCTGTCTCCTGGGCGGCGGCGGGCGGGATGGCTGCCAGCGCGACGAGCATCGCCACGATGCCCGCGATGATTCCGCTCTGGCCCATGTGTTCCCCCTACCTGGCGTAGACGCTCATGGTCGTCGGAGTCTCAACGTAGTCGGAGTCCTCGGGAGTTCCCATCCTCCCGTACCCAGGGTTAGATCGGACGTATACGTCCGATCCAGCCCGCGGAAGGAGCGGTCATGAAGAAGGCCCGGATCCCTCGATCCGGGCCTTCTTGGTCTCGGCGGGGCGCTCAGATCTGCTGGGCGCGCAACATCGAGGACTCCGCGAGGGCGAACCAGGCGGCCTGGCTGTCCCTGAAGTCCCGCCACGGACCGAGGAGGGCGCCAAACCGCGGATTGTCCGCCGCCAGACTGTCGAGCACCGCTTCGGTCTCGGTCTTGAAGGCCGACATGACGGCCTCGGGGAATTCGCGCACTTCGGCGAACTCGAGGATCCTCGGAAGGTCCTGGGCGTTGAGGAAGTCATAGGTCGCCATCATCTCGATCGTCGAGGACTTCGACGCGATCTCGATGGCGATCTGGTACTCCTCGGGCAGTTCGTTCCATGCGCTCAGCGGGAATTGCACCTCGAGCGTCGAACCCGGTTCCCACCACCCGGGGTGGTAGTAGAACAAGGTGCTCCCGAGCTGGTCGAGGCCGAGAATGAGGTCGTCGGTCGGTCCGACGAACTCGGCGGCATCGATGGCCCCGGTTTCGATCGATGTCAGGATCTCGCCGCCGGCGATGGTGATCTGTTCACCACCCAGCCGCGAGAGCACCTGACCGGCGATGCCGGGGATGCGCATCCGCAGACCCTGAAGATCGGCCGGTGTGTTGATCTCCCGTGTGAACCACCCGCCCATCTGGGTTCCGGTGTTGCCTGCTGGGAACTGGATCATGCCGAACTCTTCGGCGTAGAACGCCTGAAGCTCTTCGATCCCGCCTCCCTGGTAGAGCCATGCGTTCTGCTGGCGCTCGGTGAGGCCGAACGGCAATCCCGTACCGAACTGCGTCGCGGTGTTGATTCCGATGTAGTAATACGACGCCGTGTGTCCGGACTGGACCCCGCCGTCGCGTACTGCCGGGAGCACCTCGAGTCCACCCACGATCTCGCCGGCGGCGCGTGGTGTGATCTGGAACTTGCCTCCCGTGAGACGCGAGACAGTGTCACAGAAGATCTGGGCGCCACCGAACAGCGTCGGCAGCGACAGCGGCCACGACGTGGCCATGTCCCATGCGATCTCCGGGGCATCGGTTTGGGACAGATCGACCGTGGTCGCCGTGCCGCCTGCTGCTGTCGTGGTGGTGCCACCGTCGGCTCCGGTCGTGGCGGTGGTGTCTTCCTCGGCAGGCGAACATGCCGCCAGGAATGCGCCTGACGCCGCGAAGCCGGCGATGCCGACACCTGCCTTTCCGAGGAAGTTCCTCCGTGTCAATCCGGGGGCGGTCACCTCGCCCTCCACAGGTTCTCTTTCTTCGCTCATCCGTATCTCCTCCTGTCGGATGCCAACTGTTCCTTTGCCTACTCGGCGAGGGTGAAAATGTCGAAGGACGCCTGCACGATGCCGGGGAAGAAGGCGAGAATCGTCAGCGCCACGCCTTGCAGCACCATGAAGGGGAGCGCCCCCTTGTGGATGTCGGCGGTCTTGACCTCCGGCGGCGCCACCGACTGCAGATAGAAGAGGCTGAATCCCACCGGTGGTGAGATGAACGCCATGTTGAGGTTGACCGCCATCAACACCGTGAACCAGATCTTCTCGGCGTTGGTGAAGCCCAACAGGTCCATCGCGGGGACGAAGATCGGCACCACGATGAAGGTGATCTCGAGGAACTCGAGATTGATGCCCAGCAGGAACACGGCGATCATCGACACGACGACGAAGCCCGTCTTGCCGCCGCCGATGTTCGCCAACCAGTTCGCTGTTGCGTCCGATCCGCCGAGTATCAGGAACATGTAGGAGAAGAACGTCGAGGCGAACAACAGCGTCATCACCAGGATCGAAATGTTCGCTGTCGATCGCCCTGCCTCCTTCAGGGTCTTGTAGGTCAGACGCCACTTGGGGGTGATGTGCGTGGCGCCGCGGGCAACCAGGAACTTGTCGGTGAAGTAGGCGCCCACCGCCAGCAACAGGGCACCGGCCACTCCCACCGCCCCGGACTCCGAGGGTGTGGCGATTCCCAGGAAGATCGAGACGAGCACCGCAACGATGAGCAGCAGGATCGGGATCACCGAGAAGAGGACTTCGAGTGCGAGGATCCCGCCCGTCAGGGATCTTTCGGATTTCGGCATCGCCGGGCCGGTGCCCGGTTTCGCGTACGAGATCCCGAACGCGTAGAGGACGTAGAGGCCCGACATCAGCAGTCCGGGGAGGAGGGCGCCCGCGAACAAGCCCAGGATCCCGACACCCATCTGTTGGGCGAGCAGGATGAGGACCAGCGACGGAGGCAACATCTGGGCGAGGGTGCCCGATGCCACGATCACACCGGTGGCCAGCTTGTGGTCGTATCCGAGCCGCACCATCGCCGGCAACGAGAGAAGACCCATCACGATCACCGTTGCGGCAACCACACCGGTGGCGGCGGCCAGCAGCGTGCCGACGATGATCACTGCGGCGGCCACACCGCCTTTCAGCGGTCCCATCAGCATTCCGATCGCGGTGAGGAGGCGTTCGGCCATCCCCGATCTCTCCAGAATCGCCCCCATCAGCACGAAGAAGGGGATGGCCAGCAGGTTCGGATCCGACACGGCGCCAAACCATCGATTGGGGAGCACGGACAGTCGCGTCGGATCGAAGACACCCAGCATGTCGCCGATGAATGAGAAGGCGAGTGAGGTGGCGGCGAAGGAGAATGCCACGTTGTAACCGATGAGGATCATCGCGATGAAGACCACGAACATCACCATCGAGAGGAAGACGCCGACGTCCATCGTCACTCGATCCGTACGGGGGCTACGTGGCTGGTCATGTCTGCGAGGTCCTTACGCCCGATCAGCACGAAACCGGACTTGATCACCTGTGCCACGATCTGGCTGGCGAAGAGGACGAACCCAACGAAGAGCAGCAGCTTGATCGGGCCGCGGGCCAGTCCATCGGCATCAGTGGATCGCTCCCAGACCTCCCAGACGCGCCAGGTGAGCCAGCGGTTGTCGAACGTCCGTCCGAGGGCGGTGGCGGCATAGTTCCATGTCACGGCCAACGCCACCCACAGGAACGGGAGGAGAAGCGTGACGTGCAAGATCAGGTCGATCCACGCCTTCGTACGTGGCTTGAAGTTTGCCCACCAGAAGTCGATACGCGGATTGACTTCTTCCCGCACGCCGTAGTTGAACCCGAGGAGGAAGAGCGCCCCGAACGTCATCCATTGCAGATCGAAGATCTGGCCGACGATGATGTCCCGGGAGATGAAGCGGGCGACATAACGGGTGATGACGTTGAACAGGCCGAGTCCGAACACCACCCACGCCAGAACCATCGAAAGCGAACCGGTGACGCTGGTGACGCGCTCGATGCCGAGACGGATGGCGTGCAAGACCTTGATCACGCCGCGCGGCGGTTCGATCGGATCGATCCCTTCGTGATGTGCGACTTCGAGGTGCTCGAGGACTTCCTCGGCCTCCTCGGTCACATCACGATCAGGCCGATCTGTCATCCTTCCGCTCCATCAGGCCACGAAGGTCTCGGCATGGATCTCGAACGTAGCATCCGACGCCCGATCGCGGCCGGAATGCGGTGATGTTCCTCCGATGGCTCTCAGTGGCGATCGCCGCGGCGCTGCTCATCGGCTGCGGGAGTCCTGACGCGGCAAGCAGGTCGGTCGTGCTGACCGTCGCCGGATGTGGCGACGCATTCGATTCCGAGGTGGCCGGTGTCGTCGTCGCTGTCGATCGAGTCCTGACGGTTGCGCACGCGGTGGTGCAGGCGGACACCATCGAGGTGGCGGCTCCGCAGGGAGCGTTCTCGGGCCGTGTGGTCGCCGTCGACCGCAGAACGGACCTGGCGCTCCTCGCTGTCGACGGTCTGGTGGCAGAGGAGGTGGTCTTCGGCGCGGCCTCCCCAGGTGACAGGGTGGCGGTTCGCGGCCTCGTATCGGGGGAAGTCGAAGGCGAAGTCGTCGAGGTGGTGGACATCGGCATCGAGGAAGCGCTCGGCACGAACCGAGTCGAGCGACACGGGTTGCGACTGCGGGCCGGGCTGGTTGTCGGCGACAGCGGAGCAGGCGTGTACGCCGAGGATGGGGCGTTGGTGGGGCTGGTCTTTGCGGTCAACGAGGATGGGTCGGAGACGGCGTGGGCCACATCGGCACGCGAGATCGAGGAGTTGTTGCGTGCCGGCGAGGCGATGTGGACGTGCGATCCCGGTCGGTCCCGGCTGGTGTCCGGTCAATCCTGAGCCATGCGCTCGATGGCTCGCTCGGAACTCTTCGGCACGGTGAAGGTCGCTTCACCCACCCGCCAGTCGGTGGCGAGGACCGTGCCGCCGACCGGCTCGATCTTCGTGGCTCGCGGGAGGCGCGCCACGACTCCAGTGGCGGATTGGCGGATGCGGCTCCCCTTGAGCATGACCAGACCCTTCGTGGTGAGCGCGAGTACCCGGTAGTCGGTCGTGGCGTTCACGGCGACCGCGGCAGCCGCGAACGCGAGAGCGGCCCTGGTAGTCACTTCGTCGAAACCCGCCCATTCCGATGTCAAGAACACGGCCGCTGCGGCGATGAAGGCGTACGGCACCATCCACCGGTGACGGGTCCACATGAAGGCGGCTTCGGTGACATCTTCGTCGAGCAAGCGGGCCACGGACCGGAACAGGGCGGCGCGACGCATCGCTCAGACCGGATCGACGCGATTGCGGTGGGTCCCGACGCGCCACCGTGGCGAAGGGGCCGTGCGCAGCATTGCGAGTATCCAGCGCCTTGTGTCGGCAGGGTCGATCACGGCATCGATCTCGAAATGCGCCGCCATGTTCAGCGCGGTCCCCTTCTCGTACTCGCGCGCCACGAGCTCGCGGGTGCGGATCTCCCGCTCCTCGAGGTCGTCGATCCGTTCCAGCTCTTTGCGGTATCCGTGACGGACGGCACCTTCGAGGTTCATCATGCCGAACTCGCCGGTGGGCCAGGAGACGGTGAAGGCGCCGGACTGAAAAGCCCCTGCCGCCATCGCCTGGGCGCCGAGCCCGTAGCCCTTGCGGATCACGACGGTGCCGACGGGGACTCCCAGATTGGCGCCGGTCACCATCAGCCGTCCGGCGTGTCTCAGTAGGGCCTGGCGCTCGGATTCGGGACCGACCATGAAGCCGGGCGTGTCGGCGAGGATCACCACCGGTACGTCATAGGCGTCGCACAGGGCGAGGAAGCGAGCGGCCTTGGTGGCGCCGATCGCCTCGATCGCCCCGCCCATGTGCGACCCGACGTTGGCGACGATTCCGATGGGGCGGCCTTCGACTCGGGCGAGGGCCGTGACCATTCCCGGGCCCCATTCCTCACGCAGTTCGAGCACCGAACCGACGTCTGCCAGGACCCCGATGAGCCGGCGGATGTCGTAGATCTGAGTCCGATTCTCGGGCACGATCGTCCGCAACGCCGCCTGGTCGGCTGTCTCCCACTCGGTGAGGGGGCCCTGGAAGTACGACAGATACTGCTTGGCGACCCGCGTCGCTTCGGCTTCGTCCCGAACCCGGATGTCCACGACCCCGGATGCCACCTGGTCGCCGATGGGGCCGATGTCGGTGGGGGAGAAGCTGCCGAGACCCCCGCCTTCGATCATGGCTGGCCCGCCGGCGCCGAGGTTCGAGTCCTCGGTGGCGATGATGACGTCGGCGCAGGCGGCGAAGACGGCGTTGCCCGCGAAGCAATAGCCGGCAACGACGGCGACCGTGGGTGCGTGGCCGCTCATCTGGGCCATCATCCGGAACGTCGGCACCTCGAGACCGGCGATCACCGGCAAGTCGACGTCGCCGGGCCGCCCACCCCCGCCTTCGGCGTAGAGGACGACGGGGATCCGGTCGTCGAGTGACCGCCGGAGAAGTCGATCGGTCTTGGCATGGCCTCGAAAGCCCTGAGTGCCGGCGAGGATGGTGTCGTCGTAGATCACCACCGCTGTGGTTACGGAGCGGGGGTCGAAGAGCGAGCCGTTCACCGTGCCGATACCGGTGATGACGCCATCGGAGGCGGTTCGCTCGATCAGGTCCTCGGTGCTGTGGCGGGTCTCCTGGGCGGCGATGGCGAGGGCACCGAACTCGACGAAGCTTCCAGGGTCGACAAGGTCGGCGAGGTTGGCGCGGGCAGTGCGTCTTCCGCGTGACTCGCGCCGCTCGACCGCCGCGGGACGTCGATCGTCCTCGAGACGGGCGTGGCGGTCTGCCACTTCGTCGAGGTCGCTGCGTCCCGGATGATCGCCGGAGGCGTGGCCGGCGTCGTGGCGGGCAACCTCGGCGGGGGAGAGGTGCGCGAGCAGATCGCCCGTGGCAACCACGTCACCGACGGCAACGGCGATTCCGTCGACGACACCGTCATGCGGTGCGCTCACCGGGTGTTCCATCTTCATGGACTCGAGGACGACGAGCGCCGTCCCGGCCATCACGGCCCGACCGAGTGGGACCGGCAACGCCACCACCGTCCCCAGCATCGGCGACAGAATGTCCACTGTTCTCCTCCTCGCCGCCGCATTGAACCACCGCGCCCTCAGATGCCGAGCTGGCGGGCGGCGAGATCGCGCATGATCTCCTCGGAGCCTCCGCCGATCGCGTTCACTCGGACCTCCCGGTAGATGCGTTCGACCGGGTTGCCCCGCAGGTACGAGGCTCCTCCCAGGATCTGGGCCGCCTCCCGGGCACAGGACTCCATCGTGAGGCTCGCCTGGACCTTGCACTCCGCGAGTTCGGCGGCGGGCGTCTCCCCCTGGTTCACCCTCCACGCCAGCTGTTCCATCCAGGCCTTCGTCGCGTTGATCTGACGGTCCATCTCCACCAGTTTGTGCCGGATCACCTGATGGTCGGCCAGCCGCGATCCGAACGTGCGCCGCTCCCTCGCCCACGCCAGAGCTTCTTCGAAGCACACCCGGGCTCCCATGGTCATGCCTGCGATCATGAACAGTCGTTCGTAGTTGAAGTTCTCCATGATCAGTCTGAATCCGCCGTTCTCGTCGCCGAGGAGGTACCGGCGGGGCACCCGGCAGTCGTCGAAGTAGAGCGTGGCGGTGTCCGACGCCCACCAACCCATCTTCTTGAGGGGTGTGCGCGAGAAGCCCTCGGTTTCGGCCGGCACCACCAGGAGCGACAGCCCTCCCGGCCCCGGCCCACCGGTGCGGACTGCGGTCGTGACGTAGTCCGCCCGCATCCCGGATGTGATGAACGTCTTGGACCCGCTGACGACGTAGTCGTCGCCGTCTCCCACGGCAGAGGTCGTGAGGCTCGCCACATCCGAGCCGCCGCCCGGTTCGGTGACAGCGAGGGCACAGATCGCATCGCCGGCGAGCATCCGCGGCAGGATCTCTGACTTGACCTCGTCGGTGCCTCCCCGCTGGATCGGCGGC
Source organism: Acidimicrobiia bacterium (assembly GCA_035544575.1). Classification (GTDB taxonomy): domain Bacteria; phylum Actinomycetota; class Acidimicrobiia; order Spongiisociales; family ZC4RG35; genus DATHWB01. Next base: position 19,721 of record DATKEC010000007.1, read on the forward strand.
GCGCCGATGTAGTTCGAGAACAATGATGCAGGCACCCCTCCGGCGCCGCACCGGGCGAGTTCTTCGGACAGGATCACGAACGCGAGGGCGTCGTGTTCGCCCATGCCGCCGTATTCGGGGTCGAAGCCGATGCCGAAGAGGCCCACCGCCCCCGCCTTGGAGTAGAGCTCCCGGGGGAAGGATTCGGCCTCGTCCCATTCGTCGACGTGGGGGGTGATCTCCCTGGCGACGAACTCCGCGACGATCTTGCGGAAGAGGTGGTGGTCGTCGTCATAGACAAGGGACTTCGTCACGTCACACTCCCAGGCCTCGGCCGATGATCTCCTTCATGATCTCGGTGGTGCCGCCGTAGATCGTCTGAACGCGACCGTCCATCCATGCCCTGGCGATCGGGTACTCCCGCATGTAGCCATAACCACCATGCATCTGCACGGCCCGGTCGATCAGCCGGACCTGCATCTCCGTACACCACCACTTGGCCTCCGCGGCGTCCTCGGCGGTGAGGGCGCCGTCGTTCAGAGCCTGGATCTGGCGGTCCACGAAGGCCCAACCGAGGTCGAGGTCGGTCTTCATCTCGGCCAGGACGAACCGGTTGTGCTGGAACCGGCCGATCGGGCGACCGAAGGCTTGACGCTCCTTGGCGTAGGCGAGCGTCCATGAGAAGGCAGCTTCGGCGGCCGCCATCGCGCCGACCGCGATCGACAGCCGCTCCTGGGGCATTTTTTCCACCAACTGGAAGAAGCCGGTCCCTTCGGCTCCCAACAGGTTCGACGCCGGCACCCGCACGTCGTCGAAGAAGAGTTCGCTGGTGTCCTGAGCGTGCATGCCGACCTTGTCGAGGTTCCGACCCCTGGCGAATCCCGACCGGGAGCCTTCGACGACGATGAGGGACATGCCGGCATGCGTCTGCGTCGGGTCGGTCTTGGCTGCCACGATCACCAGGTCGGCGTTCTGGCCGTTGGAGATGAACGTCTTCTGTCCGTTGACGAGGTAGCTGTCGCCGTCGCGGATGGCGGTCGTGGAGATCGACGCCAGGTCCGAACCGGTACCGGGCTCGGTCATCGCGATGGCAGTGACGACATCGCCGGCGGCGATGCCGGGTAACCACCGTGCCTTCTGTTGCTCGTCGGCGGCCAGGAAGTACGGGATGATGATGTCGGTCTGCAGCCCGATCGCGGCCCCCGCCGGTCCGACTCCTGCCCGGGCGTACTCCTCGGCCATCACCGCGTTGTAGCGAAAGTCTGTCACGCCTCCGCCCCCGTATTCGGGCGGGATGCTCATGCCGGTGAGTCCGGCTCGTGCGGCTGCGTGGAACAACGTACGGTCCACGACACCGTTGGTCTCCCACGTCGCATAGTGGGGGACGATCTCGGTTTCGACGAACGCCCGGACGGATCGTCGGAAGAGTTCGTGATCCTCGTCGTACAGCGTGCGTCGCACCGTGCTCCGGTCGTTGACAAACAGAACGGTCTGTCTGTAAGTTAGGCCGCCATGACTCAGCTCGTCAACACGTGACGACCGTCGAACGCCGCACGCAATCGGAGCGTTCGGCCACCACCCGCCAGGCAGTCCTCGACGCCACCATCGCCTGTTTGATCGACCACGGTTACGGGGGGACGACGACCACCGCCATCCAGGGGACGGCCGGCGTCTCCCGGGGAGCACTCACGCACCAGTTCCCGTCCAAGAACGAGTTGCTGGCGGCGGCGATCCTCCACCTCGCAGAGGTGCGCGCCGCAGAGATGCTGGCGGCCGCCCAACGAGTTCCGCAGGCGAGAGATCGGCTCGAGGCTGGACTGCGAGTGCTGTGGGACACCTTCAAGACGGACCTCTTCGACGCCGCCATCGAGTTGTGGGTGGCGTCACGGACCGATGACGACCTCCACGCCACATTGCTCGAAGCAGAGCGCGAGATCGCCCGTCAATACCACCGCACGGGCGCGGTGATCTTCGGGGACCTGGCCGATCGACCCGGGTTTGTCCGCGGCATGGAATCGGTGGTCATCCACATGCGGGGGGCTGCTCTCACTGGCATTCTCCGCCGGGCGTCGAAGGACCGCGAGACGATCGACGAGTGTCTGGCGATCATGCGCGATGCCCTCCGCACCGGGGCAGACGCGTGACTCGACCGCTGGACGGGCTCAGAATCATCGAAATGGCAGGGCTCGGTCCCGTCCCCTTCGCCGCGATGTGGTTTGCCGACATGGGCGCCGACGTCATCCGCGTCGATCGGATCTCGACGGCTCGAAGCCACACGGAGGGCGTCGAGCCCTCGTTCATCCGGCGTGGACGACGATCGGTGGGTATCGATCTCAAGCAACCCTCCGGTCGCGACGTCGCACTCGATCTGATCGGGGCGGCCGACGCCGTGCTCGAAGGCTTCCGCCCCGGCGTCATGGAGCGGCTCGGTCTCGGCCCGGACGTCTGCCACGAAAGGAATCCTTCCCTCGTCTACGGCAGGATGACGGGGTGGGGTCAATCGGGTCCGTGGTCGTCGATGGCGGGGCACGACATCGACTATCTCGCACTGAGCGGGATGCTGCACGCCATTGGGCCGGCCGAACGCCCCGTACCGCCCCTCAACCTCGCTGCCGACTACGGCGGGGGCGGGATGATGCTCATCGGTGGGGTGCTGGCCGGTGTCCTGGCCGTGCAGATGGGTCGTGATGGATGCGTCGTCGATGCCGCCATGGTCGATGGCGCGGCGTATCTCGGTTCCACGCCCTACGCCCTGCTGGGCGAGGGCTGGTGGCAGGCAAAGCGCGAGTCGAATCTCCTCGACGGCGGGGCGCCGTACTACCGCACGTACGAGACCGCTGACGGCGAACACATGGCGGTCGGAGCCATCGAACCGCAGTTCTATTCCGAGTTGCTCGCCGGTCTTGGATTGAGCCATGACGAGCTTCCGCACCAGAACTCGGTCCCTGACTGGACAGCCATCAGGGAGCGATTCGCCGCCATCTTCCGCACCCGGACGCGCGGTGAATGGTCGAAGACCTTCGACGGCACCGATGCCTGCGTTGCCCCCGTGCTTTCGATGCTCGAAGCACCGTTGCACCCGCACAACGTGGCGCGGGGGACGTTCGTGGGTCACAACGGCACCGGCCATCCGGCGCCCGCCCCGAGATTCGACGGCGATGCAGCTCCCCAGCCGGGCCCAGTCGGGTTGGGCCCATACGCCGACGAGGTTCTCGCCCAACTCGGCTACGCGCCGGAGAGGATCAGCGAGCTGCGCGCCGCCGGTGTGACCGGAGATTGACGCGGGTCATCCAGGGGTCACGGAGCCGAGGCGTCCTGGTGTCTCAGTCGCCGTATACCCTTGCATTGTCGAAGCCAGAGGACATGGACGCCCGCATCACCGAGCTCGCGCACGAGCTGAGAACTCCCCTGACCGGCGTTCTCGGCGCCCTCGACCTCGTCACCGACGCGCCTGTCCCGCTGGATGAGACCGAGATTGCGGAGTTGTTGGCGGTGGCGCGGTCCGAAGCCAATCAGCTTCGGTCGATCATCGATGGCGTGGTTCAGCGGACCCGCCTCGATGCCGGGACGCTCGAGGTGCAGCACGCACCGGTGGCGGCGGTGGATCTGGTGGAAGTGACCCTTTCCCGATTTCCCGGCGTCTCAGACCGGGCGTCCATCGTCGGAGACACTTCCCTGGTGGTGAGCACAGACGCCTCCCTCGCCGAACAGATCCTCACGAATCTGATCCAGAACGTGGCGCGCTACGCCCCGAACGGGCCGGTATCGGTGTCCATCGAACGCCACGGTCCGACCGTCCAGATGGAGGTCACCGACAGCGGACCGGGGCTTCCGGGCGGCGAGGTCCCATCCTCGAAGGGGCTCGGCGTCGGCCTCTCGACATCGAAACGGCTCGCCGAGACCCTGGGCGGTTCCCTGGTTGCCCTGCAGTCACCGGCAGGCACCGGCACCTCGTTCCGCTTGTCGCTCCCGGCGTCGGACGACGAGGTCGCCGCGAGGGCCGCATCAGACTCGATGACTCCGCCGCCTCGGGCTCGCTTGCTCCAAGAGGTGGCGGATCTGCTCGTCGGCACCTCCCTCGACCGCATCCTGACCGGTGTGAGGAGGCTCGGGCGGGAGATGCTCGGCGCCTCCTCCGTCCGCGTCTTCGAGGTGCGGCCTGAAGGCCTCGTTTGGCTCCGTACCGACGGAGAAGAACGAACTTTCCCGATGGACGATGCAGCCGCCGAGATCTTGTCGCTTCCCAACGGCGGAGTCGCTCCCGTCACGGCCCGGCCCGCCTGGCTGGAAGGTGTGGACGAAGACGAGGTGTCGGCGGTGGCGATGCGGTCGGTCGACGGGCTCGAAGGGATGCTGGTCGTCAGTTGGAAACCTTCTACGAAGCCGGGGTTCTCCGAGGGCGTGCTGCCGGCGCTGGCGGCGCTGGCGCTGGTCGGCGTGGATCGGCGCTCCCTCGGCGTCGAACTCGATTTCGAGCGCCGTGTGCGGTCCGAAGTGATGGACTCGCTGCCCATCGCCATCTCGGTCTTCGCCGGTGACCCCCCGCGGCTCATCGATTCGAACCGAGCCGAACAGGAGATGCTCCGGGTCTCCGATGACGCCGAACGGCCCAACCAGCTCGATCACAGCCAGCAGACTTTCGAGGTCCGATTCGAGGACGGAACTCCGTTGACGATGGAGAACGCCCCGATCGTCGAAACGATCCGCACCGGCCGATCGACCGGCCCCTTCTACCTGCGTCTTCGACGAACCGATGGCACCGAGCTCGTGACACGCACCCACTGCGCACCCGTGAGGGATGCCAAGGGTGCGGTGATCGGAGCCGTCGTCACGTCCGAACCGATCGTGTCCTGACCCCGGGCTCAGCCGAACTGGATCGAACGTTTGGAGAGGCCGAACCAGAACCCGTCGACAACGCTGCGTCCGAGATCTCCCCGATCCACCGAGGCGCCCAACGCCACGAACAGCGGCGCGAAGTGCTCGGTGCGGGGGTGGGCGACCATCGCGGCCGGAGCCTTGTGCTGGAAGTCGACAAGGGCGTCCACGTCGTTCGCGGCCACCCGCTGGTCGAGCCAGTCGTCGAACTCCGCTGACCACCCTGGCGGTGGGTCGTAGGCCGGGCGATCCATGCGCATCTCCCTCAGGTTGTGGGTCGAGAAACCCGACCCGATCACGAGAACCCCCTGGTCGCGGAGGGGGGCCAGCCGACGGCCGATCTCGAAGAGTTCGAGCGGGTCGAGGGTCGGCATCGAGATCTGGAGCACGGGGAGGTCCGCGTTCGGGAACATCTCGACCAGCGGGACGTATGCCCCGTGATCGAGGCCACGGGCGGGATCGTCGTGGGTTCGGTACCCGGCCTCGGAGAGCAGTCGATGGACGTCGGCGGCCAAGGCAGGAGCGCCGGGCGCGGGATAGGTCACCGTGTAGTACTTCTGGGGAAAGCCCCAGAAGTCGTAGTAGAGGGGAACCGGGCGGGTGGCTCCGACGGTGAGCGGCTCCTCCTCCCAATGAGCCGACACCACCAGGATCGACGACGGTCGTGGGAGATCCTCGGACCACTCGGCCAGCTGGCGTGTCCAGACAGGATCGTCGGCGAGCGGCGGGGCGCCATGGCTCAGGAACACGGCCGGCATGGCGCGGTCGGCGAATTCAGGCGCATCGTGGGACATCGGCCCATTCTGGCTCATCTGGTGGTTCGTTCGCGTTCGCTCCGTGCCCGGGTACGTTGGTGCTGATGTTGGCCGATGCTCTCCGTCTGGACCCGCTCCTGGTCGAGCGGCCGTGGGGTGGGCGGCGGCTGGAACGCTTCGGGCGGGTCCTACCCGCGGATGGGAACATCGGCGAGAGTTGGGAGATCGCCGATTTGGCGGCCACCGCCACCACCGAGGCGCGCTGCACGGTGGTGGCGGAGGGGCCGTTGGCGGGAGCACCGCTCTCCGAGCTGATCACACGTTTCGGCGCCGACCTCCTCGGGAGCGCCGAACCCGCTCCGGATGGTCGGTTTCCGCTGCTCGTGAAGCTGCTCGACGCCAGGGAGCATCTCTCGGTGCAGGTGCACCCCCCGCATCACGTCGCCGACGGGGATTCCGGTATCCGGGCCAAGACCGAGTCCTGGTACGTGCTCGACGCCGACGAGGACGCTCCGTTGTGGTTCGACGTTCGCACCGATGTCACCGACGAGGAGTTGGCGGCCGCGATCGGAACAGCGGAAATCGTCGACCTCCTCGGTCGGGTACCGGCCACGATTGGAGCGTTTCACCACATCCCGGCCGGTCGGGTCCATGCACTGGGAGCCGGAGTCATCGTGCTCGAGATTCAGACGCCATCGGACACGACGTTTCGCATCTACGACTGGACACGGGAATACGTCCGGCCGTCCCGTCGCCTTCACCCGCGTGACGCCATGCGCTCGATCGTGCGTCGTGACGAACACGCGGCTTCGCTGGCTGCCTCCCGGGAGCCGGGAGTGCGCCAACTCGTCTCGTCGCCCGACTACTGGATTCGTGAACATCGGAGCGACGGGGATCCGATCATGCTCGACGACCGAGCCGAACTCCGGATCGTGACGGTGGTCACTGGGTCGGTGGCTCTGGGTGAGGAGATCCTGGCAGCGGGCGACTCACGGATCCTTCCCGCCGCCTCGTCGCTTCTCGGCAGACTGGACGCCTCCGATGCGTCGATCCTGGTCGAGACCGGACTCGTCTAGGCGCTCAGCGGTTGTTGGCCGAGAAGTGCATCCAGTCGTCCAACGTCGACCATCTGCCACCCCAGAACCATCCCATCTCGTCGAAGGCGGTGACGACGGCATCGCCTTCGAGGATCATGCCGGGACGAGGCGACCCCCGGTCCGTGTAGTACGAGGCGAGTTCAGGCAGGACGAGGTCGCCCTTGCGATACGGGTTGTGGAACGGGTTGATGTCGATCGCCAGCCCGTAGGCGTGCATCGACCACGAGGTGGATCCGACGGCTGGCCGGCACACGAAGCTCGTCGTCACGTTTCCGTCGCCGGTGGGCGGCGCATCGAGTTCGTCGGGTCGAATCACTCGCATCTCCTCGATCGGGAACCGGACTTGGTGGAGGCGGGCGAACACGGCGACGATCTCGTCGGCGAACTCCGCATTGACGATCAGCTCGCCGGTGTGCGTGCGGCCATCGAATCCCCAGTGGGCGAGGGTCACGTACGCCAGCTCGTCGAGGGCGACGGGACATTCGGGATTCCACGTCGAGCGTGCCAGCACGTCGGCCGGTATCGGGCTGACGGACGAGAGGTATTGGTCGCTCGGCGGGGGCGCCAGTAGCTCAGGAGT
>DATKEC010000008.1:0-15802 GCA_035544575.1 Acidimicrobiia bacterium
GCCGAGGGGCTTGTCCGATCCCCAGGCGGCCAGGGTCGACAGTTCGAGGAAGGGGGTGTCGCGATCCACGAGGAGTTCGATGCGCTCGCGGGCGAGGAGCTTGCCGCGTTCACGGTGACGGTCGATGTACTTCTGGCCGCCGCCCATGCGGGCCTGAGCCTGGAGGTCTTCGAACTCTGCGAGTTTGGCTTCCATCGCAGCTCTGTTCGCTCGGAACTCCTCTGAACCACGATCGACGTTGGTGGGAAGGGTCTGCACGGAGGGGAGCGTATCGGTGCTACTCGTCCAGCAGGTAGACCGGCTCGCGGTAGTAGCGGATCTTGCCGTGGCGTTGCTTCTCGGCGAGATGGTCGTGGAGCCAGCGGTTCTTGGAGTCGAGGTCGCGGGGCTCCGACAGCATGGCGAGGGGCAGTTCCAGGCGCAGGACGCGGCCCGGAATGAGGAACCGGGTGACACCCGCCGGGAGGAGTCGGCCGGAGCGGGCGGCGAGGAGGACCTGTTCCACGGTGAACTCCGGGTATTCGACGAGAGCCACTCCGTCGGGGTACCACGCCGCGACTTTGCGAACATCCCGTTCGAGCGTGCGAGAGACGACGGCATTTGCGGTGTAGGTGTCCGAGATGCTGGCCAGAGCGTCGAACCGGTTCGCTCCTCCGGTAGAAGACAGGATCAATGCCGGTCCGCCGAAGAACTGGACCGAGCACAGGGCGCCGGACTCGATCACACGGTCCGCCGCCTCGGACGGCTCGCATTCGGTGATCGTCACACCCTCAACCCCCGACAGCACCGTCCGCAGGGCGTTGGCGTCGATCGAACGGATCACGTGGTGCCACGTTTCGAGCCCGAGCCCATCGTCGACACCGACATCCTGGACGACGACGTGGGGGATTCCCATCGTGCGGAGGGCGTCGGTGCGGGTGGCGCCATCGAGGACGACGTAGCGGTCTCCGAAGGCAGCCACGATCGGCGGGTTGCGCAGGATCTGCTCCTCTTCGATCAGTTCGGCGAGACGGGCCGACCGGCGGGCATCGGTGGCCTCGTGGGGTACGACCTGGTCGAGCGACACGAACCGCAGCGGGAGCACGGATTCGGCGGGGCGGGACGACAGCAGGTTGACCAACTGGCGTGCCACGTCTTCTGCGGCCGATGTCTGGGCGTCCCGCGTCGATGCCCCGAGATGGGGTGTGGCGAGCACGTCGGATCGCTTGGCGAGCGGATGGTCGATCGCGGGTTCGGTCGACCACACATCGAGAGCCGCTCCGGCCAGTTGGCCGGCATCGAGGGCGGCTGCCAGGGCCGTCTCGTCGACGACGGATCCACGGGCGGTGTTGATCAGGTAGGCCGTCGGCTTCATGGCCGCCAACACCTCGGCGTCGACCAGGCCTTCTGTCTCGAGACGTCCCGGTACGTGGACCGTGACGAAGTCGGACTGGGCGAGCAAGTCGAAGAGATCGAGCGGCTGGACACCGGCGCCGAGATACAGCTCAGGCGTCGGCCGGCGCTGGTTGGCCACCACTCGCATTCCGAATGCGGCTGCCCGGTCTGCCACAGCCTGGCCGATCCGTCCGAAACCGATGATCCCGAGAGTCTTGCCCGCCAGGCCGATTCCCGCCATCGCCGATTTCTCCCACTTCCCAGCCTTCATCGTGGCATCCGCCGCGGCGATGTTGCGGGCGAGAGCGACAACCAGGCCCATCGTCAGCTCGGCCACGGCGAGCGTGTTGGCGTCGGGGCTGTTGATCACTTCGATGCCGCGGTCGAGCGCGGCCTTGACGTCGATCGTGTCCAGCCCTGCGCCGGCGCGGGCAATCACCTTCATGCGGTGGGCGGCGGCGACCACGTCACCGGTGACCTTCGTCGCAGAGCGCACCACCATCGCTTCGTAGTCGCCGACGATCTCGACCAGGCTTGCTTCGTCGAGATCGGTGCGCACGTCGACATCGAAGTGCTCCGCCAGGATGTCCAGCCCGGCATCTGCGATCGAATCCGCGATCAGGATGCGGGACCGACGGTGCGTGACTGCCGCGTTCATGTGAGGCTCCTTCCCCCGTCGACGACGACGACCTGACCGGTGACATAGGACGACTCGGCCGAACACAGCCATGCCACTGCATCGGCGATCTCCGATGGCAGGCCGACTCGGCTGAGCGGGACGGCTGCGACCATACGCGAGATGACGTCGTCGGGAATGGTCTCGATCATCTCGGTGGCCGTGAGCCCAGGGGCGACGGCATTGACTCTGACGTCGGGCGCGAGCGACATCGCCAGCGCCCGCGTGAGTCCCACCACCCCGCCCTTCGACATCGCATAGTTGAACTGGCCGAAGTTGCCCAGGTAGGCGCGGCTGGCGATGTTCACGACGCTTGCCTCGCCGGCCCAGCTGTCTGCGAGGCCCTCGACGAGTCTGAACGGGACGCCGAGGTTCACCTCGAGCACAGCCCGGAAGTCCTCCTCATCCATGTTCACCAGGCGGGAGTCGCGGGTGATGCCTGCGTTGTTCACGAGGGCGGTGACGGCGTCGACCGATTCGACCACCTGGGCGATCCCGTCGTCGGTGGTGAGGTTCGCCTGGACGGGCGTCACCCTCACTTCCAGTGTCTCCAGTTTGAGGGCAGTCTCGGCGAGGGTGGGTGACATGTCGACGACGATCAGGTGGTCGAAGTCACGGCTGAGGCGAATCGAGATCTCCCGTCCGATCCCCCGTGCCGCTCCAGTGACGACGGCGGTCCTCACGAGAGCGCCTTGCCGATCTGGGCTCCTCCGAGTTGGACGACCTCGCCGCTGGGTCCGTCAGCCGAACCCGCCAGCAGGTGGAGCGACCACTGCACCGTCTCGTCCCGAGGGGTGTCCACCCCGGATGCCAGACAGTTGGCCACCGCCCCCTGTTTGCGCAGTTCCAGCGCCAAGGTGCGAGCCGCCGAGACGACGCCCATCGCCGCCATCGCATTGAGGGCCCCGGTACGCCCGAGGAGGGCATCCGAAGACACGAGAAAGACGACAGGCGACCCTTCGATGGCGGCGGCTCGGGCTTTGCGATACAGCCCGGTCAGCGCTTCGAGGGTCGATGGCCAGTCGCCGTGACCGGCCGGTGCGGCGAGGATCGAGGGGGCGCCTGGCTCGAGTTCGCCAACTCCGGCAGTCCGAAAGGCATCGAGGAGGTCCGGGGGGACATCGAGGTGGGCCTGCATCGGCTGGGACGCTACCGGCGTCGAGTGCGCGCCGCCCGTCGGTCGCGTACTCTCGCCGCGGTGTACGACCATGTGATCGTGGGCGCGGGTTCGGCCGGCTGTGTGCTCGCCTCCCGGCTCTCGGCCGATCCCAGGCGGACCGTTCTTCTCCTCGAGGCGGGAGGACCCGACCGCCGGCGGGAGATCGGGATTCCCGCCGCGTTCTCCAAGCTCTTCCACACCGATTTCGACTGGGACTATCGAACGGTTCCCCAGCCGCAACTCTCGGACCGAACGTTGTTCTGGCCGCGCGGTCGCGGGCTCGGAGGATCCTCGTCGATCAGCGCGATGATGTGGGTCCGGGGAGTGCCCGCCGATTACGACGCATGGGAAGCCGCGGGCAATGCCGGTTGGTCCTACCGGGACGTGCTGACCTACTTCAAGAGGTCCGAGGACGCGGTGCGACGCGACTCGGCTCATTCGGGGATTGGTGGGCCGGTGCGGATCGAAGAACAGCGCGATCCCAACCCGGGAACGCATCTGTTTGTGGCGGCATGCCAGCGGGCAGGCATCCCCCGCAACGCCAACGCCAACGCCGAGACCAGTCTCGGTGTGGACTACACCCAGGTCTTCCAGCGGCGAGGACGGCGTGTCTCGAGCGCCGACGCGTATCTCCACCCGGTGCGGGACAGGCCGAACCTCGTCGTGGAGACCGGCGCACGCGTGGTCAGGGTGGTCCTCGAAGCTGGTCGTGTCACCGGTGTCAGCTATCTGATCGACGGCGAGCTGAGAACGGTCCGCGCCCGCGGGGACGTGGTGCTCGCCGGCGGGGCCGTGAACACTCCCCAGATCCTGATGCTGTCCGGCATCGGGCCGGCGGATCACCTCGCAGAGGTCGGGATCGATCCGGTGGTGGATCTGCCGGGTGTGGGAGGGAACCTCTCGGACCACCTCGCTGCCGGTCTGATGATGGCCACCAGTCGCACCGATTCCCTGGTGGTGGCCGAGCGTCCCGCCGAGATCGTCAAGTACCTGGCCGCCAGGCGCGGTCTGCTCTCGTCCAACGTCGGCGAGGCGCACGCCTTCCTGCAGAGCCGATCGGATCTGGCGGGTCCCGACATCGAGTTGATCTTCGCCCCCGTGCCGTTTCTCGACCACGGCGACACCAACCCGGACGGTCACGGATACACGATCGGGGTGGTGCTCCTCCAGCCTGCGTCACGAGGCACGATTCGCCTGGCCTCCGCCGATCCGTTCGCCGCACCGCTCATCGATCCCCGATATCTGCAGGAGGAGGAGGACTTGGCGACTCTTCTCTGGGGTGTCGAGCGGGCCGAGGAAGTGTTCGGGACCGAGCCGCTGGCAGGGGTGATCACCGATCCGATCCGACCGGTGCGACCGCCCGAAACGACCCAGGACCGGATCGAGGGCATCAGGACCTGGTCTGAGACCCTCTATCACCCGGCGGGCACGGCAGCCATGGGTGTCCACGATGCTGCCGTCGTCGACCCCCAGCTGCGGGTGCGCGGCGTCGAGGGACTACGGATTGCGGACGCGTCGGTCATGCCGACGCTGAACCGAGGGCACACCCACGCTCCCGTGGTGATGATTGGCGAGAAGGCGGCGGAGCTGATCCTCGCCGGCTAGACGAAGGGCTCAGCGGTGTCCTGGCCTCAGTCCAGTGTCGGGGGCGGTCGCGTGCTCGTCGTGGGCCGACCGTCGATGCGGATCGGCGAGCCCACCAGCCGGATGTCGCCGGCAACGGGGTGCGCCATGGCGACGACCATGTCGTTGTGCTGGACCTGGGAGTCATCCCAGACTTCGGGAAGGGTCAGAACCCGGCCAATGGGGAGCCCGATGTCGACCAGAGTCTCGATCCAGTGTTCTGAGGTGGCGGCCGCGAAGATCGGCGCCAGGGCTCCCTCCAATTCTGCGACTGCCCCCATGCGGTCGTCGTTTGCGGGGTAGCGCCGGACGAGGTCCGGTCGACCGAGCGCGTCGCACAGCAGGGCGAAGTGATCGTCGGAGATGATGGCAAGAGCGATGTGACCGTTGGCCGTATCGAAGACCTGGTTCGGGGCGGTGAAGATCGAGGCGGTCCCGATCCGCGGAGGCTGGGATCCGGTGTGCAGCCCGATGGCGTTCCATCCTCCCTGCACCGCGATCAGACTGTCACGGAGCGCGACGTCGATGCGGCGCCCCGGTCGGCCGGGTTCGGCCAGGGCGGCGCACACGCCGGCGACGAGGTTGGTGGCCGCGACGTAGTCACCGATGGTGGTCGCGGTCTTGGCCGGCGGGTCTCCCTCCGCACCCGTCACCGAGATCATTCCCGATTCGGCTTGGAAGACGATGTCGATCCCGGCACGACCGGCGTAGGGGCCGTCGGCCCCGAACGCCGAGACCACTCCGTAGACGATCGTCGGGTTGTACTCGCGTACGTCGTGTTCTCCGAGGCCGAGGCGTTCGATGGCTCCCGCCCGCAGATTGTGGATGAGGACGTCAGCGCCCTCGACGATGTCACGCGCCCGGCGGCGTCCGATGTCTGACCGGAAGTCGATCATCTCACTGGTCTTGCCTCGATTGACCGACAGGAAGAAGACCGACTCCCCGTTCTGCCACGGCCCGAAGCGTCGCCCCAGGTCGCCTCCGGGAGGCTCGATCTTGACGACCTCGGCACCGAGGTCGGCCATCATCATTCCCGCATACGGCGCCGCGATCAGGTTGCCGACCTCGACCACGCGAACCCCCGACAGGGGAAGCGGCCGAAGTTCCCGCTGTGAGGGGTCGTTTGGCGGGTTGGCAGGGTCCCCGATTGCGCTCATGGTGCCTCCTTGCTCGATCGTAGGACGGGCGTCGTCGGCGTCGCCGTTCTGGTATGAAACAGTGAACGAGAAGGGATCGAGGACATGAGCATCGTCTGCGGATACATCGACACCCCCGAAGGCAACGCCGCACTCGACCGAGCGGTGGTCGAAGCGCGGCTTCGCGCCGAGAGGCTGGTCGTCCTCCATTCTGCTCGGGGCGGCAGCGGCCAGACATCCGAAGAGGCTCTGGCCAACGCCGAGGCGATCGATGCCGTCGAGGCCAAACTGAAGGCAGAGGGCGTCGAGTACTCCACGCACGATTACGTCCGCGGGAACACGCCCGCCCAGGACATCATGGCCGCGGTTCGGGATCACGGTGGCTCGATGATCGTGATCGGGATCCGGACCCGTTCGGCCACGGGCAAGCTGCTGTTGGGCTCGAACACGCTCGACATCCTGCACGACACCACGGTTCCGGTGTTGTGCGTCAAGGCTGCGAACAGCTAGTCGCCGGAAGGGCGGGGACGCCGGGGCAGTAGCGTGACTGCTGCGTGTCTCTGCCACCTCCACCCCGCTTCGAACCCGATCCATGGGCGGCGTCGCGCACCATCGTCATCGGTCTGGCAGGAGGTTCGGGGTCAGGTAAGACGACGATCGCCGAAGCTCTCGTCGACGCGATCGCCGGGGTCGCTTACGTCCGCCACGACGACTACTACCGCCACCGCCCTGAGCTGACATTCGAGGACAGGACGCAAGTCAACTACGACCATCCCGACTCGCTCGAAACCGCACTGCTCGTTTCCCACCTGGAGGCTCTGCGAGCCGGTCAGCCCATCGAGCGGCCCGTTTACGACTTCACGGCTCACCTCCGGTCCGAGCGGTGCGTCGTGGTGGCGCCGGCACCGGTGGTCGTCGTCGAGGGCATCCTCGTTCTCGCCGACGAGCACCTCAGGAGGCTGATGGATCTCAAGATCTACGTTGACACCGACGCCGACCTTCGCCTGGCCCGTCGCATCGAGCGGGACATCGGCGAACGCGGCCGTACCGCCGAGTCCGTCATCCACCAGTATTTGACAACCGTGCGGCCGATGCACCTCGAGTTCGTCGAACCTTCGAAGCGTCACGCCGACATGATCATCCCGGGCGGACTCAGAATCGGTGCGGTCGCCACCGTCATCGAGATGATGCGGGGCAGGTTCTCGACGGCATGGCTGGAGGGGTAGCTTTGCGCGAAGCGACACGAAACCAGCCTGTCGCGGCATGTAATGCGGCAGTGGACGACTTCGACAGATCCCATGAAGGCCCCCGATGATTGCTCCGTCATTCACGCTGTCGGATCAGGACGGCAAACCGCACTCACTCAAGAGCCACGTCGGACGCCGTCTCATCATCTTCTTCTATCCCAAGGCGATGACCCCTGGCTGCACGGGTGAGGCGTGTGACTTCCGTGACTCCTATGACGACTTCGCGGCCGCCGGCTACGACATCGTCGGCATCAGCCCGGATCCACCGGAATCGAACAAGAGATTCCGCGACAAGAACCGCCTCCCGTTCCCGCTCCTGTCCGATCAGAAGCACAGCGTGGCCGGCGCGTACGGAGCCTGGGGCACGAAGGTGAACTACGGCAAGGAGTACGAGGGCCTGATCCGCTCGACATTCATCGTCGGACCCGATCAGACCATCGAGCGAGAGTTCCGCAACGTGCGGGCCAAGGGCCACGTCGACCGCCTGCGGCGTGAGCTGCTCGAAACGTGAACTCACTTCGACCGGCCCTCGGGCTGAGTTCGGGGTGAACGGTACGCTCAGGAGGGTGAACCGAAAGCGCGCGTTCGTCGTGGTGATGCTGGCGCTGGTCGTCGCCGTGCCGGCGCTGTCTGCTGCGGCCCAATCCGTCGAGGGGATCGCCGACGAGCTGGAGATCCGCGGGTATCACATCGGTGCGGGCGCAGACATCACGATCAACGAGATGGAAGAACTGATCGACCGGTTCCCCCAGTTCGGGTTCGTCGCTCTGGACTCCACTCCGTCCGGCGGGGCGGATCTGCTGGCCAACACGCTGTTGGACGCAGCCCCTTCGCGGGACACGATCGTTGTCTTGACCGCCGACGAGGCTGGTGCGGCCTCGGCAGTCCACGGCGACGATGCATTGGACGACGCCTTCGGCACTGCGTTCTCCACCACCGGCGACAGCTACCTCGTCGATTTCGAACAGGTCGCCACTGCTCTCACCGGAGGTCCGGCCGCCACCACTCCGAACCAGCCGCCCGCTGACGGAGGGAGCCAAGGTGGCGGGGGGTTCCCGATCGTCTGGCTGCTGGTGCTGGGAGCTGTCGCCTACTTCGGGTACCGGATGTGGGCCAACAGTCGGGGCGACGAGCGGGCAGTCGCTCGTCGGTTCACCGAGGCGAAGAAGGAGATCGACGCTCAGGTCGCCGCCGTTGCCAACCAGATCCTGGAACTGTCGGACCGGCCCGATCTCTATTCGAACGCCGAAGCGACCGCCCACTTCCGGCGGGCGTCGGAGACGTTCCACTCCGCCGAGCTGCGTTTGGAAGCCGCCACCACCACCGGCGCGTTCGAAGCCCTGTCAGATGATCTCGACGATGCCAGGTGGGAACTGGCGGCCGCAGAGGCGCTCCTGGCTGGACGTCCGCTGCCGGACCGCCCCGAGGACGAGCACCCCGAGCCGTGTTTCTTCGATCCGACCCACGGAGCGGGCGTCGAGGAAGCCCAGCTGTCCACCGCCGCCGGCACCCGGACGGTCAAGGTGTGCCGGATGGACGCCGAGCGTCTCCGCAATGGTGAACGTCCCGAGCCGAGAACAGTGACCGTCGGGGGCCAGGCAGTGCCCGCTCCCACCGCCCCGCGCTCGCACGGCGGGCGGGGCATGGACGCCCTCGACATCTTCTCGATTCTCGTCGGAGGCATGGGAGACGCGGCCGGATATCGCTGGGGTGGCGGCTCCCGGCGTCGTCGCCCGACGGTGTTCGGCGGGATGGGAGGCGGCTTCGGCGGCGGTGTCCGCGGTGGCCGATCTTCCGGCGGAGCCTCCGCAGCTCGGTCGATGGGTCGGTCGGTCGGGCGGGCGCGGCGGGGTCGTTGAGCCCGTAAGCTCACACGCAGTCGATATCGAGGGGAAAGTCAACGTGTTGCGTCGAATCTGGGGTTATCTCAAGCAGTTGTTCCGATCCACCGCCGAGGCGGCGATGGATCCCGAGATCGAGATCGAGCAGGCGATCACAGACGCCCGCAAGCGCGATCAGCAGTTGCGGAATCAAGCGGCGAAGGTGATCGCGCATCGCACCCAGCTCGAACAGAAGATCGAGCAGGCAGCCACGCAGGTCGGGGAGGGTCGGGAAACAGCCAAGCAGGCGCTGTTGCGCGCCGACGAGGCCAAGACCTCCGGCGACGATGAGGGCGTTCGGCGCTGGACGCAGGCTGCCCAGTCACTCGCCCTCAAGCTGCAGGCGTCGGAGTCGAATCTCGAAGGTCTCAAAGGCCAGTACGAAGTGGCGATCAACCAGGCCGACGACGCCAAGTCAGCGGTTCAGTCCAACGCCATGCGCCTCCAGGAATTGGCCGCCAAGCGCATGCAGCTCGTCGGTCAACTCGAGCAGGCCAAGATGCAGGAAACGGTGAATGCGGCGGTCGAGTCGATCTCGACGTCGATGGAGATGGACTCGCCGTCCCTGGACAAGGTCGAGGACAAGATCAACCAGCGCCTCGCCCAGGCCAAGGCTCAGACCGAGTTGAGAGAGGCCACCCCCGAGGGAGCAGAGGCAGAGTTGAAGGAGTCGATCTCGCTCGTCCAGGCCGACGCCCGGCTCGACGAACTCCGCAAGGAACTGGGTCTCTCCTAACACCACAGCCCGCGGCTTCGAGCCCGAACGGCAGGCACGGGTCTTCTACACTCGCCGCCCATGACGGCCACCGCCGACCGCGAGGACACGAGGGAAGAGGCCCCATCGGCCTGGCGTCCCCAGGCCAGCCAGATCCTGGCGGCGTTCGGCGTTGCGGCGGTTGTCGGGACGCTCGGGCTGTGGTTGCTGGGCTCGCTCACGCCCACTCACCATCCCGAGGTGGGCCGGGTGGTCTTCGGAAACATCCCCCAGGCCCTGAAAGCGGTCTTCTACATCGTCACCTCCGCCGGTATCGGCGTGGCGTTCTATTTGTTCTCGCTGCGCGCCCGGAACTGGGCGCGGGGCCAGGGCGACAAGCGCACCGGCCTGTGGCGGGAGCGTGTCCGCCAACTCGACCGGGGACTCCGCATGAAGACTCTCATGCGCGACCGCCAGGCGGGGCTCATGCACTCCATGGTCTACTACGGGTTCCTGGTCCTGTTCGCCGGCACCGTCACTCTCGAGATCGATCATCTGCTTCCGCCCCGGTTCAAGTTCCTCGAAGGCAACGTCTACCTCGGGTACTCGTTCATCCTCGAGGTGGCGGGTCTCGTCTTTCTCGGCGGGTTGGGATGGGCGCTCGGCCGGCGGTACATCCAACGACCGTGGCGCATCCGGTCGAAGAGCAAGCCGGAGGATGCCTGGATCCTCGGGTTGTTGTCGCTGATCGGTGTCACCGGTTTCCTCACCGAGGGGGCTCGCATCGCCGTGGACGGCCGCCCCGACTTCGAAGTGTGGAGCTTCGTCGGATACCCGTTGTCGACGCTGTTCGCCGACACCGCCGCCGCCGACTGGCACCAGATGTTCTGGACTCTGCACGCCGCGGCGTTCATGGCGTTCCTCGTGATGTTGCCCACCACCAAGCTGCGCCACATGGTCACCTCGCCGACGAACATGTTCTTGTCGCCGAAGGATCGACCCAAGGGAGCGATGAAGCCGATCCCCAACCTCATGGAGGTCGACGACATCGACGTCATCGGAGCCTCGTCGGTCTCCGAGTTCACGTGGAAACAACTCTTCGACACCGACGCCTGCACCGTGTGCGGACGCTGCACGTCGGTCTGTCCTGCCAGCATCACCGGCAAACCGCTCGACCCGCGTGAGATCGTCCTCAAGACCGGTGAGGTGATGGCGGCCTCCGGCAGCCCGGTCGTCTCACCGCCAGTCGGGTTGGCGGCCGGCATCGTCATCGACGGGGATTCGGTGTTCGAACGGGTCACTGCCGAGGAGGTCTGGTCGTGCACCACCTGCAAGGCGTGTGACGAGATCTGTCCGGTCAACATCGAGATCCTCGACAAGATCCTCGACATGCGTCGCTATCTGTCGCTCATGGAGTCGAAATTCCCCAGCGAGCTGGGCAAGGCCTACATGGCGATGGAGAACCAGGGCAACCCTTGGGGCATGGGGCAGCAGAACCGGGCGGATTGGACGAAGAAGCTCGACTTCGACGTGCCGATCCTCGGTGTCGACGGTGTCGACCACGCCGAGTTCCTGTGGTTCGTCGGTTGTGCCGGAAGCTTCGACGACCGCAACCAGAACGTGACGATCGCTCTCGCCAAACTGCTCCACGAGGCGGGGATCGACTTCGCCATCCTCGGTCCGAGGGAGACCTGCAATGGTGACCCGGCTCGCCGCTCGGGCAACGAATACCTCTGGCAGCAACTGGCGTTGCAGAACATCGAGACCTTCGACGATCTCGGGGTCAAGAAGGTCATCACCCAGTGCCCCCACTGTTTCAACACCCTCGCCAACGAGTATCCGCAGATGGGCGGGACCTACGAGGTTGTCCATCACACCGTGGTGCTCGCCGAGCTGCTCGCCCAGAAGCGAGTGGCGCCCACCGGCGGAGGTGGCGGGACGAAGCGGGTGACGTATCACGATCCGTGCTACCTCGGACGGCACAACGACATCTACCTGGCGCCCCGCGAGGTTCTTGCAGCCTCCGGCGACGTCGACATGGTCGAGATGCCGCGCCACGGCACTCGGGGACTGTGCTGCGGCGCGGGCGGAGCCCGTTTCTGGCTCGAGGAGCACACGGGCAGGAAAGTCAACATCGAACGGGCCGAGGAGGCGCTGGCGACGGGTGCCACGGAGATCGCAGTGTCATGCCCCTACTGCTTCGTGATGATCGACGACGGCGTCAAGGAACTCGGACGGGGAGACGACGTGAGGGTGCGCGACCTCGCCCAACTGCTCACTGACGGGTACGGCGACTAGCCCGGATTGCCTGGTCGGGTGCGCTCCCTGACCCTGGCTACGCGATGGGTTGCCCGCCTCGTCACGAAGTCCGCCCGATCGTTACCGTCCCTCTAGCGGAGGAATCATCAGTGGGGGACCAGCATGACTAATGAGCGGATCCACCGAGCGGATTCTGCTGACGGCACCGAGATCGCCGGACGAGTACACGGACAGGGGCCACCCGTGGTCCTGGTTCACGGCGCACCTCATGACGGCGACATCGCCTGGGAGGCGCTGGTGCCTCACCTCGTCGATAGGTTCACCTGCTTCCTGCCAAGTCTCCGCGGTAGAGGACTTTCCGACGACAGCCCGGACCACTCGCCCCCCCGTCTGCAGGAGGATGTCAACGCGTTCGTCGACAGCATCGGCGAACCGCTTTTCCTGGTCGGCTGGTCGGCCGGGGTCCCGCGGACGCTTGCTGCAGCAGCTCACAGTGGCGCCGTGGTGGCCGTGGCCACCTTCGAGCCCACGATCATTCCGGTGATGGGAGTTGATGACAGCGCCCTGAGGGGCGCCATGTACGTGCAGTTCGGTCAGGCGGCTGCAGACGGCCGGCCCGCCGATGCGGCCCGCGCCTTCCACGACTTCATCTGCACCGACAACGAGATCGCCGCCCTGGACGAGGACTACTTCGAGCGATGCGCAGCAGTCGTCCCGGCGATGCTCAAAGATGGCCGACAAGGCGCGTCCTATGACGGGCCCCTGTCGACTGACCCCCAGGTGTTCGGAAAGGTCGCCACGCCGGTCCTGCTGCTGCGGGGCCAACAGACCCAGCTGGACACCTTCTACACCGGCACGGAGCGCCATGTCGCCGACCATGTCGCCGACCCACACGTGCGCGAGCCGCTGCCGGGTGGCCACCTTGCCCCACTGCTCGCACCCGAGCCCATCGCCAAGGAGCTGACCTCCTTCTTCGAGTGGGTCCAGCTACCCGCCTAACTGGGTTTGTCGTCAGGCCGGCGGGACCTCGGGAACGACGATCTCTCCGGTGATGATCCGTGCCTTGAGATCCTCGATCGTGGGGACCAAGTCCTCGATGAACCCGCCGCTGGTGGAATAGCCGACGCCCTCATCGGCCAACCGGAACATCCTCGGTCCCGGACGGAATTGGTCTGAAGCGAACTCCTTGATCAAGGTGTGGACGGCCACGTCGCACCGCTTGATCATGGAGGTGAGGATGTGCGGTTGCCAGGCTCGGGGGTCGGGACCGCCGATGTCGACATCGCGATCATTGAGAACGGTCGAGTACTCGTCGGTGTCTACGCCGATCGCCCACAGGTGCCGTTGCTGGCGGGCACTCTCGACCCGGGCCGCTTCAAAGACCCCTTGTCCGGAACTGCCGGCGGCGTGATAGATCACATCTGCCCCGGCCCGGTAGAGGGGCTCTGTCTTGGCCTGAGCGAGTGTCTCGCTGGCAAATCCGCTGAAGTCCCACTCCGGCGCCAGGTACTCCACCAAGACTGCAACATCGGGTCGCACATGTCGGGCTCCGGCCTCAAAACCCGCCAGGAAATTGAGGATGAGAGGTGAAGGCATACCTCCTACGAAACCGATTGTGTTGGTGTCGGACCTGAGCGCCGCAATGGCTCCGACCAGGAAGGAGCCTTCGTGAGCGGCGAAGTTCACGTATTGGACGTTTGGCTGCTCACCGAACCAGTCAACGAGGGCGAAGCGGTTATCGGGCAAAACAGAAGCCACCTCGTCGAGGATCTTTCCCCCGAATCCGGCCATGAGTAGGAAGTCCTGCACTCCGGCCTCGGCGAGCCGTTTGACTTCGGTATGGGCTTGCCACCACTCCGCGACGTATTTTGCGAACACTTTCTCGCCCAGCTCTGCGGTTGCCATGTCAAACCCGACTCCAAGATCGCCGCCAAAGGGACCGTCGCCTCCCTCGAACACCAAAGCGATGGGGGGCAAAGCCCGCTGGTCGAGACTTGCCCGCAGGAAGGTGCTTTCCAGGGGCGTCAGCGCGATCATCGTTTCCTGGCTCCAGGCTTCGAGTTGCGCGAGCCGGCTACCGGTGAGGAGATAATCCGGATCGCGAGCTGAGGCTTCCCATTCGGCCGCCCCCGCAGACAGGGCCGACCGGCGTTGCAGATCTGTGGAGTGGTCGTCGATCCAAGCCCTCAACCGATCCCATCCTCCGAGCAATGCCTCGTGCGTCACCTGAATCGTTGCATTGCCGGTGAGAGCGTCGCGATCGGCGGTGAGCAAACGATTGGCAATGAAGCTGCCGAGCACTTCATCGATGTCGCCGAGCTGACGCAAGTCGTCGAGCGCGATCCGTCGGCGCGTGGGTTCACTGCCTCGATCCGACCGCACCAGGTGGAGCAGCAGCTTCTTGGCGGCTTCGCGGGCGTCGGCATCCAACGCCTCGAAAAGCTGGTCGGCGCGGGCGCTCAGGGAACCTTCCAGTCCTCCCAACTCTTGATAGGAACGGGCGTCGAGCTTTGATCCTCGGCGACTTCCGAAGAGTTCGGTCAGTGTGTATTGCAGGAGCGGGAGCGCCTGCACCTCGTCGCCCACATCGGCGATCAGTTGGGCCAGCAGCGCGGACTCGACCTCGACACCCACCCCGGCGGCCGGTTCGACGATGGCCGCCTCGAGCTCAGCGGGGGACATTGGCAACACGTTGACGATGCTGGAGGCAAAAACCGGCGCGAAGCGATGCGAGAGCAGCGGACGGTCGTAGAAGTCTGCCCTGAGGCTCAGTACCACGCGTACTCGACTGCGGGGATCGGTCACCGCCGTGACCAGATTCTCGAGAAACCTCCGACGCGTTCGTTCGGTTGAAAGGGTGAAGAGTTCTTCGAATTGGTCGAGGACCAGCAAGAGCTCGCCTGCCCCCTCGGCCGTCATTCTGAGCGCCACTCGTAACAAGCCAGCCTCGTTCTCGGTCAATTGCTCCAAGACTCCGTGCAGGGGAATCCGGGATACCCGGAAGAGGGCGGCCTCGAGCTGTTCGAACGGATGGCGTCCCGGCATCATCGTCGTCACGATCCATCGATCGGACCCGGGGACTCTCCCGTCCCGCAAAGCTGGGACAAGACCGGCGCGAACTGCGCTCGATTTCCCGCTCCCGGACGGGCCTACCACGACCAAGAGTCGATTTCCACCGGCCAGCGCGTCGGCCATCTCCGAGACCAATTTGTCCCGGCCGAAGAAGTCGCTGGCATCGATCTCATCGAAGGCACCCAATCCTTTGTACGGATTCCTGGCTTCGGCGATCGCGGTGGGTGACGAGGACCGGCGCCCGCCCAGAACCGGATCCTGCAAGAGGATCTGCTCCTCTAGCAAGGCCAGGTCGGGAGAAGGCTCGACTCCGATGTCGTCGATCAGAAGGCGGCGAAAGTCACGGTACGTGCGCAAGGCCTCGGCCTGACGGCCGCCCCGATACAGAGCCAACATGAGCAACCGCCGGGGCTCTTCCCGCAGTGGTTCGGCGGCAATCAATCCATCCAACAGGTCTGGAATGGCCGTTACCCGCCCATCCTCGAGTTCGCCTTCGGCGAGCATTTCCACCGCCCGCCCCCACAGGCCTCGCAACCTTCGGATATGTGGTTGCGCCCAATCCTCATAGGCAAAGTCAGAAAGCGGTTCCCCGGTCCACAGCTGCAGAGCCTGTCGCAACCCGTCGGTTTCACCCTTTTCGACCAGTCGCTGGAAACGAAGCGAGTCGAGCTCCTCGGGATGA
>DATKEC010000009.1:0-3426 GCA_035544575.1 Acidimicrobiia bacterium
CCGCCGGCGGCGATATTCGGCAGTCCGACCCGTCCCGAAACTCAGGACTTCCTGCGCCGGATCATCGACGCCGGCAGGCTGTGACTCAGACCGAATAGGCGGCCACGGCTTCTGCGAACCCCGCCGGGGGCCGGCCGGGACGTCCGGACGGATCTGTGAACGCGGCCCGGATGTCGAGTGCGGCCACGGCCACACCGGCACAATGCGCCTCCTGATGCCAGTGCGACGTGGCGCGCCGTATGGCTCCGACTCTGGTCGTGATGTCCAGCACATCGTGCAGATTCGAGGCCGCGTGATAGCGGGCGGTGAGTTCCACCAGCACGATCTGGCGGCCGTGCGCGGCCATCTCGAGGATGCCGAATCCGATCTCGTCGAGCAGTTCGATCCGCGCCGACTCGAAGTACGAGAGGTATCGGGCATGGTTCACGTGGCCCCAGGGGTCGAGGTCGGAGAACCGGACGGTGATGGTCGTTGAATGACCGGTCACGTCGAACGGCCGAAGCAGAACACGTTGTCCTCGACGTCGGCAAAGACCCACCACTCGAAGCCCTCGGATCGGTGGCGATCCACCACTCTCCCACCCAGGCCCACCACCTGGGACTCGAGCGCCTCGAGATCGCGGCACGCGCCATCGAAGTGGAGCTTGTTCTTCCCCGGTGTCGGGTCGGGGACCTGCTGGAACGCCACGGCCCACCCACCCTCCGTCTGGCGCTCCAGCCAGGCGAAGGTCTCGTCCCGATTGCGCACGCCGACGCCGAGCAGAGCGGTCCAGAAGCTGATCATCGCCTCGATGTCACGACAGTCGACCATCACCGAAGTCACCCGTGGTGTCGTCATGGACATCGAAGCTAGTCGGTGGCCGTGCTCTACCCTCGACCCATGCGCGCCTGGCAGCTCCACGACACCGACGGCCCCGGCTCCTACCGGCTGGACGACATCGACGAGCCCGATCCCGGACCCGGCGAAGTTCGGGTCGCCACCCGCGTCGTCGCCCTCAACCACCTCGACCTGTGGGTGTCCCGCGGCATGCCGAAGCCGCACGAGTTCCCCCACATCGCGGGAGGCGACGGGGCCGGTGTCATCGACGCGGTCGGTGACGGCGTGACCAGCGTGGCAGTCGGCGACGAGGTGACCGTCAACCCGTCGCTCTCATGCGGATACTGTCCGGCGTGCCTGGCAGGAGACATCGTCTTCTGCCGGTCCTTCGGCATCCTCGGCGAACATCACTCGGGGACGCTCACCGAGAAGGTCGTGCTGCCCGCTCGCAACGTGGTTCCGCGTCCGAACGTGGGGTGGGACGTTGCAGGCTCCTACGGCCTGGTGTTCGGCACTGCCTACCGCATGCTCAGACGAGCCCGGCTGCACGCCGGCGAGACACTGCTCGTCGTCGGCATCGGCGGCGGGGTGGCGACCGCGGCCTTCCAACTCGGTCTCGCAATGGGGGCCGACGTGATGGTCACCTCGCGCAGCGAAGAGAAACGGGCATGGGCACTCGAGCACGGTGCGAGTGCGGCGGTCGATTCGACGGAATCCTTCTCGAAGGCTCTCCCCGCCAAAGCCGACGTGGTCGTCGAAAGTGTCGGGCCGGCCACCTTCGATCAGTCCGTCCGCAGTACCGCCCCCGGCGGTCGAATCGCGGTCTGCGGTTCGACGTCGGGGACCAAAGTCGAACTGACCGTGCCGGTGCTCTTCTTCAAACAACTCGAGATCATCGGGTCGACCATGTTCACCCATGCCGAGTTCGCCGCCGTGACCACCTTCGTCGACTCAGGCAAGGTCCAGCCCCAGGTCGATCAGACATTCGACTTCACCGAACTACCCGAGGCACTCGCCAGACTCGATGCCGGTGACCAGCTCGGCAAGGTGGCCCTGGCAGTCGCAGCCGACAAGGAGGAACACAGATGAGCGGCCCAGTCGACGAACGCGACCTGGCGGTCAGCAACGAAGAGGAGCCGGTCGTCACCGCCCGAGAAGGCCGGCACGCCACAGTTGGAGGTCTCGACATCGTCAGAGTGCTACCGACGAAGGGGCGCCGCACAGTCGGTGCGTGGTGCTTCGTCGACCTGATGGCGCCGGACGACATCATGGAGCCGCCACCCATGGAAGTCGGACCCCACCCCCACATCGGCCTCTCGACGGTGACGTGGCTGTTCAGCGGTGAAGCGCTGCACAGCGACTCGCTGGGGACCGAGCAGGTGATCCGGGCCGGTCAGCTGAACCTCATGACCTCCGGGCACGGCATCGCCCACGCCGAACTCGGGCTGAAGGGCGGGCGCGGTGTCCAGATGTGGGTCGCCCAGCCGGAAGCGACCCGCCACGGCGAATCCTCGTTCACCCATCACTCCGAGCTTCCCGTGTGGGACTTCGGAGTCGGCGAAGCGGCAGTGCTGATCGGATCGCTGGGCAGCGCCTCCTCACCGGCCGAGGCGGCCACGCCGCTCGTCGGGGCGGAGCTGCGGATGCGAGCGGGAACGGTCGAGGTACCCACCGACCGATCCTTCGAGTTCGCCCTCGTCCCGTTGGACGGCCCGATGCGGATCGCCGGGCACGTCGTC
The DNA here is from genome assembly GCA_035544575.1 of Acidimicrobiia bacterium. Taxonomy (GTDB): domain Bacteria; phylum Actinomycetota; class Acidimicrobiia; order Spongiisociales; family ZC4RG35; genus DATHWB01. The sequence goes on from DATKEC010000009.1 coordinate 2,556, forward strand.
GAGCCGGGCTGGATCGGGTTGGTGGAGCCGGGTTCGGACACGCTCACCATCGAAGCCGGCGACGGCGGCGGCCGGGCAATGCTGTTTGGCGGCGAACCGTTGGGCGAGAGCATCCAGATGTGGTGGAACTTCGTGGCACGCACCAAGGACGAGATCACCGAGGCGTGGCGCGCCTGGGAGGACCACGACACCAGCCGCTTCGCCGCGGTCCCTTCGCAGCTGGCGAGGATCGACGCCCCCCGCCCGCCCTGGCTGCCTCTCTCAGACTGACAGGAGATAGGCAGACCCGGAATTGTCGGCGCGAGCTTCCGGCCGATACACTGCCGGAGCCTTCGAGGAGATCAGTCTTTTCGAAGTTCGACCCGGGGGCGTGGTGAAGCCTGGAGTTCACGCCGGCCTGTCAAGCCGGAGGTCGCGGGTTCAAATCCCGTCGCTCCCGCAACAATTCCATCAGGGCAGATCGCTGCCCGCCACGGTCAGGTAGCTCAGCTGGCAGAGCGCTGGTCTGAAAAACCAGAGGTCGGCGGTTCGACCCCGCCCCTGACCACCTCGGGCCGACCTGTCAGCGCCAGACCGCCAATATCGCACCCATCACCACGTAGCCGATCAGCATGTAGGGGGCGTTGACCTTGAAGAGAGCGGAACCCCGTCCCTCGTAGGTCGTCGTCACCAGCATCTGCGTACCGACGATGCCGACACCGACGACGAGACCCAGCACGGCACCCTCGACGAGGGTTTCAGCACCGACGGCCACAACGATCAGCCCGAGGGCCACCGCCGAGACGAGCCAGCCGACCAGGTTGGTGACCAGCAGCATCGGGTCGGGCGCTTGCTGGGACTCCGCATCGATCCCGAGTGCGGTGCGGTACTG
>DATKEC010000010.1:0-10612 GCA_035544575.1 Acidimicrobiia bacterium
GGTTTCGTGCTCGTCCCGGTGCTCGGCACGACGGTGATCGTGATCGGCACCGGGACTTTGGCGGTCCTCGCCGGGACGGCATTGCGGATACGACGCGTCACCACCGCAATCGCGGTGACGGCGGCACTCATCGCCGGAGGAGCGATCGCCGCCTGGGCCGGGGACCGGTGCGATCACGAGACGCGCTACTACTGCGTGCGGATCATGGAGGATCCCGACCGCGAATCCGGCCGACGCCTCATGCTCGACGACCTCTCGCATTCATACGTCGATGTCGAAGACCCCACGCACCTCGACTTCAGTTACACCAGGATGCTGGCGGCGGTGATGCAGGCCGACACGACCGGCCCGCTCGACGTGACCTTTCTCGGCGGCGGTGCGTTCACGCTTCCGACCTGGCTCGACGTCGTACGACCCGGATCGACGTCGACGGTCTTGGAAGTCGATCCGGACCTGTCCGCAATCGTCGCCGCCGAACTCCCCGCCCCGGAGGGGATCCCGACCCGGCTCATCATCGGGGACGGCCGCGCATCGATGCGCAACCTCGGCGCCGACACCGCTGACATCGTTGTCGGAGACGCGTTCGGGGGCCGCGCCGTCCCCTGGCATCTGACCACCACCGAGTTCAACGCCGACATCGACCGCGTCCTCCGTCCGGATGGTCTCTACATCGCCAACGTGATCGACGGCGGGGAGCTGAACTTCGTCCGCGCGATGGCTGCCACTCTCCTCGCCACCTGGGACCACGTCGCGGTGCTCACGACTCCGGACCGATTCGAACGAGGCGGCAACCTCGTGGTCGTCGCCGGTCATCACCCAGTCCCGGCGGACGAAATCGTCGCCGAGAACGCGGAACTGGGTCTTGATGTCGTGGTTCTCACCGGCGATGACCTCGAGGCCTTCGTGGGTGATTCACGCAGCCTCACCGACGACCGTGCCCCGGTCGACCAGCTCCTCGGCTGAGCTACATCCAGTAGCCGTCCATGCGAGCGAGGACCTGCAGCATCGTCTCGTCTGATCCGGCGCCGATCGCCTGCAGACGGGTGTCACGCATGAAGCGACCGGTCCAGGTCTCCTCGATGTAGCCGATGCCCCCGTGGAACTGGAGACACCAGTCGGCCACTTCCCGGCTGAGCCTGCCCGACTTCCACTTGGCGATGGTGGCCATTCGGGTGACATCCTCGCCGCGGGCATGGGCGGCGGCGATCGAGTAGTTGTACTGCTGGAACATGTCGACCTCGGCGGCGAGTTCAGCCAGCCGGTACTGCAAGTACTGGTTCTTCATGAGCGGCTTGCCGAAGACGATCCGCTGCTTCAGGTAGTCCCTGGTGCGGTGCAGTGCGCGTTCCATGGAGGACGCCACGGAATAGGTGGACCACATGCGCTCGATCACGAACTGGTTCATCTGCTGTTGGAAGCCCTGGCCTTCGACGCCGATCACGTTCGCTACGGGAACGCGCATGTCGTTGAAGGACAACAGGCCGGTGTCCGAAGCCCGCATCCCGAACTTGTCGAGCTTCTTCGAGACTTCGAAACCCTGAGCGGATGTCTCGACCACGATCTGGCTCATCCCGTTGTATCCGCCTTCGTCGGAGGTGCGCGCCAGCAGACACATCCAGTCCGCTTGAAGCGAGTTGGTGATGTACATCTTCGAGCCGTTGATGACGTACTCGTCGCCGTCGCGGACCGCCCGGGTGCGGATCGCAGCCACGTCGGATCCGGCGTCGGGTTCGGTGACGGCGATGGACGTCACCATCTCGCCACGGATCGCAGGGGCGAGATACTTCGCGCGGAGTTCATCGGACCCGAAGCGGTGCAGGGAGTAGGTCGCCATGTCGGCCTGGACCCCAACCGCCATTCCGATGGCACCGAGGTCCGCCCGGCCGAGTTCTTCGGCGAGGATCACCTTGAAGAAGTGGTCTGCTCCCATACCGCCCCATCGGGGGTCGTACTCGATGCCGAAGAAGCCGAGTTCACCCATCTGGGCGAACACGTGGTGCAGCGGCATCATGCCCGCCTCTTCCCATTCGTCGGCCTTGGGATTGATCTCGGCTTCGACGTAGTCGCGCACGAGCTTGCGGAACTGCCGGTGCTCGTCGGTCCACTGCATCACGCTGGTCTCCTGACAACAACTGCGGCGCACCTTACAGACCAACCGTTCTGGAAGTTGGGTGGCGCGAACTAAAGGGTGGCGTGGATCAGATAGTCGTTGGCGTCGTCGTCCCAGGTGAGTTCGACGAGTCCGCGAGCCTGAGCTGCCTTGCAGAACTGGAGGAAACCTCCGAAGCCGAACTGCTTTTCCGAGAAGCCGGGCGACAGCTTGCGAACCTGATTCTTGAGGCCCGACATCTGCGGCTTGCCGTTCTTCTCCTCGATCGACTTGACGACCCTCACCAGCAGCTCGAACGCCTCGGCCTCGTCCGGGTTGGACGCCAGCGACACGACGGGGTCTCCGGCGGCGGGACCCTCGGACAGCGAGATGACATGCTTCGACTCGAGGTGACGCATCAACTCCCCGAACGCCCGGAACCCGTAGTCGGCCTCGCTGAAGGTCGGATCCTTGCGAATCAAGGCCCGCTTGAGAGAGGACGCCAACACCGCGTCGCCCGAAGACCGGGAGAGTCCGCTGACCGTCGTCGCGATGAGACGCTGAAGCTCATCCTGGTCGCCGGAGCGCTCCTCGACCGGTGGAACCGTCTCGTCCTTGGATGACGTATCGGTCGGGGTATCGCGGAGCTCCACGCCTTCGAGATTCTCGTAGAACAGGAACTCGTCGCAGGCCGGAGGCAGCAGCTTCGACGTGGACGCGCGAATCCCGACGCCGATCACCCGCTTGTTGAGCTCGCGCAGCTTGTAGACCAGCGGCGTGAAATCGGAGTCCCCCGTGCAGATGACGAACGTGGTGAGATAGGCGCGTTCGAAGGCGACCTCGAGGGCGTCGACGGCCATCTTGATGTCGGCTGCGTTCTTGCGTACCGCGCCCATCCGCTGGGGGATCTCGACGAGTTCGACGTGGTTGCGGGTGAGCATCCGCCGGTCCTCGTCGAAATAGGACCAGTCCGCATAGGCCTTGCGGGACACGACTCGCCCCCGTTCGGCGAGGGCGTCGGCGATCGGCTTGAAGTCGAAGGCGAGGCCACCGAGCGCCTCGCGGGCGCCGATCGCCAGGTTCTCGTAATCGAGGAAGAGTGCGATGCGTTCGTCGTCTGGTGATGCCATCGCCTCCCACGGTACAACCCCGCGGGAACCGCACGACATCAAGCAGCGTCGGACCGCCATGAATGTCGGGACACTCCAACAGAGAGCCCGCCGGGATCGCTTCGAGCAGCTGGCCGGCGAGGTCTATGAACCACTCCAGCGCTACGCCCGGCGTCGGGTCGACCCAGACGTGGTCGACGATGTCGTTTCTGACGTGATGATGACTTTGTGGCGTCGCCTCGACGACGTTCCACCCAACGCCCGCCTGCCGTGGGCGTACGGCGTGGCCCGTCGGGCCATCGCCAACCAGCGGCGCGCCGCATCCCGCCATCTCAAACTCCTGCGGCGGGTCGAAGCCGAGCCGCCAGCCCCGACCGCCACGGACATCCCATTGGATGCCGAGCTGCAGGCTGGCCTGGACCAGCTGTCAGAATCGGATCGGGATCTGCTGCGTCTCTGGGCATGGGAGCATCTCGAGGCCACCGAACTCTCCGTCGTACTCGGCCTCACGCCGAACGCCGCCTCGATCCGCCTCCACCGGGCGAAGAAGAAACTCGCTGAAAATCTCGAAGTCGCACGAAAGAACGAGATGTCCTCCGGACACTCAGGTGAAAGAAGAAAGGAGGAACGGTCATGAATGACGACGACCTGAGAGACAGGCTGGCGGCATCGAACCCGACCCCTCCTACGCAAACGGTTGACCCGGTCACCAGCGATCGGGCACGAACACTGATGGAGGACATCATGTCAACACCAACAATTCAGCCCCGTGTCGACCAGCGGCGGTTCCGCCTCGTTGGGGCGGTGGCAGCGGCCCTCGCCGTCGTCATCGGCGGAGCCGCGATGCTCGGTCTGGGCTCGTCGCAGAGCCCGGCTCCTCTGGTATTGACAGCCAACGGAAGCGATTCGATGGCAATGTGCTTGCCGTTCGACATCGCCATCCTCGAAGGTATGAGCCCCGCATTCGGCGGCGTCGTGGTCGAACTCACCGACTCGGTGGCAACGCTCGAAGTGGACCGCTGGTTCACCGGCGGCGACGCCGAAGTCGTGGCCATCAACTACACGCCGGGATTCGAGGCGCTCATCGGCACGCCGAGCCTCGAAGTCGGACAGCGGTACTTGATCACCGCTACCGACGGTGTCGTCAACGGTTGCGGCTACAGCGGGGTGGCGACGGCCGAGTACGAAGCCGCCTTCGAGCAGGCGTTCGGCGCCTGATCGGATGGTCCGTCACCCGACGGATCCGACAACGTCACCATTGAGCACGACCTCGGTCTCCGTTGCGACGGGACCGAGGTCGATCTCGATGGAGAACGGTTCGATCACCTGGACGCAGGACTGATCCGCCGGCGGCGGTTCGCTCCACACGGTCACCTCGAGTCGATCGGCATCCGAACGCACGAACCAGCCGAGTCCGTGGCACGGCGTCGGCTGGTTCCCGTCGACGCGGAGACCGTTGCCTTCCGATCCGGCCACGATCTCGGCAGCGACGATCTCGACGGGGGTCGCATCGGCCGGCGGTACCTGGTCAGGTTCGTCGGCAGTGGTACCCGTCGGGTCCGATCCGCCGCAGGCGGCGGTCGCAACCAGGATGACGACCGTCAGATGTGCGAGCCGTTGGCGATGGTGTCGCGTACCTGCTCCATCCGGGTGCGGACGTCGTCGGCGACTTCTCGCACTCCTGGAGCCTTCACCAATTCGAGCACCGCCTCGGGGTCCATGAAGTCGACGACCACCCGTTCGCCTTCGGAGCGCACCACCACATTGCACGGCAGCAGGGTACCGATCCCAGGATCCGAGAGGACTGCCTTGAGGGCGAAGGGCGGGTTGCACGCCCCGAGGATCAGATACGAACCGATGTCGTGGCCGAGCTTCTGGCGGAGGATGGCTGCCATGTCGATCTCGCTCACGATGCCGAAGCCCTCGTCCTCCAGAGCAGCTCTGGTCTTCGTCACGACGAGGTCGAAATCCTCCTGCACGGTCACGCTGAAGTGATAGGTCACATCGGGCCCTTTCTCGAAGAACGAACGTGGGCGCCATTCGACCGTGACTCCCGCGCCTCCGCCAGGGTCGAAAGCCCTCAGCTCAGATACGTTTGGATGCGGGGCGCCACCAGGGCGATGATCTGTTCAGGCTCGACACTGGCGATCGGCTCGAGGCGCACCACGTAGCGCAGGATCGCAACCCCGAGCAGATGCGACGCGATCAGCTCGGCACGGAGCTCTCGGTCTTCTCCCGTCATCCGTTCTGCCACGCGTCCAAGCACCGCGCCGGCGATGAACCCGGCGATCGCCGGCTGCTTGCCGGTGGCCAGCGCATGACGGAGCTGGCCGAGCAGGGCGGCCCGTGCCTTCGGTTCCTCCCACACCGAGAAGAACAGGCGTGCAATCGCCTCCCCGGCCCGGTCCGCATCGTCGCTGATGAGGTTGGGCAGCGCGGTGGCCAATGAGATCGGCACGGATACCGAGGAGGTGAACAGTTCCTCCTTGGTTCCGAAATAGTGATGAACCAGGGCGGGGTCCACGCCGGCGGCGGTCGCCACCCCACGAATCGTTGTGCGGTCGTAGCCGTTCTCCGCGAACGACGCGCGCGCAGAGTCGAGGATCTCTTGTCGGGCATCTCCCTCCGAGCGTGGACCGCGGCGCGGCATCAGCTCGACAATCGCACGAACGTCTCTTCCAGTGTGGCCACGTCGACGTCGACCCGAGTGACACCGTCGACCTCCGCCAAAAGGCGGCTGATCACGCTCAGATCGCCGCCCGGCACCCGGACCCCGCCCGCTGTCACCGTCACCGACTCTCCCGAACGCGTGAGCACATCGGCGACCGGCCGCCAGTCTGACGCAGCCACGGTGACCGCGGTCCCGCCGGCAACGACCTGGTCGAGGCTGCCCGCGGCGACCACCCGGCCGACCGCCAACAACACCAGACGGTCGCACTGTTCGGCCTCCTCGAGATAGTGGGTGGTGACGAGCACTCCGGCCCCCCGCTCGACGGCGTCATGCACCGTGTCCCAGAGTCGGGCGCGGCCCAATGGACTCACACCCGAAGTGGGCTCGTCGAGAACGAGCAGCTCCGGCCGATGGGCGAGAGCCACCTCGAATGCCGACCTGCGCCGGATTCCCAGCGGCAGTCGTTCGACAGGGACATCCCACCATCGTTCGATGTCCGCGGGCGGTTCCGGCGGGGCGAACCCGAACACCCCGGCCTGGAACGCCATGTTCTCCCTCGGCGTCAAGTCGGTGTACAGGCCGAGCCCCTGGGGGACGTAGCCAACACGCCGCAAAGAGTCGCGATTGGCGGCCCGTCCGAAGATCTCCACGGTTCCGGATGTCGGTGCGATCAGGCCGAGCAGCATGCGGATGGTCGTCGTTTTGCCGGCACCGTTGGCACCCAGGAGACCCACGATCTCGCCGTGCTGGACATCGAAGCTCACCTCGTCGGCAGCGGTCACCTTCCCGAAGCGCCTGCTGGCGCGATCGAGACGGGCGATCACGATGCGTCCTCGGCCGCGAGAGTGGCAGCGACCAGCAGGTCGGTCAGGTCGCCAGTGATGCGCGTCGATCCCGCCGGCACGGTGCCGTCCGGTCGCCACGATCGCCATTGCCGCCCCCGCCGCCAGGCGCGGCCATCGTCAGCTCGAACATCGACGATCACCCCCGGCACGGACGCGGCGATGTCGAACAACGACCCGGTGGCGAGGATCCTGCCGGACTCGAGCGCAACGATCGAGCGTGCCCGTTCGGCTTCCTCCAGGTACGTCGTCGTGAACACAACGGCCGCACCGTCGGCTGCAGCCGCCGTCATCAGGGACCAGAGCTCGACCCGACTCACCGGATCCACCCCGGTCGAAGGCTCGTCGAGAACGAGCAATGCCGGATCTGGGAGCAAAGCCATCGCCACGCCGAGCTTCCGCCGCATGCCGCCGGACAACTGTTCGCCGAGCCGCCGCCGCGCATCACCCAGGTCGCAGCGCTCGATGAGCCGGTCGATGCGGGCGGCAGACTTCGGGACGCGGTAAATGTCTGCGACGAAGGAGAGGTTCTCCATCACCGTGAGATCCGGCCAGACACCCGATGTCGCCGGGAGGTATCCGATCTGAGCCGACGGGGGACGATCCACAGTCCCGCCGCGAGGTTCCAGGAGACCGACGAGCGTTCGGGACACGGTGGTCTTGCCGGCGCCGTCTCCGCCAACCACCGCCACCAACTCCCCGCTGGCACAGGCGAGGTCGATGTCGACGAGCGCCTTTTCGCCATCCACGTCGACCGACACCCCATTGAGGCCCCAGCTCATGCTGAGACCGCGATGGGCTCGCCGTGGGAGGACGCGAGATCGCGGCGGAAACGAACGACAGCCAGCCCGAACACCACCACCCCGAAGCCGGCGAGGATGGCGAGGGGAACGGCCACTGACCCGAGCGGAGCGCCCCGCACCATCACCCCGCGGGCGATCAGGTTGAACCAGGTGAGGGGCAGCAGGTATCCCAACCACCGGACTCCCGCCGCCATCGACTCGAGCGGAAAGATGATCCCCGAGAGGAGGACTTGCGGCAGGAGCGTCATCAGCGCCAACTGGACAGCCTGGCCCTGGTTCTCCGACACGCCGCTGATCAGCACCCCCACCCCTAGGGTGACGAAGAGAAAGAGGACCGCCCCGAGCGCCAGCGTGCCCAGCGAACCGTTGAACGGGACGTCGAAGATGAGTGATCCCACGACGAGGACGATCACGAGGTCCACGCAGGCCACCAGGAAGTACGGGGCGACCTTGCCCACGAACACGTCCCGTGGCCGCAACGGCATCACGGCCAGCTGTTCGAGTGTCCCGGACTGGCGTTCCCTGACCACCCCGAGGCTCGTGATCACCGTGCCGATGAAGAGCAGGATCAGGCCGGCCAGGCCCGGAACCAGCACGACCGAGGTGTCGAGACCGGGGTTGAACAGCACCTCGACGGAGACGTTCGGCGCGCCGGCGGTGAGGGCCTGGACTGCCGCCCGGGCCGAGAACAGCTCGGAACCGTCGATCAGCGCCAGTCCCCCGTCGGTGCCGACGATGAGCGCCACCACGGCCTCCCCCCGGCGCAGCATCTCGGTTGCTGACGGTCGGTTGAGAGCGGGGTCGACGTTCTCTACGGCGAAGAGATCCGGCAAGCGGTCAATCACCGTCTCGGCCCCCGGTCCGCCGACAACGGTCGGAATCGACGACGTGTCAAAGCTGGCGGCGTATCCGAAGACGACCAGCAGCACCACCGGCATCACGATCATCATGGCCAGGGTCCGATGGTCGCGTCTGACCTGGCGGAACTCCTTCACGATCATCGCCCACATGGATGTCTCCTATTTCAACAGCTGTTGAAATCGTACATCGCTCGATCGGGTCTTGGCGGCACGACGTGACCGCCGTCGATATCGTGAATCGATGTCGCACCTCCGCAACGTGCTGGAACAGATCGCAAACCGGATCGCCGACTACCGGGATGGCCTGGCCGATGCCAGGGTCGGTCCCATGTCGAGCCGGGCCGAGGTCGCAGCGTCACTCGACCGCGACCTCCCTGACGATCCGACGCCCGTCGAGGAAGTCATCGATGAGCTCGCCGACGCAGTCGGCCCCGGTCTCATGTCCTCGGCCGGCCCCCGCTACTTCGGCTTCGTCGTCGGAGGGTCGACTGACGCAGCTCTCGCCGCGGACCTGTTGACCACCGGGTGGGACCAGGTGGCGTTCAACGAAGCCACCTCCCCCGCCGCCGTGGCGATCGAAGACATCGCGGGGCGGTGGCTGAAAGACCTCCTCTGCATCCCGTCCACTGCGTCGGTGGGATTCGTCACCGGCGGCCAGGCGGCCAACACCGTCGGTCTCGCCGCGGCCCGCTTGCACGTCCTGCGCCAACACGGATGGGACGTCGGCACCGAAGGTTTGAACGGGGCGCCCTCCATCCGTGTGCTTGCCGGGGAGGAACGTCACGCAACGATCGACCGGGCGGTGCGGCTTCTCGGCCTCGGCGAGCGCTCGATCGAGCCGGTGTCGGTCCGCGCCGACGGGGCGATGGACGCGGCGGCGGTGCACGCGCTCCTCGAAGCACTCCCTCCCGGACCGATGATCGTGTGCGCCCAGGCGGGAAACGTGAACACCGGGGCCTTCGACGACCTCCGGTCCATCGCCAACGCCGCCAAGAACGTCGGCGCCTGGGTGCATGTCGACGGCGCGTTCGGCTTGTGGGCTGCCGCGAGCGCCGGGACCCGTCACCTGGTCGACGGCATCGAACTCGCCGACTCGTGGGCGTGCGACGGGCACAAGTGGCTGAACGTCCCGTACGACTCCGGCTTCGCCTTCTGCGCCAACCCTGACACGCATGCCACCGCCCTTGCCTACACGGCCGCGTATCTCACCGGGCAAGTGGCTGGACGCACCTTCGGCGGGGGCGACTTCGTCCCTGAGTCCTCGCGCCGGGCGCGTGGGTTCGCCACGTGGGCGGCGCTGCGTTCGATGGGACGGTCCGGGGTTGCGGACCTCGTGAACCGCAACTGTGCGCTGGCCCGGCGCTTCGCCGAGGGGCTCGGCGCCCTCGACGGGATCGACATCGTCAACGACGTCGTGCTCAACCAAGTGCTCGTCCGTGTCGGTGACGAAGCGGTCACGAACGAGGTGGAGCGCTGGATCCACCGCGACGGCACGGCGTGGCTGGGCGCGACGACGTGGCGGGGGGAGCGGCTACTGCGGATTTCGGTGTCGAACTGGTCGACGTCGGAGCAAGACGTCGACGTGACGATCGACGCCATCCGACGCGCTCGCGAGCACGCGGTCGCCAGCCTCGCGGTCGGCGGGTGACCTGAATCCGGTTCTGCCACGCGAAACGACACGTTTTTGTGTCGCTCATTCGCTAAGAAACGGATTTGGGGGTCAGGGAGAGGGCGAGGTCGAGGGCGGTTTGGGGGTTGAGTGCCCTCCCTTCGGCGAACCGCGCGTCGCGCGTGTCCGCGCCCAGCCTCTCCTCGATCCGGCGGAGCACCTCCGCATGCCGCTCGAGGTCCCACTGCGGCAGGGGCATCCCGCGTTCGCTCAGGCCACCGGGCCGGCGCCAGCCTTCGGCCGCACCGCAGAGCCGGGCGGCGACCTCGAACAGATCCCAGGCAACCGCCGCCGCCGCAGACATCTCCAGGACGAACGGGTTCAGCGGGTTCTCCGCCGCGCTGCGGTTGGCCTCGGCGAACTCGATCGTCTTGGCGTAGGTGGCGGCCACGTCCCCCTGATGCCACGCCAGCGCCGCCTGATTCGAGGTGATGAACGCAATCTGGTTGATCGTGCCCCGGTCGAGCGCCACCCGGTAGGCCCTGTCCAGCCACTCAGCCGACTCGTCGAGGTAGCCCAACTCGCGGCTGTGATGCGCCCGCCATTGCAGCTGGAAGCCCTCCCACCAA
>DATKEC010000011.1:0-65837 GCA_035544575.1 Acidimicrobiia bacterium
CATCGGTGAACCCGGCGCGGTCGCTGGGTCCGGCGGTGGTGTCCGGTGACTTCGGCCAGGTCGGCGTCTACCTGTACGCACCGCTCATCGGTGCCGTGATCGCGTGGGGGCTGTACCGAGTCTTCCCGGTACCGGACGGCGGCTGAGTCGCACAGCCGGTCCCTGCGCCGGGCGTTGCCGGGAACGTGGCTGTCAGCCGCCGTTCGTCTCGATGCCGAGCAACCGATCGCCCGCCAGGACGATCTCCGAGCCGGGGATCAATCGGCCGTCCCGAACGATGGCGACGGTGCCAGAAGGAGCGGCCCGACCGAGTTCGGTATCGCCCGCCGCGCGCTCCACCAGATCCGCCCCCTCACCGACCAGGAGCAGGTCCTCGATCATCTCCGCCTGGTGCGGGCTGTCGAGAGCCAGACCGAGCAAGCGGCCGGTCGCCTCGTCGGACGTGACGACGACAGAAGCCCCACCGCGCTTGAGGATCTTCGAGTTCTCCTCCTCCTTGGCGGCTGCCACGAGACGGGTGTCCGGGTTGACGAGGCGCACGGTCAATGTCGCCAACACAGCGGTATCGTCCCGATCGACGGCCACGATGACCCCCTGGGCCTGTTCGACTCCGGCTCGGCGCAGCACGGCCTCCCTGGTGCAGTCGCCCACGACGACGACGTAGCCGTCGCGACTGGCCTCGTCAGCCACTGATTGGTTGGCCTCGACGATCACGATGCGGTCGCGTCGAACGTCCCTCGAGACGAGGGAGGAGGCAGCGCTGCGTCCCTTCGTGCCGTATCCGCAGATGACGTAGTGGTTGGTCACGGTTCGCCTCCATCGTTGCACGCGCAAGAGGTATCGGCCGCTCGCGGTGAGCACCTCCACCGTCGTCGAGACCACCAGGACGAGAAACGCCACTCGCAGCGGCGTGACGACGAACGTGGTGAGCAACCGCGCCTCGGTCGTCACGGGCACGATGTCGCCGTAGCCCGTGGTCGTCACGGAAACCGTCGAGTAGTAGAGGGCGTCGATGAAGCCGATCTCGCCTCCGGCCGAATCCGAGTAGCCGCTCCTGTCGAAGTACACCACCGCCGCGATCACGAGCACGACTCCGATAGCGGCGAGCAGGCGGGTCACGATGACCGTCAACGGGTTGGCTCGCCGGTCGGCGAATTGGATGTGACCTCGTTCGGTAGTGGCAGTCGTCATGGCCGACTGCGCATCGTAGAGATCAGGCAGGCCCTATTCCCGCCTATCAGGGCTCGTAGCGGAACACGATGAGGGAGTCTGCCGCGGACTGCGCACCCCAGACCTCCCCAGGTCTGCCCAGAAGCTGGCGGACGGCCCCGCCCGAAGCAGGCAGCGGGAACCGTTCGAAGGTGTCCGAACGCGGGTCGAATCGTACGAGGGCGTGGCCGTCACCGAAGTCCGACAACCACACCGTGTCGATCTCGTCGACATAGACCGCATACGCCTGCGGCGAGTCACCGGGCAACCGCCACTCCTCCCACTCCCCCGTGGCCGGATCGAAGCGTCCGACCGCTCCGGCGTTCCACTCGGCCACCCAGATGACGCCGGAGGAGTCCGACCACGCTCGCCGCGCCCCCTGTCCCGGCGTGGGGGGCTCGAGGATCGCGGCCTCGCCGGTGGTCGTGTCGATCCGGCGATGTGGCTCCCGGCGAGCGAGGCGTAATACACATCCCCGGCCGGGGTGGCGTCGATCCCGTACGGTCCGGCGCCGCCGGGAGCGTCGAAGACTTCGATCGACCCGGTGATGGGATCCAAGCGACCGTAGAAGCCCGCCTGACCGGTGAACCACAGGACGCCGGCGCCGTCGAAGGCCGCAGTGTTCAGCCGGGCGCCGCTCACGCCCACCGGATGCACCTCGACGGCCAGCGAGACTGGGTCCACCCGAATGATGGCGTCGAGACCGCCATCGGTCACCCAGGCCGCCCCATCCGGCCCGACGATGACACCGTGCGGCGCCGAGCCTGCTCCCAGATCGACCTCCTCGATCGATCCTGAGACGGGATCGAGGCGCCCCAGCCGCCCCGTGCGCTGGGCGGTGTACCACACGGTCCCGTCGGGGGCGGGTGCGACATCGTGGGGACGGCTCCCGGGGGGAACCTCGAAAACCTCATACCCGATCACCGGCCGGGGCAGGACGACGGCGGTCGTCGTGGTCGCCGGTTGGGTCGTGCTCGGCGGCGGCACCGTCGTCGTCATCGTCGGCGCAGTCGAGGTCGTCTCCACGGTCGTCGCCGTGGTCGACGGGTCCCCGGAATCGGCGGCGTCACACGCTGCCACCAGGCACAGCAGGGCGAGCAGTGCGCGTCGACCGGTCACCACCGCGACCCTACCGGGCGCTCACACGAAGATGATTTGAGCTCCCTCGGAGAGTTCGATGAAGTCCGCAGCGGAGATGATCGCCTCGACGCGGTCATACAGGTCGTCCTCGGTGAGGTGCATCATGTCCGCAGACATGCGGCACGCCCACAGATGACCGCCGGCGTCGGTGATCATTTCGAGGAACTCCGGGACGTCCGGGACGTCGATGCCTTCGATCTGTTTCTTCATCATGTGGGTGGCGAAGGCCGTCATCCCGGGCAAGCCCATCAGGGCTGGCGGCATGTGCGTGGCAGGGTTGCCCACCGGGGTGAACTTCAGGTGGGCCATCGTCTCCTTGTTGATGATGTCGAAGCCCCAGAACGTGAAGAAGAGGTGGGTTTCGATCCCCTCGCCCAGGGCCGCGTTCGCCAGCACCAGACCGGGATAGGCCATGTCGAGCGAACCCTTCGAACAGATGATGCAGAGTTTGCGAGTGGTTTCGACGTCGTCGTCGAACGCGGGTACCGGGGCGGACTCGAGTGTCAGGGTCATGAATACTCCTTCACACGCAGCCGACCGGCTTGGGCAGTCCGGCGACGTACGCCATCTTCTTCGCGGGTTTCTTGGGGAACAACGCGAACATCTCTTTCGTGGACACACCACCGACAGTGGCCATCCGGCGCAGTGTCGGCGTCTCGCCGTTGGCGGCGTGATCGGCCCTGGCGAAGCGAATCGCCCCCAGGTGGGCATCGGTCAGTTCGATCCCGACGTTGCCGGCGAGCACCTGGGCCAGGCCCTCGTCCCATTCGGCGGGTTCTGTGAGGAACCCTTCGGCGTCGACATGGACCTCCCGACCGCCAATCGCTGCGATCGTCATACCGTCATCTCCTCTCGTGACGGCCGGACCTTGCCGGCCATCGACATCGCGTTCGGAACAGGAAGTGGCCGGCCCGGCAGCAGCATGCGCCAGTAGACGGTCTCGAAGGCCAGCTTCGCCCAATGGTTCAAGCGCGTCTCCCGCAGCAGCTGCAATGGCCCGAGACCGGGCACCGGGTACACGCCGGGCAGGGGTTCGGTGTCGTAGTTGAAGTCGATGAGGAGGGCCTTGCCGCCCCCCGACTCGACGAAGCAGTTGGCGTGGCCGTCGAAGGCACGGGGCATGGGCCTTCCGGCGATGTGCTCCAGGAAGTTCTCGACGAACACCTCGACAGAGAAGTGAGCCGTTGACCCCGCCTTCGAGGTCGGGAGCGCGGCGGCATCTCCGATCGCGAACACGTCATCGTGGTCGTGGGCGAGAAACGTGTGTGGGTCGACCCTGACGTGGTCCAACTCGTCGCCGAGGCCGGAGCGGCCGACGAAGGCCGCTCCCATGTTGACGGGGACCGTGACGAGCAAGTCGAACGGAATGCGGCGCTCATCGAATGAGACGAGGGCGCCGTCGTCGACCGATTCGACCATGAAATCCGTTTCGAGTGCGATCTGTCGTTCCTCGAGCATCCCGCCGAGCTTGTCGGCGGCAATCGGCTTCGTGAACGCTCCGGACAACGGAGTGACGAACACGATCTCGATCGAATCCCGTGTACCCCGGCGCGTGAAATGGTCCGCGGCGAGGAACGCGAACTCGAGTGGAGCCACCGGACACTTGATGGGCAACTCCGCGATGTGGACGACGAGGCGACCGCTGACGAAGTCTTGGAGGGCGTCACGCAGCGCGGACGCGCCGGCGAGGGTGTAGAACTCGTGAACAGTCCGCCGCCAGCCTCGGTCGGTGAGCCCCGGTGTCATCTCGGGCCGGGGTGTGGTCCCCGTTGCGATCACGAGTTGGTCATAAGTCAGCACCGACCCGTCGTCGACGAAGACCTGTCTCGTTGCTGGATCGACCCGGTCGACTCCAGCACGCGTCAGGGTCACCGACTCCGGCAGCAGTGGCTCGATCGGCTTGACCAGCGCACCGGGATCCTGGCGGCCGAACGGCACGAAGAGCAGCCCCGGCTGATACAGATGGGTCCAGGACGGATCCACCATCTCGATCTCCCAGTCGGCGGGAAGTCTCGGCGCCAGCGAGTTGGCGATCATCGTGCCGGCGGTGCCGGCCCCGAGGATGACGAGGCGTTTCACGAAGGGCTCCTCTCGTACATCGACAACGTACGTGGCGCGAACGCGGTCGACCCAGGGCTGAAGGACCCGAGCCGAACGCCGATCGGCGTTGATCCGGCAGCCGTGCCGGCGCGGCCGATGGGGCCGATCGGCCCCCCTGCTCGGGACTGATGCGCCCGTCGTGGGACCGAAGCGTCGACCATGATCGGAACAACGACGACAGGAGTCATCCATGCGAGTCAGCGAACTGATCGGGGGCCCGGTGTATTCGTGCACCGCGGAGACAGGCACACGAGCTGCAGCAAAGAGGATGATCGCCGACGATGTGGGTTCACTCGCCGTGGTGACGGACCACAGCCTCGTCGGCATCGTCACCGAACGCGACATCGTTCGTGAGTTCGCCTCCGGGGCGTCGGGAAAGCGGACGGTCGGCGACATCATGACCCCCAACCCTGACTCCCTCGCCCCGGACATCGAGGTGGACGAAGCAGCCAACTGGATGATGGGTGCCGGCTATCGGCATCTCCCCGTCGTGGACGGCGACGAGCTGGTGGGCATGGTCAGCATCAAGGACGTGCTCTGGGCTCTGACCGGGGGAAACTGAAGAGCATCGTGGACTCTTCTGGGGTGCACCCCCCGACCGAGATCGTCGACGGTAACGAAGCCGCGGCGATGGTGGCCTATGCCGCCACCGAGGTCATCGCCATCTATCCGATCACGCCCGCGTCGCCGATGGGTGAGTACTCGGATGCGTGGTCGATGGCGGGCCGTCCCAACCTGTGGGGAGTGGTACCCGAGGTGATGGCGATGCAGAGCGAGGGCGGCGCCGCGGGTGCCGTCCACGGCGCCCTGCAGGCGGGAGCGCTGACCACCACCTTCACAGCCTCCCAGGGTTTGTTGCTGATGCTGCCGAACATGTTCAAGATCGCCGGAGAGCTGTCTCCGATGGTGATCCATGTGGCCGCCCGGACCATCGCCACCCACGCCCTGTCGATCTTCGGCGACCACTCCGACGTGATGGCCGCCCGCCAAACCGGGTTCGCGATGCTCGCCTCCAACTCGCCCCAGGAAGCCCATGACCTCGCGCTCATCGCCCACGCCGCCACCCTGCGAGCACGGGTGCCATTCCTCCACTTCTTCGACGGCTTTCGCACCAGCCACGAGATCCGCGGCGTGCAGATCGTCCCGAGCGAAGCGATGCGCGAGATGCTCTCCGAGGAACTCATCATCGAGCACCGTCTCCGCTCGCTCAACCCGCAGAGACCGGTGATCCGGGGCACGGCGCAGAATCCGGACGTGTTCTTCCAAGCGCGCGAAGCCTCCAACCGATTCCACGCCGCGGTTCCGGACATCGTCGCCGCAGAGATGGACCGATTTGGGGGACTGACGGGGCGTCAGTATCGGCTGTTCGAATACGTGGGTCATCCCGCCGCCGAGCGCATCGTCGTGATCATGGGCTCGGGTGCAGGGGCCGTCCGCGAGTACGTGGCGGCCGCCACCGCGGCCGGGGAGAAGATCGGCGCGGTCGTCGTGAGGTTGTACCGCCCCTTCGACGCTGCGCGGTTCGCGGCGGTCGTACCGGACTCGGTGACCTCGATCGCGGTGCTCGACCGGACCAAAGAGCCAGGAGCGGTGGGCGAGCCCTTGTATCTCGACGTCGTGACTGCCTTGGTCGAGCAAGGCCGTGCGAGCAGAATCGAGATCAGCGGCGGGCGCTACGGGCTGTCGTCGAAGGAGTTCACCCCGGCGATGGTCGCCGGGGTCTTCGCGGATCGTCGGCCCCCAGCCGCGCACTTCACCGTCGGCATCATCGACGACGTCACCCACACGAGCATCGCCTACGACCGCGACTCGTGGCACGAGCCCGACGACGTGATGCGGGCGGTCTTCTATGGCCTCGGCTCGGATGGCACCGTGGGAGCCAACAAGAACTCGGTTCGCATCGTCGGGGGCCACACGCCGTTGCATGCGCAGGGCTACTTCGTTTACGACTCGAAGAAGTCGGGATCCCAGACCGTGTCGCATCTGCGCTTCTCGCCTCGACCCATCGAGTCGACCTACCTGATCGACGAGCCGACTTTCGTGGCGTGTCACCAGTTCGACATGCTCGATCGAGTGGACCTGCTCAACCGTACCGTCGCCGGCTCGACGCTCCTCCTCAACAGCCCGTTCGGGGCGGCGGACGTGTGGGAACATCTGTCACCGCGAGCCCGCAAGACGATCGTCGACAGGCGCCTGAAGTTGTTCGTGGTCGACGCCGAGCGCATCAGCGCCGAGGCTGGTCTGGGGAAGCGGGTGAACACGGTTCTGCAGGCATGCTTCTTCGCTCTGACCGACCTCCTGGAGATCGATGATGCGGTGGCGGCGATGAAGACCGAGATCGAGCACAGCTACGGCAAACGCGGAGAGACCGTGGTGCGACGCAACCACGCCGTGATCGATCAGGCGCTCGCAGCCCTCGAAGAAGTGAACGTGCCGGATAGCGCCCCCGAGCCGCCTCCTCCGGTCGCCGCGTTCCGAGACGCCCCCGACTTCGTCCAGCGCGTGACCGCCCTCCTCATGGCCGGCGAAGGTGACCGGCTTGCGGTCTCCGCACTCCCGGTCGATGGCACGTTCCCCACCGGAACGACGAAGTACGAAAAGCGCACCCTGGCCGCCGAGATCCCGATCTGGGATCCCGACATCTGCATCGACTGCGCGCGTTGTGCGCTGGCGTGCCCCCACGCCGCGATCCGACTCAAGTCGTTCCTTCCCGAATCCGTCGAGGGCGCCCCGGGCGGTTTCGCCTGGAAGGAGGCTTCCGGACGCGACTTGGCCGGCAAATACCTGACGATCCAGGTCGCTCCCGACGACTGCACCGGGTGCGGCGTCTGTGTCGATGTCTGTCCCGCGGTCTCGAAGGAGGTGGCTGCTCACAAGGCCATCAACATGACGCCGATCAGTGACCACTTGGAGCGCGAGCGTGTCAACTTCGATTACTTCCTGACGCTGCCCTCCGCCCATCGTCGGGATGTCAACCTCCTCTCGGTCAAGGGAACCCAGTTGATCGACCCGCTCTTCGAGTTCTCCGGTGCGTGCGCCGGATGCGGCGAAACGCCCTACCTCAAACTGATGACGCAGATGTTCGGTGACCGGGTGCTGATCGCCAATGCCACCGGCTGCTCGTCGATCTACGGCGGAAATCTCCCCACCACGCCCTGGTCGACCGACGCGGCCGGACGCGGACCCGCCTGGGCGAACTCGCTCTTCGAGGACAACGCCGAGTTCGGCCTCGGGATGCGCCTCGCCATCGATCAGATGGAACAAGATGCGCGGCTTCTCGTCACAGCACTCATCGGCGACCTCGGGTCGTTGGGCGTCGACCTGCTCGAGGCCTCCCAGGAGACCGAGGACGATGTGGCCAAACAGCGCGACCGGGTCGGCGAGCTTCGTGTTCGGCTGGGTCACATGGATGGAGTCCTCGCCCGCCGACTGGAGTCGGTGGCCGACGGTCTCGTTCGTACCGGGGTGTGGATCGTCGGCGGCGACGGGTGGGCCTATGACATCGGATTCGGCGGGCTCGACCACGTCCTGGCATCCGGTCGGGACGTGAACATCCTCGTCCTCGACACCGAGGTGTATTCGAACACCGGCGGCCAGGCCTCCAAGGCCACGCCGCGGGCCGCAGTCGCCAAGTTCGCCGCAGGTGGCAAGTCGACGGGAAAAAAGGATCTCGGACAGATCGCCATGAGTTACGGCAACGTGTTCGTCGCCCAGGTGGCGATGGGAGCCAACATGACCCAAACCGTCAGGGCATTCGCCGAAGCCGAACGCCACCGCGGCGTCTCGCTGATCCTCGCCTACAGCCCCTGCATCGCCCACGGAATCGACATGGCCACGCAGATGAGCCATCAGGGCGTGGCCGCCGACTCCGGCTACTGGCCGTTGTTCCGCTACGACCCGGCACGGGAGGCCGAAGGCAAGCCCGGCCTCCGGCTCGACAGTCGGACCCCGACCATCCCGTTCTCCGAGTTCGCACGTTCCGAGGCACGCTTCGCCATGCTGCGCGCGGCCAATCCCGAGCACGCCGAAGCCCTGCTCCGGCGGGCACAACAGGACATCGACGATCGCTGGAACCTCTACGAGCAGATGGTCGAGATTCACCGAACCGCCGAGTACGGGGAGGTGGCCGAATGAGCGCGCCCGATCTCGGCACCACCTACCTCGGCTTCCCACTCGCTCACCCCGTGGTCCCGTCATCGTCGCCGCTCACGGGCGATCTGGACACCTTGCACCAACTGGTCGACGCGGGAGCCCCGGCGGTGGTCCTCCCGTCGCTGTTCGAGGAACAGATCGAACTCGAGACGATGGCGTATCACTTCGGGCTCGAATACGGCGCGGAGTCCCACCCGGAGGCGGCGGGCGGATACCTCCCGGAACTGACCGACTACAACACCGGCCCCGAGGCGTACCTGCGTCTGGTCGGCCAGGCCTCGAGCGCACTGGGCATTCCCGTGATCACGAGCCTCAACGGCGCCTCGCCCGGCGGCTGGACCCGCTACGCGCAGATGCTGGAGGCAGCCGGATCCGCCGCGATCGAACTCAACCTGTACTTCATGGCCGTGGACCGGAGCGAGACATCGACCGACGTCGAGTCGCGGTGTCTCAGGCTGGTGGAAGCCGTGAAGCGGGTGGTCGATGTTCCGGTGGCGGTGAAGTTGAGCCCCTACTTCTCGTCGATGGTGGCGATGGCAGACCAACTGGTCACTGCCGGAGCCGATGCATTGGTCCTCTTCAACCGCTTCTACCAACCCGACATCGATCTCGAGACGCTCCGAGTCACGCCGCGGCTCGTACTGTCGTCACCCGAGGAGTCACGCCTGGCGCTCCGCTGGATCGCCGTGCTCCGCGACACGACCGACACGGACCTGGCGGCCACGAGCGGCATCCATACGTGGAGCGAGGTGGCGAAGATGGTTCTGGCCGGCGCCGACGTGACGATGATGGCATCGGCCCTGCTCCGCCGTGGCCCGTCGGCATTGACCGAGGCCGTCGAGGGCTTGCGGACGTGGCTTGCGGACAACGACTACCAGTCGGTTTCTCAGGCCAAGGCCAGCCTGAGCCGAGGATCGGTCCCGGACCCGGATCAGTACGAGCGGGCGAACTACATGAACACTCTGGTGACATACTCCAGCGACTGGCGACGGCGGCGCGGCGAGGGCGCCTGACTCACCCCGCGAAGAACCAGCCCGCAACGGCATGACGGTCGGGGTCGATCACACGGACGGTGCGGCAGGCTTCGTCGAGGTCGACCGCAACGACCCGGTCACCACGCAATGCCACCATCACGCCTGACTTCCCGTCGAGCGCGGCTTCCACCGCCGCGACCCCGAACCGGGTGGCGAGCACCCGGTCGAACGCGGTCGGCGTGCCGCCGCGCTGCAGATGCCCGAGCACCATCGTCCGGCACTCGTAGCCCGTCAGCTCCTCGAGACCCGCCGCCACCGCCTGGCCGACACCCCCGAGCCGTTCGAAACCGAAGGCGTCGACCCCCGACATGCGTACGCCACCGCCCGGTGCAGGGGCACCTTCGGCCACGACGACGATCGAGTAGCTCCGACCGGCCTCGTGGCGAAACACGAGCCGAGCGGCGAGTTCGGCGACGTCGTAGTCCACCTCGGGGATGAGGATGGCTTCGGCTCCTCCCGCCATGCCGGCGTAGGTGGCGATCCAACCGGTGTGCCGTCCCATCACCTCCACCACCATCACACGGTTGTGCGCCTCGGCGGTCGTCGTGAGCCGGTCGATGGCATCGGTCACGATCTGACAGGCAGTGTGGAAGCCGAAGCTGACGTCGGTCCCCCCGATGTCGTTGTCGATCGTCTTGGGGACGCCGATCACTCCCAAACCCTCGGAGTGGAGGCGCACGGCCGTCCGCAGCGTCCCATCCCCGCCGATCACGATCAGGCGCTCGACACCCGTTGTCTCGATCGCGTGGCGGATCGACTCATACCCTTTGCCGTGAACGTACGGGTCGAGCCGCGACGTCCCGAGGATCGTCCCGCCACGTACGCCGATCCCGCGCACGTCATCACGCGTGAGGAGTCGGTGATCTCGGTGCATGAGGCCGGCCCAGCCGTTCACGAACCCGATGGTCTCCACACCGGCTGCCTCAGCCCGTGTGACCACAGCCCGGATGGCAGCATTCAGCCCGGGACAGTCTCCGCCGGCCGTCAGCACTCCGATTCGCATGTGCGCTCACCTCCGCCGTCGTCGTCGCCTCGTCCGTGGGCGGGAGGGCCGATTGGCTCTACCGTCTGGGCCTGCGAACTGTCAGTCTGGGGTCAGGCTCAAGAAGGATCGAGATGGCCATCATCGCAGCCCTGGACTCTTCGCCGGTCGCGCCCGACGTTCTGACGCGGGCGGTCGACCAGGCCAAGGCGGCAGCAACCACTCTGCATGTCGTGCACGTGTTCCAGCCCCCGACGGTCGTCTACGGAATGGCCGGGGCGTACGTCTTCGACGAGCGATCACTGGCCGAGGCGGAACATCAGGCGGTGTGGGAACTCGTCGAGCCCTTGCTCGAGGATGCGGCGGTCGAATGGGTACGCGCCGATCTGAGCGGGTATCCCCCTTCTGCCATCACCGAGTACGCCAAAGAGGTCGGTGCAGATCTGATCGTCGTCGGCACCCGCGGTCGCGGCGAGTTCCGATCCCTCGTTCTCGGATCCACCAGCCACGGGATCATCCACGACAGCCCGTGCGATGTGCTGGTCGTCCGGCCGAAGCCGGCCACATAGCGTCATTCGTCCAGGTCACGGAGCGGAGAGTCCCACGAGCACCCTCCAACGCCAATCGGCCTCTGCTCCGGTCGAGGGGGTGTTCCCGCCAGGCGGGAGCACCCCCGTAACTCCGTGATCGCGTCGGGGAGACAGCCACCGCGAAGAACTGCCGCCTCGAGAACTGGGCCAATCAGCCGGGAAACAGCCCGGCCGCCAGGATGCCTGCGCCGATCATCAGCAGCATCCCTCCTCCCCGCAAGGCGACGAGAGCGGCGACTGCCAGGGCTGCCACGCTTTCGAGGCTGACACCTCCGCCGCCACCCAGGAAGCTGCCGACCAGGGCAGCCAGGATCGCTGGCTTGGCATGCCGCATCACCCTCTCGACGCGAGGGGGCAAGGACGCCGACCCGACGATGAACACCGACCGCATCGCCAGCGTGCCGCCCCCGACGACGGCCATCATCAGCATCTCACGCATCAGCGCGGCCTTCCGCAATCGACCCGGCAACAGTGCCGACGACGATCGCAGCCACCATGCCCAGCCCGGCAGGGAGCGACGCGGCCACGATCGCCGTCCCCATCCCCACCACCGCCGCAACGCGGGCTGGGCGAGTGGTCACGGCGGGTATCACCATCGACAAGAACATGATCGGGATCGCCAGGGACAGTGGGATCGAGGTTGGTATGACGGGGCCGAGCACGATTCCGGCGCCGACGCCGAGCATGTAGGCAGACCAGAGGATGCCCATCGCCGCCAGGTAGTACCGACGGAAATAGCCGTCGTCACGATGCGAGACCCCGGCGGCGAGCGCATAGAGCTGGTCGACGAGCGCATACGCCGCCACCCACCGGAACCAGCGCGGCTGGCTGCGCAGCGACGGCGCCAGCAGGGCCCCGTAGATCAGGCTGCGGGAGTTGATCAGGAGAGCCGTCACGACGGTGGCGACGAAGCTCGCCCCGACCGTTATCGAGGCAGTCACCGCCAGGTGGGCGGAACCACCCGCCACGACGAGACCCGCCACCCATCCGCCGACCTGTGACATCGGGCTGGCACCGATGGCGACGCCGATCATCGTGGCGAAAGGCAACACGCCGACCGCCGCCGGCATCATCTCGCGCACCCCGTCCACGGCTGCGCCGGGAGCTCGCTCGAGGCGGGCGGTGATGGCGGTCATGCCGCCACCGCCCCGGCCCGAGCAGGGGTGCGTGCCGGCACACGGCCGACGAGCAGTCCGAATTCGAAACGGAAGCGGGCACCGTAACGCCGGAACATCGTGATGCTGGCGGCGTTGTCGGGATGAACCATGATCGCCACGGACTCGATGCCGTCCTTGGCGGCGGCATCGAGCGCGGTGTCGATGAGTGCTCGGGCGATGCCGCGCCGATGCATGGCGTCGACGACGGCCACGGACATCTCGTGATCTCCGGTCTGGTCGGCGATCACTCGCACGACACCAACCGGACGGTCGCCCACATAGGCGGCCCACGCCCGATGGCGCACACCATCGACATCTGCGAGCAAGCGCCGCATCCCCGACGACAGCTTTGGCATCGCCTGGAGGAACCGGTAGTAGCGGGACTCGGGCGACATGCCGTCGACGATCTCCTGGACGAGGAGTTCGTCACCGTGCCGCACGGGTCGAATGGAGATCTCGGGTCCGAGATCGGTGCTGTTGAACGTGTTCTCGATCCTCATCATGTGTCCCAAGGTATGGATCGGGCCCGGGACGCGGATCGGTAGGTGTCACCCATATCGGGAGCCGGATCGCCGGCATCGGGTCTGGTGTGCGGAAGTAACGTCGCCTGCGTGCAACTGCTCGAACGCGACTCAGCTCTCGACGTGCTCTCAGGAGCGTTGGCATCCGCCGCCGACGGACTCGGACGCATCGTCCTCGTGGCGGCGGAACCTGGAGGCGGAAAGACCGCGCTGTTGCGTGCGTTTGTGGACAGAGCCGGAGCCGCCCGCACCCTGTGGGGAGGTTGTGACGATCTCGTCACTCCCATTCCCTTCGGACCGTTGCTCGACCTGGCACGGACGAGTGATCCCGGGCTGGAGGATGCGCTCCTGGACGGCGAGCGCGATCGGGCGTTCACGCGCCTCCTCGACCTGCTGGAGAAGCGGCCGCTTCCGGTCTTGATGGTGATCGAGGATGCCCAATGGATCGATCAGGCGTCGGCCGACACCCTGGCCGCCGTGGCACAACGGATCGATCGCCTCCCCGTGGCGTTGGTGCTCACCGCGCGCCCCGAAGCCCTCGCCCCGGATCACGCGGCGCAACGCATCGTGTGGCGTACGCCAGCCGCCGCAATGACGCGGATCGACCTCGAGCCTCTCAGCTTGGAGGCCGTCGCGACGCTGACCGACGCGGCCACCGCAACCGAGATCATGCGAGCGAGTGGCGGGAACCCCTTCTTCGTCGCGCAGCTCCTCGACTCCGGTGGAAGGGTCACACAGACGGTGACTGACGCGGTCAGGTCACGGGCAGCCGACCTGCCGGTGGCCACCGTTGAGCTGCTCGAGCTCGTTTCGATCAATCCGGCTCGGGCCGAGGGTGTGCTCCTCGACCGGATCGCACCAGGATGGGAAGATCACGCGGCTCCTGCCGAGAGTATCCAGCTCGTCGATGTTCGGCCCGATGCCGTGGCGTTCCGGCACGAGCTGGCGCGCCACGCGTTCGAATCCGCACTCTTGTCATCTCGCCGGCGGTCCCTCCACGCCCGGGTGCTCGAGGCCGCAACGGAACTCGGATTTCCGCCCGCGCGGCTGGTCCACCACGCGGCGGGAGCAGGTGCGATCGATGTGATCCTCTCTGCGGGGCCCCGTGCTGCCCAGAAGGCACGCTCCGCAGGATCGCATCGGGAGGCTGCCTCCCATCTCCGTCGGGTGTTGGAACACGCCGACCTGATGGACCCCGTGACAGTCGCCGAGACCGAAGAGGCCTTCAGCGTGGAGGCGTGGACCATCAACCTCCCCGAGGATGCCGAGCTGGCCTCCCAGCGCGCCCTGGCCCTGCGCCGGGCACACGGGGGTCCGGCCGACGCAATTGGACGGAACCTCCGACGCATCGCCCGCGTGCGATGGTTCCGCGGAGAAGCTGAAGAGGCAGCCCGCACGCTCGAGGAGGCAATCACGCACCTCGAAACAGGACAGAACGACGAGGCGCGCGAGGAATTGGCGATCACGCTCGGCTATCGGGGAACGATGGCGGCGATTCGTGAGACCGCGGCCGCGGCACAGCGGTGGGCAGATCGGGCGCTCTCACTCATCGACGAGGACGCCGAGACCCGGCTCGAGGCTCTCGTCCTGGGTGATGTCGGGATGATCGACTATCTGAACCGTCGCGATCCGACGAGACTGCTGCGGGCCGTGCGACTCGCCGACCAGGTCGGACTCCATGTCGATGTGGTCCGCGGATACGCCAACCTGGCCACCTGCGCCCTGGCCCATCGCGACTACACCGCGGCGATCAGCCATCTCGACGCAGCCGACGACTACTCCACAGAGAAACAGGTCTATGCCTTCGATGCCCTCACCGGCGCGATCCGGGCACAGGTGCTCTTCGAGACAGGTCATTGGGCCGACGCCGAAGACACCGCCAGGGCCGTCATGGCGCACGAATCGTTCGCCTGGATCCCGGCTTCGATCGTCCACGCCCGCCTCAAAGTCCGGCGCGGGGACGCTGACGCCACGGAAGCAATCACCGCCGCAGTTCGGGCAGCGCGCGCCACCGGCGAGGCTCAGCGGATCGTCCCGGCCATTGGCGCCGCAGCGGAGGCGGCGTGGATGCAGGACCGCTTGTCAGAGGTGATCGAGGACGTCGAAGAAGCGCACGCCCTCGCCCTCCGCACGATGTCGCCGCGTTGGGTCGGCGAAACCTCCATCTGGCTGCAGGCGGCAGGGATGCTCAGCGACATCCCGTCCGTCGCCGAGACACCGGCACGACTCATGATCGGGGCCCGCTGGCCCGAGGCCGCCGCCGAATGGGATCGGCTCGGCTCGCCCTACGAGGCAGCAGTGTGTCGGTCGCTGGCGGATGATGTCGAAACGGTGATGCAGGGTCTCGCCGAACTCGACCACATCGGCGCGGTGCCGATGGCACGACGCACTCGTGTCCGCCTCTCGCGAATGGGCGTGGAGAAGATCCCCCGCGGCCCGCGGCGGTCCACAGCCGCCAATCCGGCGGGTCTGACCGCCCGCCAGATGGATGTGCTGGCGTTGGTCGTCGAGGGACACACCAACGCCGAGATCGCCCAGCGGCTGTTCCTGTCGGCTCGAACCGTGGACCATCACGTCGCCGCCATCCTCCTCAAACTGGAGGTCGAGTCGCGCCGCCAGGTGCGGGAGAGAGCCGCCGCACTG
Source organism: Acidimicrobiia bacterium (assembly GCA_035544575.1). Classification (GTDB taxonomy): domain Bacteria; phylum Actinomycetota; class Acidimicrobiia; order Spongiisociales; family ZC4RG35; genus DATHWB01. The sequence goes on from DATKEC010000011.1 coordinate 15,529, forward strand.
GGGCTCCTCGAGGACTGAACCTCACGCCACGGCGGCGACCACCGACCGTTCGAAGATCCGATCTGCCAGGTATTCGGCGTCGCGCCCCACCCCGTCGACGAAGTGTGACCCCCGGGTCCACTGGAAACGAAGACCGAGCACGTACAGCCCGGGAACTTCGGTGACCCCACGGCGGTGAACCACCTCGCCTTGCCCGTCGAGCACCGGCACCGAGAGCCACGGATAGCTCTGTCGATACCCGGTCGCCCACAAGACTGTGCCAACGCCCGCGGCAGACAAATCCAGCTCCCCCGACAGTGGTTGGCGAATTCGAACGGGCATCGGCCGCATCGGCGCTCCGAGTTGGTCGTCGAGACCCCGGTCGTGTGCCCAGGCGTCGAAGCGATCCAGCAGCCGTCGTAACCGAACTTCGGCTTCCATGGCGTTCCCGGAGAGCTCGTCGCCGAATTCCACCACCGGGCCCCGAGCGGCGAGCACCCGCCCTGCGACCTGCACTCCCATCTCCTCGAGGGAGCCGAGATCGATGTCTCCACCGCCATCCGCGCCGGTGAGTCCCAAACTGGGAGTCCGACGGGCCGCTTCGATGTCACCCACCTCGTCGACGGTCTCATCGAGCGATCCCATCGCGTCGAGCCACCACCAGAGGTCCCGGCCGCGGTAGCGGCGGACGGCCCTCGCATGTCGACCCGTCGCCAGGATCACATCACGGCCGGCGGCGCGGAGCTCGGCGGCGATTTGAAGTCCCGACGCACCGGCGCCGACGACCAGCACGCCGCCGTCGGCCATCTCATCAGGGTTGCGATAGCGCGAGGCGTGGAGCTGCCGAAGCGACGTATCGAGCTGGCGGGCGAGTTTGGGCACTGCGGGACGACCGGTCTGTCCGGTGGCGAGTACGACATTGCGGGACTCGAAGACGCCTCGATTCGTCGCTACGAAGAAGCCGAACGGCGTCTCGCTCACTTCGGTGACCTCTGTTTGTTCCCGCACCGGCGCCCCGAACGAGGCGGCGTAGGACTCGAGCATGTCGACGAGGTCGTCCTTGGACATGAAGCCGTCGGGATCGCGCACCTGCCCGGGACGGCCCGGCAGCCGGGTCATCCAGTTGGGAGTCAGCATCCGCAGGGAATCCCAGCGCTCGGAACGCCACCGTTCCGCCAGCCGGCCCCGTTCCAGGACTACGTGTTCGACTCCAGCGTCTGTCAAGGTCCGCGACAGGGCGAGCCCGGCCTGACCTCCTCCGATGATGATTGTGTCGTAGGTCTCCACTGGCGCCTCCTATGCGACTCGCGAGACGGGATGGCGTTCGGTGGTCAGGTATTCGCATTCGGCGTCGGTCAGACGCCCCAGCTGACGCATGAGGTCCGATGCCCGAGCCGGTGTCCAGCGATACGACGCCAACGCCGCGGTGGATTCGAGCACACCCACGGCGAAGCGATCCCTCTGGGTTGCGTAACGGACCCCCGCCTCGTGCTCGAGCTCAGGATGAGCAAGGCCTGTCGCCACCGCCTCGGCGGCGAACTCGCTGTCGCGCAATGCGCACGAGATCCCGTGGGCGGACAGCGGATCCTTCGTGAATCCGGCGTCACCCACCAGCGCCCATCCGGGTCCGGTCGGCGTACGGAGGAACGATTTGATACCGCGGGTGAAACGCAGACGCTCGACCCGCTCGGCACCGGCGGCGGCTCGAGCGATGTCCGGGCCGACGACATCGAGAGTTCGTTCGAACGCCGAGGCGGGATCATCGAAGTCGCCAATCGGAACGCCGGCCCAGACCAGGGTCAGCCCGTCGTTGGTGCTGAGCGTTCCGGCCGTACCTCCTTCGCCAAATCGGAAGTCGAAGCCGTTGTCTGGCATCCCTGAGTAATACGAGTAGACGCTGGCTGCGGTCGGTTCGACGACGCGGTCGTCGACCGCTCCCACCAACCGTGCCACCGTCGAGTACCGACCGTCGGCACCGATGACATAGCGCGCCCGAAGAGCGATCTCGTCGCGCCCCTGGCCGATGACCACGCCGTTCACCCGGTTGGCCCCGTCCCGTGTCACGGCGGTGACGCCGCGCCCCAGTCCCACCTCGGCGCCGGCCATCTGGGCGGCGCTGAGAATGATGGGGTCGAGCACGGTTCGACGGGGCGCGTAGAGCGCGCTGACGCCGTAGTCCGATCGGACGTCGAAGGAGACCACATCCAAGCCGAATCCGAGCGTCAATCTTCTGATTGCGGGCGTCCCGGCGTCGATGAGATCGCCGAGCAGTCCGGCTTTGGTCAGCTGCAGCACGGCTGTCCGCATGAGAGCGTGAGTCGACAGCGTGTCGGCTGGGGGTCCCGCCCGATCGACGATGAGAACCCGATGACCGGCGCGGGCCAGGTGGAGGGCGGTCATCGCCCCCGCCACACGCGCGCCGACGATCACTACGTCGTAGTCAGTTGTCATTCGTTCCTCCTCGCCGCCGGTCCCCTGGGGCGGGAGGCGCCGGACCAGAGCCCGGCGCCTCCCTTCTCGGGGGAGATCAGGCTGCGATCTCGATGGAGACGGGCACACCATTGGTGAGCACGTCGAAGACCGCCGATCGGGCAATCGAGCGCTCCACAACCTTGCGGAGCTCTTCCGTTCCGGCATCGCCCTCGATCTCGAAACGCGCCCGGATACCCGAGTAGCCGTTCCGGACCGTCGAGTCGAGACCGAGCACTCCGTTGAGGTCGATGTCGCCCTCGACCGTCGCCTTGACACTCGCGAGCGTCACGCCGCGGGCGGCGGCGATGTTGCCGATGCCGGCCATGATGCAGCCAGCGAGTCCGACGAGCAGGTACTCGACCGGGGTCGGGCCCCTGTCGGAGGCGACGAGTTCGACGGGATGATCCGAATCGAAGGTCCGTACCTCAGTGTGATTGCGCTCTGCACCGACGCCGAAGTACGAGTCGATCGTTCCCCGGCTGTGGGTGCCGCTGACCCATTCGTTGTTGACGCGGAACTGGAAGTGTGCCGCCTCGGGCATCCCCTTCACCGCATCGAGTGTGGCGAACAGAACCGACGTGTCGACCCCGTTGCGAACCGTTGCTGTGGTGCTCATGACTCTCCTCTCGTAGCACCGAACCCCGTTATTCGGGGACGGGTGCAACGTACGAATCGGCGGAACCCGGCCGAATGGGTGAGCGCTACCCATATCGGGACCGCCCCGACGTGGAATGTCTCGCGCCAAACATGGGTGACGGCCACCGATGTCCTCCGAGGCCTCCTCTCATACGTTCTCCCGCATCCGATAGGAGGAGCCCACCCATGACCCACGTCACCACCACCACCACCACCACCGTTTCCAGTCGTTTCGCCGGACCCCCGTTCGCCGTGAACGGGGGCTACGCCGCGGGCCTCCTGGCCGAGCGGCTCGGCGTGCCAGGCGCCCACGTGCAGCTCAGCGCTCCGGTGCCGCTCGACGTCCCGGTCGAGGTGGAAGTCGATGAGCCTGGGGCACGGATCCGCCATCGGGGCCGAACCCTCGTCTCGGCGTCGCCGGTATCGCTGCTCGACCACTCCCACCCGGACATCGACTTCGTGACTGCGACACTGGCCGCCGGCAGCACCGACCGGGCCATTCACCCGTTTCCCGGCTGCTTCGTCTGCGGGCCGGATCGGTCCGACGATGACGGGATGCATCTGTTTGCAGGTCCCGTCGACGATGGCGTCGTCGCCGTCTCGTGGCGGCCACGTCCGTGGCAGGGTGATCCGACGGGCACGATCCCGATTCGTATGGTCACCGCGGCTCTCGACTGCCCATCGGCGTTCCCGTTCATGCGACCAGGCGGCATGGCCCTGCTCGCCTCGATGACGTTCGAGATCTCGCGGCTTCCGCGGGTCGGTGAGCACCTGGTGGTCACTGGCTGGAACCGGAACAACGAGGGACGGAAGTTCTTTGCTGCCAGCGCGATCGCGACTGCCGATGGCGAGACGCTTGCCCGCGCCGACACCTTGTGGATCGAAGTGGCTGCCGAGGATCTGTCCCGTATGGCCGCCTCGATGGAGCGAGACGCGGCGTGAGCCGGAACATCGGCGCACTCGGGACGATCCTCGGTGTGTGGGCGCACCCGGACGACGAAGCGTTCCTCTCGGGTGGCTTGATGGCGGCAGCTCGCGCCTCGCGCCAGCGCGTGGTCGTCGTGACTGCCACGCGGGGCGAGTTGGGCTCGCCGGACCCGGTCGCCTGGCCGCCGGAGCGCCTGGCAGAGCGCCGCCAGGTCGAACTCGATGCGTCACTCGAGGCGCTCGGCGTCTTCGAACACGTCATCCTCGGCCATCCGGACGGCGGGTGTGCGGACGTGGACTTCGAGATAGGCGCCGCCCAGGTTGCCGGCGCCATCGACGCGGTTGCGCCGGACACGATCCTCACGTTCGGACCGGACGGTTACACAGGTCACAGCGATCACCGAACGATGTCCGCCTGGGTCGGCTCCGCCGTGAAGTGGACCGGTACGCGGGCCAGGATCCTCCACGCCACCGCGACACGCGCCTTCCTCGACGAGTTCGAAGACGTGCACCGGGACTTCGACGTCTTCTTCGCCGGGGTTCCCTCCATCACCGACGAAGCGGACACGACGGTCGACCTCCGCTTGAGTGGGCGCCTGCTCGATCGGAAGGTGGCGGCGCTGCGCGCACAGTCGAGCCAGACGGCCGGACTCATCGAGGGTCTCGGAGCGTCCCGGTTCCGCCGCTGGGTGTCGCGCGAGTCCTTCGCCGCCGTCTGACCCAGCGCCCCTCGCCCCACGACGAAGGCCCCCGGTCCGAACCCGGGGGCCTTCGTGTCTGGTTGCCTAGCGGATGATGTTGCGGAGGAGGACATCACCGGGGAGTGTGCGCTTCGCCTCCTCGAGGCGGAGCGAGATCTCGAAGCCGGAAGTGATGCGGCGCTTCTTGGAGTTCCTCATCGCATCAGGTGGGTGACCATCGCAGTGATGATCGCCTCGGTCCGGAGGTCGGCGGTACGGCCGAACTCGTCCTTGGGGCGGGGGCTCAGTCGGATGCGCTTCATCACGACCGCTCCTTCCGCAGGTCCTTCTGCCAGTTGTCCACTGTCCGATACCAGTTCGTCACGAACTGGTCGCGGGCCGTCTTGGTGCTGTAGTCACGCATCTGGGTGTCCTTTTGTCGAAGACTCGATACACCCGCAACGTATGACGCGGGACCTCCGGCGACATGGGTGATGACTGCCCAAGTTCGGCGGTCACTCGGACGCTGGCTCGGCCTCTGGGTCGACCTCCTCGAGCGCACCAGTGGTGACGTGGTAGACGAACCCGCGGATGTGTTCTTTGTGCACCACGAACGGAGTCATCCGGAGACGGCGCATCGACTGTGCCACATCCCGGTGCGGATCCTCGAAGGACTCGAGGGCCCACCATGGCTTGATGCCGACTTCGGCCTCCAACTCGTCCTTGAACAGGGCCTCGTCCACCTTTTGCAGCCCGCAATCCGTGTGGTGGACCAACAGGATCTCGCGGGTCCCGAGGAAGCGTTGGGAGAGGCACAACGACCTGATCACGTCGTCGGTGATGACCCCGCCGGCGTTACGGATGATGTGGGCCTCGCCGTTGCCGAGACCGAGGATCTGGAAGACGTCCATCCGCGAGTCCATGCATGCCACGACCGCCAGGTTGCGTCTGGGGGCCACCTGGAGATCGGCGTCCCGAAAGCGCGCCGCGTACTCCTCGTTGTGAGAGAGGAGTTCGTCCGCGCTGGGATGAAAGGTCATGAGTCCGCCCGTCGCTTCCGGCATGTGCACTCGGGACGGTATCGCAGGTGGGGATGGCCGATGTCAGAATCCGAACATGGCGGCCGATCTCGACATCCGATTCTGCACGACCGACGACGGCGTGGACCTGGCCTATGCCATAACCGGGAGCGGGTCCCCTCTCGTCAAGGCCGCCAATTGGATGTCCCATCTCGACTTCGACCACGAAAGCCCGGTGTGGCGCCACTTCATCGAGGCTCTCTCGTCCAGATTCTCGTACTTGCGCTACGACGAGCGCGGCTCGGGCCTGTCCGACTGGGATGTCGAGTCGCTCGGATTCGACGACTGGGTGACGGATCTCGAAACCGTCGTCGACGCCGCCGGATATGAGCGCTTCGCTCTGCTGGGCGTTTCCCAGGGCGGTGCAGTGGCGATCGAGTACGCCATCCGCCATCCCGCCCGTGTCTCGCACCTGATCCTCTTCGGCGCCTACGCCCGGGGCCGACTGCACCGCGGGCCGTTTGGCCGCCAGGAGTTCGAGGTGCACCAGAAACTGATGGAGATCGGCTGGGGCACCGACGAGCGGGCGTTTCGCAACGTCTTCACGAAGATGTTCATCCCGGGTGGCACTCCCGCCCAGCATGAGTGGTTCGACGAACTCATGCGCCGATCGACCTCCACCGAGAACGCCGTGCGATTCCAGGAGACATTCGTCCGCATCAACGTGACATCGGAGGCTCAACGCGTCACCACACCGACGCTGGTCCTCCACGCCACGGGGGACCACGTCGTCCCCTTCGAGGAGGGTCGGCGCCTGGCTTCTCTGATCCCCAACGCACGGCTGGTCCCGCTCGAGAGTGACAACCACATCCTGTTGGAGCATGAGCCCGCCTGGCACCGGTTCCTCGCCGAGGTCAGCGACTTCGTCACGGATTCGGGCTCAGGCCGGGCGCATGAGGCTGCCGAGGTCACACTGCTCATGACCGACATCGCCGGATCGACCGCGCTCATCGAGGCGATCGGCGACGAGGCGTGGGTCAACGTCCTCGCATGGCACGACCGGACGGTACGCGGCGAGGTCGCCCGCCATCACGGGACCGAACTCGATCACACCGGGGACGGTTTTTTCGTCTCGTTCCCGTCCCCGGCTGCGGCGCTGCGCTGCGCGGTATCCATCCAGCGCTCACTCGAAGCACATCGCAAGTCGGCGGGGTTCGCCCCCAGGGTCCGGATCGCGGTCAACAAGGGCCCCGTCACGTTTCATGAGCACTCGGCTCGCGGGCGCGAGGTGCACGTCACCGCGCGGATCCTGAGCGCCGCCGACGGTGACGAGATCCTGGTCGCGGCCGCCCTGGCGCCGGAGGCACTGGGTGTGGCAGCCACCGGACCGCTCCGCTCGATCGACGCCAAGGGGATAGAACTACCCGTCGACGTCGTCGAGGTGCGGTGGCGATGATGCCAACTCTCAGCGGCTCACCCCGAGCAGCGTGCGAACCTCTTCGTCTGTGGTCTGGGTGAAATCGTCATAGAAACCCCCGATGGCCACGAACGGATCGGGCTGCATCACCAGAACGACGGAATCCACCGCATCTCCGAGACGTTCGACGACGTCGCGGGGACCGACCGGGGCTGCCACCACCACCGCCGACGCTCCGGCGAGCCGTGCCACCGTTGCCGCCGCCCGGGCGGTTGACCCGGTAGCGATCCCGTCATCGACGACGAGGGCGGTCTTTGCCTGGAGGGACACACCGGGTCTGTCACCGCGGTAGCGGCGAACGCGCCGGTCGAGTTCCTCCCGCTCAGCCGCCTCGATGGCGGCGAGCTGTTGGGGCCGGACCCCCGCAGAGGCAACGAGACGCTCATCGACGAACCGCACGCCGTTCTCGCCGATGGCTCCCATCGCCATCTCCGGTTGCAGGGGCAGGCCGAGTTTGCGGACCACGATCACATCGAGCGGCGCCCCGAGGTGTTCGGCCACCTCGAAGGCGACAGGGACACCGCCACGGGGGAGCGCGAGGACCACGACGTCCTGATCCCGCATCCCGTCGAGCTGCGCCGCCAGCGTCCGTCCGGCGGCGCGCCGGTCGCGGAACCGCCGGCTTCGAAACCCATGCAAGGCCATCCCCTGAGCAAACCAGGAATCTCGGCATCGCGCCGATCCGGCGTCGTGTGCGCCGTACCGACCCCGCCCCCGGTTGACTCCTAGCATTGGCTCCATGCTCGTCTCGGCGGCGTCGTCCACCTTCGACGTCGATGTCGTGGTCTTCGACAAAGACGGCACCCTCCTCTCGCTGGACTCGTACTGGCTGGCGCCGTCTCGGACCTGGATCACGCATGCCGCCGACGGCGACGCCGAACTCACTGTGCAGCTGGAAGTCGAACTGGGGCTCATCCCCACCGAGTCGGGGCACCAGCTCGACCCGGACGGCCCCCTGGCGACGGCCTCCCTCGAGGATCTCGTCTCTCTGACACGGCGGGTGCTCGGGAAGTTCGGCATCGGCTTCGATGAGACCGAACAACGCACTCGACGGGCCCGAACCTCGGCTGCGGAGCACAGTGCCAGGCTCGCACCCGTCGCGATCGGAGACGTCCGGGCCGCACTGACCTCACTCGCCCGTGCGGGGCTGGGCATCGCCATCGCCACCACGGACGACGCCCTCCCCACTCACGAGGCTCTCGACGCCCTCGGGATCGCCGATCTGGTCGACTTCGTCGTCACCGCGGACGGGGACATCCCTTCCAAGCCCCATCGCCTCGTATTGGCAACGATCGCCTCGCACTTCGGGCTGGTCCCTGATCGCCTGCTGATGGTGGGCGACTCGGTCAAGGATGCCGAGACCGCCGCCAACGGCGGAGCGGCCGGCTTCGTGCTCGTCTCGGCCGACCGGCGGGCCCGGGTCCGAGCAGACGCCGTGGTCCGCTCCGTGTCCGAGATCAGACCCGTGCCGTCTCAGTCTCCCTAGCATCGCCCGTCGGTTCCGATCCCCTGCCGTGGAGGCGCAGTGCGTCACGTCGACATCGCACCTGTCATCGAAGACGAGAACGTGTGGATCCCCCTCTCTGACGGAACCCGCCTGGCAGCTCGCATCTGGCGCCCCGCCGACCAGGCTCCGGTGCCGGCGATCTTCGAGTACCTCCCGTATCGCAAGCGGTACGGGACTGTTGCCCGCGACAGCCTCACCCACCCCTACCTCGCCGCGAACGGCTATGCCGGGGTCAGGGTCGACATCCGTGGCAGCGGGGAATCCGACGGTGTGCTCACCGACGAATACCTCCAATCCGAGTTGGACGACGGAGTGGCGGCCATCGATTGGATCGCCTCTCAGCCGTGGTGTGACGGCACCGTCGGCATGATGGGAATTTCCTGGGGCGGGTTCAACGGTCTCCAGATCGCCGCCCTCCGACCCGAGCCTCTGAAGGCGGTCATGACGATCTGTTCCACCGATGATCGCTACGCCGACGACATCCACCACATGGGCGGATGCCTCCTCACCGACAACCTGTCGTGGGCGTCGGTCATGTTCGCGTACAACACCATGCCACCCGACCCCGCCATCGTCGGCGACCGCTGGCGGGAGATGTGGTTCGAGCGTCTCGAGGGAAGCGGACTGTGGCTGGAGAACTGGCTCCATCATCAGCGCCGCGACGACTTCTGGCGGCACGGCTCGATCTGCGAGGACTATGCCGCCATCACGGTTCCGGTCTATGCGGTGAGCGGATGGGCGGATGGCTACTCCAACGCGGTGTTCCGCCTCCTCGCCAACCTGGACGTTCCCCGCAAGGGCCTCGTGGGACCCTGGAGCCACGCGTATCCACACATCGCCAGACCGGAACCGGCCATCGGGTTCCTCCAGGAACTCCTGCGGTGGTGGGATCACTGGTTGAAGGGGATCGACACCGGGATCATGGACGAACCGATGGTCCGGACATGGATGCAAGAGGCGATCGAGCCTGACCCCGCCCCCAACGTTCGACCCGGTCGGTGGGTGGCCGAGACCAGCTGGCCCTCCCCGCGTATCGCTCCCCGCGCCTTCGGTCTCCACCCCGACGGTCGACTCGTCGAGAACGGGGAGGGATCAGGGGTGGTCAGCATCTCGTCGCCGCTGTGGGTGGGGAGACAGGCCGGCAAGTGGTGCTCCTATGGCGATGGCCCCGATCAGCCCGGCGACCAGCGGACAGACGACAGCGGATCGCAGATCTTCGACACCGGTCCCCTGACCGATGCGATCGAGATCCTCGGAGCTCCGATGGTGGACCTCCACGTGACCTCGGACCGTCCGATCGCCCAGGTGGCCGTCCGGCTCTGCGCCGTCGATCCCGAGGGCAGGTCGACGCGTGTCAGCTACGGCGTGCTGAACCTGACCCACCGGGACTCCCATGCCGAACCCGAGCCGCTCACACCGGGCCAACCCACCCGGATCTCGGTCCGCCTCAACGAGGTCGCCCAGATCTTCCCGGCGGGACAGCGGATCCGCCTGGCAGTCTCCACGTCGTACTGGCCCCTCATCTGGCCGGCGCCCGAGCCGGTGAACCTGGCAGTTGAGTGTTCGGCGAGCACGCTGTCGCTCCCGATCCGCCCACCCCGGCCCGAGGACGTGGACTTGGCCGACTTCGCAGATCCCGAAGGAGCGCCCCCCGCAGCCGCCACCGTCACTCGACCGACCAAGGTCGCCTGGCGTCTGAGCCATGATCTCGGCGCCGGTGTCCACACGCTGGAGGTGGATGACGACTCGGGCAGGAAACGACTCGACGACATCGGACTCGAGATCGACCTGGTTGCGGTCGAGCGCTACACCCACCAAGACGACGATCCGACCTCGGCGCGCGGCGAGGTGAGCACCACTCGGTCCATGGCCCGCGACGGATGGGTCATCGAGACTTCGACGACGACGGCGCTGTCGTCCACCACAGATCAGTTCGTGATCGACGCCGAGTTGGTCGCCTCCGAGAACGGAGCAGAGGTCTTTCACAGGTCCTGGCACGCCGAGATTCCACGCGACCTCGTGTGAACCGCGGCGGTCCCGGGGGCATCCGCGGGTTCCCATCATCTAGTGTCTCGACGGGATCACGGGCGAAGGAGTGATGGCGAGGGTGTTCCGATCGTGTGGCTGAAGGGCGATTTCCACGCACATTCGTCACTGAGTGACGGAGTGTTGTCTCCTCGTCGATTCATTGCCGAAGCCGAGAGGGAAGATCTCGACTTCTTCTCGATCACCGACCACAACACGTGGTCCTACCCTCATTTCGCCGACTCGGAGCACGTTCTCGTGATCGCGGGCGTGGAAGTGACCATGCCGTACGGGCATTTCAACGTGTTCAGCGTCGAAGGCACAGAACCCGACTGGATCAGCACGCTGGGACCACCCACCTTCGTCGAGCGCGACGACGCCCAGCGGGGCCGATCGACCGAACTGGTCGAGGCCGTCGCCCGCGCCGGGATGAGAGCATCGATCAACCATCCTCTGCTCTTTCCCTGGGAATGGACCGACCCCGCCGTCCCCCTGGCGCCGTTCAGCTACCTCGAAGTCTGGAACGATCCGACGTGGCCGGAGAACCGCCTTGCAAATCCTGCTGCCCTGGACATGTGGACCCGCTGGCTCAACGCCGGCATTCGGGCGACAGCCCTGGGAGGCTCCGACTTCCACGATCCGGAGAAATCCGTTCGCGGGGACGGTGTCACCGTGGACGGACACCGCGTGGGCGTGCCCCGCAGCTACGTCGACGCCACTGCCCGCACACCCCAGGCCATCCTCGATGCGGTCGACGCGGGCAAGGTCTACGTGACCATGGGTCCCACCGTCGAGTTCGTCGTAGAGACCCCGTCCGGTATCGCGTCGATGGGCGACCGACTCGAAGAGCCGACAGACACAGTGTCTGTCTCGGCCCGGGCCTGGGGCGAAGGCGACCTAGACATCCACGTGGTGGCAGACGGGGAGACCGTCGCCACGGCCGGGGGTCTGAACCCGGGGATCGATCACGAACTCCACATCGAAGCTCCCGGACAGGGGTGGGTCCGAATCGACGTCCATGGACCGGACGGTGTCGTGGCCTTCACGAACCCCGTCTTCCTCGGCCCCGGCGTGCTCGAACACGCCGACCTCGCGTACGGATCCTTCATCGAGACTTCTGCCGCGTTCGCTATCCAGGAACGGTGGCAATCCCACACCCAACCAAACGATCAGGAGGACGATCCCCCATGGCGCTGAAACGCCTCAGGCACCTGACCGCCCTGCTCACGATCCTCGCCATGCTGGTAGCAGCGTGTGGCGACGGAGGAACGAGCACTGACGGCACCGCCGCAACCACGACAACGACCGCCCCGGCCGGAGACGATCCGGCGCCCGACCCCACCACCGAAGACCCGGCAGGAGAAGCCGGCGGCACGTTGATCGTCGCGCTCGCCACCGAGCCGAACTCGATCTTCTTGCCGAACTCGGCCGAGCGCAACGCCATCAACGTCTCGACTCAGATCTACGAAGGCCCGATCTGGATCAACGACGACAACGAGGTCGAGCCCGCATTGGCCACCGAGTGGGAGGTCAACGACGACGCCACCGTCTTCACGTTCACGCTGCGCGAGGGCGTGGCATTCCACAACGGCGAGACGATGGACGCAGAGGACTGGATCGCCAGCTGGGAGGCCGCCTCCCAGGACGCCAACGTCTATGCCTATCTGTACCAGAAGGTGACTTCGGTGGTGGCGCTCGACCCCATGACCGTCGAGATGACGCTGGCTAGTTCCGACGCCCTGTTCGGACGTGAGCTGTCGGAGTGGGCCATCCTGCCCGCCTCCCAGTGGGAGTCCGAGGGTCTCGACGGCATCGAAGCCAACCCGATCGGAACCGGCCCGTTCAAGTTCATCAGCTGGGACCGGGGCGACCGCATCACGCTGGAAGCACACGAGGACTACTGGAACGAGGGACTGCCGCTCGTGGACGGCCTGGTCTTCCGGCCGATCCCCGACTCGTCCACCCGCCTGGCCGCAGTGCAGACGGGCGAAGTCCACATCGCCCAGCGATTCAACTCCGAAGAGGCGGCGACGCTGGAGAACGCACCAGGCGTCAACGTCGTGACCTACCCGGTCGATCGCGTGTACTACATCGCGTTCAACAACCTGACCACCGGCATCGGGACGCCTCTCGAGAGTCCCGAGGTGAGACTGGCGATGAACCACGCGGTTGACCGCCAGGCGATCGTGGATTCGCTCTTCGACGGACAGGCTGCGCTCTCCACCGGGCTCGTCTCGACCAGCAGCCTCGGCTTCGACGCCTCGCTGGCCCCTTACGAGTACGACCCCGAACTGGCGATGCAGCTGCTCGCCGATGGCGGATACCCCGACGGATTCACGATCGGCTTCGCCTGCCCGACAGGCGCCTACGTGAACTTCGAAGAGGTGTGCCAGGCCGTGGGCGGCTACCTCGAAGCAGTGGGCATCACCCTCGACGGTGGCGAGATCCAGTTCATGGAGTCAGGCCAGTACTGGGATCTCGAAGCCTCGAAGCAACTCCCGCCGCTCTTCGGTGACTCATGGTCCTCGACGAGCTCGGAGTCCCTCGAGCGGCTCCAGGGTGCATTGGGTGGATTCGACGCCGACTACTCGGCCTGGACCGACGACACGATCCTGGGCTTCCTCAGCGAGATCCAGACGACCATCGACGAGGCTGCCCGTGCCGCGGTGTACTCCGAACTGCACCGCTACACCTACGAGGACCCGCCCTTCATCTACCTGTACGAACCGTTCGCCTTCGAAGGCATCAACGAGGCCGTGCAGAACTACAAGCCAAGGGCCGCAGAGGACTACTTCCTCAAGGAAGTGTCGCTGGCCGGCTGATCCCCGATGGCCCGGGCTCCGGACACCGGTCCGGAGCCCGGGCTCCACTCCACCACCACCACATGAAGACATTCCTCATTCGCCGAGTCGTGCAGTCGGTACTGCTCTTTCTCGGCGTGGTGGTGATCGTCTTCTTCCTGGTCCGGCTGTCCGGGGATCCAGCGTCGCTGATGATGCCTCGGGAGGCCAGTTCGGCCCAGGTTCAGGCCTTCCGCGAGCTGATGGGCTTCGACCGGCCCGTGCTGGTTCAACTCGTCGACTACGTGGGCTCGATCCTCGTGGGCGACTTCGGCGAGTCGCTCCGGTTCCAGACCCACTCCCTCGACCTGGTGCTGCAACGCGTACCTCTCACCTTCACGTTGGCGTCATTGGCCATGGGTGTGGCGATCATCGTTGGGATCCCGCTCGGCATCCTCGGCGGGATGAACGCCGGCAAGTTCAGCGACCTTCTCGCCCGGGGCCTCGGGCTGGGCGGCCAGGTGACGCCCGAATTCTGGCTGGCGCTCATCCTCATCATCGTCTTTGCCGTGAACCTCGGATGGTTTCCTTCCTTCGGCATCGACGGGCCCATCTCCTATGTGCTTCCGGCGGCTGCCCTCTCGGTGGGTGCCATGGGCCGCCTGGTGCGCCTGACCCGATCCACCGTGCTCGAGGTCGTGGGATCGGACTTCGTCCGCACCGCCCGCAGCAAGGGTCTGTCGGGATTCGAAGTTGCCGGACGCCACATCTTCCGCAACACCGCCATCGCGCTCGTGAGCGTCATCAGCGTCCAATACACCTATCTCCTGGGCGGCGCCGTCTACATCGAGTCGATCTTCGCCCTCCCCGGACTGGGCAGCCTGCTCGACGAGGCGATCCGCGCCCGCGACTTTCCCCTGGTCCAGACGATCACGCTCTTCATCGCCGCCGCCGCCATCGGTCTCAGCCTCATCGCCGACCTCCTGTACGCCTGGCTCGACCCCCGTATCAGGCTGGAGAACTGATGACCGCCGAACCACAAACCGTCGACTTCGGGACCCGCTCGCGCGGCGTGAGCCGCCTCTTCCGTCTGATCCTGCGCGATCCGGCCGGTCTCGTCGGTCTCATTCTCGTACTCGGGCTCGTCATCACCGCGGTGTTCGCACCCCAACTGGCCCCTCACGACCCGCTCGCGCAGAGCCTGACCAACGCCAAGGCGCCGCCGGTCTTCTCCGACGGAGGGAGCTGGGACTATCCGTTGGGAACCGATCGGTTGGGTCGCGACGTCCTCAGCCGAATCATCTACGGGGCGAGGGTGTCGGTGACGGTCGGGTTCTTCGGTGCCGCCATCGCCGTGACCATTGGCCTCTTCATCGGTCTCATCGCCGGGTTCGTCGGCGGCAAACTCGACAAGGCGCTGATGTCACTCGTCGATCTCGTGCTCTCGGTGCCGTACCTGATCGTCGTCATCGTCGTCGCCTCCGTGCTGGGCCGCAGCTTGTTCAACGTGGTGATGCTCTTCGGAGTGACCGCGTCGCCTTTGTTCGCGCGCACGACTCGCGGCGAGGTGCTCAGGCTGCGCGAGGCAGGGTTCGTGTCCGCCGCCCGCGCCACCGGCGCCAAGCTCCCCAGCATCCTCGGCCGCCACATCTTCCCCAACCTCGTCGGACCACTGCTGACGCTGGCCACCTTCGAGATGTCGGCGATGATCTTCTACGAAGCGGGACTCAGCTTCCTGGGGTTGAGCGTGCCGCCGAACATCCCCAGCTGGGGCAACATGCTGGACTCCGGACGACGCTCGCTGTTCACGGGGCTCCCATGGCTGTCGATCTTCCCCGGCCTGGCCATCGCGCTGACCGGGCTCAGCATGAACCTGCTGGGGGACTGGATGCGCGACATCCTCGACCCGCGGATCCGCAGGGCGCGGGGATGATCATCCCTTCTGCGTCTCCGTCCTCGGCTCGCCTGGGCGAGATCATCCTCGAAGTCGACGGGCTGGAGGTGAGCTTCGACTCCCCCGACGGCAAGGTCCATGCGGTGAACGGCGTGTCGTTCCGGTTGCGCGCCGGCGAAGCCCTGGGGGTCGTCGGCGAGTCGGGTTCGGGCAAGTCGGTCACCATGATGTCCCTCGTCGGGCTGCTCCCCAGTCCGCCCGCCCGCATCGACGGCGGCACCGCACAACTCACCGACGGTGAGTCCACCATCGACCTCCTCAAGGCCGGCCGAAACCAGATGCGACGGATCCGCGGTGGGCAGATCGGTTTCGTGTTCCAGGATCCGCTGAGCGCGCTCAACCCCACGATGCGGGTGGGCGAACAGATCGCCGAGTCGGTTCGCAAGCATCGCCACCTCCCCGACGACGAGGCCAAGGCCATGGCGATCTCACTGTTGGCCGATGTCGGCATCGCCGATCCGGAGCGGCGTTACCGCAGTTATCCGCACGAATTCTCGGGCGGAATGCGGCAAAGGGTGATGATCGCCATCGCCATGGCCGGCGACCCACCCATCGTGATCTTCGATGAGCCGACCACAGCCCTCGACGTCACGGTGCAGGCCCAGATCGTCGAGTTGGTGAAGACCCGGCTCCAACGGGAGCGGGGGACGGCAATCGTCTGGATCACCCACGACCTGGCCGTCGTCGCCGGTATCGCCGACCGCGTGGCCGTCATGTACGGCGGGACGGTCGTCGAGTCGGCGCCCATCGACGAGATCTACGAGAACCCCCAGCACCCGTACACGCGGGGACTCCTGGCTGCCATCCCTTCAGCCGACTCCGACGGGTCCACCCGGCTCGCCAGCATCGAGGGCAGCCCTCCCGACCTCCTCGTCGAGCCCGACTTCTGTCCGTTCCAGCCTCGCTGCAGTTATGCCTTCGACCGCTGCATAGAGACACGGCCCGCACTGATCTTCGTGTCGGACAACCATCGGGTCGCATGCCACTACGACCTCATCGCCGACCGGCCGAGACCATGACGACGACCGAACGTCCCGCCGCGCCGGGTCCGGCGAATGAGGTGCTCGTCCGGGTCGACCGGCTCGCCAAGCACTACCGGGGCCGGTCCGGTCGGCTGTTCGGCGGCGACGCCACCGACATCCAGGCGGTGAACGGGGTCTCCTTCGAGATCCACCGCGGGGAGACCCTGGGTCTGGTCGGCGAGAGCGGCTGCGGCAAGTCGACCACGGGACGAACCCTGCTGCGACTCGAGGAGCCCACCTCCGGTGCGGTGTGGTTCGACGGCATCGAACTCTCCACGCTCGACGGCGAGAGCATGCGCATGATTCGCAAGCGCATGCAGGTCGTGTTCCAGGATTCCGCCGATTCGCTCAATCCGCGCATGAGCACGGGACGCACCATCGCCGAACCCCTCCACATCTACGAGATGGGGACCGACGCCGAGATCAAGGCAAAGGTGGCCGACCTCATGAGCCTGGTGGGGCTCAACCCGGAGTGGGCCAAGCGCTTCCCCCACGAGTTCTCGGGCGGACAGCGCCAACGAATCAACATCGCCCGGGCGCTGGCGATCGATCCCGACTTCATCGTGCTCGACGAGCCGATCTCGGCGCTCGACGTGTCCATCCAGGCACAAGTCATCAACCTGTTGGCCGATCTGCAGGAGCGCCTCGGTCTCACCTATCTCTTCATCGCCCACGACCTGGCGATGGTTCGCCACATCTCCGATCGAATCGCCGTGATGTACCTCGGCAGGATCGTCGAAACCGCGGACTCCAACGCCCTCTTCGAAGAACCGCTGCATCCGTACACGCAGGCTCTCATCTCGGCGGTCCCGTTGGCCGATCCCAAGAAGGAACGCACCCGGATTCCGATCGTGCTGCACGGCGAAGTTCCATCGCCGGGAAAGCTCCCCCCCGGTTGCGTCTTCCACCCGCGCTGTCCCCAGGCGGTCGAGCTCTGTCGTGAGGAAGTGCCGGAGTTCCGCGAGTTCACGCCAGGGCGTTTCGTGGCCTGTCACCTGGTCGACGAGTTTGGCAGTCACATCGTCGAGCGAACCGGGCTTTGAGCGCGACCGGTGGCGCACTGTTCACATCCCGAACACCAACTCGAGGCGTACTCCGACGAGCATCGGCAGTTGCTGGCTGACATCGCCCGCTTGAACAACCGTCTGCTCGACGCCCACCGAGACGGCCGCCGTCTGGACAGTGTGATCGCGACCATCGACCCGGATCCTGCCCGCTACATGTTCGTTGACGAAGGTCGGGGAACGCTGAGGCGTCAGCTGATCCAGGCCGATGAGGCGCTGGCGGCCGCGGGGACGATCGCGGGTCACTCGCGGTTGACGGCAACGACCGTTCCCGATGCGACATCGGCGACGCGCCCCACCGTCGCTATCTCACGAACAGGCGAACCCGTCATCGGCTGGATCGAGTGGATCGAGGACGTCGGGGAGCATGTGATGGCGGCCATCGGTGCAACCACGTACCGACTCGATCCCTCCCCGGCCGACTGCTTCCGACCGACCGCCATCGTCGGTGCGGACGGCAACCCGTGGATGTTCTACGGCATGGCTGTCGAGAACGAAGTCCGTGTCTTCTGCCGGAGGTTCGACGGCGAGGAGTGGTCCGGGCGCGAGGCGGTGAGTGACACGGCTCACCCCTCATTCAACCAAGAAGTGGCCGTGCACACCGACGGATCCATCGAGGTCACATGGCAGGGTCGCGTGGGTGAGCGGTTCGGCATCTTCGCTCGCCGGTGGCGGCCCGACACGGGGTGGGACGGGACAGTTGGGATCGATGGGGCGACGTCGTCGAACGTGTGGGATCCTGCCATCGCGGCTCTCCCCGGCGCCGCGGCGGTCCACGTCTGGTGCGGCTACCACGAGGGCGGCTATCGCATCCAGTACCGGCTGCGCAACGACGATGGGCTCGGTCCGGTGCACACGATCGTCCAGGCATCGGGACAGGGGCTTCATCCGAGTGTCGCCACCGACGCCGGCGGTCGTATCTGGTGCGCTTTCGATGTCTTCGATGTCGCACATCACGGGGGCTCGGGGCCGACGCAGCTGCGCGCCGCCGGGCGGGTGGGCGAGGACTTCGGATGGCCCGGGTTGGGCGATCCTGGTCTGTTCATGCCGCCGGAACTGGTGCCTCCGATCGCGACCACCCTGCGGGTCGTCGAGATCACCCCCGATGGTGTCGCCGACGCTCCTGGTGTCGTGGCCGAAGGACTCCATCTCGGGCCGTCGGCGTATCCCCGGCTGGCCGTCGAAAGTGGCGGGGCCGTGGCCCTGAGCTATCGGATTCTGCGCCGCCTGTCGATGATGACCTATCACTGGGAAGTCGCCGTACAAAGGCTGTCGGCGGACGGATGGGATCCGCCGTCGACGCTCGAGCCGTCTGACGGCGGGTTGGAGGAACCGGCCATCGCCGCCGGTACGAACGACGTGGTGGTGGCATGGACCTCAGACGGAAGGGCGTCCATCAACGCCTCGTGGGCGGATGGGTTCGGGGGGCTGGAGTGCCCTGACCTCAGGGAGCACTACGGCGAAGTCGTTTGGCACGGGATCCACGATGCGGGAAGGATCAACTGGGTCCGGATGCCAGCGGGCGCGGCACCTGCAGGACCGAGGCATTCGTCGGCGACGGTGCCGGCTGGCATCGTCGGCGGAGCACGTCGGAACGAAAGCCGCTACCGCACCACGGTGAACGGCGAAGAACTGACCCTGTACTGGGGCGACCTCCACCGCCACTCGTTGATCAGTCGCTGCACCTCGGGCGACGAGCCGTCGGTCGACGACATGTACCGCTACGCCTGGGACGTGTCCGACTACGACTTCTGGGCACTCACCGATCACTCCGAGAACAGCACCGCCTATCAATGGTGGACGATTCAGAAGGCAGCGGACCTGTTCCACATACCTGGGCGTTTCGTCCCTCTCTACGGGTTCGAGTGGACATCGCCCCACACCGGTCACCAGAACGTGATCTTCGACTCCGCTCGCCGTGGCGCTCCGATCGTCTCGTCGATGGCAGCCGACTCGGACACGCCGGACAAGCTCTGGCGGCATTTGCGCCGGTTCGGCTCGTATCCGTCGATCACGATCCCCCACCATCCCGGCTCGGCGATGGTTCCTTTCGATTGGGACTACCGCGACGACGAGATGGTGCGCGTGGTCGAGATCTTCCAGTCCTGTCGCGGAAGCTACGAACGCGACGGCGGCTTCCGCCAGTACAGCGACGCCACGCTGCCCGGAACCTTCGTCTTCGATGCCCTCGATCGCGGTCATCGGTTCGGGTTGATCGGATCCTCCGATCACGGGTACGGGACGGGCTATGTGGGCGCCTTTGCCCCCGACCTCGGCCGGGACTCGGTCTTCGCCAGCCTCCTCGGACGCCGGACGATCGCAGCCACCCGTCGGGGCATCGTCGTCGATGCCCGGATCGGGAACACCTTCATGGGAGGCGAAACGACAGTCGCCGAGGCTGCGCCAGTGGAGTTCACCGTGCACGCCAGCGGGTACCGGGACATCGCACGGGTGGAGATCGTCAAGAACGGCGCAACCGTGGAGTCGGTCGGCCCTGACCTCGACCTGGCAGATGGATGGGTGGAGGCGCACATCCGCGTCGAGTGGGGTTGGGGTCCGGGGACGACGGACTGGAGCGGATCACTCGTGATCGACGGCGGCGAGGTGTGCCAGACGGACTTCTGGTCTCCCGAGGTCACCGGATTCGACAAGTCCGAGGTCCGCTGGCGGGCCGTGACCACATCCTTCGGCGAACCGTACGGACATCAGCGCGGTGGGATCGAGCTCACTCTGGTGGGACCGCGGGCGGCACTGGTGCGGGTCGAAACGACGGCCGGCCGGATCGTCGCCCGGTTGGGCACCATCGTCGATGCCGGCATTGTGGAAGGGATCGTGCGCGGAGAAGGGCGCCTGATGATTCAGCCTGGAGTCGGAGGCTTGACCAGCCTCGGCACGCCGACGATCGACGTCATCCATCACGACGAGACGGCGACTCCCGGCTGGTACGTCGCCAGGGTGATCCTGGTGGACGGCGAGATGGCATGGTCGTCACCAGTCTGGGTCGACGGCTGAGGGGCGCCCTCAGAATCGTCGCACGGCCACGAAGTCACAGCCGTCGGCGTCACCCTCCATCGCGAGCACGGACGCTCCGGTGTGGCGGGCCGACACCGCGAGCCTGTCCAGCAAGTCCACGCTGCCCGCCTCCCGCTCGCCGGTCGCGGCAGCCTCGAGCTCGTCGGCATCGAAGCGGCCCCAGATCGGAGCGGCATCCCGTCGGAGGTACACATGGGACAAACGCCCGGAAACGGCTGCGTAGAGCGCCTCGGGCAGGAGCGTGTGGGTATCGGTGGTGCCGAGCGCCTCACGGGCCGCGTCGCGGTGGGTCACGAGCAGGGCCTCGTGTCGTTCGTCGATCATCGGTCGCACCCGGCGGGCGATCTCGGCTGGTGAGTCGGCCCTCCCGGTCCCGTCGAGCCCGCGGGGGATCACATCCCGATCGGTCACGCGCCGGAAGGCCTCGATGACGGGATCGTCTCCGAGGACGACGATCGGGCCTTTTGGCGTGGCCTCGTCGACGGCGTGTGACACCGCCCGCAGAAACCGGTGAAGATCCTCCGTTCGGTCCTCGGTTGGGTCGTGGCCGTGCTGGACGCCGGCCGATCCCCTGCTGTCGGCGTGCCGTTGCTCCTGCGGCTCGCGGTCGGTGAACCAATTGGCGTCTTCGAACGAAGCAGGGAGGTCGGCCTCCACCTGCTTGATCGAACCCGTGGCCACCGAATAGAGCGCCACGCCTCCCTTCGTGAGGACCAGGGCATCGAGGGGCTTGCGCAGCAGTGCCGGGAGAAGATGGCGGACGTGGAAGCATTCGGCCACGGTCGCGAACTGAGGTGGTTCGTCGGTCATCGCCACCGGGCGCACGTCGCCGTCGGGGTCGATGTAGAGCGCCAGGCCTCGATCCTGATGGGCCCAGAAGTCCTCGTCGGTGAGCAGTCCGCGGGCCTTTTCGAGGTGAGCCTCCCTGTCCGGCCTCCGCCATCCGGCCACCTCGAGCATCCCGTCGACCTCCGTCAGGGCGTTCTTGAGGCGTATGCGATCCTGCGCCACCTCGGGTCCCTTCACATGCGTCGGCATCAGCACGGACACGAGGCCCGTTCCCGTTGCTCCAGCCAGTTCGTCCACCAGCGTGTCGTCGAGCGGCATGGCTCTCATCGAACTCCTCGGGATCGCGTCGCCCCATTCCTACCCGATCCTGCGGCCAATCGAAACGAAACCGGTGCCGGAATGCTTCCCGTGGGGCCCGATCGGGCCATGAGCCCCTGGCCACATGGCCGTTCGGCCCTGATGGTCCGAGCGCGCATTGGCGGAGACTGAAACCAGGTCCCGAAATGCGGACCGTGAACTCGACTGCCGTGGAGGATCGAATGCCCGCGTACGACTACCAGAACAAGGTCGCCATCATCACTGGAGGCGGCTCTGGGATCGGTGAAGCGATTGCGATGACGATGGCCGCGAACGGCGCCAAGGTGGTGGTCGCAGACTTCGATCGGGCAGGAGGGGAGCGCGTCGCCAAGGAGATCGATTCCGCCGGAGGGGTCGCCACGTTCATTCAGGTGGACGTCTCAGTCCCCGACCAGGTGGCCGACATGGTCCAGAGGACCGTCGAACTGTATGGCCGGCTCGATGTGGCGGTGAACAACGCCGGCATCGCAGGTCCTGCGGCCCCAGTTGGCGAGTACCCGCTCGACGGCTGGAAGTCCGTGATCAGCGTCAACCTCGACGGTGTCTTCTACGGCATGCGTTTCCAGATTCCTGCCATGCTCGAGTCGGGCGGAGGTTCCATCGTGAACGTCGCATCGATCCTCGGACACGTCGGCTTCGGTACTGCCGCGGCATACGTCGCCGCCAAGCACGGGGTGGTCGGCCTGACGAAGAGCGCCGCGATCGAGTACTCGGCCCAGGGGATTCGCGTGAACTCGGTGGGCCCCGGATTCATCCGGACGCCGCTCCTCGAGAACAACCTCGACGAGCCAACCCTTGACGCGATCGCCGGGATGCACCCGATCCAGCGTCTGGGGACTCCGCAGGAAGTGGCGGAACTCGTCGCGTTCCTGGGATCCGACTCCGCATCCTTCTGCACCGGTGGCTACTACCTCGTCGACGGGGCGTACACCGCTCAGTAGTCCCGAGCAATCAGATCAGCCCGACTCGACCTCTCGACCGATCCGCGCAAAGGGATCGGTCGAGAAGACGACTTCGATCGGAACTTCGAAATACTCGGCGATCTTGAGGGCGAGGTAGAGACTCGGGCTGTACTCGCCGCGCTCGAGGTATCCGATCGTCTGGTAGTGGACACCCAAAGCCTCGCTCAGCTCGCGGCGCGAGACACCGCGCTCCACCCGGAGCAGGGCGATGCGGTTGTGGACCGTGTCGCTCACCGGATCCACTGCAGGGCTTGTTCCCGGGCTGCCTCGACCTGTGAGCCCGACTGGCGCCGAGCCATCCGAGCCAGGACGATCGGAGCGACGATGAATCCGACGATGGCCCAGGCGCCCAGCACCAGGGCGGCCTCAGCCAGACGCCAGCTCCCGCCGAGCTCGATGGCCGCGGCTGCATCCGGAAGGAACGCGGCACGCATGCCGTGACCCAGCCAGTACATGGGAAACACCTGGGCGACGCCCTGAACCCATCCCCATAGCTCCTGGATCGGATAGAAGATCCCCGAGATCACTCCGAGAACCATGATTGGCAGAATCCCCCAGGTACCCATCTTCTGGATGCCGGGGACGAGGGACCCGATGACGATGCCGATCGGCATCGTCGCGAGCAGACCCAGCAGCACGACCCAGGTCATCGTCACCCAGCCTGCCGCGCCCCGGCTCATCATCCCTTCGACGATGAAGGCCCCGGGGACGAGTATCACGACCAGCATGGGAAGCAGGCTGAGCGAGTGGAGCAGGACCTGGCCGGTCACATATCCGACGATCCCCCGGGGAACCGCCTTGGCGCGAAGCAGCGTTCCGTCTTCTCGCTCCATGGCCAGCGCGTAGGCCGGGCCGACCACCAGTCCGAACATGATGAGAGCGCCGATGATCGACGGCATCGCCACCGTCGAGTACAGGAGGCCTGTGCCTTCTATCTCATTGGTGCGGTTGAAGTACAGGAACAGGAGGACTCCGGCGGCCTGGAAGATGTAGAAGGCCTGGTCCTGCGGACTGCGCACACTGAGTCTGAACTCGTGCCAACCACGGCCCAGGCCTGTGCGAAACGCGTGCAGATTCGGATTCATCGCGCCACCTCCTCGAAGGTCGCCACTGCCCGGTCGGAATTGCCTGTCTCGTGTTGCTGGACCATCGCGATGTAGGTGTCCTCCAGGGTCGCTCGCCTCACTTCCAGGTCTCGGACGTCGTCGTGCTGGACGAGGAGCTGACGCAGGAAGGAAGTGGGATCTGGTGTGGCATGCACGAACTGCTCTCCGTTCGTGGTCCACCGCACCTGCGCCTCGCGCGTGACGCGCCGGGCAAGCTCGTCGGCGCTGCCGTCGGCAACGATGCGTCCGCCAGCCAGGATCAAGATTCGATCGGCCAACTTCTCGGCTTCGTCGAGGTCATGGGTCGTCAGCAGAATCGTGGTTTCCTCGCTGTCCGAGAGGCGATGGATGAGGTCGTGGAAGTCGCGACGAGCTTGGGGGTCGAAGCCAGCGGTGGGCTCGTCGAGGAAGAGCAGCTCGGGCTTGCCGATGATCCCGACCGCGACATCGAGCCGCCGTCGTTGACCACCGGAGAGCGTGCGGATCTTCTGGTCTGCGTGGTCACCGAGACCAACCATGTCCAGCAGGGGGTCCACCCCGTAGGGGCGCGTCCTCGCCGCAGTGGAGTACGGGATGTAGTACTGCCCGAGGTGGGCGAGGAGCGAACGCGGCGTCCAGCGGGCGTGGTCCCGCCAGGACTGCAGCACCACGCCGACTCGGGCCCGCCAGTCTTCGCCCCCGACGGCGGGGTCGACGCCGAGCACATCGACCGAGCCTGCGGAGGGCGTCCGAAATCCCTCCAGGATCTCGATGGTCGTCGTCTTGCCGGCACCGTTCGGTCCCAGCAGCGTGACGACCTCTCCGCGCCGTATGAAGAAGTCGACGCCGTTGAGGACGTCACTCGCCCCGTAGCGCATGCGGAGCCCGTCCACCTCCACGACTTTCTCTCTACCCGTCATACTTCTCTTCCCTTCCGTACCTGACCATATACGATTTGTAGCATTTCTGCTACGAGAGATGGCCTGGTTTCCGGGGCGGACCTTTGGGGTTATGGGGGGTCGTTGCCGGTGGTGGTGTAGGTGGTGTGGAGCGGGCTGTGCCATTGGTAGTCCCGTTGGGGAGCTTGTGGTAGCTCCAACCGGTTTGGTGGCGGATGCAGTGGTCGTGTCGGCAGAGGGCGGCGAGGTCGGTGGTGTTGGTGGTGCCGGTGGCAGCCCAGGTGCGAGTGTGGTCGATGTCGCAGTCGATGGTGGGCATGCGGCAGCCGGGTGCGACACAGGTGCGGTTGGTGGCCCGGATCCGGCGGGTTTGGCTGGCGGTGGGCCGGCGGCGGGTGGTTCCGTCGGCCAGTGGCATTCCGGTGTCGGGGTGGGTCACGGTCCAGTCCCAGACGGCTCCGTCGAGTTGGCGGGCGGTTTGGCGGGCGATGTCGGAGATGACCGGTCCGTATCCGGCGAGGTCTCCAGCGGTTTGGGACAGTCCGGTGAGGGTGGCGAGATCGACCAGCAGGTGGACCCGCCCGGTCCGAACCTTCCAGTCGCCATCGTGGTGGTTGGCCGGGCGTGCGTTGAGAAGATCGAGGTAGATGTCGGCGCGGTGCTGGTCGAGGCTGCGGGACGGATCCCGGGTTTTGCGGGTGCGGGCATAGTGGTTGATCCGGTCTTTGGCGGCTGCCACCTCGACCGGGTCGAGACCGATCCCGGCGAGGGTGACGGTCCCGTCGGGATCCGGCCACGCCTCGAGCCTCCGGGAGGTCTTCGACTGGTCGTACCGCTGGCGGGCGCTGTCAGGATCGATCTCCAAACAGGCCCGGCGGACCGTTTCGGTCAACTGTCCGGTGGTCAACCTGGCGGCGTCGCCGATCAGAGTGTCGATCACCATCCGGGCATGAGCGATCGGGAGATGATCGGTTCCCCTGACCATCACCACCGTCCGGCGACGGTCGATCATCCCGGCGGCCAACACCGCGAACAGGCGGGGAAGCCGCACCCGCAGGTCATGGGCCAAACCCAGCTCGGATTCGGCCGCCCGCCGGGTCCAACGCAACGCCGAACGCAGTTCCAGGCTGGCACCCGCCTCGGGATCCTCGATCGACTCGGCCAGGTCGTCATAGGCGTCGGCCACCGCCGCCACCGCCCCCAGGAACCGGGCCTGACTCGCGGAGTTGGCCCGGTCCGCCGCCCGCACATACGCCACCCGATCAGCCGGCGACAGGCGGTCGGGATCCACCGCGGCCAACAGCATCACCAACCCCACGCCCGCCGGCCACGAATCCAGATCCGGCGGCAAACACAACCGCTCGGCAACCGGATCACCGGCCGTCGCCGCTGCCGCCATCGCCGCCTCGGTCAACTCCCACGCCAACCGATCCTCCGCATCCCAATCGCGAACCGACTCTTCCCCACCCGTCGCTTCTTTCCCGACCGTCGCTTCTTTGCCGACCGTCGCTTCTTTCCCGACCGTCGCTTCTCTCCCGACCGTCGCTTCTTCCCCAACCATCGTATCGAACATACGTTCGACCTTACACCACCCGTGCGACACAAACCAGACCTCTGTCTCCTCCGGCGACCATGCTGAGAACACCAGAACGCATGGGAGCGTGTGGCCACGAATCCGGACCGTCCGATCCGTCTCGGTCTGAGGGAGAATCTCCCCCAGTTCGCGCTGCTCGTCGGGGTCAACGCCCTGGTCGGCGGTCTCGTCGGCCAGGAACGCACGGTCTTGCCGCTGCTGGCCGAGCGCGAGTTCGGGCTCACCGGCTACACCGCCGCCCTGACCTTCATCGCCGCCTTCGGATTGACGAAGGCGATCGTGAACCTGTTCGCAGGCGCCCTCGCCGACCGGTACGGGCGCAAACCGGTTCTCCTCGCCGGCTGGCTGTTCGGCATCCCGGTGCCGCTGCTGCTGATCTTCGCCTCCAGCTGGGGGTGGATCGTCGTCGCCAATGTGCTGCTGGGAATCAACCAGGGTCTGGCGTGGTCGGTGACGGTGATCATGAAGATCGATCTCGTCGGCCCCCACCGGCGAGGGACAGCCATGGGCTTCAACGAGGCCGCCGGCTATGGCGCCGTCGCCCTCGCCGCATGGACGACGGGCCTCATCGCCGAGAATGCCGGGCTGCGTCCCGCGCCCTTCTTCCTCGGGCTGGCCTTCGTCGCTCTCGGACTCGGACTCTCAGCCGCGTTCGTACGAGAAACGGCCGGTCACGTCGCCCAGGAGGCGTCATCCCGCCTCGACAGCCAGCACGGCAAGCTCACGAATCGAGAGGTCTTTGCGCTCGGGACGTGGCGCCACCGATCACTGGCGGCGGCTTCGCGGGCGGGCCTGGTCAACAACCTCAACGAGGGCATGGCCTGGGGACTGTTCCCGATCTACTTCGCGCTCGAGGGCGTGGAACTGGGCACGATCGGACTCCTCGTCGCGATCGCGCCTGCAGTGTGGGGGTTCGGCCAGCTCCTCACCGGTGCCTTGTCGGATCGAATCGGACGCAAGTGGTTGATCGTCGGCGGTCAATTGGTCGAGGCCATCGGACTGGTCACGATCGCACTCGGCGACTCCGTGAGACCTTGGGCGATCGGGAGTGCCCTCTTCGGGGCGGGCACGGCGATGGCGTACCCCACTCTCATCGCCGCGGTCGGCGACATCGCCCATCCCGCCTGGCGGGGGACGGCCGTCGGCGTCTACCGGATGTGGCGGGATCTCGGTTTCGCGGTTGGTGCGATCGTGGCCGGATCGATCGCGGACGTCTCTTCGGTGGCGACTGCCATCGTCGTCGTCGCCGCCATCACCGCTGCGTCGGGGCTCGACGTGTCCATGCACATGCGCGAGACATCCACAGCCGGGAGATAGAACGTGAACCGGATTGCGGCTGTCAGCATCAGCGTCGTCGGGGTGGCGGTCGGCATCGCGGCATTACATGGCCACAGGACCGATTCCCGCGCTTGGCTGACCATGGTCGGGACGTCGGGCAAGGGCGGTCTCGTGAGCGTCGAGACACTCCTCGACGAGGGTCGAGGAGTGTCTGGTCCCGTGGGACATGCTGGACTTCGAGTTCTACACGAGCGAGAAGTACCGCCGAGACCTCCGCCGACGCTGGCCACTCTGGGCGATCCGCCCCCTCGCCGTTCGCCTGTCACCGAGTCGCAGACGCCGGTTGGGTGAACAGTCCGACGCTGGACGAACAGGTCGAGAAATACCTGCGACGCCATCGCCGCCGAACCGCAGTTCCCCTGGCTCCCCTGAACCCCGACTGAGACCATCGTGTCCCGGTGTCGAATCCGTCACAGCCGCCCAATACGTTGCGCTCACTTCCCACTGACCGAGGAGAGGCGCGATGGACGCCCGGACGCTGTCGTGGATCGACCAGTACAACGCACACATCACCCAGACGATTCGTCGGCATGGCCTGTTCATCCAGTACGTCGGCGGCGAGAGCTGCTCGCGGCCAGGCTGTCACCCCATCGGAGACGAACAAACCTTCGCATACACCGTCGGGCTCTTCGGCCTCGGTCATCCCGAGCTTCTCATCTTCGGCGTGACGCCCGAAGAGGCGGTGAACACCTTCCTCGAACTGGGAGACCGGGTCCTCGACGGGGAGCACCTGATCCCGGGACAATCCCTCGAACTCGGTTCCAGCCTGTACATCGTCGAAGAGGTGCCCAATCCGGGCGATGTCATCTTCAGGGCCAACGACTTCTATCAGCGTCCCCATCAGTTCTCGGTCCCGGTGCTCCAGCTGACTTACGCCGACGCGGCTGGCAGGTTCCCCTGGGAGGACGGATGCGAGGTGGCGGGGCGCCAGCCGAGGCCAGGCGCCTTCAAAGCCTGAGCATTCGAAGATGGCCGATCAGCCCGTCAGCTCCTTGTAGAAGATGGCGTTCTGCGCAGGAGTGCCGTCCGGGTCGAGGGCAAATCCGGGAATGCCCCCGGCATAGGTGTATCCGGCCAGCTCATAGAACCGGCGGGCACCGCCGGGCCCTTCGCTCGTGTCGAGAACCACGAGGCTGATCGACCGGGCTCGCGCCAACGCCTCGAGTTCGTCCACGAGAGCCGTGGCGATGCCGCGGCGTCGATGTGCCGGTGACACCATCACTTTGGAGATCTCCGCGCGGTGCCGGGCGTTGCTGCGGGACTCGTAGCGGATCTGGGCCGTTCCGACGATCTCACCACTCGACAGGTGGCGCGCCGCCAGTAGGTCGACGGTTGCGTTTCGGACGCCGCCGACGATGTGCTCCCAGTACTGAGCCGCTTCGACATCGGACATGGGCGTCAGGTAACCGAGCGACGCGCCGGAGGCCACGCACACACGGAGCAATTCCAGCAACTCGCCACGCACCACCGTCAACTCGCCTGGGTCGACGGCATCGACGCCTACTCGTGGTCCCACGATCGACATCGCCGCATTATCGCTCCGGGCTGACCACCGAACACGTGCGGACCACAATGGGGGTGTGACTCGATTGGGACTTCTGCGGGGTATCAACGTCGGCGGGAAGAACAAAGTCGAGATGGCACGGCTTCGGGACACGTTCGAACGCCTCGGGGGCAGCGACGTCCGCACCTATATCAACACCGGGAACGTGATCTTCGACCACGACCAACCCAATGCGGATCTGGTCCCCCGCCTCGAAGTCGCCATCGCCGAGGACTTCGGACTCGACATCAGGGTTCTGCTGCGGAACCTCGAGGCGATGACCACTCTGGCTGTTGCGTTGCCACCGACGTGGGTGAACGGCGCGACGATGAAATGCGACGTGATGTTCCTCTGGGACGAGATCGACAGTCCCGACGTCGTGGACCGACTCGCCATCAGAGAGGACATCGACGAGGTGGTCTACGTCCCCGGCGCCCTGATCTGGAAGGTCGACCGCGACCTCGTGACCCGCAGCGGGATGATGAAGCTCGCCGGCACGAATGTCTACAAGGCGATGACCGTTCGGAACGTGAACACCGTGCGCAAGCTCGTGGAGTTGATGACGGTCACCGAGTAGCGCCCCCCGTTGACGCTCTTTTGCCGGGGAGCTAGCGTCGGCAACCGGGTTCTGGGCAACCGGTTTCTGCGAGGTCGTGGGCGACACTCCACCGGCTCCCCCGTCATGTTTTCGCAGATAGAGGAGGATCGACACGTGTCGGAGAGCGCAGGCTCCGCCAGGTCCATTCTCGTCACGGGTGCCAGTCGTGGTATCGGCGCGGCGATCGCCCGAGCGGCGGCACAGGCGGGGTTCGACGTCGCCATCGGCTATCTCGAGCAGCGCGCAGAAGCCGAAGGGGTCGCCGAAGAGTTGCGGGCCTCGGGCCGTCGAGCGGTTGCGATCGAGGCCGACGTCGCCACGCGCGACGGTGCCCGACACGTCGTGAGTGCGGCTCAGGATGCGTTCGGCGGACTGTACGGGCTCGTCAACAACGCCGGAATCATGCCCGAAACGCCCTTCCTCGACATCGATCCAGACGAGTGGGACCGGGTCATAGCCACCGATCTGTCCGCTGCGTTTCACACGTGCCAGAGCGCGATTCCCGGGATGGTCGACCAGGGTGGTGGTGTGATCGTGAACATCTCCTCACGTCTCGGCCAGATCGGTTGGCCCGGCGTCGTCCACTATTCGGCCGCCAAGGCCGGTCTGCTCGGGCTGACGAAGTCGCTGGCACGGGAGTTCGGACCTCGAGGCGTGCGGGTCAACGCGGTTGCCCCGGGCGCGACGCTCACCGCCATGGCCGCCGATGTCACCGTCGGAGAAGCCGGAGAGCGACGACTCGCCGAGATCCCGGCCCGGCGGTTCGCCCAGCCCGAGGATGTCGCCGCGGCAGTCGTGTTCCTGCTCTCTGACCAGTCGGCGATGTTCCACGGCCAGACCCTGTGTCCCAACGGCGGCGGGTTCATGCCGTGAAAGTCGTCGATGCGGCACAAGCTGCTGGGCTGATCGCGGACGGCGACACGGTCATCGTGGGCGGCTCCGGTGCCGGACACGCGGTGCCGCAGGGTTTCATCGACGCCCTCGCCGACCGATATCTCACGACCGACAACCCCCGCGATCTCACGACCGTGCGAGTCGTCGGCATCGGCGACTTCGCCGATCGCGGCTTCTCCCAACTCGCCCTGAAGGGCCTGATGAAGCGCACGATCGGGTCGAACATCGGCAACGAGCCCCGGCTGGGTGAACTGGTGGCCGCCGGTGAGGTGGAGGCCTATTCGTTTCCGCAAGGGGTCTTGTCCCAGTTGTGCCGCGAGATCGCCGCCGGACGGCCTGGTCTGGTCACCCATGTGGGGCTCGGCACGTATGTCGATCCCCGTCAGACCGGGGGACGGCAGGGATCGGCCACCGAGGACCTGGTCGAGGTGATCGAACTCTCGGGCCGGGAGTGGCTGTTCTTTCCGGCTTTCCCGGTCGACGTCGCCGTGATCCGCGGGTCCACCATCGACGAGGAGGGCAATCTCACGATGGAAGACGAGGCGATCCGGGGAGACATGCTGGCCATGGCCATGGCCGCCCACAACTCCGGCGGCATCGTCATCGCCCAGGTGGCAAGAGTGGTGGCTGGGTCCAGTCTCGTTCCCCGCCTGGTCGACATTCCGGGAGCTCTCGTCGATTTCGCGTTCGTCGTTGCCGACCAGCCCCAGACCTACCAGACACAGCACTCGCCCTTCTATGCCGGCGCCCTCCGGATGCCGCCGGCGGCTCCTGGCGCGCTCCCGCTCGACATCCGCAAGATCATCGCCCGCCGGTCGTTGCTCGAATTCGGACCGGGTGACATCTGCAACCTCGGTTTTGGGATCAGCCAGTCGATCGGCCGCATCGCGTGGGAGGAGGAGATTGCGGATCAGTTGGTGTTGACCGTTGAACAGGGTGTCTTCGGCGGGGTTCCCGCTTCCGGACCGGACGGCGGAGCGGGATTCAACTACCAGGCGCTTCTCGACCAGCCATCGATGTTCGACTTCTACGACGGTGGTGGACTCGATGTCGCCAGCCTCTCCTTCGCTCAGGTCGACGCGGCCGGCAATGTGAACGTCCACAGATTCGACGGGCGTCTTCGCGGTCCGGGTGGGTTCCCCAACATCTCCGCCCGAACCGCCAAGGTTTGTTTCGTCGGAACGATGACCGCTGGAGGTCTCGAGATCTCGGTATCCGACGGCCGGCTCGTGATCGAATCCGAAGGTTCGACGACCAAGTTCGTTCCCGAAGTGGAAGAAATCACCTTCAACGGCGCGCGGGCACTCGACCGGGGCCAAGTGGTGCGCTACATCACCGAACGTGCGGTTTTCGCGCTCGGTCCTGCCGGCCTCACACTCATCGAGGTGGCGCCAGGCATCGACGTCGAACGCGACGTGATCGCCCATATGGGATTCCGCCCTGCGGTGGCAGAAGATCTCGCAGAGATGGATCCCGCAGTGTTCGAACCAGGCTCGATGGGTCTCCTCGACCGTTTCCGACGCGAGAACCGTCGATGACCGATCTCGTCACGGTCGAGTGGGGCCAAGTAGCTCTTCTGCGGCTCACCAATCCTCCGCTCAACCTCGTCACATTGGAGTTGACCGCACAACTCGAAATCGCGCTCGGGGAACTGGTGCACGCAACCGAGGTCCGGGCGGTGGTCGTGGCCGGGAACGCCCGCGCCTTCTGCGCGGGTTCGGACATCAAGGAGTTCGAAGCGCTGCACGGCCGCGTCGGCGAGGGCAAGCTCCTTCGCGAGGGAGCCGTCTACCAGGCCCTGGCGGAACTCCCCATGCCGACAATCGCGGCCATCGAGGGCAATGCGCTGGGCGGTGGGCTGGAGCTGGCGCTCTGCTGTGACCTGCGGGTGGCCGCAGAATCTGCTCTCCTGGGCCTTCCCGAAGTCTCGCTCGGAGCGATACCCGGATCGGGAGGCACCCAACGGCTCACGCGCCTGGTCGGGCCTGGATGGGCCAAGCGTCTCATCCTCACCGGTGATCCCGTCGATTCCGCGCTCGCCCACCAGATCGGTTTGGTGGAGTACGTGTCGGCTCGTGGCGAGGCGGAAGCGGTGGCTTTGGAGATCGCGGGGACCGTCGCCAGCCGTGGACCGCTCGCCGTCCGCGAAGCCAAGCGGCTGATCGATGTCGCGGTCGACAGGCCGCTCGCCGAGGGACTCACCGCCGAGCTCGCCGCGTCCGAGCGCGTATTCTCCTCCGAGGACCTGCTCGAGGGTGCCAGAGCGTTCGCCGGGAAACGCCCACCGCGGTTCAGCGGGCTTTAGGTCGCCATGTCCGGGCGCGCCGGACGCCACCTTGCAATCGATTGTTGTAGGCTGCGAGGAAGGTTTGCGTTCGTCGTCGCCTCCGCATGGGGCCTGGCAGCCCAAGCCGTACAACAGTCCATGGAACAGCGATGGAAACCGGTTGACGTGACTCGAACGTCAGCCGTACAGTCGGACATCGGCCGCGAGAGACGACCGAATACACTCGAACAAGGCCCGAGGGAGGAACGGATGAGGACGACCAGATGGCTCGCCCTGCTGACGGTGATGATGATGGTGCTGGCCGCTTGCAGCGACGGTGACACCACAGACACCACAGACACCACAGACGCACCAACGACAACAGCAGGTTCGACGGACACCACTGAACCGACCACCGACACGACCGAGCCCGACACAGACACCGGCGACGATGAGCCCATCGTGTTTGCATCGTCGCTCCCGCTCACGGGCGAGTTCTCGGTCACCGGCACCAAGCACCGTGCCGGCTACCAGTTCTGCGTCGACGAGATCAATGCCCGGGGCGGACTTCTCGGACGCACCGTCGAACTCCTCGTCGAGGACAACCGGTCCGACACCGAGGTGACGGTCACCCAGATGGAGCGGTTCATCAACGTCGACAACGTCGATGTGCTGCTCGGCACGTTCTCCAGCCTCCTCGGCTTCCCGGCATCGACGGTGGCCGAGCAGAACGGGATGATCTACCCGATGCCTTCCAGCGCAGCACTCCGCATTTGGGAGCGCGGATACGAGAACATCTTCTACTTCCAGGCACTGGCAGGCGAGTACACCGGACAGGCGATTCTCACGACAATCGACCACTACGGCAGCGTCGGCATCGTCGACAGCCCGCCGGAGACGGCGGCAATCGTCTACGCCGACGACTTCTTCGCCGCTGCGATCGCCAACGGCCTCGTGGGTGGGACCGTTTCGATCCCCGACTCCGACGTGGTCGTTGATCTCGCCCCTGGATTCCTGGCCGACGCCGGCGTCGAACTCGTCTACGAAGAGATCTGGCCGATCGGTTACACCGACTGGATCACCTTGGCGAACTCGATCCGGACGGCCGACGCAGACATGCTGATCATCTCCAGCGCCTCGGTGGACGAAGTCCTCGCTCTGGTCCAGGCCCTCCAGACGGTCGGCCATTCGCCCGATGTCGTCTATACGGCCCAGGGGACCCAGGCCGAGTTCCGGGACGCTCTCGACGGCGCCGCCGAAGGAATCATCGTTCACTCCGTGTGGAGCGAACTGGCCGACTTCTCCGGCGTGCTCGGCGGCGAGGAGTACTCGAACAGCGACTTCGTGAACAACTACACCGCGGCCAACGGAACTGCGCCCGACGAAGACGAGGCGATCCCGTTCGCCGTCTGTCAGGGTGTCGAGCAGGCGATTGCCGCCACCGGAACCACCGACAATGCGGAACTCAGCGAGTGGTTGCATTCCCGCACCGAGTCCGACCCGGTGCGGACGATCCTCGGCGACTTCGTCTGGGACTCCAGGGGACTCCCGGAAGGAAAGAGCTTCCTGGTCAACCAGTGGCAGGACGGCGTTCTCGAGTTCGTGTTCCCAGTGGGTGAGTTCCCCGGGACGGTCGACCTGATCTTCCCCAAGCCGGAGTGGTAGGAAAGGATCACGCAGGAGGGGGCCCGGCGACCCGGGCCCCCTCCTCACGCGTACAGTTGTCCATCGACCGAAAGAGCCGTTGACGCATGGGCTTGCTCGAAGTTCGCGACGTCGTCAAGACCTATGGCGGAATCGTCGCCGTGTCGAATGCTTCCTTCGATGTCGTCGCCGGCAGCATCACGGCGCTCATCGGACCGAACGGTGCCGGCAAGACAACGGCTTTCGATGCGATCACCGGTGTGATCGATCCGGACAGCGGCTCGATCGTCTTCGACGGCGCCGAGGTACTCGGGTCGCCGCCCCACGCCATCACGAAGCGCGGGATCGGACGTACGTTCCAGATAACCCGCGAACTCGGGGAGATGACGGTCCTCGAGAACATGGTCGTCTCGACGGTGCCCAATAGCCTCCGGGCGCTGCTCGGCGGGAGAATGACGAACGCCGAACGCGACAAGGCTATGGACTTGCTGTCCTTCGTCGGAATCCAGAAGCTGGCTCACCAGCCGGCCAAACGGTTGTCGTACGGCCAACGCAAACTGCTCGAACTGGCAGGCGTGCTGATGACCGAACCTCGGCTCATCCTGTTGGACGAGCCGGCCGCGGGGGTCAACCCCGCACTGCTGGAAAGGATCCTCGATCGGATCCTCCAGTCCAATGAAACGGGGACGACCTTCCTCATCGTCGAGCACAACATGGACGTCGTGATGCAGTTGAGCGATTCCGTGATCGTGATGGCACACGGCAAGGTCATCCTCCAGGACACGCCGAAGGCGGTCCGCCGCGACACGCGCGTCCTCGACGCATATCTGGGAGCCGTCTGATGGCGCTCCTCGAAGTGAAGGGCATCCGGGCCGGCTACGGCAACGGCCCCGACATCCTGACCGATGTCAGCATCAACGTGGAAGAGGCAACCACCTACTGCGTCATCGGTCCCAACGGAGCGGGGAAGTCGACGCTGTTCAAGACCATTGCCGGGCTCCTCAAACCGCGCGACGGTGACATCGTCTTCGACGGGACCAGCATTGCCGGCCGTCGGCCCGACCGGGTGCTCGACGCCGGGATCTGTTTCGTGCCACAGGACCGCACGATCTTCCCGCAGATGACGGTGCGCGAGAACCTCGTCATGGGCGGGTTTCTCCTGAGAGACCGCAGAAAGGTCGAGACCCGACTGACCGAGTTGATGGAGGTCTTCCCCATCCTCGCCCAACGGGCGGGCCAGCTCGCCCAGACCATGTCAGGCGGTGAACAGCAGATGCTCGTCATGGCCCGGGCCCTCATGATCTCGCCGAAGCTGATGATGATCGACGAACCGAGCCTGGGCCTCGCCCCCCAGATGTCGGACCAGATCTTCGCGATCATCCGCCAGCTCAGCGGCGAGATGGGCGTCACCATCCTGCTGATCGAACAGAACGTGAAGAAGGGCCTGGAACTCGCCGACTGGGCTTTCGTCCTCGACCTGGGCTCGAAACGGTTCGAAGGACGGGCGGACCAGATTCTCGACGACCCCCGCATCCGGGACCTCTACCTCGGCAAGCTGGCGACGAGGACCACGCTCGCCGACACCGAGGACGGGTCATGACCCTCACCGCCGCGCTCCAGATCACCATTCTCGGCTTGCTGCTCGGCGGCGTGTACGCCCTGATGGCATCCGGGCTGACATTGCTATTCGGGGTCATGCGTGTCGTCAACCTCGCCCACGCCGCGTTCATCGTCCTGGGTGCGTTCTTCGGGTTCTACATGTGGGACGGACTCGGCATCGATCCTCTCGTGTCCACCGTCCTGGCCCTGCCGGTCTTCTTCGTCTTCGGAGTGATCCTCTACCGGCTGCTCTTTCCACGCATCGAGGGCTCGCCGAGATTCACCGAGATGACGGTGCTCATGACCTTCGGTCTGGCATTCATGGCAGAGGGGCTCATGTCATATTTCTTCACGGGCATCTTCCGGAGTGCCAACCCGCCGTACGCCCGCGACGCGGTCATCCTCGGTGACATCTTCATTCCCACGGGCCAGCTGTACTCGGCGACCGCCAGCGCGGTGCTGCTCATCGGATTGTGGGTCTTCTTGAAGTTCACCCGCATCGGTTACGGGGTGAGGGCAACGATGCAGAACCGCGATGCCGCCCAGATCGTGGGTGTGGATGTGCGCCGCGTCTCGACGATCTCTTTCGGCATCGGGATGGCACTCGCCGGCGCGGCAGGATCCCTGGTGAGCTTCTTGTTTCCCTTCTTCCCCTCCAGGCACTGGCAGTGGATCGCGATCCTCTTGTCGCTCATCGTCCTCGGCGGGATGGGGAGTTTGAAGGGCGCGGTGATCGGTGCGCTCGGGTTGGCCGTGATGGCCGCATTCGTGAGCGACGTCATCGGACCGGTGTGGGCACCGATCACGTTCTTCGGCGCACTCTTCGTGGTTCTCCTGGTGAGACCCCAGGGTCTCTTCGGCAAGAAGGTGAGGGCCTAGTGACAGACCGAACGACCGAGGACCACGACACCGTCGACTTCGTCGAGGCTCCAGCGCCTCCTTCCCGCAGCCGCTGGTGGGTGGTCGGTGCCCTGGTGATCGGGATTGCCGTGCTCCCGATGTTCCGGGGCATGGGTAGCTACAACTACGTCCTCCAGCTCGGGATCATCACGATGATGTGGATCTCGATGACGTCGAGCTGGAACATCCTCGGTGGCTACACGGGATACATCTCTCTCGGCCACAACGTCTTCTTCGGAGTGGGCGGATATGTCGCCGGCATGCTCCTGCTCGAACTCGGATGGTCCCCGTTCGTCACCGCACCCCTGGCGGGGCTCTTCGCGATGATGCTCGGGCTGGTCGCCGGCCTCATCACATACCGGACGCACGGTCCGTCCTTCATCATCTCGACGATCGCCCTGCTGCTCGTGGTGACGCTGCTCATGGACAACTGGAGCTACCTGGGCGGGTCGAGCGGGCTCAGCCTGCCGCTTCCCGGGTTCGACGTGACATGGCTCAAGGTGCCGTTCTATTACGCGATGTTCATCGCCGCGGTGGGCTCGGTGCTGCTCGGCTACCGCGTACAGCACTCCAAGTTCGGTCTGGCATTGCGCGCGATCGCGGCAGACGAAGTGAAGGCGGAAGCCGCAGGTATCAGCACCCGCAGGTTCAAAGTGATGGCCTTTGCGCTCAGTGCCTTCTTCCCCGGCGCCGTAGGAGCCATCTGGGGCTACTCGCTGGCCTACCTCCGACCGGTGATCTTCCTGCTGATCGCGATCGCCGCCCGGATGGTGCTGATGACGATCATCGGAGGCCGCGGCACCGTGGCGGGACCGGTGATCGGTGCGGCGCTCGTCATCTTCCTCGACGAGGTGTCCGTGACTCTCTTCGGAGCGACCGAATTGAACCTCGTGATCACCGGCGCGCTCCTCATCGTCACGCTCCTGTTCTTTCCCATGGGGGTCGTCGGGACGCTACGAGAACGCAACAAACTCCCGGCCTGGCTGGACTGGGACTGAACGTCGGTCAGGCGTCGTTGGCGAAGGACGTCCGATCGAGCGCACGTCGCATCACGCCACCGGCTCCCGCCACACCCGTCCAGCGTTCGAAGGCGATCTCGGCCTGGGCGACCAACATGGCAAGCCCGTTGGCGGCAACCAGCCCGGCGGCCCGGGCAGCCTCGACCAACTCGGTGACCGGCGGCACGTAGACCAGGTCGAAGACTGCGCTGGAAGGCGGGAGGCGGGCAGGGTCGAAGGCTGTCCCCGCCGCCGTCATCCCCACGGTGGTCGCATTGACTGCGAGATCCACTTCCGGGAGCACGCCCTCGAAGGAATCGCCCAGCTCGACTGCTTCCAGCCGTTGGTCACCGCGTTCGGCCAGCAACCGCTCGGCTCTCTCGAGGGCACGTGCCCCGACGACAACCCGACGCGCCCCCGCCTCCAGACACGCATGGATGACGGCGCGGGCGGCGCCACCCGCGCCGGCGACAGCAACCGCCGCACCAACCAGGTGCAGGTCCAGCTCGGCGAACACTGCCCGGGCGAAGCCGGGCGCATCGGTGTTGAACCCGGTCAGCGTCGCATCGTCGAGGCGCTGGACCGAGTTGACCGCACCGATCATGCGAGCCGCAGCCTCGACGTGGTCGCACCGGGCCGCCGCCGCCTGCTTGTAGGGGGCGGTCACCTGGAATCCCAGCCAGTCGTCGCTTCTCGCCGCGGCGAAGAACGGATCGAGTTCAGCGGCAGCGATCTCGACCAGGTCGTAGCGGGCGTCGATTCCGAAGTGGTCGAACGCGGCGTTGTGCATCACCGCCGAGTGGGTCCGCCGCAAGGGTGACCCGATCAGGGCCACCCGTTTCGAACTCACGGGCGATCGGGGAACTCGACGTGGTCGATCACTTCTGTGATCCAGTGTTCGAGCTGACCAGGATCAGGCGTCATCGTGTGGAGCATGAAACGCTGGACGCCGGCGTCGACTCGAGCCTGCAACGACTCGACGAGGTCGTCGGGGGTTCCGAAGAGGTATACCTTCTCGAGATACTTCGGTCCGCGGGCATTGCTCATCACCCTGAGGAAAGCCTCGTGCTGCTCGGCGAGGGCGGCTTCGCGGTCGTTCGTGAGCACCAGGTGAACGAAATTCTCGTGGGCGACGGTCAGCGTCGAAGGATCGCGACCATTCGCCCTGAGATAGGTCTGGAGCTCTTCCCAGTCCCGGGCGATGTCCTCGGGCGGACAGGTCGGACGCGGAATCCAGCCCTCGGTCCGCAGGATGCGCTCCTTGACGGCGTCGACGAAGCGGGGCAGATCGGGCGAGCCTGGATCGGCCAGCTGTGACCCACCCCCGATCCACACCTCGGGACGCTTCGGAAGGCGGGGCTCGATCACCACATCTGCGATCGAGTAGAACTCGCCGTCGTACGTCACCGACTCGCCTTCGAGCAAGGGCATGATGATGTCGAGGATCTCATCGGTGCGAGCCCCGCGTTCGGACTTCTTGACACCGGTGGCGGCGTACTCCGGCGGATACCAGCCGATGCCCGCTCCGAGGATCATTCGCCCCGCCGACAGAAAGTGCAGGGTGGCGAGCTGCTTGGCGAGCAGGACGGGCTCGCGGATCGGCACGACCATCACCGACGTCCCGAGCTTCACACGTTCGGTGACTCCGGCGACCAGCGAGAGCGCGGAGATCGGTTCGAGGAACGACACCGAATAGAACTGCTTGGCGGCGAAGAGGTGGTCGGTGATGAAGATCGAGTCGTACCCGAGGTCCTCCACCCGACGGGAGAAGTCGATGACGCCCCGCGCCCGCTCCGGCCCGTCGCCCTCCCACACGAAGGACGGGAGAAACACCCCGAACCGCTCGACATTCGACATGCACCTGCTCCCTCTCTCCGGGTTTTCGCCCCACAACGGTCGTTGACTGCGCCATCTAGGGCCAGCAATGGGCGTCATCGCCGCCGAGCCTTCACGACGCGTCCGGCAACCGTTTTCCACGACGTCCGAGGCACCCTAGCCGCCGGTGTCGGATGTCGTCAACGAAGCGGTGTCAGGGTGTCCGGACCGCTCCGGTGGAGGATCGGAGAACCAACTCATGACGGACGAGACGCGTCGGGCCGGGGTCCCCGCCGTCGAGGAGGTCGAGCACGAGTTCGGCTCCGAGACGCCCGAACTCGGTGAGCGGGACGCGGACGGTGGTCAGCGGAACGGACGCGTACGCCGCGAACTCGACGTCGTCGAATCCGACCACCGAGACGTCCTCGGGAACACGAAGTCCACGGTCGAGAAGGCGACGGAGGGCGCCGAGCGCCATGAGGTCGTTGCCTCCGACGACGGCTGTCGGCCGGGCTCGGTCCAGAAGTCTGCCGGTGGCCACGGCACCACCCTCCATCGAGAAGAATCCGCACTCCATCAGGTTCGGATCGTGCTCGATCCCGGCGTCGATCAGCGCGGCACAAAAGCCGTCATATCGCACCTTGCCCACGATCAACTCCGGCGGGCCGGACAAGAACCCGATCTCGGTGTGCCCCAACTCGATCAGATGATTGGTCACCTCGCGCATCGCCCCCCTGTTGTCATAGGCGACACGCGGGGCCTCGTACGGATGCTCGGACATGCAGACGACGACCCCACCGAGAGCCTCGAAACGAGCGAGGACCGAGGCGATCCGGTCCATGGCCTCTACGTCTGCGAGGCCAGAAGCCACCAGGACGATGGCGTCGACCCGATTGGCGACGAAGGTTCGAACCAATGCGAGTTCCTTGTCCGGGTCACGGTCCGAACTCGAAACGAACAGGGCGTGGTCCCTCGCCCCCGCCACATCTTCCAGCCCGCGCACGATCTCAGCGAAGTAGGGATCGGAGACGTCGTGGACGATCGCTCCGATGGTCTGCGAGCGAGCAGTCGCCAGCGCCCGAGCCACCCGGTTCGGCTCGAAACCGAGACGATCGGCGGCCTCCCGAACCGTCAGCTGGGTGGCCTGGCTGACCGGATGCGACGAGCCGGAGAGCACCCGAGATGCAGTCGAGACCGACACCCCGGCTGCCCGTGCGACATCCCGGAGCGACGTGACTCGTGCGGCCGAGGCGTCTTCGATCGAACCGTCGAACCCACCTGCTTTCGTCACGGCGATCACCATACCCACCGCCGGAGACCGGTTGCCGCCCCACGCCGCGGTCTCGCGTAGCCTGTCCCCACTGTGATGTCGCCACTCGGCCAGGACGAGGAAACCGCCGCCCGCGCGCTGGCGACCGCGTGGCGCACCGGCGTGACCACCGCCCCGCCATCGGCCCGCCTCGACAGGTTCGATCGAGCGGGTGGCTATCGAATCCAGCAGCGCGTCACCGGTCTCCTCGCCGACGATCTGGGCGACCAGGTCGGCTGGAAGATCGGCCTCACTTCGCTCGCTTCGGGCTCCCCCGCCTTTCACGGAAGCCTGTTCCGGGAGATGACACACGAGACGGACACAATGGTCCGGCTCGGACCGAGCATCGCCCCCCGTATCGAGGTGGAGTTGGCTCTCATGCCTGGCGCCGACATCGACGGTGCGATCGATCGAGATGCCGTGGCAGCCATGCCGTTCACGGCCACGGCCGCGTTCGAGATCGTCGACAACCGCACCCACCCCACGGACGATGAAGCCGATTGGATCGCGGACATGGCGACGATGCACAGTGTGGTACTCGGCCCCTTCGTGGATCTCGAAGTCGAGATGGGATCACAGGTCGGGTCGCTGAAGATGAGCGGGGACCGAGTGGCCGAGGGCCGAGTCGGCGACGTCGTGACCGACCCCTTCCTGAGTGTCGCCCTACTGAGCGGTCGGCTCTCTACCGGAGAACGCGGGATCCGCGCCGGAGACATCATCATCACCGGGACGCTCACCGGGCAGGTGGCGGTCCGAGCGGGCATCGCCTATCGGGGCGAACTCAGCGGTGTCGGAGCGGTCGAAGCAGTCTTCATCTGAATGGCACGGGTCCGGTCGACGCCCGGACCACGAGCTCGGTGTCGAAGACGGTCGTGCGGTGATCTTCAACGCCGGGCATCGAGGTCAGCGCGAGACGCATCGCCTCAGCCCCGATCTCTTCCATGGGAACACGGATCGTCGTGAGCCCGGGGTGGAAGTCGGCCGCCATCGGGATGTCGTCGAATCCCATCACGGACATGTCCCCCGGAACCGAGAGTCCCATCTGGGCGAGTCGCCTGATCGTTCCCGCCGCCATCAGATCGTTGAGGGCGAGCACCGCGGTCACACCTTCACTCCGGCCGACCAGCGTCTCGGCAGCGTCCGCTCCTCCCCCCCGGGTGAAGTCCGAACTGACGACCACCGAAGGGGCGAGCCCTGCATCGAGAAGGACCGAGTCGAATCCGGCGAGCCGCTCCACCACCGACGACAGATGCGACGGCCCGGAGATGACCCCGAAAGAACGGTGGCCGAGTTCGATGAGATGGCGAGCGGCCAGCGTCCCGCCGGCGGCGTTGTCGGGTACGGCGGCGGGATGGCCCTCGCCAGGAACCATGACCGCCACCCGACCACCTTCGCGCCGATACGCGGCGAGCGCTCGGCGCGCTCCGTCGCCTGCCTCAGGGTCGCGGTTCGATCCGCCCGCCACCAATACGGCGTGGATCCGCTGCGCGCGCATCTCGTTGAGGTAGGCGACCTCGCGCCGGGGATCGCGGAACGTGTCACAGATCATCACCAACCGATCGTCGGCTGCCGCCAC
This sequence comes from Acidimicrobiia bacterium, assembly GCA_035544575.1. Lineage (GTDB taxonomy): Bacteria > Actinomycetota > Acidimicrobiia > Spongiisociales > ZC4RG35 > DATHWB01. The sequence goes on from DATKEC010000011.1 coordinate 58,270, forward strand.
CCGCAGAGCCCCCCGGGCGATCTCGGAGAAGTAGGCGTCGGCCAGGTCGTGCACGATGACGGCCACCGCCGTGGACTCGGCGCGCACGAGCGCCCTGGCATGGGGATTGGCGACGTAGTCGAGTTCGGCGGCCGCGGCGTGGACGCGCGCGGCGAGTGCCTCGCTCACCCGATCCCGGGAGCCGCCGAGCACGCGGGAGGCAGTCGCCGTCGAGACGCCGGCGCGCCGGGCGACGTCCATCAGGGTGGTGCGGGAGGGTGAGGCTTGCATTCGGGTGTGCGACGATCTTACGCTCGGATCAGACGTTCTGAAAACGTTTACGAAATCGCTTTCAAGCCCGCAAACCAGGAGATCGAATTTCGATGGCGGAGAAGACACTCGGCATCGCGATGAACGGTGTCACCGGGAGGATGGGACGCAACCAGCACCTCGAGCGGTCCATCATCGCCATCCGCGACCAGGGAGGCGTCGAACTCCCCAACGGCGATCGTCTCGTGCCTCGTCCGGTGCTCGTCGGCCGCAGCCGGGACAAGCTCGAGGCGCTGGCGACCGAATACGGCGTCCAGGACTGGACCACGGATGTCGCCGGTGTCCTCGCCGACCCCGACATCGCGATCTACTTCGATGCTCAGCTCACGTCGCTCCGTGCGGCGAGCGTCGCCGAGGCCATCGAGGCCGGCAAGCACATCTACTGCGAAAAGCCCCTGGCCGAGGACGCGGCCACCGCTCGCGATCTTCTCCAGCGCGCTGAGACGGCCGGCGTCCGTCACGGGATCGTCCAGGACAAGCTCTTCCTCCCGGGACTCGTCGCGCTCCGCCGCCTGATCGACAGCGGGTTCTTCGGCCGCATCGTGTCGGTTCGCGGTGACTTCGGGTATTGGGTCTTCGAAGGTGACCTCGAGCCGTCCCAGCGACCCTCCTGGAACTACAAGACCGACGAGGGGGGATCCATCATCCTCGACATGTACCCCCACTGGCAGTACGTCGTCGAAGACCTCTTCGGCGAGATCGCATCGGTCAGCGTCCTCGGCGCCACGCACATCCCCGACCGCTTCGAGGACGGCCGCAGGTACGACGCCACCGCCGACGATGCCGCTTATGGGACGCTGCAACTCGTCGACGGGACGATCGTCCAGATCAACTCGTCCTGGGTCACGCGCGTGTACCGGGACGAATTGGTCGTGTTTCAGGTCGATGGCGTCCAAGGTTCGGCGGTCGCCGGGCTCCAGCAATGCCGCCAACAGCACCGCTCGGCCACTCCCCGCCCCATCTGGAACCCCGACGTCCCCAACCCGATCGACTTCCGGGCAGGCTGGCTCGAAGTGCCTTCGGTGTCTGATCCCCAGAACGGCTTCAAGTTGCAGTGGGAAGCCTTCCTGAGGCATGTCGCGGCCGACGAACCTTTCCCGTGGACGCTCGCCGCCGGCGTACGCGGTCTCGAACTCGTCGACGCAGCCATGTTGTCCTGGCGTGACCGGCGGTGGGTCGATCTCGCCGAGGTACGGGCGTGAGCACGGTTCATCTTCCTCGCGCCGACGGCACCATCGAGTCCTATCGCCTCGGTACCCACCCCGCGGTTGCCGGAGCATCCGGCCCGTGTCGCAGCCGCGTGTTGTACGCCGCTGCCCACGTGGTGGCCGATCCGCTGGGCGACCCCGTGGGCACGAATGCCATCGATTGGGATGCCACGATGGCCTTTCGCCGCCACCTCTGGACGCTCGGCTTCGGTGTGGCCGAAGCGATGGACACCGCCCAGCGCGGCATGGGGCTTGACCTCGCGGCGGTGCGCATCCTCATCGACCGCTCGCTCGCCGAAGCCAAGTCCGAGGGAGGTGTGGTGGCGTGCGGCATCACCACCGACGATCTGGTCGGATCGGGTCACACCCTCGACGCCATCATCGCGTCCTATCTCGACCAGCTGTCCTTCGTCCAAGAACGCGGCGGTTCGGTGGTGATGATGGCGAGCCGGGCCCTGGCGGCATCGGCGAGGCACGTCGACGATTACCGCAGGGTCTACGGTGCGGTCCTGGCTGAGGTCGACCGACCAGTCATCATTCACTGGCTGGGCCCGATGTTCGATCCGGCGCTGGCTGGGTACTGGGGCTCGGCCGATCCGTTCGAGGCGATGCAGCTTCTGATCGGTATCGTGACCGATCACGCCGAGCGCATCGATGGCGTCAAGGTGTCCATGCTCGACGAGTCCCTCGAGGTCGAGTTCCGGCGTTCGCTCCCCGACGGTGTGCGTTGTTACACCGGCGACGACTTCAACTTTCCGAGCCTGATCACCGGCGACGGGACCCATCACAGCGATGCCCTGCTCGGGATCTTCGACGCGATCGCCCCCGTGGCCATGAACGCCTGTCTGGCCCTCGATGCAGGCGATGTGGCAGAGTTCGACAGGCTGCTCGGGCCGACGGTGCCGTTGTCGCGGCTGATGTTCGAAGCGCCGACGTTCCACTACAAGACGGGATTGACCTTCCTCGCCTATCTCAACGGTCACCAGCGCCACTTCCGGATGCTGGGCGGCCAGGAGTCCGCCCGGTCGATCGTCCATCTCGCCGAGCTCGTTCGACTCGCCGACGCGGCCGGGCTGATCACCGATCCCGACGCCGCCGCTCAGCGGCTTCGCCCCGTGCTCGCCACGGCCGGGATCGGCTGATGGCCACCGCACGGCTGAGCCTCAACCAGAAAACGACCCAACACTGGTCGGTCGAAGAGGCCATCTCGGGATGCGTGGATGCCGGAATCTCCTGGATCGGATTGTGGCGTGAGCATGTCGCCGCCGCCGGGCTGGAACGCACCGCTGACCTCGTCCGCGCCGCCGGTCTCGGCGTGTCCTCGCTGTGCAGGGGCGGATTCTTCCCATCGGCTACACGTGCCAGCTGGGAAATCGCGGTCGAGGAGAACCGGTTGGCCATCGACGAGGCGGCGACGCTCGGCACCGACACGTTGGTCCTCGTGTGCGGCGGCATCGCCGGCGGCGACCTCGACGGATCGCGCCAGCAGGTCATCGATGGAATAGCCGCCATCGTCCCACATGCCGCCGACCGCGGGATCCGACTGGCGATCGAGCCGCTTCATCCCATGTTCTGCGCCGACCGATCCGTGGTCGTCACGCTCCGTCAAGCCCTCGACATCGCCGAGGCATTCGACGCCGCCACGGTGGGCGTGGTCATCGACACCTTCCACCTGTGGTGGGACCCGGACACCTGGGACCAGATCGCCCGGGCCGGAGACCGCATCTTCTCCTATCAGGTGTGCGACTGGCTCGACCCCCTCCCCGATCTGCTGATGGGCCGGGGGATGATGGGGGACGGAGTCATCGACTTCAATCGTTTCAGTGCGGCGGTCGCCGCCGCCGGATACCGCGGTCCGATCGAAGTCGAGATCTTCAACCACGTGGTGTGGAACACCCCGGGTGCCGACGTCATCGAGACCATGATGCGGCGCTACTCGGAGTTGGTCGACTGACGGTTCCGTAGTTCTGTCTCTCGGGTGCCATAGGCTGGCGAGCCATGACAGATCTTCCCGTCGAGATCATCCGCAGCGATCGCCGCAAGCGCACACTCCAGGCCGACGTGATCGACGGCGCCATCCGAGTCCGCGTCCCGGCGGGACTCCCGCGTGAGGAGGAGCGGCGGATGGTCGAAGAACTGGTGGACAAGATCCGCCGGAAGCTCACCGCAGGCCGGGTCGATCTGGTCCCTCGGGCCGCCTCCCTGGCGCGTCGCTACGAGTTGGCAGTCCCGGTCGATGTCTCGTGGTCGGATCGCCAGAACCTGCGGTGGGGTTCCTGCACACCCAGTCAAGGAACCATCCGCATTTCGAGCCGGCTCGGCAACGTCCCGGAGTTCGTCCTCGACTTCGTCATCGTCCACGAGCTCGCCCACCTCCTGGTATCGGGACACGGGCCGGAGTTCCGGGTCCTCGAGGACCGCTACGAACTCGCCGAGCGGGCCCGTGGCTACCTGATGGCGCTTCGACACAGCGGCGCGGCCTGATCGCGCGGCAGAGTCGTTCAGGCCATGACGTGGGCGGCCATGTCGACCAGCCGAGCCGAGTAACCCCACTCGTTGTCGTACCAGGACACGACTTTCACCACGTTCTCGCGGAGAACCATCGTCGACTCGGCGTCGACGATGGACGAGTGGGGGTCGCCGATGATGTCCCGAGAGACCAGTGCCTCGTCCGTCACGCGCAACACGCCACGCATCGATGCCTCCGACGCGTCGGTGAGAGCGCCCACCACATCGGATACGGAAACCGTGGTCTGCAGGGTCGCCACGACATCGCACACCGAGCCGTCTTCGACCGGCACGCGGAAGGCCATTCCGTCCATGCGACCTTCGAGTTCGGGGATCACCAGCGCGGTCGCCTTGGCAGCCCCCGTGGTGGTCGGCACGATCGAAAGGGCGGCTGCCCGGCCCCGCCGGCGCTTGCGGGTGGGAGTGTCGACGAGTGCCTGGCTCGAGGTGTAGGCGTGGATCGTCGTCATCATCAGATGCTCGATGCCGAAGCTGTCGCTCAGCACCTTGGCCACCGGTGCGAGGCAATTCGTCGTGCACGAGGCATTCGAGATGATGTGGTGGCTGTCCCGGTCGTAATCGTCGTGGTTGACGCCGAAGACGAAGGTCCCGTCGACGTCGTCGCTGGGTGCCGAGATGATCACCTTCGTGGCTCCCGCCTCGACGTGTCCCGACGCATCGGAGCGTCCCCGGAATGCGCCGGTGCTCTCGATCACGACCTCGGCGCCTAGCTCACCCCATGGGATGTCTGCCGGGGAGCGATGCGCGGAATAGGCCATCTCTCGACCGTCCACGACGATCGCGGAAGAGGTGTTCGTGACCTTGTGCGGATACCAACCGTGCACCGAGTCGTACTTGAGCAGATAGGCGATGTCGCCCACATCGCTCAGGTCGTTGATTCCGACGATCTCGAAACGGTCGTCGTCGATCATCTGTTTGGCGGTGCATCGCCCGATCCGACCGAATCCGTTGATCCCGACCCGAACGCGTCCCATCTCGTCTCCCAACATCGGCAACAGGGTCCGAAACTACCCCGGGACTGGCCGGAGGGTCCAGTGGCCCTGCTTCCGCGGGCTGGATCGGACGTATACGTCCGATCTAACCCTGGGTACGCCGGGACTTACCGCGTACGGTAAAGTCTGTCGAGCGAAGGAGCCCGCATGGCCACGCAGCCCGAACCGACCCTCGAGTACCGTGCCCGCCTCTCCCGGCGGCGAGTGCTCCACGCCGCGGTGGCTCTCGCCGACCGGGACGGCATCGACTCCTTGACCATGCGCAATCTCGCCCACGAACTCGATGTGGAGGCGATGTCGCTCTACTACCACGTGGCGAACAAGGAAGCCGTCCTCGACGGGATCGTCGAGGTCGTGGCCGAGGAGATCCTGGCGGCGATCGACCAACTCGATCTCCCGGCTGGCGGCGATGACTGGCGAGGAAGCATGCGCCCGATGATCCTGGCGGCGCGCCAGGTGTTGCTGGCCCACCCCTGGGCGCCGGCGGTCATCGAGACGCGTACCGCGATGTGTCCTCCGATCATCCGGCATTTCGAAGCGGTTCTCGGTGTGTTCCTTGGTGCAGGCTTCTCCTATGACCTCGCGCACCATGCCATGCATGCCCTGGGAAGCCGCGCGCTCGGTTTCAATCAGGAGCTCTTCGCCCCTGACAGCGTCGGCAACGACGGCGACGAGACGATGGAGATGATGGAGCAGATGGCCGCGGAACTGCCCAACCTGGTCGGCATGATGATGGCGATCAGCCACGACGACCCGGACTCGACGCTGGGGTGGTGCGACGATCAGTCGGAGTTCGAGTTCGGACTCGACCTGATCCTCGACGGACTGGAACTGCTCCGGTCCCGGCACTGAAGCCCCGAATCTCGGCTCCTACGATCCGTGGGCAGGCTGCCATCAGACAGGGACTCCCCATGAAGATCGACATCAAGACCAACCCGCACCACGCCAGCTGGGACCGGATGGTGGCGACCTGGCAACGGGCAGACGAGATCGAAGCTATCGAAGGTGCGTGGGTGTTCGACCACTTCTATCCGCTCGTCGGCGACCACGCCGGGCCGTGTCTCGAAGGCTGGACCACGCTGACCGCTCTCGCCCAGGCCACGAAAAGACTGCTGGTCGGGACGATGGTGAACGCGATGCCGTACCGGCATCCTGCCCTCACCGCCAACATGGCTTCGACGGTCGACGTCATATCGAACGGCCGGCTCCAGCTCGGACTCGGTGCCGGCTGGAATCAGGAGGAGGCAGGCGCCTATGGGATCTCGCTGGGCGAGACGTTGCGTGAGCGCATGGACATCTTCGACGAGGGCGTCGAGGTCATCGTTCGCCTGCTGACCGAAGCGGAAGTCGACTTCGACGGGACGCACTTTCAGCTGACGAAAGCGCGCAACGAACCCAAGGGCATCCAGAAGCCCCATCCTCCGATCACGATCGGTGGGGGCGGGGAGACGCGCACCCTGAGAACAGTCGCCAGGTGGGCCCAGCATTGGAATCTCGCGCCGAGTTCCATGGACGAGTGGGCTCGCAAGCGCGACATCCTCCACCGCCACTGCGACGCGGTCGGACGCGACCCGACCGAGATCATGTGCTCGATGATGGCCCCGTTCGATCCGGAGACCCCCGACGATCTCTACGCCAGGCTGGCAACGGCCCAGGCCGCGGGGCTGGACAAGGTCGTCGTCAACCTCGCCAGCCCGCACGACCCTGGTCATGTCGACGAGGTTGCGGCGATCGCGTCACGGCTCGAATGACCAGGGCACACCAGCTCGGCCGGGCGAGGCCGTCGGCCGGATTGCCCTGATCCAGCGCTGAGACACGCCGTTACCGATACGCTCTCGCGCTTGACTTCGTAACGCCACACCACGAGTAGCTGGCCGAAGGTTCGGGCAACTACGCGCCCCACTCGGCCGGCGGCGCGGCGATTTCGCCCACGTGGTTCCAGTACTCGCGCAGGCGTCGACACCTTCCATCGGCCGCGAAATCGAGAAGCAGGCAGCCTGCCAGGGTCGTTGGCGCGTCGCCCGGGTTCATCGTCGTCCAGAACTCCACGGCGACGCGATCTCCGTCGGCGAATGGGCGCCCCATCGTCACGGTCACGTCGGTCTGGGCTTCGGTCACCGCGGTCCAGTAGTCGAAGACACCGGACGATCCGACATGTGGTTCTTCGAAGATCAGAGATCGATAGGTGGCGTCGTCGGTGAACAGCGCCGCCGCGGCCGCCGGATCTCGCTCCTCCCACGCTTGCCGATACGACTCGACCCACTCATCGATTGTCATCGTGTTTGCTCCTCACTCGTTGGCCTGCGGCCCGTTCGATCGGCGTGCGGCGACCTCGACGACGACCTTGCCGAGCGTCTTGCCCTCGCCAACGTAGCTCAGGGCCAGGGGGACATCTTCGAGTGCGAAGGTGCGGTCGATGTGGATCTCGACGTCACCCGAGACACAGAGCTCGGCGAGGGGTCCGAAGTGGGCCGGGCCCGACTTCACGACGAGCATCCCCATCCGACGTCCGGTGAGCCGGCCAAGAACG
>DATKEC010000012.1:0-11288 GCA_035544575.1 Acidimicrobiia bacterium
CAGACGGGCTGTCCGCTGGCGGCCGACGCCGGTTTCTCTGAGTTGTGCTCTGGTGACGAGTCCGAGTTGCTGGGCGGCGATGCGAAAGCTGGCTTCCATGGCCGCAAGGTGCCGGATTCAGTCGGCCGACTCCAGACTCCCGTTTTCGTCACGCGAACCGACACGTTTTTGTGTCGCTCATTCGCTAAGAACGCGTACCCACGCGGCCGAGTCGGGGGGGAGGAGGGAGTCGAAGACCGGGGCGCTCGTGAGGAGCACGTCGGAGTCCGGGAGGCGCACCGCCTCGGGTCCGAAGTTCACGATGCACTCCACTCCGGAACCGCGCCGGAACGCGATCACCCCGGTGCCCATGTCCAGCCAGACCAGTACCTCGTCGTCGACGAAATGCTCACGTCGCAGACGCAGCGCCGACCGGTACAGCTCGAGCATCGAGGTCGGGTCGCCTTCCTCGCGGGCAACCGAGAACTCCGCGAACCAGTCAGGCTGGGGGAGCCACGAGCCGTTGTCGCCGAAGCCGAAAGACGGCCCGTCGGATTCCCACGGGATCGGAACCCGGCACCCGTCGCGGCCCTTCTCGGTGTGTCCCGACCGCACCCACACCGGGTCGTCCACCACCTCGAGCGGCAGGTCGTCGACTTCGCCGAGGCCGAGCTCTTCACCCTGATACAGATAGACGGATCCGGGCAGCGCCAGCATCAGCAGCACAGCCGCTCGAGCCCGGCGCAGCCCAGCGGCGGCGTCGAGCAACGACCGATCGCCGTCGAGCAGCCACACCTTGGCCACCACATCTTTCGGCAGCCCGTACCTGGTGGCATGTCGAACCACGTCGTGATTCGAGAGAACCCAGGTGGGCACGGACCCGACCGACTGGGCGCCGTCGAGTGACGTGGTGATGGCCGTCCGCATCGCTTCGGCGTCCCACGGCGAAGTCAGGAAGTGAAAGTCGAACGACTGGTGGTACTCGTCGGCCCGCACGTATTTGGCCTGCCGTTGCCAGTTCACCACCCACGCTTCTGCCACCATCATCGCGTCGGGGTACTCGTCGAGTACCTTCCGCCATTCCCGCACGATCTCGTGCAATTCGTCCCGGTCCCAGTGTGGATGGTTGGACAGTTCGGTGGCCTCGAGGAGTTCTTCGCCCGACTCGCCGATGTCGGGATAGCTGTGGTCTTTGGCGAGAGAGTGGGCAACGTCGACCCGGAATCCGGCGGCGCCGCGGTCGAGCCAGAAGCGCAGGACGTCCTGCATGTGGGAGCGCACTTCGGGGTTCTGCCAGTTGAAGTCCGGTTGTGAGATGTCGAACAGGTGGAGGTACCACTCGCCGTCGTCGACTTGTTCCCAGGCTGACCCTCCGAACACCGCCTGCCAGTCCGACGGCGGTTCGGACCCGTCCGGCCCCCGTCCCGGCGCAAAGTGGTACCGGTCGCGCTCGGGGCTGGCCGGCCCGGCGGTCAGTGCCTCCTTGAACCAACGGTGCTCCCAGGAGGAGTGGTTGGGAACGAGGTCGACGAGGATCCGGATGCCGAACTCGGCAGCCGTGGCGATGAAGGCTTCGGCTTCTTTCAGCGTTCCGAAGCGGGGGTCGATCTGGCGGTAGTCGGCCACGTCGTAGCCGCCGTCGAGCAGCGGCGAGACGTACCACGGGTTGATCCAGACGGCGTCGACACCGAGGTCTCGCAGGTAGCCGAGTTTGGAGGCGAGCCCGGCGATGTCGCCGGTGCCGTCGGCGTTGCCGTCTTTGAACGAGCGGATGTAGACCTGATAGACGGCGGCATGACGCCACCACGGGTACGTCTGAGACATGGGGGGAGTATGGACGCGTCTCCGCTGTCGGCGCACTCCGAACGCCCCTCCGCGTTTAGCCACGCGAAACGACACGTTTTTGTGTCGCTCATTCGCTAAGAAACGCGGATTGGGGGGTGGGTTTGGGGGGGCGTACGATCCGGGGGATGCTGGAGCCCATCGTCGAGTCGACCCGCCGCCGCATCGGAGACATCCGCGGTCGGACCGGCGAGTTCCGGACGCGGGCCGCCGACCTCGAACCAGCCCGCTCCTTGGCGAAAGCCCTCGTCGCCGACCGGCTCACGGTGATCGCCGAGTTCAAGCGCCGGTCCCCGTCCCGCGGGGTGCTCGCCGGTGCCGACCTCGACGCTGCCACCCGGGCCAAGGAGTACGAGGCGGGCGGGGCGGCGGCCATTTCGGTCCTCACCGAGCCGGACCACTTCGACGGGTCTGCCGAGGATCTCGTCGCCGTCCGCCAGGCCACCGCCATCCCCGTGCTCCGCAAGGACTTCACCCTCGACGAGTCCCAGATCTGGGAGGCGCGGGTGCTCGGCGCCGACGCCATCCTCCTGATCGTCGCTCTGCTCTCCGACGATCAACTCGCCCACCTGCACGGCGTGGCCGGCGCCGCCGGGCTCGAGGCACTCGTCGAAGTCCACACCGAGCAGGAATCCCAGCGGGCACTCGCCGTCTCGCCGAGTCTCCTCGGGGTGAACAATCGCGACCTGCACACCTTCGAGGTGAACCTCGGCACCGCCGAGCGGATCGCGGCGCGGCTGACCGGAGTTCCGGTGACGGTCGCCGAGTCGGGGATCTTCACTGCCGCCGACGCCATCCGCATGCGCCGGGCTGGCTACCACGCGGTGCTGGTGGGCGAGAGCCTGGTGACCTCGGGCGATCCGGCGGCGGCGATCGCGGAACTGGGCGTCTGATGACCTGGGTGAAGGTCTGCGGCCTCCGCACCACCGCCGACGTCAAAGCGGCGACACGTGCCGGTGCCGACGCGGTCGGCTTCGTCCTCGCCCAGGATTCGCCTCGCGCGATCCGTCCCGACCACGCCGCCCGCCTGATCGCCGACGCCGACCTGCCGAGTTTCCTCGTCACCGTCGACGCCAGCCCGGCCGAGATCCTCGATCTCGTCGATTTCACCGCCGCGTCCGGCGTCCAACCGCACGGCGCCGATTCGGCCGCCGCCGCCGCCGCCGCCAAGCGGGCCGGTCTCGCCGTTCTCCGTCCGTTCCGGGTCACCGAGGAGCTCGATCTCTCCGGTGTCCCGGTCAACCAGATCCCGTTGCTCGACACCCACGTACCCGGTCTCCACGGCGGCACCGGCCTCCGCTTCGACTCCGAGTTGCTGCCCGTCATGGAGCGCGACTGGGTGATGGCCGGCGGCCTCGACCCCGACAACGTGGCCGAGGCGATCCGCACCCTGTCGCCCTGGGGGGTGGATGCGTCGAGCCGCCTAGAGTCCTCGCCCGGTCACAAGGACCATGACCTGATCGCCGCATTTGTCAGAGAGGCGAAGCGCGTATGAGCATCGCACGGCTGGATCGCCCCGACGAGCACGGACGCTTCGGCGAGTTCGGCGGCTCCTTCGCCCCCGAGACGCTGATGCCGGCGCTGGCCGAATTGGATGCCGCCTTCCGCGACGCCTGGTCAGATCCCCGTTTCGTCGACGAGTACCGGACGGTGCTGCGGGACTTCGTCGGCCGCCCCACTCCGCTGCACGAGGCGCCGCGGCTATCCGAGAAGCTGGGTGTGCGGGTCGTGCTCAAGCGCGAGGATCTCGCCCACACCGGCGCCCACAAGATCAACAACGCCATCGGCCAGGGACTGCTCGCCAAACGGATGGGCAAGCCGCGCATCCTGGCCGAGACCGGCGCCGGCCAGCACGGCGTCGCCACCGCCACCGCCGCCGCCTTCCTCGGGCTCGAGTGCGACGTCTTCATGGGAACGGTGGACATCGAGCGCCAGCGTCTCAACGTCATCCGCATGGAGATCCTCGGCACCACCGTGGTGCCGGTGTCCTCGGGGGCCGGGACGCTGAAGGACGCCGTCAGCGAGGCCATGCGCAACTGGGTTGCAACGGTCGAGAACTCCCACTACATCATCGGTTCGGTGGTCGGTCCGCATCCATTCCCGTGGATGGTGCGCGAGTTTCAGAGGGTGATCGGCGAAGAGGTGCTGGCCCAGATGGAAGGCGACCTGCCCGACGTGGCGGTCGCCTGTGTGGGCGGCGGGTCGAACGCGATGGGTCTCTTCCACCCGCTGGCCGGCCTCGGGATCGAACTCGTCGGTGTCGAGGCAGGCGGGTTCGGGATCGAGACGGGCAGGCACGGGGCGTCGATCGGGGCGGGTTCGCCCGGTGTGCTGCACGGCAGCCGCACGTACATGTTGCAGGACGACGACGGTCAGGTCCTCGAGGCCCATTCGATCTCCGCGGGGCTCGACTATCCGGGCGTCGGTCCGGAGCATTCATTCTTCCACCAACTGGGTCTCGCCCGTTACGAGTCGGTGACCGATGCCGAGGCCCTCGACGGCGTGGACCTGCTCGCCCGCACCGAGGGAATCATCCCGGCGTTGGAGAGCGCCCACGCCGTGGCCTGGATCGCCCGCGAGGCGGAGTCACTCCACGGCAAGACGGTGCTGCTCAACGTGTCCGGCCGGGGTGACAAGGACGTCGAGCAGATCGCGGCGCACCGGAAGCAGGCCTGATGGGGCTCGACCGGCTGCGGGCGATGTTCGCCGCCACCCGCGGTGAGGGGCGCGCCGCGTTCCTCCCGTATCTGACCGCTGGGTTGCCGTCGCCGGCGGATTCGTTGGCCCTGTTCGAGGCGATGGCCGCCGCCGGTGCCGATGGTTTCGAGGTGGGCATCCCGTATTCGGATCCGCTGATGGACGGTCCGGTGATCCAGCAGGGGAGCGAGCGGGCGCTCGCCGCCGGCACCACCCTCGACATCGGGCTGGTTCTCACCGGGCGGATCGCAGCCGGTACCGGTCTGCCCACCCTGGCCATGACCTACGCCAATCCGGTCTTCCGGCGCGGGGTCGACGTCTTCTGCGGTGCGCTCGCCGAATCAGGGGCCGACGGCATCATCGTCCCCGACCTCCCTGTCGACGAGGCCGGCCCGGTGCTGCGAGCGGCGCAGCGTCACGGGCTGGGAACGGTGTTGTTCGTGGCGCCGACGTCGGACGATTCCCGTATCCGTCTGGTGGCGGCCGCCGATCCAGTGTTCATCTACGCGGTGGCCGAGATGGGGGTGACCGGCGAGCGCGGCGAGGCGAGCTCGCATGTGGTGTCGCTGGCCGAACGCATCCGGGCGGTGACCGATGCGCCAATCGTTTTCGGCGTAGGGATCTCGACACCCGAGCAGGCGAAGGCGGCCGCCGAGGTGGGTGACGGGATCATCGTCGGCACTGCGCTCGTCCGCCGCGTGCTGGAATCGTCTGACCCTTCCGACGCCGCTTCGAAGCTGGCTGCCGCAGTCTCGGAGATCGCCGCCGCACTCCGCAACTGAACGCTGAGAGAAAAGGTGCAACGGCCACCGTTTTGGTGACCGGTCATCTCAGCCAGGGAGTGGGGGGAGTGGGGATGCGGCCAAGATGCTTACGGTCCGGTGGCCGTTGCGCATCGGACGTTACAGGTGCGCGTTGTGCGCGTACGGGATTGTGCCGGAGGTGGGATTCGAACCCACACGCCCGTGAAGGCAATGGATTTTGAATCCATCGAGTCTGCCGTTTCTCCACTCCGGCCGAAGCGGGAAGAATAGAGCATTCCCCGGAACCGATAAAGCGGGCACCCGCATCGAACACCTGTACGACGGTCCGGCGCCTTGTACGATTCGTGCCCATCGTGCGGATCACCAGGAAACTGTTCAGGGTCACCGACCAGATCCGGTCGCTGCAAGCCGAGCGCGGCCAGGTGTGGAGCGAACTCGAGTTCCATCGCCACATCAACGACGACGCCCAGCGCGACGCCGCCGTCTCGGAGTTCAACGAGGACAAGCTGGAGGCCACGGCCACCGCCGCCGACGTCCGCCGTTTCGAGCGGCACCTGGCGAAGGTGGACAAGGACTTGGCCCGGCTGGAGCGCAAACGTCAGTCGCTGCTCGCCAGGCTGGACTGAAGCCGAAGTAGCGTCCGAGCCGATGCCCACTCTCGTTCTCATCGACGGACATTCGATCGCCTACCGCGCGTTCTTCGCGCTTCCCGAGGATCTGGCGACGACTTCCGGCCAGGTCACGAACGCTGCCTACGGCTTCACCCGCATGCTCATCCGGCTACTCGCCGACCATCACCCCGAGGGCATCGCCGTCGCCTGGGACGTGTCCCGCCAGACGTTCCGTTCCGAGCAGTATCCCGATTACAAGGCGAACCGTTCGGTCACCCCCGACAACTTCAAGTCTCAACTCCCACTGATCCGCGATGTGCTCGAGACGCTCGGTGTCAAGCAGATCCAGTTGGAGGGCTACGAGGCCGACGACGTGATCGCCACCGTCGCCGGCCACGCCGCCCGCGACGGCTGGCGGGTGCTGGCGGTCACCGGCGACCGTGATGCCTTCCAACTCATCGACGACGACATCAACGTCGTCTACACCCGCCGGGGCATCACCGATGTGGTGATGGCCGACGCCGCCTGGGTGTCCGAGCGTTACGGGATCACTCCGTCTCAGTACGTCGAGTACGCCGCGTTGCGCGGGGACACTTCCGACAACCTGCCCGGCGTGCCGGGGGTGGGGGAGAAGACCGCCGCCAAGCTCATTGCCTCCTACGGCAGCCTCGAAGGGATCTATGACCATCTCGACGAGCAGACCCCGAAGCTGCGTGAGAACCTGGCCGAGTACCGCGACCAGGTTTTCTTGAATCGCAAGCTGATGACGCTGGTGGCCGATCTCGATCTCGATGTGGACCCGGCCGACCTGGCGCGCGGCGAGTGGGACCGTACGAGGACCCGGGACCTGTTCACCAGCCTCGAGTTCCATTCGATGTGGGAGGACCTGCTCGCCGTTCAACCCGACGCCGTCTCGGAGGCCGAGGTGCTGGAGACGGAGGGCCGCATGGCGACCGAGGCCGATCTCGCCGCGGTCGTCGCCCTCCCCGAGATCGTCTGTGACTGGTACGACGACGGTCTCGCCGTGTGGCTCGACGACGGGGCGGTGCTGATCCCCGTCGACCGGCTCGACCGGATCAAGGACCGTCTGGAGGATCCCGACGTTCCGAAGCTCTTCCACGACGGCAAGCGGGTGATCCGCCGGCTCGACGGTCTGGGCATCGACGTGACCGGGGTGGGTTTCGACACCGCTCTCGCCGCCTATGTGGTCAACCCGGCGAGTCGCGCCTATGACCTCGCCGAGCTGGCCGGGCGCTATCTGGGTGTCGAGTTGGAGTCGCCCGACTCGGAGGCAGATGCCGCCGCCCAGGCCGCCTTCGACTTCAGCGAGGGACCTGATCTCGATGCGGTGGCACGGCGGGTGGAGGCGATCGCACGGTTGTCCGCCCAGATGCGAACGGAGTTGGCTGACCGCCACGAGTTGGAGCTGTTCGAGGAGATCGAGCTTCCCCTGGTGGCGGTCCTCGCCCGCATGGAGTCGGCGGGCATCGCCGTCGACCGCGCGTACCTGGAGGGTTTGGGCGACGATCTCCGGATCCGGCTGGCCGAGCTGGAACGCAAGATCCACGACCACGCCGGCGAGCCGTTCAACGTGAACTCGACCGACCAGCTCCGCATGATCCTCTTCGATCGACTTGGTTTGCCCGTCAGCAAGAAGACGTCAACCGGCAAGCCGTCGACGGATGCCAGCGTGCTCGAGAAGCTGCGAGATCATCATCCGCTCGTCGCCGACCTCCTCGAATATCGCGAATACGAGAAGCTGCGTTCCACCTACGTCGACGGCTACCTGCCCCTGGTTCGTTCCGACGGCCGCATCCACACCACCTTCAACCAGATGGCGGCGGCGACCGGCCGGCTGAGTTCGGAGGAGCCCAACCTTCAGAACATCCCGGTGCGTTCGGAGTCGGGCATGACGATCCGCCGGGCGTTCGTTCCCCGGGAAGGCTGGACGTTCATCGTCGCCGACTATTCCCAGATCGAACTGCGGGTGATGGCCCACCTCACCGAGGACGAGGGGTTGGTCTCCGCCTTCCGGGAGGGCCAGGACATCCACACGGCGACGGCGTCGCGGGTTTTCGGCGTGCCGGCGGACCTGGTGAGCGGGGAGATGCGCCGCCGGGCGAAGGTGATCAACTTCGGTCTGCTGTACGGCATGGAGGCGTTCGGTCTCGCCCAGCGTCTCGACATTTCGCGCGAGGAGGCTCAAACCCACATGGAGGCCTACTTCGCCCAGTTCCCGAACGTGAAGGCGTTCCTGGACGGCGTCGTCACCGAGGCGAGACGCAACGGGTTCACGTCGACGCTGTTCGGCCGGCGGCGGTATCTGCCCGAGTTGAAGTCGGACAACTTCCGCATTCGTCAGATGGGCGAGCGCATGGCCTTGAACGCCCCGGTGCAGGGAACGGCGGCGGACATCATCAAGCTGGCGATGATTTCCCTCGATCGCGAGCTGATCACCCGCAAGATGGATTCGACGATGCTCCTACAGATCCACGACGAGCTCATCCTCGAGTCCCCACCCGGGGAACTCGACGCCGCCATCGCCCTCACCCGCCAAGTGATGGAACACGTCACCACCCTCAACGTCCCCCTCGACGTGGACATCAACACCGGCCCCGACCTGGCCAGCGTCAAATCCTGAGCTCCGGCCCAGACCGCCCTTCGAGTGTGGGGCGACCCCGATCGACGACTGCCTATACCATCCCCGCAACCCGAGAGGAGACAGCATGGGTTCGTACGACGAGGCGAGACATTCTCGAGGCCGAGTTGCTGCAGGTCCTGTCGACCTTCGCTGCGCTCTCACCCGAGGACTGGGCGATGCCCACCAAGCTGGTACCCCTCGACTCCAGCCAACCGCCATGGACGGTCTTCGAGCTCGCGGGCCACTTCGACATTTCGATCGGGCTCACTCGCATGTTGATCGACAGCACCCAGGAGGGTCAGCCTGGGCCGTCCAGCAGCACGGCGTTGTCGAACCCGCGGTAGCGCAACAGCCAGTAGGCGTAGGCGGCGAACCAGTTGTTGTTGCCGCCGTACAGCACCACCTTCGTGTCAGGGGTCACACCCGCCCGGGCCAGCAGTTCGGAGAACCCATCTCGGTCCAGGTAGTCACGGCGGAGCGGGTGGTGCAGATCTGAGGACCAGTTCCACGCCACCGCCCCCGGGATGTGATCTCGTTGGTATGCCTCGGTGTCCTCGTCGACCTCGATGACTCGCAGGTCCGGGTCGGCGAGATGGTCTTCCAGCCAGTCGGTGGTGACCAGCGCATTGGGATTGGCGTAGCTCATGTGTCGCACTCCTGGGGGCGAAGGAAGCCCGTTTGCGGGCTATGGGTGTCCCCGACGCCAGGGAAGGACGGAAGCTCTCTGGGAGGTGGCGTCGGGTCAGGAGTGCTCGGTGCAGGTCACGGCACTCGGGTGGACCACCCGAGAGTTCGCACAGCGACACATGCACATGAGCCCGAACACAGCAGCGGCAAGCTAGGCCGCCACGACCGCGACGTCAAAACGCCCCGGATGCCCTCGTCCCCGCGAGAGAACCACCGGTCCAATTGACACGAAGCGCTGGGCGTGTCCAGCTCAGGCGAATTGTCGCCAGAATGGCTCTCCCCGGTGCGAGAGAGTACATGCAAGCGGACGGAGTCGGCCCTACACGAGGAAGCTAGCGAAGCCCAGTGCCAGGCCGAGGGCGATCAGATTCAAGTCACCCATCCCCACACCAACAGCGGCTAGCGCAAGTACCACTACCGCAGCCGCGAGCAGGATCTTGGATATTCCCCATTTACTGGCCATATTGTCTCCTCCTACGCCTCGGAGGGGAATCGTAGGACAGACAACATGTCGAACTTGGATTTCAACCGCGCCGGGTTCGGTGGAGGCCGTCGCTTGGTCTCTTGATTCTCTGATGACCAGTTCCCCGCGACGCCAGGGGTGCGTGCATCAGGAAGCGGTACCGAACGTGACGAGTGCTCCTGGCAGGCAGATCCGATCACCGTCACTCGACCTCGAGCGCCGAAGTGCCGGTATCGGGCGGTCGGCGAAATGCGTGTTATCGGGCCAGAGTCGGTGATCTGGTTCGAGGCGGGATTGGCGTCGTCCGCGATGCGTTGGTTCCTCCCTCGATGATCGTCGCTGCGGCCAGTTCGGCGCGTAGGCGAGGTTGATCGCCTTGTCCACCCCGCACCGCGGTCATTCTGATGCAGCGAACCCGCCACAGAGGTGGTCTTGAACCCAGGGTTTGCTTTGGGTGGCAGTCAGGCCAGCGAGTAGAGCACCAACGCGATGTTGGAGTCGCCGAGCTGCCGGGCGCCGGTCAGCCGCATGGGGCCGGGCGGCCGAACCGAGAAGGCCGGGACGCCATCGACCAGGACGCCTGCACCGACCATCATGTGTAGCTCGTCGACCAGACCTGCCGCGAGCAGGTCGTTCCAGGTCGTCATGCTGCCGAGAACTAATAGCGTGCCGCCCTCGCCCTCCTTGGCCTGGGCGATCGCCTCCCGTGCCTGCTCCCTGCGCACGATCCTGGTGTTCTCCCGCCACGGACCGGTCTCCTCGACGGTGAGGCTGTTGGAGGCCACCACGTGCTCGAGCTCGTTGTGGCGGCGGGAGATGGCCCTCTCGACTTCGGGCTGGGCCAAGTCGTTGGCGATTGGTGGCCAGTAGCTGAGGAACCCGCGGTAGGTGGCGGCGCCGGACACCATGGTGTCCGCGGCCTGCATGAGCTCGAGGTTGTAGTCGCTGAACGTGGTATCGAACGGCAGCGCCATCACATCGCCGTCGGGGCCGGAGGCGTAGCCGTCCAGTGAGATCAGATTGCTCACGATCAGCTTGCGCATCGTCACTCCCGACTTGTCTTGCGCTGGCGGAACCGGTCGCCGTCTCGTCTCATTCTGTCATGAGTCATCCTCGTTCCGGCACTCAAGGACGACCAGGCTCTGGGTGCACAGAACACCACCACAAGGCGGCGAATCACCTTGTGCTCCCGCGAAGCGGAGAACACTTTGCGCCGGGCCAGCGGTTTCCTGGACTGACTCTCGCGGGACCTGCCGTCAGGGTTCCACTGGACCGTGTGAAACGCGTGTTACCGACGGGAGTGGGCAGGTTCATCACCCCATTGACGTACCGACGCGACGGCGCTTGCCTCGTGCGCCGCTACCCGACGGCCGGATGGGGGGCGCCTCCCGCCGCCTCCAGTTGGTGGGTGGGTGGGGGGCTGGTAGCCTGCTCAATGCCTCGGCGCCGCTTGCGCGTGCCGGGAGTAATCCTTCGGAGGTAACGAAACCATTGTCTGAAAACGAGTCTGCGCCGCGCGACGACGAAGCTGTCGTCGACGATGCGCCCGAGACCCCCGCGGCCGATCCGGTCGTCGAGGCGGTAGCCCAAGAAGAGCAGGTAGC
>DATKEC010000013.1:0-12150 GCA_035544575.1 Acidimicrobiia bacterium
GCTGGCGGTGGATCCAGCCGCCCACATCCACCTGTACGGCAAGGCGGTCCGCCACGACCGCAAGCTCGGACACGTCACCATCTGCGATGATGACCACGACCGCGCCGTCGATCGGGCCGCACGCGTGGTCGAAGCACTCGGCGGCCAGGAGGTTCCACGGTGAGCGTGGCAGTGGTGATGGGCAGCGACTCGGACTTCCCGACGATGGAACCGGCGATCCAGACTCTGCGATCGTTCGGCATCCCCGCCGATGCCCGAGTCGTATCGGCGCATCGCACACCCGAGGAGATGGTCGAGTTCGGACGAACCGCCGCCGCCAACGGCTACCGAGTGATCATTGCTGCCGCCGGCGGCGCCGCGCACCTTCCGGGGATGCTGGCGTCGGTGACGACCCTCCCGGTGATCGGCGTGCCGGTGGCGATCACGTCACTCGACGGCATCGACTCGTTGCTCTCGATCGTCCAGATGCCGGCAGGCATCCCGGTCGCCACGATGGCCATCGGCGGGGCGGTCAATGCGGCGCTCATGGCGGCGCGAATCCTCGCGCTCGGAGACCCGGCCCTCACCGCCGCGCTGGACGCACATCGAGAGACCCTCCAAGAGCGGGCGCATGCCGGAGACACCGCGGTACGGCAACGCAGCATCGACTCAGCCGGGAGTGACCCGTTAGCCTCCGATTGATGGTGATCGAAGCGATCCGCACGGCGAGCCTGGGCGACACCTCCTACGTCCTGGCACATTCCGGGTTCGGCATCGTCATCGACCCGCAGCGCGACATCCGCCGTTTTCTCGAGGCGATCGAACGTCTCGACGTGTCTGTCACCCACGTGATCGACACCCATATCCACAACGACTACCTCTCCGGTGCCCCTGCGCTGGCGCGGCGGCTCGACTCCGAGTTGGTGATGCCGGCCGGTTCCGGGGCGGGTTTCGCCTTCGTTCCCGCGTTCCATCTCGAGGAGATGAAAGGCGGCGGCCCGATCACGATTCGTCCGCTGCACACGCCCGGCCACACGCCGGAACACATGTCGTATCTGGTCCTGATCGACGGGATGCCCAGCGCGGTGTTCACCGGCGGGAGCCTGCTCGTGGGCTCGGCCGGCCGCAGTGATCTGTTGGGGGCCGAGTTCGCCGAGTCTCTGGCGCGACTGCAGTACCTCTCGGTGAATCGGCTGGCGGAACTCCCCGGTGATGTCGAGGTCCTTCCCACGCACGGGGCGGGATCGTTCTGCACGTCGTCGGCCGAGGCCGGCGGCGGCGCCTCGACCATCGCCGCCGAGGTCCGGTCGAATCCGGTCCTGCAATATGCCGATGCCGACTCCTTCGCGACGGGAGAACTCGAGGGTCTTCTGCCCTATCCCGACTATTACGCGTCGATGGCGCCGATCAACCGCCGCAACCCGGGATCGTTGGAGACCGTCGTCGTTCCTCTCGTCGCCGCCCCCAAGATCGACCCGGACGCCAGGGTCGTCGACATGCGGCCCCGCGATCGCTACTTCGCGGGTCATCTCCCGGGGTCGCTCAACATCGAGTGGGGATCCTCGTTTGCCCCGTGGGTCGGGTGGCTCGTCCCGTTCGGCACCCCCGTTCACCTGGTACTCGAGCCGCTGCAGGATCCTGTCTGGGCGGCCACCGAACTGGGGCGCATCGGCTATCACGTCATCGGGGCCACGAACGACCTGAGCGGGGTCGACCTGGTGGAGAGCCGTACGGCGGGAGTCGACGAGGTGGCCGCCGCCATCGAGGCCGGCGAGCTGGTGCTCGACGTGCGCGATCCCAGCGAGTGGAAGAGCTCGCATGCGGAGGGAACCATCCACCGCTACGTGCCCGATCTGCGTCATGACATCCCGGGCTCGGGTGGCGACGCCGTCTGGGTCGTCTGCGCCTCCGGTTTCCGCGCCGCGATCGCAGCCAGCCTCGTGGAACGAGCCGGCCGCACGCCGGTTGCGGTCACGACGGGTGGGATCTCGGGTCTGCTGAAGGCCCACCCCGAGCTCCGGGCGACCTGAAGGATCAGTCCGGGTCTTCAGCCACGAGCCAGGCGCCCAGACCGGCCAGCATCCCGATCGCGACGACGAATCCTCCCACCCACGGGAGCAGCCACACGATCACGATCACCGCAAACCCGGCCACATACCGGGCGTAGGACGACCATTCGGAACGGATGCGCGAGCCGAGGGCCAGGGCGAGTGGCACCGGCGCGGTCAGCAGACCCAGGGCGACGACCGCGATGAGGGCGACGGCTACGGGCAGGAGAACGAGCACCACGGGTCCGCTGCTGGAAAGCGACGACACCGCAACGATTCCCAACGTGACGATGACGAGGGCCACAGGGACCGAGGCCACGCCGATCCCCCACGACAGCGCCGCCAGCGGGCGGCGGACGAGAGCGGTGCCGGCCGCGATCGACCGGCCGGGGGCCGCCCACAGGATGCCGAGACCGATGCCGAGGGCGGCCAGCACGCCGACGAACTGGACGAGCAGCCGCACACCTCGGACCCTGACGTTGGGCGGCATTGCCTCGGCCTGGACGAAGGTGCCGTCGATGACGGCAGTCTGAGCGACAGTGGCCGGCTGGGCGGAGGTGTAGCGGACGTCACCGCCCACCCGGAGGCCGGCGAGCAGGGTCAGCGCCCGGGTGGTGACGTCGACATCCCCGGCCACCTCACCCCCGAGGGCTGTCCGTCGCTGCTGGCCCTCGATGTTTCGCCCGACGTTGCCGACGAGTTCTGCGATCCGACTCCACACCAGGACATCGCGACCGATGGAGGACGACGCCGCGGTCTGCACAGTGAGCGCCCCGGCGACGAGGTCGTCGCCGATGTCTCCCTCCACGACCAGGGCTCGTGCCCCGATCCGCACCGCGCCGTCGACCCGCCCGGTGATCTCGACCTCGTTGGACACCGCGATGACGTCGCCCTCGACGACTCCGTCGATTCGAATCGAGTCGAATGCCACCGCGACGAGATCACCCTGGATGACACCCGAAACGATGATCGTGTTGCCCGCGGCGTAGAGGTCTTCGGTGATCACATCGTTGGCTCGTACGAGCACCACGTTGCTCTGCACCCGCTGGGCGAGCGCCGGCACAGGCATCAGTGTGACCAGGGCCGCACCGGCCACCAAGACGACCGCTCCCCGTCGCCGACCCGTCGTGGTGGTGTGCGCCACTAGAGGGGGATGGCGTTTGCCGCGAGTTCGAGGAGCGGGGCGGGCAGGAGACCGAACACGACCGTCGCGACGGCTGCGACGGCGATGACCGTGCGGCTCAGGCGCCTCGGCTGCAGCACCGCCGGGTCGTCATCCTGCATGTACATCGCCACGACCACCCGCAGATAGAAGGCGAATCCGACGACAGATGCCAGGACAGCGAGGATCACGAGCCACTCGAAGCCTGCCTGCCAGGCGGTCTGGAAGACACCGAACTTTGCCACGAAACCGGTGGTGAGCGGGAGCCCGCCCATTCCCAGCAACAGCACCGTGAACGAGAGCGCCAGCATCGGTTGGCGTCTGCCCAAGCCCCCGAACGAAGCGATCGGCGTGGGTCCCTTCGTGGCCCCGGCCACCACGGCCACCACTCCGAACGCGCCGACCAACTGCACGGCGTAGACCATCAGATAGAACCACACGTCGGCCGCACCGGCCCCGCCCACCACCATCCCGGTCAGGATGAACCCGGCGTGGGTGACGCCCGAGTACGCCAGCAAGCGGCGTACGTCGTCCTGGACGAGGGCGAGGATCCCGCCCAGCACCATCGAAAGTGCCGCGATCCCGGCGACGAGCGGCGCCCATTCGTCGAGCAGCGAGGGAAACGCCGTGTGGAGCACCCGAATCAACGCCGCAAACCCCCCGATCTTGGCCGCCGCCGCCATGAATCCGACGACCCCGGCCGGCGCACCCTGATAGACGTCGGGAGCCCACGAATGAAAGGGCGCCGCCGAGATCTTGAACGCCAGGCCGACGACGAGCATCGCCAAGCCGATCAGGAGCACCGCCGGACGAGTGATGACGGTGCCGCTCAGGAAGGCACGCGCCCCGAGAATGTTCAATTCACCGGTGGCCGCGAAGACGAGCGCCACGCCATAGACGAAGACCGCCGAGGCCACCGATCCGAGCAGGAAGTACTTGATGGCTGCCTCGTCCGAAGCCGCACCGTCCCTGGTGATCCCGGCGAGGATGTAGAGGGCGATCGAACCGACCTCGAGGCCGAGGAACATCATCATCAGGTGGGTCGAGGCGGCCATCAGGGTGAATCCGGACGTGGCGAGCAGCACGAGTGCCAGGGCTTCGGCGCCACGTCGTCCGAGACGTTCGAAGAGCTGCCATCCGACTGCCAGACCCAGACCGGCCACCGTGAGCAGGATGAAGCGCGCCAAAACGGAGCCGTGGTCGAGCACGATCATCTGCCCGAACGGCAGCAACTGGTTCACGACGTCAGGACCGCCCGCCGCCGACAGCAGCTCGTCGACGCGGATCCACTGCCACACCGAGAACGCGAACGCCAGTGCCAGCACCCCGGCGGCGAGTCCACCCAGTCGCTTGATCGGCGGGAGGAACTGGACCTCGACGAGGAGCACGAATGCCGCCCCTACCGCCAGGACGATCTCGGGGGCGATGGCCAGCCACGAGACGTACGGAGTGGCGAGCGGAACCTGGGCGAGGATCACTCGTCACCCCCGGCGACATAGAGGTCGGCGAGGCGACCGGGGGCGGGCACCTCGAAGTCGGTGACGGCTTGGATCCTGTCGAGTACGGCCTCAGTGGATGCCGAGGTCTTGTCGAGAAGTACTTGCGGATACAAGCCGAGGAGGAGGATCAGAGCCACGAGTGGGGCCATGATCGCGATCTCGCGGGCATTGACGTCAGTCAGCACCTGGTTTTCGGGCTTGTCGGGAACACCGGTGAACACCCGCTCGTAAGCCCACAAGAGGTAGATCGCGGCCAGCACGACGCCCGAGGCGGCCACGATGGCAAAGACCGGCAGGGTGGCATAGCTTCCGATGAGGATCAGGAACTCGCCGACGAACCCGTTCAGCCCGGGCAGCCCGATGGAGGCGAACGCCGAGAACAGGAAGAGCCCCGAGTAGATCGGCATCACCTTCCACAGCCCGCCGAAGTCGGCGATCTTCTTGGTGTGCCGACGCTCATAGATCATCCCGACGAGCAGGAAGAGGGCGCCGGTGGTGAGTCCGTGATTGACGTTCTGGATCACCGCACCCTGGAGTCCGGCCGATGTCAGTGCGAAGGTTCCCAACACGATGAAGCCCAGATGGCTGACCGACGAGTAGGCGACGAGCTTCTTCAGGTCGGGTTGGACGATGGCGACGACGGCCCCGTAAACGATCCCGATCACTGCCAGCGTCGCCATGATCGGAATGGCGTCGACCGACGCCTCGGGGAACAGTCCGAGGTTGAATCGGATCAGCCCGTAGGTTCCCAGCTTCAGCATCACACCGGCCAGGAGCACCGATCCGGCGGTGGGCGCCTCGACGTGGGCATCGGGCAGCCAGGTGTGGAGCGGGAACATCGGCACCTTGATGGCAAACGCCAGGCCGAAGGCGGCAAAGAGAAGCCGCTCGTCGACGATGTCCAGGTCGAGCGCCAGCAGGTCCTGATACGCGAAGCTCGGCTGTCCGGTCTGGCCGGCGTGGAAGAAGGCGAGAGCGATGATCCCGGCGAACATCAACGCCGAACCGAAAGCGGTGTAGAGAAAGAACTTGATAGCGGCGTAAATCCGTCGTTCCGATCCCCAGATCCCGATGATGAAGTACATCGGCACGAGGATCGCCTCGAAGAAAACGAAGAAGAGGAAGAGGTCCAGGGCCAGGAACGTTCCGATCAGGCCGGCTTCGAGGAACAGAACCGAGACGACGAACTCTTTGACCCGGTGGTCGATCGCAGTGCTCGCGGCGAGTGAGATCGGAAAGAGGAGGGTGGTGAGAAGCACCATTCCGAGCGAGATCCCGTCGATGCCGATGTTCCACTCGATGCCCCACGGCGCGTACCACGAAACCCTCTCGGCGAACTGGAAGCTGGCCTCGCCCGCGGTGAATTCGAAGAACAGCACCGCGGCGATGGCGAGCGGGACGCAGGACAGGAGGATGCCGACCGGCAGGTACAACTCTTTGCGGTTCCTGGGGAGCAGCGCCACGACGACCGCGGCGGCGGCGGGGGCGGCGATGAGCCACGAGAGCATCAGGCGCCTCCCACTGTCAGCAGCCAGATGATGACGAGCAGAAGTCCGGCGACGAAGGCGGCCCCGTAGTTGCGGACGTAGCCGGTCTGGATCACGCGGCTCCGGGCACCGGTCTCCTTGAACACCCGTCCAACACCGTTGACGAGACCGTCGATGACCGGAAGGTCGACACGGAAGGCGAGCGCCTCGGAGACCTTGCGCCCGGGCACCACCAGGCTCGCTCCGTAGAGATCGTCCACCCGGTACGCCGACGCCCACAGTTCCCACAGCCGGCCGAAACCGGTCTGAAAACGCATCCACACCTCCCGGGGACGGCTGTAGATGAAGCCTCCCATGGCGATGCCGACCAAACCTGCCCCGACAGAGATCGCCGCCAGCAGGAGGAACATGCCGATGCCTTCAGGCGGGTGGGCGATTGAGATTCCTTCGAAGGCCGGTTCCAGGAAGTGCTCGAGGCCGAGACGGAACGGAGTGTTGATCAGACCGCCCCCCACGCTGAGAACGGCGAGAACCACGAGTGGCGCAGTCATGACCCGAGGCGACTCATGAGGGTGGATCCCGTCGTCCCACCGCGAACCGCCTCCAAAGACCATCACCCACAACCGTGTCATGTAGAACGCAGTGAGCATCGCCGTCACCAGGCCGATCACGTAGAGCACAGAGGCAAATCCGCCGGCGGCGAACGCCACGGCGAGAATCTCGTCCTTCGACCAGAAGCCGGACAGGAGCGGGAATCCGGCGATGGCGAGAGTGGCGACTCCCATCGTGACGGCGGTGACCGGCATGTGCCTGGCCAGGCCCCCCATCTTCGTCATGTCCTGTTCGTCGGCCATCCCGTGGATCACCGATCCGGCGCCGAGGAACAGCAGCGCCTTGAAGAAGGCATGGGTCATGAGGTGGAAGATCCCGGCGACGTAGCCGCCGAGGCCCACCGCCAGAAACATGTAGCCGAGTTGGGAGACCGTCGAGTAGGCCAGCACCTTCTTGATGTCTGTCTGTGCGATGGCGATCGACGCCGCCCACAGCGCCGTGGTCGCACCGATGGTGGCGACTGCCATGCCCGCCGCCGGCGCTTCTTGGAAGATTGCCGCCGATCGGGCGACGACGTACACACCGGCCGTGACCATGGTGGCGGCGTGGATCAGCGCCGAGACCGGCGTGGGGCCTTCCATCGCGTCTGGCAGCCAGACGTAGAGCGGGATCTGAGCGGACTTCCCGGCGGCACCGACCAGGAACAGCAACCCGATCGCGGTGGCGGAGCCCGTGCTGAGTACCTCGCCCGCCCGGTCGAGAACCCCGTCGAAGCTGAGGGTGCCGAAGTGGACGAAGACGAGCATCAGCCCGACCATGAAGCCGAAGTCGCCGATCCGGTTGACGATGAAGGCCTTCTTGCCCGCCGCCGCCGCCGATGGCTTGGTGTACCAGAAGCTGATGAGCAGGTAGGAGCAGAGTCCGACCAGCTCCCAGCCGAGAAACAGCATGGCGAAGTTGCCGGCCAGCACGAGAGTCAGCATCGACGCGGCGAAGAGGTTCAGATACGTGAAGAACCGCGCGAAGCGCTCGTCGCCGGCCATGTAACCGATGGCGAAGACATGGATGAGGGTGCCGACCCCGGTCACGATGAGCGTCATGAGCGCCGACAACGGATCCCATTGAATCTCGAAAGAGGCGCCGATCGCCGGCATCCACTCCCACAAGACGATGGTGGACCCGTGCTCGGCCATTCCCCGGAGGAAGTCGATCGCCCCGACGGCCCCCAACGCGAACGAGGTCCCGATCGCCGCGGTCGCCGCCCAACCCGCCAGCGGCTCGCCGATCCACCGGCCGAGGAAATGCAGGAGGACCGCACCCAGCAGGGGCGCGACGATCACGAGAGGGACCAGGACTTCGACGTTCACCCTCGCAGCTCCGAGAGCTCGTCGACCGAGGCGGTCTCCCGCCGATGGAAGATGGCGACGATGATCGCCAGGCCCACCACGACTTCGGCGGCGGCCACGACCAGCACGAAGAAGACCGACACCTGGCCTTCCAGGGAACCCAGCGCACGCCCCGCCGCGACGAAGGTGAGATTCACCGCGTTGAGCATCAGCTCGACGCACATGAACATGATCAGTGCATTGCGCCTGACCAGGATCCCCAGCAAGCCGATCGAGAAGAGCACGGCGGCCAGGGACATGTACCAGCCGGCGGTTACCTCGATCATTCGACCGGCTCCGACCCGTCGCGTCGGAAGTACGCGAGCACGATCGCTCCGGCGGCCGCAATGGTCAGGAGCAGCGCGGTGACTTCGAAGGCGAGCACCCAGTCGGTGAACAGCCGGGCGGCCAGCGCCTCGACCGTCCCGTTCGGCGGTGTTTCCGGCCCGGCCGCCGAGGGCACCCAATCGAAACGGCCGCCGAGGGCCAAGCCCCCTCCCACCAGCAGCGTGATGACAGCCAGCCCGCCGATGAGCGGGCGGTGGAAGCGAAGCGACTCGGCGGTGTCCTCGTCCTTGTCGACACCGATCAGCATGATCACGAACAAGAACAGCGTCAGCACCGCGCCGGCGTAGACGATCACCTGCACGGCGGCGACGAGGTGGGCGAGATTCATGACGTAGAACACGCCGAGCGAGAACAGGGTGCCGAGCAGCCCCAGCGCCCCGTAGACCGGGTTCTTGGCGAAGATCACCGCCAGGGCGCCCACGATGGCGGCGCCACCCATCACGACGAAGACGACGAGTTCGATCATGCGTCCCGGGTCTCCTGGTCGGGCTCGGGATCCCAGTCGGCTGCACCCGGTGTCGCCTGCCACTGGATGACGCCTTCGTAGGCCGCGTTGCCGGAGGGAGCGGTGGCGCGAAGCCAGCCGTCGGCGGCGTTCAATTCATCGTGGTTGGCGAGCGGGTCGTCGCCGAACATGTGCGGGACCACGCCGTCGCGATCCATGAGCAGGGTCTCCTTCGTGTAGATCGCGTCTGCCCTGTTCGTCGTCGACATCTCGAAGAGGTGGGTCATCGTGATGGCCTCGGTGGGACAGGCCTCCACGCACAGCGCGCAGAAGATGCACCGCAGCATGTTGATCTCGTAGACGAACCCGAACCGCTCCCCCGGACTCACCGGATCATCGACCGGGTTGTCCTGGCCCCGCACATAGATGCAGCGGGCGGGACACGCCCCGGCACAAAGCTCGCAGCCGATGCACTTCTCCATGCCGTCCGGATACCGGTTGAGAACGTGGCGCCCGTGAAAGCGTTGGGGCTTTTCCCGGAACTCCTTCGGGTACTCGGTGGTGATCCGAGGCTGGAACATCTGCCGTCCCGTGACCCGCAGGCCCTTCAAGAGTTCGCTGATCACACCCATCGTCTCACCTCACGCCCACGGCAGTCCGAATCGTCGCACCCCGACGACCACCGCCGAAAGCAGCAGCCACCCGAGGGCACCCGGTATGAGTCGCTTCCATCCGAGGGTCATCAACTGGTCGTAGCGCAATCGCGGCAGAGTCGCCCGTATCCAGATGAAGAGGAAGAAGATCGAGTAAGTCTTGGCGAGGAACCAGACGGTTGGCAGCGTGGCGGAAAGGATGCCCGGCAGCACCCCCTCGAAGGTGGGACCGTTCCAGCCGCCGAGGAACAGCGTGGCCGCCAGGGCGGACATCGAGAAGATGTTGACGTATTCAGCGAGAAAGAACATCGCAAAACGCATCCCGGAGTACTCGGTGTGGAAGCCGCCGACGAGCTCCTGTTCGGCCTCCACCAGGTCGAAGGGAGCCCGATTCGTTTCGGCGACCGCGGCGATGATGAAGATCACGAAGGCGACGATCTGCGGGAAGACGTTCCAGCGTGGCAGGTACTGGGTGATGAAGCCGAGTTGCGGGATCACTTCGTCGAGTGTCCCCGATTGACGCGCAACCAATTCGGAGAGCGAGAGCGACCCGCCCCCCGTTCCCCCGGTGTTCGCCGACCAGAGGACGACCGCCACCATCGACAGACCGAGCGCCGCCTCGTAGGAGATGGCCTGGGCGGTCGCGCGGACGCCTCCGAGCAGCGGGTACTTCGAACCGGACGACCAGCCCGCCAGTACCACCGCGTAGACGGCCAGCGAGGACATGGCGAGGATGAAGAGGACGCCGATGTTGAGATCGGTGCCCTGCAGGTGAATCGTCCGTTCACCGATCTGAAACGGCGCACCCCACGGGATCACCATGAACAGCAGGAAAGCGGGGACCACCGCCAGGAAAGGGGCGAGCACGAAGGCACCCATCTCGGCCTTCCTCGGATTGATCTGTTCCTTGAAGAACAGCTTGAGGCCATCGGCCACCGTCTGGAGGATCCCGAACGGTCCCGCCCGATTCGGGCCGATCCGGTTCTGCATGTCTGAGATCACTTTTCGTTCGATCCAGACATTGAGAACGGTCACCAACAACAACAGCACGAACGTCGCCAGGACGCGTCCGAGGATGATCAGGAAGTCGATGAGGTCCATCTATCCGTGCCGTTCGGGGATCCGTTCCACCGGCGAGATTACGGAGCAGAGGTAGTCGGAACAAAACACCCGGACAAACCTGTAAACGTTGGGAGTGAGAGCGGGGTGTGGATGGTGTGCGGACCGAAATCCCGACGAAGCTGGATGTGATGAGCGAGAACTCGTTCGACGACTTCTACTTGCGCGAGTTTCGTCCGATGGTGGCGCTCGCCGCCGCGGTGAGCGGCAGCAGCCTCCTGGCCGAGGACCTCGCCCAGGAGGCGATGACGCGCGTCTACCGGCGATGGGACCGCATATCGCGCTACGACAAGCCGGGCGCATTCGCGCGCCGGGTGACGATCAATCTCGCTGCCTCACGCCGCAAGCGCGATGCAGTCGCCGAACGGGGACGCAGCCGCCTCGGTACACAGCATGCAGTCCCCCCGCCGGCCGAACCCCACACCGAGATCTGGGAGGCGATCAACCGGCTCCCCGGCAACCAGCGAGCCGCCATCGCGCTCCATTACCTGGAGGACCGACCCGTTGACGAGATCGCCGAAATCCTTGGGTGTGCCTCCGCCACAGCCCGAGTCCACCTGCACCGGGCCCGCAGCACTCTCGCCAAGCTCCTGGAAGGACACGAACGATGAACTCCGAGGACCGTCTCCGCCAGGCCTTCGAAGACCTGGAACGCCGCACCGAGTCCGTCGACCCGCGCTATTCGCTCCAACGCCTTCCGCGCAACGCCGAGCGCCGCGCATGGGTGCCGGCGCTCGCCGGCGCCGGTGCAGTTCTGGCAGTGATCGGTGTGGTGGCGGTGGCTGGGCTTCTCACCGGACCCGAAACCGACGACGTGGTCGCCACTCCGTCGACGCTGGACACTGCGGTGACTTCCAGCACCGAACCGGAGGTCACGACCACGATCACGGTCCCGGTCGTCCCGCTGGACACCGCCTCCTACCCGACACACAGGGTCGTCGGTGTGGCCGATGACGACGTGCTGAACGTCCGGTCGGAGCCAGGGGCGTCGGCGGACCTGGTTGCCGTTCTCCCCCCAAGCTACGCCGGGATTCGTGCCATCGACAATGTCGCGATCGTCGAGGACGGCGGCGAATGGCGGCAGATCGAGTTGCTCGATCCGACCCGGGTGATCGATGGTGGGGAACTGGACGGTCAGCGGCTCACCGGGTGGGTCAACACTGCGTTCATCGAGGAGTACGACCCCTCCCAGCCTGATGTCTTTCCGTGCGAGCACGACATCGGACCCATGCCCGAACCGACCGGGGAGGCACCGGATCACGTGTATTCGATCCGCCAGTTCGGACTCGGCGGGTGCCTCCGTACGGTCGTGACGTTCGGTCAGGAGTTCGACACCGGGTACTGGCCCATCGACGGGATCACCACGGACATGCGGCCGGCGGGAACTCCCGGCCTGGTCCGCCACCAGGTGAACGGCACCACGGTCTTCGTACTCGAGGGTGTCCCGTACGCCTGGGATCCACAGTCAGGGAC
>DATKEC010000014.1:0-24699 GCA_035544575.1 Acidimicrobiia bacterium
AAGCCCACTGGGACCTAAACCCAGCGCGTCTTCCAATTCCGCCACACCCGCGTGGTGTGTCTGAGATGGGTGGTAGGCCGCCCGGGACTCGAACCCGGAACCTGCAGATTAAGAGTCTGTTGCTCTGACCAATTGAGCTAGCGGCCCGCCGGGAGCATAGTCGGGGCCCCAATTCGGGAAATGGCCAGCATGGAAGCTGAGCACCGTCCATTACGGCCGCAACGTCGGGCCGGTGTGACAGAATGACCCCACACGGGCTGTGGCGCAGCTTGGCAGCGCGCCTGCTTTGGGAGCAGGAGGCCGTCGGTTCGAATCCGACCAGCCCGACGGACGTTTTAGAATGACGTCTTGAACCCGCGGGTGTAGCTCAATGGTAGAGCCCCAGCCTTCCAAGCTGGTTGTGAGGGTTCGATCCCCTTCACCCGCTCGACTGCCGTTGTTCCTCCCTGCCGGAGGGCACCTCAATCCGCGGGCCGCTTCTCCCGGAATGCCTCCCAGATCTCGGGTCGGAGCTTGCCCCGGTCAGAGACGTCATGTCCGTGGCGAAGCGCCCAGGCCCTGACTTCGGCGGCCGTCGGCTCGGGTGCTGGGACCGGACCCGCCGGTTGCAGACTGTCGATGAGGGGGAGCGCTGCGCCCTCCAGTCGGTGCTGGACGACGGCCGCGCCGAGGAACCGGTAGGTCCACTCTTGTGCCAGCGCCCTCGTGTCACAGAACATGATGGGGACCGTCGGGTAGCGCACTGCCGCTTCTGCCAGCCAGTCGGCGACGGCTGAGGGCTTGATCCGTTCGAGCTTGAAGATGTCGGCGTACCGATGTTCGACGACCACGGCTGCCCGCGGCACGGTGGCGAGTTCGGCGAGGAGGTACCAGATCTTGCCGCCGGCGAACGTGGCGACGAGATCCTGCAGACTCTTGCGTTCCACTACCGCCACCAGGACTCCGTTCGTCTCGACCGCGTAGTCGCCCACCTTCAGCTTCCGGCGGATGGCCGTGGCCTGCTGGGGTCCGAACGTCCAGGCGTACCGCTCGTTGGAGTCGACGATGATGTCGAGGATCTGGCCCGACGCCCTGGCACGGGGTACGGACACGTTGGGCCGAGCCTTCTTCGTTGTCCGCGCCGACTGCCAGAAGATGGCCTCGCGGCCCCGAGCGCGGGTGAACACGAACTGGGATCGGTTCTCCCGACCCCGATCGAGCACCAGATCGATGGAGGCGCCACGGGCCACGCATGCCACCACGGGCACGCGCTCGACCACTTCGGGGTCCTCGGGCCATTCCGTGGCTCTGTGGCAGTACACCTTTGCGGTACGTGGCCAGGTTTCCCGGGATTTGAGGACGACTGCACCACTCGACAGCGGCAGCCGTACGAGGTACGGCAGCGCCGACTCGGGGTCGGGGTTGCGGGCGATGACGAATTCGCTCACGTGCCCTCGACAGGATTCGAACCCGTGACCTAGTCATTAGAAGTGACTTGCTCTATCCAACTGAGCTACGAGGGCATGGGGGATTGTATTGCCGGTGTGACCTCGGAGACCTCGCCCGGTAGACTGCCCGTTCCGTCGGCGCCGCCGACCGTGGTGGCCGTAGCTCAGTTCGGTTAGAGCGCCAGGTTGTGGTCCTGGATGTCGGGGGTTCGAATCCCCTCGGTCACCCCACCCACGGAAGCCGGGAGGTCGCCTCCCGGCTTCTTGCACCAAGCAGTCGTCCAGCACAGGAGTGCATGTGTCCGTCACCGTGACCGAGGCCGGTCCATTCGAGAAGTTCGTCTCCTTCGTCGTCGAAGAAGCCGAGCTCGAAGCCGCCAAGACCCAGGCGGCGCGCCGCCTCGCCAAAGAGGTTCGCATCCCTGGTTTCCGACCGGGCAAAGCGCCCCGGCCGATCGTCGAAGCGACCGTCGGCAAGGACCGTGTCCGCTCCGAGGCGATCGACGATCTCCTGCCGCAGAAGGTCGGCCAGATCCTCGACGAGATCGGCGTGGAGTTGGCTGTGACGCCAAGTCTCGAAAGCCTGATCGACATTCCCGAGGGCATCAAGGTCGAGGTGAAGGTGACGATGTGGCCCACCCTCGACGAGGCGCCTGAGATCCACGACCGCGCAATCGAGGTGGGTTCGGCGCAGATCTCCAATGACGAACTCGAAGCACAGATCAACCGGCTGCGTGACCAGTTCGGGAGTCTCGACGAGGTGGACCGTCCGGTCGAGAACGGTGACTTCGTCACACTCGACATCTCGGCCGCCGCCGATGGCGAGCCGGTCAGCGAAGCCAGCGCCAACGACCTGGTGTACGAGGTCGGCTCCGGACTCTTCCTCGATGGAGTCGACGAAGTGCTGGTGGGAGTCGAGAAAGGCACCACGTTCAGCTTCGATGCTCCACTGCCGGATGGCTTCGGTGAGAGTGGCGGCCGTCAGGTGACCTTTCAGATCACCGTCAGCAACATCCGGATCCGGGTCCGGCCCGAGCTCACCGACGAGTGGGTGGACGAGGTCACAGAGTTCGACACCATCGAACAGATGCGCTCGGAGATGCGCGAACAACTCGGCCAGATGAAGGTCAAAGTGCTCGCCAACCGGTTTCGGGAACTCGCCATCGGCCAACTCGTCGATGCCATCGACATCGAGGTGCCCGATGCGATCGTGCGTTCGGAGATGGACGACATCCTCCACCGTTTCGGTCACCGCCTCGAACAGCAGGGGGTCGAGTTCGCCGACTACCTCGAAGTCACCGGACAGAGCCAGGAGGACTTCCTGGCCGACGCCACCGCCCAGGCACACCGGGGTGTCCGGACACGCCTGTTGTTGGACGCCGTCGTCGACCAGGAAGGTCTCGAGGTGACCGACGACGAGATCATGGCTGTCGTCAATGCGGCGCTCGCCCGGGAGACAGAGGCCACACTCGATGCCGCCACCTTCCGGGAGGCGCTCCGCGGAAGTCCCGAAGAGAAGAGCATCACCAGTGATATCCTCCGCAACAAGGCGCTCGAGAAGATCCTCTCTGGCGCCCGACCTGTCGATGAGGACGGGAACGAGGTGGATCTGACGATCACCGAACCCGATCCGGAGCCGTTCGCCGGCGAGGTCGTCGAAGGCGAAGTGGTCGCCGGCGACGTCTTCGAAGGCGAGGTCGTCGAGGGGGAAATCCTGAGCGAAGAGACTGAAGTGTTCGGCGCAGCAGCGTCAAACGAGGAGGAATGATGAGAGCCGAGGGATACGTCCCCGTCCCCTACGTCACCGAGTCCACCAGCCGTGGCGAGCGGACATATGACATCTACAGCCGGCTCCTGAAGGACCGCATCATCTTTCTGGGAACGCCCATCGATGACACGGTGGCGAACCTGATCATGGCCCAGATGCTCCACCTCGAATCCGAGGAGCCCGACAAGGACATCTCGTTGTACATCAACTCCCCGGGGGGGTCGATCACGGCGCTCTTCGCGATCTACGACACCATGCAGTACATCAAGCCCGACGTACACACGGTGTGCATGGGCATGGCCGCGTCCGCCGCTGCCGTCATCCTCGCCGGCGGGGCTCCCGGAAAGCGATTCGCTCTCCCACACGCCCGCGTGATGCTGCACCAACCGCACGGTGGCGCACAGGGTCAGGCCTCCGACATCGAGATCCAGGCACGGCTCATCGTCCAGATGCGCGAACAGCTCAATCAGATCCTCGCCGACCACTCGGGCCAGGACTACGAAAAGGTCGCCATCGACACCGAACGGGATTACTGGATGATGGCCGACCAGGCCAAGGAATACGGCATCGTCGACGAAGTACTCACGCGCCGTGAGCTCGAAGCGGTAGCCTCTTCCTCCTAGGAGGTTCTGGATGGCCAAGTTCAGCGAGAGCGGTGACCTGCTCAAGTGCACCTTCTGTGGCAAGTCCCAACGCCAGGTCAAGAAGCTGATCGCAGGTCCGAGCGTCTACATCTGCGACGAGTGCATCGAGCTCTGCAACGAGATCATCGAAGAGGAGCTCTCGAGCACCGAAGAGGTTTCCTTCGCCGAGTTGCCCAAGCCGGTGGAGATCCGGGAGTATCTCGATGCCTACGTCGTCGGCCAGGAGCATGCCAAGAAGTCCCTCGCCGTAGCGGTCTACAACCACTACAAGCGTGTCCGGTCCAACGACCTGCGCGCCGACGACGTCGACCTGCAGAAGTCCAACATCCTCATGTTGGGACCCACCGGATCCGGCAAGACGCTGCTCGCCCAGACGCTTGCCAGGCAGCTGAACGTGCCGTTTGCGATTGCCGATGCCACCGCCCTCACCGAGGCTGGATATGTGGGCGAGGACGTCGAGAACATCCTGCTCAAGCTGATCCAGGCCGCCGACTACGACGTCAAGCGGGCCGAGCAGGGGATCGTCTACATAGACGAGATCGACAAAGTCGCCCGCAAGGCCGAGAACCCGTCGATCACTCGTGATGTCTCCGGTGAAGGCGTCCAACAGGCTTTGCTGAAGATTCTCGAGGGGACGGTCGCGTCGGTCCCGCCGCAGGGGGGTCGCAAGCATCCCCACCAGGAGTTCATCCAGATCGACACTGCCAACGTGCTGTTCATCTGTGGCGGCGCTTTCGCCGGCATGGAAGACATCATTGCCCAACGGGTCGGCTCCAAGCAGGTCGGTTTTGGTGCCGACGTCCGGTCCCGCAAGGAGACGGGAGTCTCCGAACTGCTCGCCCAGGTGATGCCGGAGGATCTGATGAAGTTCGGGCTGATCCCCGAGTTCATCGGACGGCTGCCGGTGATCACCACCGTCGAGGATCTCGACCGGGACGCGCTGAAGCAGATTCTCACCGAGCCGCGCAATGCGCTCACCCGCCAGTACGCCCGGATGCTGGAGATGGATGGCGTCGAGTTGGTCTTCACCGAGTCCGCCCTCGACGCAATCGCCGATTCGGCGATCAAACGGGGGACTGGTGCCCGGGGTTTGCGGGCGATTCTCGAGGAAGTGCTGTTGAACACGATGTTCGATGTGCCCTCCCAGGAGGATGTCGCGAGGGTCGTGGTCGACGATCACGTGGTGATGTCCCGGATCAATCCCACGCTGGTTCCTCGTCCCGTGGACGAAGAACCCCAGGAGCGTTCTGCCTGATCATCGCCTTGGGCCCTCGGGCCCATTGCTTCCCAACGCCCGTGAGGGGATGATCGGGACGCGCCGACACGAAACATTTGGATTTCGCGAGAAACGTCGGTGGAAAACGGTTTAGCATCCGCAGTCGGCGGGCATCTCAACCGGGCGGAGCGCACGAACTAGTCACAGTGCGCTGGGTTTCAGATAGTCATGGGACTCGCAAACCGGACAACTACAAAGAGTGAGAACTGTGACCACAAAGAGTGGTCGAAGGGCACAGGGAGGCGTTGACCCACGATCCGAATTCGGTCACCTATGGATCGTGGTGAGCTAGTGGTGAGACCGGCCCTCCCCTACCAAGCGGGCTAAAAGCCAGGGGAGGAATTCCAAATGAGTGCAATTGCACAGAGGCGCGTGGCTGGGGCCACCACTCTGTTGATTCTGCTGTATCTATTGCAGGTGGCGCTGTACACGCCGACGGCAAACGCCGAGCACGCCGCGCCATTTGCGTCGGGCAGCCCGACGAACGAGTGCGGTTGGGAGGGTGACGGGAGTATTCCCGCCAACCTGTTCAAGAAGTACCAATACAACAACGGGTCGTTCTCGGGACCCGAGGGGACTGCGAATGTGACGGTCGTTCTCAGTGCAGGTGGATTCACCTACACGAACAACGAGGCGACGCTGGAGATCTACCGCATCATCCTCAAGGTTGGTCAAGGTGTTGGTACTGACGAGGTTCTCGGCGATCACAATGTCGCACAGGCTGGTGAGCTGACGATTCCAAACGGACTGTCGCACGTGACGTTCTGTCTGAGCACGCCGCCGGCGACCACCACGACGTCCTCCACGTCGACCACGTCGACCTCGACGTCCACCTCGACCTCGACGTCGACCACGTCGACCTCGACGTCGACCACGTCGACGACTCAGCCGACGACCACGTCCACGACTCAGCCGACGACGACTCCGACGACTCAGCCAACGGTCACGACCGTCACTCAGCCTGAGGTGACGACCACGACCATCCCGTTCGACGAGGTGCCGGAGGTCGAAGCCGAAGTGTTGGGTACCACCATCACGACGGCGCCGCCGGAAGTCTCGGCCGACACGCTGCCGTTCACCGGCTTCGAGTCCGGCGACACGGTGAAGCTGGGCCTGCTGGCGATGCTCGCCGGTGTGATGCTGCTGTTCGCAGTGCGGGGACCGAAAGAAGAAGAGGTTGCGGCTGCTGACTCCAGCGGGTGGTCGAGCCTGTGATCACCCTCTGAGCAATAGCCCGCTCTAGGGACCAGAAAGCCCCGGGTAACCTCCCGGGGCTTTCTGCATTCTCGAGGAACCTGTGCATGAGATGAATCCGACATACGAGCCTGAGGCGGTCGAAGCCGACTGGTACGAGCGGTGGGAAGCAGCCGGGGTCTTCCGTCCGGAGTATCGCCCGGACGGCGAGCCCTTCGCAGTGGTCATCCCTCCGCCCAACGTGACCGGAGTGTTGCACATGGGTCACGGGCTGAACCACACGATCCATGACGTGGTCATCCGTCGCAAGCGCATGCAGGGCTACGCCGCGTTGTGGCTTCCCGGGACCGATCACGCCGGCATCGCCACCCAGAACGTCGTCGAACGGGAGCTCGCCAACGAGGGCCTGACGCGCCACGATCTGGGCCGCGAGGCCTTCGTCGAACAGGTCTGGGAGTGGAGGCGCAAGTACGGAGCGCGAATCACATCCCAGATCCGCCGTATGGGATCCTCCTGTGACTGGACCCGGGAGCGGTTCACGATGGACGAGGGACTCTCGGTGGCGGTGCGCGAGGTCTTCGTCACGCTGTACGAGGAAGGCCTCGTCTATCGCGGTAACCGGATCATCAACTGGTGTCCGCGCTGCGAGACGGCTCTCTCTGACATCGAAGTCGAACACGTCGAGGAACTCGGCACCCTCACCCACATCCGCTACCCGCTCACCGACGGGAGTGGCGAGATCGTGGTGGCGACCACCCGCCCCGAGACGATGCTGGGCGACACCGGTGTGGCAGTTCATCCCGACGACGAACGCTACCGGCACATGATCGGCAGGACCGTGACCCTGCCACTGGTCGGACGCGAAATCCCGATCGTTGCCGACGATTGGGCGGATCCGGAGTTCGGCTCCGGGGCGGTCAAGGTCACTCCCGCCCACGACGCCAACGACTTCGAGGTCGGTCAACGCCACGGACTCGAACCGGTGGTGGTTCTCGACACGAGGGGAGTCGTCAACGAGAACGGTGGCCGATTTGCCGGTCTCGACCGCTTCGAAGCACGCACCGCGATACAGCAGGCGCTCGAGAAGGAAGGGTTCCTCGTCAAGGTCGAAGACCACCGCCACTCAGTCGGCCGCTGCTACCGGTGCGATTCAGTGGTCGAACCGTATCTGTCGGACCAGTGGTTCGTGGCGGTGACAGACCTGGCCAGGCCCGCGATCGACGCTGTCAAGGACGATGAGAACGTGTTCATTCCCAAACGCTGGGAGAACACCTACTTCCATTGGATGGAGAATCTGCGCGACTGGACGATCAGCCGCCAGATCTGGTGGGGTCACCGCATTCCCGCGTGGTACTGCCCCGACGGCCACATCACGGTTTCGAGAATCGATCCCACGTCCTGTGCCACCTGCGCCAGTCCGACCATCGCGCAGGATCCTGACGTGCTGGACACCTGGTTCTCTTCGGCGCTGTTCCCGTTCTCCACCCTCGGCTGGCCCGAACAGACCGCGGACCTGGCTCGCTACTACCCGAATGCGGTGCTCATCACAGGATTCGACATCATCTTCTTCTGGGTGGCGAGGATGATGAAGATGGGCATTCACTTCATGGGCGAAGTGCCGTTCCGCCAAACGATCATCCACGGATTGGTGCGCGACGCCAACGGCGAAAAGATGTCGAAGTCGAAGGGGAACACGATCGACCCGATCGATGTCGCCAACGAGTACGGGGCCGACCCCCTGCGACTGGCCCTCATCCAGGCAGCCAACCCCGGCCAGGATGTCCCCCTCGACATGGAGTGGGTTGCCGGTGCCCGACGCTTCGGGAACAAGCTGTGGAACGCCACCCGCTTCGCTCTCCGCCATGTCGAACCTGGCTCGGTGCCGGCCGACGGTGGCTACCCGGAGGACCCCGGCCCGGTGGACGCTTGGATCCTGCAGCGGTTGGGCGAAGTGGCTGCGGACTTCGACACCTTGTGTGACGAATATCGGTTCTCCGACGCGTTTGGTCGTCTCTACTCGTTCGCCTGGAGTGAAGTCTTCGACTGGTATCTCGAGATGGCAAAGACGATGCTCGACCAGTCGTCCTCCGCGAATGCCACCAGACAGACTCTCGGTGTCGTCATCCGTGACCTCCTCAAACTGTTCCACCCGGCCATGCCATACCTCACCGAGGAGTTGTGGCAGCACGTCGTCGGCGATGGCCTGATCGCCGGCGCGGACTGGCCGGTCGTTCCCCGCGTGGATGGCCCGGACGGAATGGGCGATATCCAGGATCTGATCGCCGGCATCCGTCGCTTCCGGGCAGAACAAGGGATCTCGCCCAGGCAGCCGCTCACGTTGAAGGTGGCTCCGGCGGTCGATGGCTGGGCAGCCGACGTGATCACGAAACTCGGGGCCGCCGATCTCTCGGCGATCGACACCGCACCCGAAAGCGGACACACCAGGATCGTCGCCGGGAGCCTCCAGGGCTTCATCGCCCTCGACGGGGTGATCGATCTGGAAGCTGAACGCTCCCGCATCGACAAGGCGATCATGTCCGCCGAACAAGACCTCCTCAAAGTCGAGCGGAAGCTCGCAAATGCCGCCTTCATGGACAAAGCCCCGGACGACATCGTCGCCAAGGAGCGGTCGAAGCAGGCGGAGTTCGAGGGCCTCCTGGCCAAGCTGCGCGAACAGCGCAACACCTTGTGAACTACGACGACGCCGTCGCCTACCTCGATGCCCACATCGGGCGAGGGATGGTTCCGGGCGTCGAACGGATCACCGCCCTGCTCGAACTCATGGGCAACCCTCAGGACGCGTATCCGATCATCCATGTCGCCGGTACCAACGGCAAGACTTCGGTGACGCGCATGGCGACGCTGTTGTGCATCGCCCACGGTCTGAGCACCGGCACATTCATCTCCCCGCATCTCGAACGAGTGGAGGAACGTTTCGCCGTCAACGGGCGGCATCCCGACGGAGCCGACTTCGTGCAGGCGGTTGTCGACGTCAGGGCGTTTGCCGACATCTTCGAGGAGCGAATGGGCGAGAGCCTCACATACTTCGAACTCACGGCGGCGCTGGCCGTTTCCTGGTTTGCTGACCAGGCGGTCGACGCGGCTGTCATCGAGGTTGGCCTCGGCGGCCGGCTCGATGCGACCAACGTCGTGCACGGTGAGGTCGCTGTTCTCACCAGCGTCGGCATCGAGCACACCGAATACCTGGGTGACACTCTGGAACAAATCGCCGAAGAAAAGCTGGCGATCGTAGAGGAGGGCGCCACGCTCGTCACGGGTCCGCTGCCGCAGCCCATCGAGCGCCTGGCGCGCCGGACCGCCGCCCGGCTGGGTATCAACGCCTATGTGTACGGGTCGGAATACACCCTTGCCCGGGCAAATCCGGCTCTGGGCGGGTGGAACCTCGACATCCAAGGGATCCACGGGCTCTACGAAGACATCTACCTGCCGGTCCACGGACGCTTCCAGACGATCAACCTGGCCGTCGCCCTCGCCGCCACCGAGGCACTCGTCGGCCGGGAACTCGACCACGAGGCGGTCATCGACGGTGTCGCTGCTTTCAGTGCCCCGGGAAGGATGGAGCCGGTGGCGACCAAGCCGATGGTGATGATCGACGCTGCCCACAATGCACCCGGTTTCGAAATACTCGGACACGCCCTCGCCGAGGAGTTCGCCAACACCAAGTGGGTGCTCGTCATCGGCGCGATGGAAGACAAAGACGTCGTCTCGATGATCGGTTCAGTGCGCGACCGGGTGAGTCGCATCGTCACCACTGCCGTCGACGCCGACCGCGCCATCAGCGCCACCGACCTGGCGGCGATCATTGCCCCCCATGTCGACGTCGAGGTGGGCGCCATCGACGATCCAACCGAAGCCGTCGAAGTGGCACGCACCCTCGCCGGAGAGGACGGTGCGGTCCTCGTCGCCGGATCCATCTACCTCGGCGGCACCATCCGCGCCCACCTCGCCGGCCGCAAGGAACTACACCGCCGCGAGCGATGAGCCCGGAGCGTGTCGTACCGGGCCGTTGCCCCGCTTCCGGCCGTCCGCTTCGCGTCCGGCCACCTTCCCCATTCCGGCGCTGCGGGCCGGGGGGAAGTGGCAGCTGTCGGGCCCCGCGGGCCTGGTCAAGGGACATGGCGACTCGCGTTTCCTCCCTTCGGGGGAGGTGGCCCCCACGCGTAGCGGCGGGGTCGGAGGGGGGTTTTCGCTCGGCTACCGTCTCGGGCCATGGCAGTTGAGACGACCTTCATCATGATCAAGCCGGATGGCGTCAGGCGCGGGCTGGTGGGAGAGGTGATCGCCCGGTTCGAGGCCAAAGGCATGACCCTGGGGCGGATGCGAATGCTCGAAGTGACCGAGGAGATCGCCCGACGCCACTACGCCGAGCACGTCGAGAAGCCGTTCTTTCCCGAGCTCCTGTCGTTCATCACCTCCGGGCCGGTCGTGGCGATGGAATGGTCGGGTGAATCGGCCGTGTCCGCCGCCCGCACCATGATGGGGCCGACCAATCCTGTCGAGGCGGCTCCCGGTTCGATTCGGGGCGACTACGCCTTGGTCATCACCGAGAACATCGTGCATGGGTCGGATTCGGTCGAGAGCGCCGAGCGGGAACTGGCCATCTGGTTCTGACGAACTATCTGAAGTCGCCGGTCTGGTCCTGATGACCTAGACTTCGCAAACAGTCGCCCGGGAGAAACAACCGCTTTATGGCGGACTCACTTCTCGCTTTCGCCGGCCAGGACATGGCCATCGACCTTGGCACCG
This sequence comes from Acidimicrobiia bacterium, assembly GCA_035544575.1. Classification (GTDB taxonomy): domain Bacteria; phylum Actinomycetota; class Acidimicrobiia; order Spongiisociales; family ZC4RG35; genus DATHWB01. Next base: position 11,077 of record DATKEC010000014.1, read on the forward strand.
CAAACACTCTGGTGTTCGTCCGCGGTCAAGGCATCGTGCTCAATGAGCCTTCTGTCGTCGCGATCAACTCCCAGAACGGTCGGGCGCTGGCCGTCGGCATGGAAGCCAAGCGGATGATCGGCCGGACACCGGCCAATATCACCGCCATCCGTCCCCTTCGCGACGGCGTGATCGCCGACTTCGACATCACCGAGAAGATGCTCCGCTACTTCATCCAAAAGGTGCATCGCCGCCGCTGGGCGCGGCCCCGGATCGTCGTGTGTGTCCCTTCGGGGATCACGCCGGTCGAACGTCGCGCCGTGGAGGAAGCCGCTTATCACGCCGGCGCGCGACGGGCCTACACCATCGAAGAGCCCATGGCCGCTGCGATCGGCTGTGGTCTGCCGATTGCTGAACCGAGCGGTTCGATGGTCGTCGACATCGGTGGCGGGACCACCGAGGTCGCGGTCATTTCTCTCGGAGGAATCGTCGTGTCCCGGTCGATCCGTGTCGGCGGTGACGAACTGGACGAGGCCGTCATCGACTGGGTGAAAAAGGAACACAACGTTCTCCTCGGCGAGCGCACCGCGGAGCAACTGAAGATGGCCGTTGGCTCTGCATGGCCACAGCCGGAAGAACCCGCCGCTGAAGTGCGAGGTCGTGACCTGATCACCGGTCTGCCCAAGACGATTCTCCTGACCGCGCCTGAGATCCGGGAGGCGATCGAGGAGCCGACTCAGGCGGTTGTGGACGCCGTGAAATACACACTCGACAAGACACCGCCCGAGTTGGCGGCGGACATCATGGAACGTGGCATCTGGTTGACCGGAGGCGGGGCATTGCTCGCCGGGCTCGATCAGCGACTGGCGAACGAAACGGGTATGCCCATCGTCACCGCCAGCAAGCCCCTGCAGTCCGTCGTCATCGGCTCCGGGAAGTGTCTCGAGGAGTTCGAGACGCTCCACACCGTCCTCGTCTCTTCGTCAAGACCCTGAGCGGCCCTCGCCATGCGCGAGTTCCGTGAAGACCGTTCCGTTCCGCTCTTTGTCACCCTCCTGGTGATCGCCTTCGTGTTGATGACCCTCGACGTGCGGGCGAGCGGGGCGGGTTCCCTCGACGTGGTCCGCAGCGGCGCCAGCCGCCTCATCGCACCGGTGCAGACGGTTGGCGCGGCCATCGTCGACCCGATCGCCCGGCTGGTCGAGAATCTCTCCGACATCGCCGGGCTCCGGAACGAGAACGCCGCTCTCAGGGCGGAACTCGCCCGGGCTCAGGCGGAGTTGGCGGCCGTCGAACAGGAGCGGGCGCGACTCGAGGTCCTCGAAGAGATGCTCGGTCTCGAACTCGATACCGAGGCGCTCGTGAGGACCAATGCCAACATCATCGGGCGTTCGGACTCGATCGATGAGCTCCTCACGATCGATCGAGGCGAGGAGGCAGGCATCCTCCCCGGGCATCCGGTCTTGGACCAGAACGGCTACGTCGTGGGCCGCATCCTCGAATCGTGGAACGGCGGCGCCCAAGTGGTTCCGCTCATCCGCGATGTCGAGGGGATCACGGTGACGGTGGGAGACCAGTTCGGGAGCTTGCAGCCTGTCATCGGTTCGACGGAGATGGTCCTGACGGTTCTCGAATCAGCCAGGGCGGTCGAGGTGGGGGACCAGGTCGTCACCTCCCAACTTTCCCTCTCGTTCCCGCGCGGGTTGCCAGTGGGCGAGATCGTCGAAACATCCCGCCCACAGGGTCAAACCCTCACCGCCACCGTGCGGCCATTCACCGACACAAACCGGCTCGAGGCCGTCGTGGTCATCGCATGGCCCCCTGATCCGGCCGCCGCCGCCTCCGACAACACGCCCGAGACGACCACCGACATCGTCCCCGAGAATCCGCCTGTCACCACGGAAGAGGAAGAGGGGGAGGGCTGATGGACAGCCGCCGTGTCCTCCTGATCGTGGTGGGGATGATTGGTGCGCTCGTCGTCCAGACGACGCTGTTCGGAAGGGTCCGTCTCGGAGGTATCGCCCCCGACATGGTGATCCTCGCCGTGGTCTTCTTTTCGATCCGGGCTCGGGCGGAAACCGCCCTCCTGGCGGCGTTCTCCATCGGCTTTCTCTTCGATGCGGTCGCGTCATCCAGCGCCCTGGGCTTGCGGGCGATGGCATACACCACGGTTGCGTTCGTAGCAGTGAGAACGCGTGATCGGGCCGATCTCGGCCCGTTGGCGGTGGCGGTGTGGGCGGGACTGATGACGCTGGTCGGGGTCGCCGCCATCCTGGTCGTCGGGACGCTCTTCGGGCAGCTGGCGATGGGTTTCGAACAGGCTGGGCGTCGTCTTTTTCTCGTCCCGCTCTTCAACGCCGGTATCGCGGTGTTGCTGTCACCATTGTCATCGCGAATCCTGGACGGGCGGAGAGGGGTGATGGGGCTGTGAGGACCACCGCGCGCATCACAGTGCTGCTCGGTGTGTTCATCGGACTGTTCGGCATGCTCGGCATGCGGTTGTGGTTCGTCCAGATCGCTGAGGGCGCCACCGCGGCCGAAGTCACAGACACCCAGGCGTGGATCACCATTTCGACGCCGGCACCCCGGGGCGACATCTACGACCGGCGCGGCAACCTCTTGGCCACCTCCCGGTTCGTGCCTGTCGTCGAAGTCGACCGTCATCTCGTCGAGCGCGACCAGGCAGAGAGCCTCATCCGCCGCCTATCGAGCCTGCTGGCCATCCCCGAGGCCGCTATCGCCGAGTTGTACGAGAACGCCGGCGTCAACGGCGTGTTCGAGATCGCCACCGTCGATTCGGTCGACGCTTACCAGATAAACGAGCAGCTCCGGGACTTTCCGGGGGTGCGGATCAAAAGGGTCCCGCAGCGCATCAACCTGGTCGGGTCGTCGATGGCCCATGTGCTGGGACATCTCGGGCTGCCCACCGAGGCGGATCTCGAAGAGCGGCCCGGTCTCGACCCGAACACGAGGGTGGGAAAGCTCGGAGTGGAGCGCATTTACGACGAGTGGTTGCAGGGCACACCCGGCGAGCTGGCATACCGCGTGCAACAAGCCCAGATCACCGAGCAACGAGCGGAGATCTCACCCGTGCCCGGCAACTCGGTCTATCTGACTCTCGATCTGCAACTTCAGGAGGTGGTCGAGCGTGCTCTCGTCGAAGGCATCGCCCTGTCCAACGAGTGGAAGGACGACCAGCGAACACAGGGTCGAAGCGGTGCCCAGAACGTGACCGAACGCGGCGCGGTCGTGGTTCTCGACGTCCGCACGGGGGCGATCTCCGCGATCGCCTCGTATCCGACATTCGATCCTGGGCTGTTCGTGGGCGGTCTGGACGACGGGACGTTCACGGCCCTGAACGAGTCCGGCGCCCTCCGCAACCTGGCGGTATCCGGCCTGTACCCGCCCGCTTCAGCTTTCAAGGCAGTCACCTACATGACGATCTTGACCGAGGATGTGCCCCTGCCGGCCAGCGTGGAAGGCGTCGACGCCGCAAGTCGGGTGGTCAACTGCGACGGCCGCCTCGAACTGCCAGCCCTCTCGGACGGCTCACCGCAGATCTTCACGGACTGGTATTACCCCCAGCTCAAGGGGTGGCTGGATCTGAGCAGTGCTCTCGAGCAGTCGTGCAACATCTACTTCTGGTCCGCTGCCCTCGGCATGTACCAGGCGTGGGACGGGACACCGCGCGAGACGGCGCTGCAGGACATGGCGAGAAGCCTCGGTTACGGCAGCCGAACCGGCATCGACTTGACAGGCGAATCCGCGGGCATCGTCCCCGACCGCGCACTGTTCCTGCAGTGGCAGGAGCAGCAGTTGGAAGATCCAGACGCTCCTCGACTGCTCGACGCGGCGAGGCTCGAAACCTCCGACCCGTGGTTCGGCGGCGACCTGATGAACGCGGCGATCGGCCAGGGCTCACTGGTCGCAACACCGCTGCAGGTTGCCGTGTCATACGCCGCGATGGCCAACGGAGGAACGGTCTGGAAGCCCTATGTCGTCGACCAGATCCGCGACGCCAACGAGCAATTGGTCTTCGGCAACTCACCCACCGTCCAGAACCGGGTCGACCTGGATCCGACTCATGTCAGCCGTTTCCTCACGGACCTCAACCGGGTGGTGACTCGGGGAACTGCCGCTAGTGCTTTCAACGGTTTCGGTGCGTCGCTGAACGACGTGGGCGGAAAGACAGGTACGGGTCAGTCGATCGCGAGTGCGGACAACCATGCGTGGTTCATCGGGCTCGTCGGCATCAGCGACCCCCGCTATGTCGTAGCGGTGCTCATCGACGAAGGGGGATCGGGAGGCGCAGTCGCAGCTCCCGTCGCTCGCCAGATCATGCAATATCTACAGGGCGAGGAACTGACACCGATCACCGCGGGAGCGTCCGCCCAATGAGGACCTGCTGATGGCCACGATCACTTCACCGCAGTCGATCGCCATCGACGACCGCCGGGGCAATCGGCCCGATGTGATCCTCGTCGCCCTCCAGGTCCTGCTGAGCGGGCTCGGCCTGATCATGATCTATTCGGCGACACGCTTCGCATTGGAGCGTGCCGAGGAGTTCCCCACGTTCACAGTGGAAAGACAAGCCATCTTCGTCACCGCGGGTCTCATCGCTCTCTATCTGATCTCTCTCGTCGACTACCGCGAATACGAGTCGATGATTCCGATCTTCTACGGCGTGACAATCGTCGGGCTCGCGGCCGTGTTCTTGTTCGAACCCGTGAACGGTGCCCAGCGGTGGATTCCGTTGCAGTGGTTCAACCTCCAACCGGGCGAATTCGCCAAGGTGACGGTGATTCTGAGCGTGGCCTACGTGTTGGCGATCAACACGAAAGAAGACCAGCCCTTGCGCTGGAAGAAGGTATTCCAGACCGGGGCCATCATGGCTCTGCCCTTCGCCATGATCGTGATCGAGCCGGACCTGGGAACAGCCATGGTCTTTCCCTTCGTGTGGCTGGTGATGCTGTTCACGGCGGGGGCGACATGGAAACAGATCTGCACGGTGGTCGGTGGAGCGTTCGCAGCCCTGGCCTCGGTGTGGCGCATGGGGCTGTTCGAACAGCACCAGATGGATCGCATCGCCGTCTTCATCGACCCGTCGATCGATCCCCAGGGGATCGGATTCCAACTCCGCCAGTCGAAGCTGGCGATCGGGTCAGGCCAGCTCTTCGGCAAGGGGCTCTTCGAGGGCACTCAGACGAACTTCTCCTACGTGCCCGACCAGGAAACCGACTTCATCTTCACCGCCGTGGGCGAACAACTCGGGTTTGTCGGGGGCATCGTGGTGCTGGCGTTGTTCACCCTGATCGTGTGGCGGTTGATCATGATTGCCCTCGTCGCCCGAGACCGATTCGGCAGCCTCCTAGCCGCAGGCACCGCGGCGATGGTGGTCTTCCACGTCTTCGTCAACATCGGCATGACGATCGGCATCGCTCCCGTCACCGGTCTACCTCTGCCGTTCCTGTCGATGGGTGGATCGTTCTATCTGGCGATGTCCATCGCCTTCGGGATCTGTAACAGCGTCTACCTGCGGCGCACACCGGTACCGGGCGAGCGATACCGGAGCCGCACGCGCTAGCGTCGAGTCTCATGTACCGCCGTCCACAGTCGGGCTGGCTCGAGGTCATCTGCGGACCGATGTTCTCCGGCAAGAGCGAAGAGCTCATCCGCCGGGTCACACGCACCCGGATCGCTCGCCTCCCCGTACAGACTTTCAAGCCCGCGGTCGATGTCCGCTACGCCGAACACCATGTCGTCAGCCATTCGGCCCTGCGCGCGGAGGCGACTCCCGTGGCCGATTCCTCCGAACTTCTCCGCCGGGTGGAAGACGCAACTGTCGTCGTCGGGATCGACGAAGGCCAGTTCTTCGATGATGGACTCGTCGATGCATGCGAGGCGTTGGCGGCGACCGGCAAGCAGGTGATCGTCGCAGGACTCGATCTCGACTACATGCGGCGACCCTTCGAGCCGATCCCCACCCTTTGTGGCCGCGCCGAATACGTGACGAAGACGCTCGCCGTATGCCACCGGTGCGGAGGCCCTGCGCTGTACACCCAGCGCACCGTTCGGTCCGACGATCTCGTCGTGCTCGGCGCGCTCGACGCCTATGAGGCGAGGTGTCGGTTTTGTTACGACCCCACCGAACCTGAGCAGCCCGCTCTGGCACTCGACGAAGAAATGGCCTGAAAGGGCGGTTTCGCGCAGGCGGGTTCTCGCCTGGTACCGTAGGACCGCCATCCAGCGATGGCTGCGCTCAGGCCAGGTGACTTCGCAAATCGACACCAAGGCACGCGCATTCCACCGGTCTCGGAGTCGTTCGTGTATCTGACACATCCACCGTCGAAGCACCTCGCCAGGAGGCTGCTCCGTGGGTCGTCCGGTACATCAGGCATCCACTATCCGGTGTCCCGGCCCGTTCCCGGGCCGCAATCACCGACAGGAGTATTCATCGATGGCATTGTTTCGCAAGCGCGACGCGCAGGTGACCAAGAAGGGCTCAGCCGACAAGGTCGAGGTTCGTAAGACTCGACGTATCGGCGGCCAGAAGGTCGAAGTTCGCCGCATCACCGAGGCGCCGCCTGCGCCGGTCGACAACGGGAAGCGCTCCCAACAGAAGAACCGCCAGCCCAGCCGCCAGCGCCAGGACCAGGGTGCGAAGTCGACACTGGACACCACGCGTCGGCGTCGTCCCCCGCGCGACGAAGAGATCATCATTCCGCCGGAGTCGTTGCGGAAGCAGATGCTCGTCCGGGTCCGACCGCATCAGACACAGGTCGTCGTGCTCGAAGGTCCCCAACTCGTCGAGCATTACGTGGCCACTGCCGAGTCGACCTCCCTCGTCGGGAACATCTATCTCGGAAGGGTGCGCAACGTGCTGCCTGGCATGGAAGCGGCCTTCGTCGACTTCGGCGCCGCCAAGAACGGTGTGGTCTATGCGTCCGACGTGCGTGTCGAGGAAGGTGCGCGCGGCAAGAAGAAGCAACGCATCGAAGAAGTGCTCAGCGAGGGCGACGAGATCCTCGTCCAAGTGGTCAAGGATGCGATGGGGGCCAAAGGCGCCCGGCTGACCGGCCAACCGTCGCTCCCCGGACGCTACCTCGTGCTCGTCCCCGACTCCGACGCTCAGGGCATCTCCCGCCGACTTCCGGAGGACGAGCGCCAGCGTCTGCGGGAAGTGATCAGCAAGGTCAAGCCCAAGAGCTTCGGCGTCATCGTCCGCACGGCGGCCCTCCACGCCTCCGACGAAGAGATCGCAGCCGACATCAGCCGTCTGCACAAGGCGTGGGAGCAGATCGTCAAGGACACCGAAGGTGGTTCGGCGCCGCGTCTCGTCTATGCCGAACCGGACATGCTGATCCGCGTCATCCGGGAGCACTTCACGGGCGACTTCAAACGGATGCTCATCGATGATCAGACCGCGTTCGATCAGGTCAACACATACCTGCGAAGCACAGCACCGGATCTGGTTGCGAAGGTTTCCAAGTACGGCGACGAGATGGCACTGTTCGAGAGGTACCACGTCGAAGACCAGCTCCGGAAGGCTCTCGACCGCCGGGTCTACCTTCCTTCCGGCGGCCACCTCGTGATCGACCGCACCGAAGCTCTGACCGTCATCGACGTCAACACCGGCAAGTTCGTCGGCTCGTCGAGTCTCGAAGAGACCGTTCTCCAGAACAACCTGGAGGCGGCCGAGGAGATCGGCCGTCAGCTGCGCCTGCGGGACATCGGCGGGATCATCGTCATCGACTTCATCGATATGGAGACCGAAAAGAACCAACAGCAGGTGCTCCGTCGTCTCCGGGAGACTCTGGCACGTGATCGGACGCGTACCCAGGTCTTCGAGGTCTCGCATCTCGGTCTGGTCGAGATGACTCGCAAGAACGTTTCGGCCGGGCTCCTCGAGACCTTCTCGCACAAGTGCGAAGCCTGCGAAGGCCGCGGCATCATCCTCCACGAAGAGGCCGCCGCCCTCGCCGTTCCCCTGGGATTCGAAGAAGACCTCGACTGAGGGAGCCTTCTGGACGTACGGCCTTCGTCCGGTCCGCTACGCGTCCCGGCCACTTCCCCCTTTTCGACCCTGCGGGCCGGGGGAAGGGACGGTGAGGAGTTCGGCCGGCTTTGCCTGGTTCTGGGTGGGGTCGATATACTCACAGGTTGATTCCCCCCTCCCAGAGGTTTGTCCATGTACGCCATCATCCGCACGGGCGGCAAGCAGACAAAAGTCCGTCCGGGTGACGTGATCGATGTCGAGTTGCTGAAGACCGACGACGAGAACGTGACCTTCACGCCGCTGCTCGTCGTCGATGATTCCGGCACCGCCATCAGCGATCGCAAGGTTCTCGCCGATGCGACTGTCAGCGCGAAAGTGCTCGGGCAGGTCAAAGGCGAGAAGATCGACATCTTCAAGTACAAGAACAAGACCGGCTATCGCCGTCGCCAGGGTCATCGTCAGCGCTACACCAGCCTCGAGGTGACAGACATCGCCCTCCCGAAGGGGGCAGCGAAGAAAGCCGAACCGAAGAAGGCCGCATCGAAGAAGGCTGCACCAGCCGCAGCCGAAGAGGAGTGAGACATGTCGAAGACCAAAGCCGGCGGCTCCAGTAAGAACGGCCGCGACTCCAACGCGAAGCGCCTCGGCGCCAAGGTCTTCGATGGCCAGGTCGTCGATGCCGGCGCCGTCATCGTCCGCCAGCGCGGCACCCGCATCCATCCCGGCGAGAACGTGGGTCGCGGCAGCGACGACACGCTCTTTGCGATGAAGCCTGGAACCGTCAAGTACGACGTCCGGCACAATCGCCGTCTGGTGGACATCCTCACCGACTGATTCCGGTCCGGTCGCATGTTCGTCGACCGGGTTCGCATCCACGTTCGCGCCGGCGATGGCGGGGCGGGCGTCGTGTCGTTCGTGCGGTCCCGTGGCAAGCCGCAAGGCAAGCCCACCGGCGGCTCCGGAGGCAACGGCGGTGATGTGATCGTGGTGGTCGACGAAGGAATGGCTTCGCTGCTTCGATACCGCCGCAACCCGCACCACGCCGCGCAGAAGGGCTCCCACGGCAGCGGCGACCTCAAGCACGGCAAACAGGGCGAAGATCTGGTCCTCCCGGTGCCGGCCGGCACGATCGTCAGAGACGACTCGGGACGCGTCGTGGCCGATCTCGTTCGCCACGGCCAGCGTGCAACCATCCTGCAAGGCGGTCGAGGTGGTCGGGGCAACGCATCGTTCGTGTCGCCAAGGCTGCGGGCTCCATCCGTCGCCGAGCAGGGCGAGTACGGCGCAGAGCGCACGTTCGAGCTCGAACTGAAGTTGATGGCCGATGCGGCCTTGGTCGGGTTCCCGAATGCGGGCAAGAGCACCTTCATCTCGCGAGTCTCGGCCGCCAAGCCCAAAGTGGCCGACTACCCGTTCACGACTTTGGAGCCGCACCTCGGGGTGGTTGCGGTGGACGACCACGAGTTCGTGATCGCCGACATTCCGGGCCTCATCGAGGGTGCTGCCGAGGGACGCGGGCTCGGTCACGAATTCCTGCGCCACGTGGAACGAGCGAGAGCGCTTGTGATCCTTCTCGACCCGTCGCCGATCGCCGAGCATTCACCCGCCGAGCAGTACCGCATTCTCCTGGCGGAACTCGAAGCCTTCAACCCCGACCTGGTCTCGCGCCCTCACGTGGTGCTGGTCGGCAAGTCGGATCTGGCAGGGGCGGAGTCCGCAGTCCACGAGATCCCGGAAGCGACCGCCGTGTCGCCGCTCACCGGCGACGGATTGCGCGAAGCGCTGTATCGGATCGCCGCCGCCGTGGACCAAGCGCGCCGCGATGCCCCGGACCGCCAGGGATTCGTCCTCCATCAGCCGGTGGTGCCGCCGTTCCGTCTCCGGCGAGACGGGCGGAGTTGGGTCGTCGAGGGAATCGGCGCCGAGCGAGCCGTACGGTTCTCCGACCTCACGAACCCGCAGGCGGCAGACCTGGCATCGGATCGACTCACCCGCCTCGGGATCGACGACGCCCTCGGCGCGGCAGGAGCCGAGGAAGGTGACACAGTGCGCATCGGCGATCTGGAGTTCGAATTCTCCCGACGCCACGACGACGATTGGGATGAAGGAGAAGAGGAGTGAGGCGGCCGATTCCTCCCCGTTCGACGGTGGTGGTCAAGATCGGATCCTCGTCGCTGACGAGAGGCAAGCCGGGACTCGATGCCGACGCTTTGCGTGCGGTCGTGGACCAGGTGGTGGCTTTGCGGGGCCTCGGACACCCAACCGTCCTCGTGACCTCCGCGGCCGTGGCCGCCGGGTTGCCCGCCCTCGGGCTCGTGGGGCGTCCAACCGACGTGCCGGGTCTTCAGGCGGCAGCCGCGGTGGGCCAGAGTCGTCTGATGCAGGCGTATACCGAAGCCTTTGACACCCATGACGTGACCGTTGGTCAGGTGCTGCTGACTCGCAACGTCCTGGCCGATCGGGACCAGTATCTCCACGCCCGTCAGGCATTCGAACGGCTGCTCGCCCTCGGCGTGGTTCCGATCGTCAACGAGAACGACACCGTCGCGATCGAGGAATTGCGCCTCGGCGACAACGACCGTCTGGCGGCGATGGTCGGCCATCTGGTGGGCGCCGGTCTCCTCCTGCTGCTGACCGATACGTCCGGGATTTTCTCTGCCGACCCCCGTACCGATGCTGGAGCCACCCTCTTCGGAGCCGTCGAGCACACCGACGCGGTGCTCGACGAGCTGACCCGGGGGGGATCCGGTCCGCTCGGGTCCGGGGGGATCAGCACCAAGATCGCGGCTGCACGGATGGCAGCGTGGTCAGGAGTGCCGACCGTCATCGCCCCGGCTGACGCGGCGGATGTGGCGTCGTTGGCGGTGAACGGCGGTGACATCGGGACCTGGGTGGAGCCGCGGTCTCAGCGCCTCCCTGCCCGGAAGCTGTGGATTGCCTTCGGCCAGCCTTCCGAGGGCAGGATCGTCGTGGATGCCGGGGCGCGGACGGCCATTGCACGCGGCGGTTCGTCGCTGTTGCCGGTGGGGATCACATCGGTCGAGGGGGACTTCAGGGCGGGGGCGGCGGCCGAGGTGGCGGGACCTGACGGCCACCTCATCGCCAAGGGGATGAGCCGCTTCGACGCAGCAGAGTTGCGCCGTCGCGCCGGACATCGATCAGAGCACGGTGAGGTTGCCATCCACCGGGACGACATGATCGTCCTGACCGTGTGAGCGGCCGACTCTCTTCGCCCGTCCCCGGCTCCGTCCGGGGGAGCGGCGCTCAGGAGCGGTTGGGCTTTCTGAGCAGGTCGCGGCGTTGAGCCATCGTGAGCAGACCGAGGAGGGTGAGTGTCCCGCCGACCACCACGGCGGCAGAGTCGAATCCACTTTCGGGGAGCCGTCTCGATGCTTCTACGAGTTCGACGTTCGCTGCCTCAACGAACGTCAAGCCCCCCAGGGCCGGGTCCAGGTCGCGGAAGACACCGGTGACTTCCACGATCGGACCGCGGATGCCGTATCCGCCCGGTGGCCCGAATTCGACCGGTATCGGGTGTGAGATTCGGACCGACATCCCGGTGTTTGTCCCGCCCAGGCGACCGGACTCGGCGAACGGTTGATCGACATAGGGATCGTCGTTCACCTGCACCCACACGACCGAGCCCCGGTCGCCGTAGTCGCCAACAATTTCGCCGCGGATGGTCACGACCTGCTGGTCGAACTGGTCGGGGAGAGTGAGGAGCGTCGAGATCTCCGTCACTTCTTGGGCGGCGGCAGGCAACGCCAGTCCCAGCAGCGCCAGAACGAGGGCTGTCAACCGTTTCATTTCCCGAACACCGTCGATGCCGCGAACCCGAGCAGGGCGGCGATGGCGATGAACTCGAGGCGCCCAACCCACATCTGGGCGATATAGGTGAACTCCAGGAGGAGCGGCATGTCGGGAGCCACGACACCGACGGACAACCCGACTGCCGCCGAGGCACTGATCGATTCGAACAATGCCGGGCCGAGATCGTATCCGAAGCCCAAAGCGACGGCGGCCCCGAACAGGTAGAGGGCAACGTACAGCAGCGATATCGAAAAGACCGACCGCACCAGGTTGGGTCCGATGCGCTGCACGCCGTATTGGTGGTAGGTCTGGGGTACGACCGCGCCGTCGGGCAAGAGCGCCTCCCGGACGGTGTCGCGCATTGCCCGCATCGCCAGGCCGATACGTAACGACTTGACGCCACCGGCGGTCGACGAACTCATGCCACCGAGCGCCATCGCGATGGCGATGCCGGCGAACGCCAGACCTGACCAACTCGCCAACTCGGCGGTCGAAACGGTCGAGAATCCCGTCCCGGTGTGTGCGGAGAGGGCGTGGAAGAGACCAACGCGAACGAGGGGATAGAACTGGTCGATCGCGCCGATGAGGACGAGGCCCAGGATGGTCACGATCAAAGTGACGGACAGGGTGAACGCGAAGGTCCGAACCTCGATGTTGTTGGCCACCTTTCGCCGGTTCCAGATTGCGTGGTGGAGCCCGAAGCTCATGGCGCCGGCCACCATCAGAACCGCCACGATCGCCTCGAAGATGGGTGAGTTGTAATAGGCGATGCTCGTGCTCATAGGAGTGAACCCGCCGGTGTCGAAGGCCGCCATGAAGATCGTCGAAGCGTGGAAGAACGCCCGTCCCGGGCCGAATCCCTGGACGAAGATGCCGTCGAGGGTGAGGATGCTGATGCCGACGACGGCATGTGCAGCACTCACCAGCCAGATGAAACGCGCCGTGGTCCGAACATTCGGGAACATCCGGTGCTCCCGGCCCTCACCTTCGAAGAGTGAGAGAGCACCGCTGCCGGCGAGGAACATCAGTGCGGCGAGAACGATCCCCTGGCCGCCCAGGAACTGCAGGATGTGCCGCCACAGATTCACCGACTCCGGCAAGTGATCGAGGTCCTGGATCAAGGAGAGTCCCGTCGTCGTGAGGCCGCTCATCGCATCGAAATACGAGTCGACCCACCGGGAGTAATGCCCCGACGCCCACAGGGGAACGGTGGCGAAGGCGGGAACTGTGAGCCAGGTGAGCGCAGCCACGACCATCCCATGGCTCCAGTCCACAGCCCTGCCCGGGTTGGGATGGATCCGATCGGCCATCGCGGACACTGCGGTCGTCACGCCGATGAGCAGCAAGAAGTGGCTGGCGGCGTTCCACTCCTGTCTGGCGATCGCCCACATCAAGGGGACCACCGCCGCCATCGCCACAACGCCGATGATTCGGCCGAGGTCATGGGCGATCGAGCGGTGATCGTCGAGCGAGGGCCGCAGCAGCATGGTCAGACGAGAGCCAGGACGGCCAATGCCGCGAGAGCCGCGATGACGATGACGCAGATGACCGCTGCCACTTCGATCGCCATTCCCCGAAGGCCCGCCGCTGCCTCACGCAGCATCTCCCTCATGCCCCGTCACCGTCGGGCAGCTCGTGGAAGGTCGCGTGGAGTGCATCGATCGAAGCGCTCTGGGTCACGAAGAGCAACCGATCTGCCGCCTCGACCTCGGTCGTGCCATCGGGGACGGCGACAGAGTCTCCCCGGGTGACACTCACCACGATCGTCGAAGGCGGCAGACCCAGCTTGGTGACCGAAGTGGGTGAAAAGCCGTCGGGAACGATGATCTCTGCAGTCA
>DATKEC010000015.1:0-2943 GCA_035544575.1 Acidimicrobiia bacterium
CGGAAGGCGATTCTCATGGCGAAGGTCCAGGACGAAGCAGGTCACGGGCTCTACCTCTACTCGGCGGCCGAGACGCTCGGAGTCACCCGCGACGAATTGATGGAGTTGCTCCACACCGGTCGCCAGAAATACTCGTCGATCTTCAATTACCCCACGCTCTCGTGGGCCGACATGGGTGCGATCGGCTGGCTGGTGGACGGAGCAGCGATCACCAACCAGGTGATGCTGACGAGGTGCTCGTACGGGCCGTACTCGCGGGCGATGGTCCGCATCTGCAAAGAAGAGTCGTTCCATCAGCGCCAGGGCTACGAGATCATGCTCACCCTCGCCAGCGGAACGGAGGCGCAGCGGGCGATGGCCCAGGATGCGCTCGACCGTTGGTGGTGGCCGTCGTTGATGATGTTCGGTCCCAACGACTCTGACTCCACCCACTCCGAGCAGTCGATGGCATGGAAGATCAAGCGAGTCTCCAACGACGACCTGCGCCAGCAGTTCGTCGACATGACCGTCCCCCAAGCCGCCTACCTCGGCCTCACGATTCCCGACCCGGATCTGACATGGAACGAACAACGTGGGCACTACGACTTCGGTGACATCGATTGGGAGGAGTTCTGGGCGGTCGTCAAAGGCAACGGTCCGATGAACCGGGAGCGAATCGAGAACAAGGTGCAGGCATGGGACGACAACGCCTGGGTCCGCGAAGCAGCCCTCGCCCACGCCGCCCGCAAGGTTTGAAAGGAGCACGTCATGGCCTATTCCGTTCCGCGTATGGACGGCGACGAGGATCACCCATTCAATACCGAGAAGGCCGGCTGGCCGATGTGGGAGGTCTTCATCCGCCAGCGGCGCGGCATGTCCCACGTCCACTGCGGCAGCCTCCATGCCACCGACGCCGAGACCGCTGTGCAGAACGCACGTGACGTCTACACCAGGAGACAGGAAGGCGTGAGCATCTGGGTGGTTCCGTCGTCGGTCGTCACCGCCTTCGACCCCGACGACGCCTCGGACTTCATCGAGGCCAACGCCAAGCCGTATCGCCACGCCACGTACTACGAGATCCCCGAAGAAGTGGGGCACATGTGAGCGAGATCGCCTACTCCCCCGTCGCCCAGGGAACCCCGGGCGTCGGGGGCGATCCGCACTTCCGCTATGTGCTCGGTCTCGGCGACGACAACCTGGTGCTGAGTCAGCGTCTCGGGGAATGGATCTCGCGCGGACCCGATCTCGAGAACGACATCGCGCTCGCCAACATCGCCATCGACCATCTCGGACAGGCCCGCGCCCTGCTCGCCCACGCCGGGGCGATCGAGGGGCGCGGACGATCCGAGGACGATCTGGCCATGCACCGCAACGAGCGCCAGTTCACGAACCTGCTCATCTGCGAACTGCCCAACGGCCACTTCGGCGACACCATGGCACGGGCGCTCTGCTTCGACGCCTTCCAGGTTCTGCTGTGGGAGAGGTTGTCCACCTCGGCGGATCCGACCCTGGGCGGAATCGCCGCGAAGGCTCTGAAAGAGGCTAGATACCACCTTCGACACTCCGAGGCGTGGGTCATCCGCCTCGGTGACGGCACCGAAGAGTCACACCGCCGAATGCAGACAGCCTTGGACCGTATCTGGCGGTTCACCGGTGAGATGTTCGCGCCCGACCCGATTGCCGAAGTGATGGCCGCGGACGGCGTGGGCGTCGACCCGACGTCGCTTCTCGAACCGTGGCGGGCCAACATCGATTCGGTCCTGGCAGAGGCGACACTCACGGTCCCGTCCGAGGCGATGCACCGCACCGGCGGCCGGCTCGGCTTCCACACCGACCATCTCGGCCACATGCTCGCCGAAATGCAATGGCTGGCGCGCACAATGCCGGAGGCAGCCTGGTGAGCAACACCGCCACCATCGACGAGGCCCGACTCGCCCTGTCCACGGTCACAGACCCCGAGATCCCGGTTCTGACCGTCGAGGACCTCGGCATCATCCGCGACGTCACCGTGGACGGTGACAGCGTGACCGTGACGATCACGCCCACCTACTCGGGCTGTCCGGCGATGGACGTGATCCGCAGCGACATCGTCGCCGCGCTCGAGGCGGCCGGGTTTCGTGACGTCTCAGTCCAGACCGTCTTCGCTCCCGCGTGGACGACGGACTGGATGAGCGAATCCGGCAAGCACAAGCTGGCTGAATTCGGCATCGCCCCGCCCCATCCGACCGGCCTCGCCCAACGACCCCCGGTTCTCTGCCCACGCTGTCGGCACCAATCCCGCGCGATCTCGGAGTTCGGGTCGACGGCCTGCAAGGCGCTGATGGTCTGCACTGACTGCGGCGAACCGTTCGACTACTTCAAGGAGCTCTGATGGCCGCCACCGGTGTGGAGTTTCACCCGCTGACCGTTGCGACCGTCGATGCCCTCACCGATGACGCCGTCGCCGTCACTTTCGTGGTTCCGAACGGTCTGTCGGAGCGGTTCCGGTACCTGCCAGGCCAGCACGTCACGGTGCGCAAGGAGATCGACGGTGTCGACGTCCGTCGCTCCTATTCGATCTGTGCGAACGCCAACCGGGGGTCGCTGCGGGTGGGGATCAAGCGCCTCGACGGAGGAACCTTCTCGACGTGGGCGACGAGCCGGCTTCAACCCGGCGACGTGATCGACGTGGCGACGCCGGTCGGCGAGTTCACGATTCCCTCCGGCACCACAGGGCTGCACTACGGCGCCATCGTGGCCGGCTCGGGCATCACACCTGTGCTCTCGCTGGTGTCGACCACCCTCGAAGCCGAACCGAGCGCGCGCTGGACGGTGATCTACGGGAACCGAGCAGCGCGCACCGTGATGTTCCTCGACGAACTCGAAGGTCTGAAGGATCGCCATCCTGACCGTCTCCAGATCGTTCATGTCCTGAGTCGTGAGGACCCGGGTCTCGAGCTCTTCGCCGGCAGGATCGACACTCAC
>DATKEC010000016.1:0-59441 GCA_035544575.1 Acidimicrobiia bacterium
GTGCAGGAAGGGAGAAGAACAGTTGGCGCGTCGGGGTCTGCCAACTCCCAGATGCCGGATTCTCCGTCAGCAGTGACCGCAGCAATGAAGTCCCAATTCGGGCTGATCACCGGGTTCACGACTGCGTCGGACATGAATCCATCCAGGGAGGCCAGCAGCTGCCCGCTGGCAGCACCACGGCGCTCGAATGTCCCCTCCCAGGTTGAAACGCCGACCTCGTCTCCCTCGGGAGAGAACTCCAGGATGAACGGCCTGCCGGAATCGATCTCGATGGCCCCCAACGCCGGTGATCCGCCGGGGGTGATGTCCCAGACCCGGGTTTCCCCGTCGTTGCCCACGCTCACCAGCCGGTCCCCGTCTGGGACGAAGCCCAGGTCGTAGACACCGGCCTGGTGTCCGGTGAGGACCATGACCTCGGCGCCGTCATCCAGATCCAACAAACGTACCCGACCGTCGTCACCCGCAAGGGCCAGGACTTCGGATCCCGGGCTGACCGCCAACGTACGAGTGGAACTCAGCGGCCGAGACCACAGGAGGGAGCGGGATTCAACGTCCCAGACTTGGAGCTGTTCGTGCCTGCCTGCCATCGCCAGGCGTCCGCCGACGAGGTCAACTGCCAGATACGTCGCCCCCAACCCTGGTGTCGCCAGGCTGTCCAGTTCGTCGCCGGTAGCGAAGTCGTAGAACCCGACGGCTTCGGCCGGTCCGTGGGTCACCACCAGCCGTCCCTGGTCGTCGACCGCGATCTCGCCCACGGCTCCTGGTTCAAAGGAGGCCACCACGGTGCCCGAGGCCACATCCCACACGATCACCGTATCGGCGGCGCCGTCCCAACTTCCCGCAGCCAGCAGTGCACCGTCGGGGCTCCAGGTCGGGTTCCAGACGACCGAGCCCGGTGCCTCCAGCCGGCCGATCTGCTCACCCGTGACAGGGTCCCACAGGGCGATCTCCGTCGTGTTCGCCCCCTCCGGCTGCTGATGGGCGACCGCCAGAACCCCGCCGTCGGGGCTGAAGGAGATGGCCCGAGCGACGATGTTGGCTATTCCCTTCTCCAACGTGACCAGGGAACTCCCAGCCAGGGTACGGATCTCGGTTCCGGTGGCGGCGTCCCAGATCACCACATCGCTGGCCTGTAGGCCGGTCTCGAGCTGGAGCGAGTCGGTGGCCAGCAACGAGCCATCCGGGCTGATCGCCAGGCTTCCCCAGCCGTCGGCGAGCCGCAGCTCGAGCCGCGAGGTCTGAACCGCGTCGTTGAGGGCGCCTACGGCCTCGGGAAGGACGGCGGCACCGGCGCGCCGGGAAACTCCCACCGATTCCATCGCCAGCAGGATGGCTCTCTCTGGGTCTTCGGACAGGGAGAGCGTCGACACCCCCGCCAACTGGCGCACGGTGGACTCCCTCGCCTCCCGCTGCGCATCCCGACTCTGAACGATGGCTACGGTGGCAAAGGCAGCCAGCACGGCCGCGGCGGTCCAACGCAGGGAGGTGCGCCGCCGTCGCCGACGGTTCTCACCGGTCCTGCTCCGGTCCAGAAAGACCCGTTCCTCGTGCATGAGCAATAGGCGAGTGGTCTGCGCCCAATTCTCGAACTGGGCCAAGCGCCCGCCGGACAGAAGAAAGCTGTCGCTGTGACCCGATCTCTCCCACTCTTGAAGCGACGCGCTGAACCGCCGATGGAGGACCAGGTTCTCTCGCTGCTCATCGATCCAAGCTGCCAATCTCCCCCATTCCCCGATCAGGGCCTCGTGGGCGACTTCGATGGTCGGGCTGCGGGTGAGGGGGTCGCGATCGAAGGTGAGCAGCCGGTACGAGCCATATTGCTGGACGACATCCCGAAGGGCGGACTGGTCGACTTCGATGGTTTCCAGCTCGGTCTGGCGGACTCGTCTACGGGTGTCGTCGGCCTGCTCGTCGACGTTGACCAATCGCAGGAAGAGCTGATGAGCCGCTTCCTGGCCGGCAGCTGACAGGCTTGTGAAGAGCTCCTCGGCTCGCCGTCCCAGGGCTGCGGCCACGCCACCCGAGTCTCGGTAGGCGGCAATGGTCAGCACCTTCTCTTCCCGGCGGTGGAACAGTTCGGTGAGGGCGAACTGCATCAGCGGGAGCCCGCCCGGCTGGTCTCGGATGTCGGAGACTATTTCGCCCGCCAACCCCGGCTCGAGGTCGAGACCCACGCCGCGTGCGGGACGGCTGATGGCCAGGGCGAGGGCTTCGCCGTTGGGTGGGCTCACGGTGACCAGCCCTTCGCGGAGCAACTCACCGAACTCTGGGTACTGCAACGGACCGTCGAAGAAGTCGGCCCGCAGCGTCACAACCACTCTGACTCGGCTCCGCTCGTCGGTGATCGTGGCGGAGACTGCGTCGAGCAGGAGACGTCGTGTCTCCTCGTCGTCGACCATCGAGAACAACTCCTCGAACTGATCGATGACGATGAGCAGTTCGGTGTCGTCGGTGGGGAGGATCCGCTTGACGACGCGCATCAGACCCCGCTCCTCGGTGCGAAGCTCCTCGATGATGCTCCCGGGGTCGTCGACCGCAACACGAAGCAGGGCCGTCTCCAGTTCCTCGAACGGATAGGAACCGGGAAACATGTCGGTGATGAGCCACGCGTTCGATCCGGGTATGGCTCCTGCCCTCAACGCAGGTATCACGCCTGCCCGGATGACGCTCGACTTCCCGCTCCCGCTGGGGCCGACGACGCAGACCAAGCGCTGGCGGGAGACCGCCTGGAGGATCTGATCGATCAGACCGTGGCGCCCGTGAAAGTCGGCGGCGTCGGTCTCCTGGAATGCTCGTAACCCCTTGTACGGATTGCGGACCGGACCCTCGGATGCGGGGACGAGATCGATGGAAGCGCCGATCACGTCCGCGCCCATCGCTTGGCGGACCTCTCGGAGGAAGTCCTCGACGCGATCATGACGCAGCGCCGGTTGGTCGTTGGTGGCCTTGTCGAGGACCTCGGTCAGTTGAGTCGGGAGGTCGGGTCGGACCTCGGCAATCGCCGGCAGCCCGCCGGGCATGCGGGGTCGAATCCCGGTGAACAACTCGAAGGTGAGGACCGCCAGGCTGAAGATGTCTGAAGCGGCGGTGAGTATCTCGCCGCGCAGTTCTTCGGGCGGCAGGTACCCGAGTGACGAACTGAGCGGTTTCCCGATGGGGTCGGTGAGGCGGGTGGCCACTCCGAAATCGGAGAGATAGGCGTTGCCGTCGGCATCGAGCAATACATTGGCGGGCTTGACGTCTCGGTGGACGACTCCGCGGCGATGAGCATGGGACAGGGCGGCGCCCACCTGATCGAGCAATCGGAGGGCGGGGCCGGGGTGCCACGGGCCGCGTCGCAGCGCTGCGGCGAGGTTTCCCCCTGGGAGGTATGGCATCACCAAGTAGGCGCCCGCTGGATCGCGCCAATAGTCGTAGAGCGAGACGATGTGGGGATGCTCGAGCTGGGCTATGAACTGCGCTTCTGCTTCGAACTGGCGAACGAACACCGGTGAGTTGGCATATTCCGGACGCACCACCTTGAGCGCCACCCGGCGGCCAACCGACGGCTGGAACGCTTGGTAGACGGTTCCGAAGTCACCTTGTCCGATGACCTGGCGCAGTTCGTAGCTGCGTATCGTTTCGTGGCCCGATTTGGGACCGGGATCGGGCCCTGGGCCGGTCCAGGCCAAAGAGCCGTCCTGCTCGAGGATCTGCTGCTCGAGCGCCTGTAGCTCGGGTGAGGGGTCGATCCCCAGTTCCTCGGCCAGGATCTCTCGGACCCGTCCATATGCACGCAACGCCTCGGCTTGGCGACCGGATCGGTAGAGCGCCAACATCTGCTGGATGCGCAACCTCTCCCGAAACGGGTGCTCGCGAGTCAGAGCCTCCAGTTCGCCCGTCAATTCCATGTGACGGCCCGCCGCCAGGTCTGCCTCGATGCGCTCCTCGACCGCCTGCAGTCGTAGCTCTCCCAGCCGTCGAATCTCGTCTTCGAGGGCCGCCTCGTGCGCCAGGTCGGCGTACGGCGGACCTTCCCAAAGGCCGAGTGCCTCCGCTAGCCGCTCGGCAGCCCCAATCGGGTCGCTCGCCGACAGGCGACGTCCCTCGGCGGTCAAGCCTTCGAACCGCGACACGTCGAAGCTATCAGGCTCCACCGCGAGGACGTAGCCAGCACCCTCCCGCTTGAGTTGACCCTCCAGCACCTTGCGCAACTCGGATATGTAGCCCTGAAGCGTGTGACGTGCGGCGGTGGGCGGATCGTCCCCCCAGACCCCGTCGATCAACCGATCGACGGAGATCGCCCGGTTGGCGTTCATCAGGAGTAGCGCCAGCACCATTCTCTGCTTGGGCCCACCGAGGGCCAGTGGCTGCCCATCGCGCCTGACGGACAAAGGCCCGAGCGCTCGGAAATACATCATCGAAAGCTACCGCCCCGATCTTGGGAAGAGATGCTCAGAGCCTGCCTTCAGGGTGTCGGAAAAAAGTCGGAACCGGGCGCTGCCGTCTTGGAGAACCGGTCGCACCCGGACCGATCCCGCCAGGAGTTCCGAACCGACTCCGACGATCTCCCGACACGTGTTCGGTACTCAGTTCAGAACGCGACCCGAGGGAGCTCTTGATGAATCACTACTACGTCGAATTCCATGCCCGTGATCGCATCGGACAACTTCACCGTGAGGCGGATGGCTCCCGACGCGTGTCGAGGTCATCCCGTCGACGGGCCGGCCGGATGAGTGGGGGTGCCAGGCGACGGCTCGTTGTGTCGCTTGGGCTGTGCACGGTCATCTTCGCCGGTTGGCTGAATGCGCCGCCGGCCAGCGCCGGAGGGGCATCAACCGACCGGATCGACAACGTCGACTCGATCCTGGCCGTTGCCTTCCCGGACAACTACCCGTTGGGGTCGATCATGCGGGCCGAGTGCGCCTTCGTACAACGCGTGCAGATGCCCGACGGCTCTGCGATGGAGACCCTGTCATGCGAGTTGAGTGACGAACCGGTGATGATCCCTGAGCTCCAGGGAAGCGCGCCGAAGTCGGCATTGACCTATGGCGGGGGAGCCTGTGAGTGGATGTCGGAGTACTCGTTCGCCAAGTCGGGCGTCACCGTGTTCGCTGAGAGTTACCGCGTTGTCGTCACCCCGGCCGGAAAGGTGCACGCAACTTCCACCTACCCGGCCGACCCGCTCGATTGTGGGTGACCTCGCCCTGACGGCACGTGGCCTGCGCCGTCCTCTCCCGCGATGCGCTGCACCTTCCGTATGGTGTGTTCCGGAGGTTGGGTTGGCTCTCGACATCACGTGCCCGGTCTGTGGGGAAGACGACGACCTCTCTGGGGTCCGACGGGGGACCGAGATCAGCGTCACGTGTGGTGCGTGCGGGCAGGTCTGGACGCGTTCACTCGAGCGGCGGTGTCCCACCTGTGGCCGCGCGGACTTGGTCACGGTTCCGAAGGCGATCGTCGAACGGAGCCGAGGAACGCAGCTGTCGGTGGTCGGGATCCAGATGGTGGAGTTGTGTCCGGTCTGTGACCGGGATGACATCGAACGGTGGCAGAAGAACCTGCCGCGTCCGTTGATGCCGACCGACCTCCCGACCGTCGGCAAGATCGATCCCGACGCCGTCGGCGGCTGATCCGGCCACCGTGCTCGAAGCCGGACGGGTCCGGCCGGCCGCGGTCAGGTCTGGCGGGAGTTGGGATCGACCGTACCCGGCGTGTGGTTGGGCCAGCATCGCGCACACGGGACGAGCCCGTCGGTTTCGGCCCGTACCCGCATTTGGAGGACGCCTCGGATTCTTCGGGGCGTACAGGCGGGTCGGAGGTCGTCGGTGTCGTGTCCGCGGTGGTAGGCGGGCTCCCCGAGGTAGACGAGGACGAGTGGCGTAGTCGACGGGTCGGGCATCAACGGCTGCTGAGCAGGGCCGTGCGCAGGTTGGTGAGGTTGGAGTCGAGCACCCGGGCGAGCCGCGCCCGGTAGTAGTCGGGGCGTCCGATCGGGTGGTCGGGGTAGAGCGTCACTGTCAGCCGGATCCGGGTGCGGGCGACGGTGCCCGGGTGGAACTCGTACCGGTACTGCACCGGGTGGCCCCGGTCGGTGACCGTTACATCGAGGAGTCGGTCGGCCTCATAATCGGTGATCTCAACGGTCTCGGTGGCACGGCGCGGCACGGTGCGGGTCTGTTCGAAGCGCGAGCCGACCCCCGTTGTTCCTGGAGCCAGGGGGCGGGTGCTGGTGATAGCGCGATTCCAGGCCGGTGTGTTGCGAAGGTCTGCCACGTACGCGAAGACGCGGGAGATGTCGATGTCGACGACCTTCTCAGAGGAGACGTGGATCGGGTCGGTGCGGGGTGGGGCAATCAAGGTGTTCATCGAAGTTCCTGTTGGTGTTGTGAGGTGGTGGCGGCGGCGTCGCCTGGCCAGCAAAGGTGGCAAGCGATGAGGCCGACGGCCAGGGCGCGCTTACGGTGCTGGAGGACGCCTGGCTCTTGGTCAGGTCGGCAGCTCGGTCGGCGGGGATCGGTCGGATCACCCCGATGGTGGAACGGGTCGGTTCCGTGGTAGACCACGACGTAGCTGCCCGTCTGTAGGCCGAACGGTCGTTTCATCGACTCCTGCCGGGTGTCAGTCGATCGAACGCGGCCAGCACCTGACGTGCTTGTCCGAGCCGATCTTCCCATTCGTCGCACCGCCGTCGGGCAACTGCAAGGACCTCCTCGAAGGCGCTCGCGGCGGATTCGACCTCGGTGCCGGAGTCGATGGCTGCCTCGAGGGCGTCTGCGCGTATGAGGAGTTCGCCCATGGTTTCAAGCGACATGCCGACAGGTTTCAGCGCTTTCACGAGCCGGAGCCGGTCGATGTCGGCGTCGGTGTACAGGCGGAATCCGCCGTCGGTTCGACCGGTCGGCGTCACCAGTCCGATCTCCTCGTAGTAGCGGATGGTCCGAAGCGACAGTCCGACCGCCTCGGCAGCAGCGCCGATCTGATGATGTTGTTCTTGCATGGGTCGGCCCTCCAGGGCGAGCGATGTCGTGCGTCGCGGCGGGCACGCTGGGAGCCCGGCGGGTTTGGGGAGTGGCGACGACGGCGATACTCTACTCTAACGTTAGGGAAGAGTCTACTGGAGCGTAACCACCGCATGCACACCGTCACCCGCATCGAGATCGCAGATACCGTCAGCGACGCGTTCAACAAATCAGGCGCTCACCGCAGCGAACTGTTGACAGCGGCAGCCACCAATCAGGCCCGTCCGGAAGTGCTCGACCTGATCGAGCAGCTTCCCGACCGCCACTACAGGGCCATCAACGAACTCTGGGAGCACATCGGTCACGTGCCGGTCGGAGCGTGACCGAGACCACATCGACGGCGCGTCGCTCACTGGGCCGCTATCGGGGTTGTCTCGTCGGGGTGGCGGTCGGTGATGCCTTGGGCGCGCCGATGGAAGGCCGAGCGGTGGTCACCGACGGGTATCTGGAGCGCCTCCCGTTCGACCCAGGTCCGATGCGGTACACCGACGACACGGCCATGACGATCGGAGTCGCCGAGTCCCTCACCGCACACGGCGAGTTCGACGGCGCCCACATGGCCGCAACGCTCGCCGCCCACTATGCCGCCCAGCCATGGCGTGGTTACGGGAATGGGCCGCCGGAGGTGTTCGGAAACCTCGAACGCGGCGTCCCGTGGAACCAGGCTGCCGTGAGTCTGTTCGGCGGATCCGGCTCCTACGGAAACGGCGCTGCGATGCGAGTCGCTCCAATCGCCCTGTCCGCGCATCCCCACACCGAGACTGTTGCCGAACTCGCTCGACAGTCCGCCATCATCACACACACCCATCCCGAGGGCATCGACGGAGCAGTCGCCCAGGCGCTCGCCATTGACTACGTCCTCTGTATCTCACCCAAGGACACGCCCGATCCAACGGCGATGATCGCGCACATCCGACCGCACCTTTCGAGCGAGCGCTTTCACGAGAAACTCACCACCGTCGAGTGGATCGCCTCCGAGCGCCGCACCGACCAGCTCCCTTCTCTCGGATCCGGCATCACCGCCCACACTTCCGTCCCAACCGCCCTCGCCTGCTACCTGCTCCACCCCAACTCGTTCCAAGACGCTGTTGCTGCCGCGATCTCCCTGGGCGGCGACACCGACACCATCGCGTCCATGACCGGCGCCCTCATCGGGGCTCACCTGGGCCTCGCAGCGATACCGCCCGCCTGGCGTCGAGTCGAGGGGTTCGAGTACCTCACCGAACTCGCCGACCAGCTCGCACACACGAGTCTGCGTTAGGTCGGGCTCGGGCGCCGACTGGACCCTGTCCGAGCTCTCGATGATCGCGGCGTTCAGCCGTCCACTGCGGGAATGGCTCCCAGACTGAGAGGCGGCGGCCGCGTCGTCAGTCGGTCAGCTGGTTCGTCACCCGTTCGAGCCGCCGGGCCAGCTCCTGAATGATTGCCGTTGCCACCTTGGGGTTGCGTTCGACGAAAGGCATGAGATCCCACTTGGCGACTCGGAACGCCCGGACATCGGAGATGGCGTAGACCCCGGCGCTGCGCGGGTGACCCGAATCCGCGAAGAGCGCCATCTCGCCGATGTGAGAGCCGCGTCCCATCGTGGTCACCACCGTGGCGCCCCGTCGCACTTCGACCTCGCCATCGACGATGATCCACATCGTCATCGCCTCGGTGCTTCCCTCGCGCACGATCGCTTCGCCGGGAGAGAACTCCCGGATCGATGCGATCGAGGCAAGGCGTTCGGCGTCGTTCTTCGAAAGCGCTCCGAGGAACGGAGACGACTCGAGCAACGACAAGATCTCTTCGGACACGATGACGCCTTTCCGCCGCTGGCGGCACGTTACCCCTCGTACGTCACAGGCAGAGGCCGTCCTCGGTGACACCGCGACCGCACAACGTGGTCACTTCGACGGCCTTGAGGCCGAAAGTCTCGTCGGCGGGTTGACCGAACACGTGGACCCGGAAGCCGCGGACGGCATCATCGTCGATCCCGATCACGTCATAGGTCACCTCGCCGAGATCGCCGACGGTGGGGGCGACGGTGAGCACCACATCTGAGGCTGGCTCCTCGGAGGCGAAGGTCTCGGCGACGATCAGCCCGATGTCGAGCATCGTTTCGGCCACTGGCCCGTCACCGAGCTGGCTGACGACGGAAGCGGTCATGTCGTCGGTGACGCCGACGTAACCGACGAAACCGAAGTGGACCCATCCTGTGGTGCCCTCGTGATCGACCTCGACCCAGAACGAGTCACCGAGGTCGCGCGTGTTGCCGAGTGCGACGAGGCCCTCGGAGAGATTGGGAATCTCGGCGACGATCTCTTGATCTGCTCCCGGCCCGGCCCGCAGGTTGAGCACGTCATCGTGGGCGACGCCGATGACCGCCAGTTCGTCGCCTGCGGCGGGACCGAACTCGATCGGCTCGCCCGCCAGGGTGGTGTCGGTGCTCGGCGCCGTCGTAGTCGTCTCAGGCGCGGTCGTGGTGGTGGACGCGGTGGTCGAGGCCGCGGCGTCGGTCGTGGCGGTCGATCCGGCGTCGCCACCACCGCAGGCTGCAAGCGCCAAGGCAAGCGCCACAGCCGAGATGGCCTTCTCCTTCATGGTTCCTCCCTCCGAACGTTCTCGGAATCTGACGACGCGGTCTGCGGTGTGGTTCCCGCCTTGTCGACGCACCAGGGCGCAACACCGTCTACTCGGAGATGTCAGCCCTGGGTAGAGACACTGTGAACACGGTCCAGCCCTCTTCGGTGGACAGCCCGACGACGCCGCCCATTGCTTCGGTGAGCGTCCTGACCACCGACAGGCCCAACCCCAACGAGTCCGGTTGGCCGCTGCGGTCGTGGGCGCTGAAGAATGGCGCGAAGATCGCTTCGGCCAGCTCGGGTGAAACTCCCTGGCCGTCGTCGGAGATCCGGATGGCGATTCGTTCCGGAGTGGTCACGGTGTCGACCCGGACCCTCTCCCCTCCGTAGCGGATTGCGTTGTTCACCAGGTTGCGCAGGATCTGCCGCAGCCGGAGTGGGTCGGCCATCACTGCCGGGACATCGGTCAGGTGGTGTTCGACGCTGACTGTGGCGCTGTGCGGGAGGTGGCCGATCACATCGCGAATCTGACGGATCGGGTCGACGGCTGAGAGTTGCACGGTGAGTGCGCCCATCTCGGCCCGCGCCGCGACGAGAAGGTCTTCGACGATGGCCGCCATGTCGGTCGCCTGCCGATGGATCTCTGCCGCGAATTGCGCGAGCTCTTCTGCCGAGAGCCCGGCGGGCTGCTCGATCAAGTTGGCGAAACCGAGGACCGCCGTGAGCGGCGTACGCAACTCGTGGCTCACCGAGGCGATCAGGCGGTCTTTCGATCGGGCGAACTCCTCGGCCTGACGGGTGGCCTCGCGCAGCTCGGTGATGTCGATGTGCATCGCCACAGCTCCGCCCAGCGGTTTCACGCCCGGCGCCACCTCGACTCGAAACCACTTTTCCGCACATGCGTACTCGTGGTCGAATCGGGACTCTGTTCCGATCAGGACCGAGCGGATCCCGGCGGCGACGAGCCACCCATCTTCGTCACTCGACCGGTCGCACACCGACAGGTAGCTCACTCCCACTCCCACGGCGTCGAGGTCGGCTTCGCTGTCCACCGCGGCGTCCGTCCAGGCCCCGTTCACCGCAATGATGGTTCCATCGTCGTCGAGCACCGCTGACGGGAAGTGGACGGTCTCGAGGACCGAAGCAGCCATCGCCTCCTGGGCCGCCGCCCGGCGTTGGGCGGCCTTCAGTTCGGTGAGATCGACGGTGATACCGACGTACCCCGCGGTCTCGCCGTTTGGTCCGGTCACCACCGAGTTCGAGACGTAGGCAGGGAACTCGACTCCTTCTTTGCGCCGGCACAGATACTCGCCCTCCCACGACCCTGTCTCGCTCATCGTCCGCATGATCGCGTTGCCGCGTTCGATCTCCGACGGCGCTGGTGTCAGTTCCATCACCGGCCGTCCGATCGCCTCGGGAGCGGTCCACCCGAAAAGCGTCTCGGCTGCCCGGTTCCAGTAGGTGACATATCCCTCGGTGTCGGTGTGTACAACCGCGTTCTTCACCTGGTCGAGCATCGAAGCCTGAGTCCTGATCCGACGCCCGGTATCCAGCTGAGCGGTGACGTCCATGATCGCGCCATACAGCGCTATCACTCCGTCCGGATCCGAGATGCCCCGCATTCGCATCCTCACGTCGATCGGGGTGCCATCGAGTCGCTGCATCGCGAGGTCCTCGTCCTCGACCACTTCGCCCGCGGTGATCCGCTCGACGAGAGTACGACGCACTTTGGGGTCCCTGTAGAGACTGCGGATGCCTGCGGCGCGCAGGTCGTCGATGGACGTGGCTCCGAAGATGTCGAGGAGTGCGGGGTTGGCTTCGGTCAGCAGCCCGTCGGGAGTCGTGCGAAACAGCCCCACAGGCACCTCGTGCACCATCTCCGCGTACCACTGGCGGGTGCGTGCCACTTCGCGCTGGTCGTACCAGTTGGCCACGGCGTACCGCAGGGTTCGTCCGATCCACGATGCGTGGATTTCGTGTTTGAGCAGGTAGTCGTGGGCCCCCAGCCGCTGGGCCTTCCGGTCGAGCTCCGGGTCGTCGGTTTCGGTGATGAGGATCATCGGCCCTGACGCGACACGGTGCAGTTGGCGAATCAGATCGAGACCCGACGCCAGCCCGATCCTGTCGTCGATGAGGATCACGTCGTGGCGGCGTTCGAGGATGGCGTTCGCACCGTCGACGTGGTTCGCGGCTTCATCGACCTCGGTCGAGAAACCGACCGTGGCCGTTATCGCCTGGCGGATCCTCTCCCGCTCGTGCAGATCATCGTCTATGAGCAGAACCCGGATGTGGCCGGATTCCACTCCTCGCGCTTCGCCAACCCATCGAGTCAATTCGTTGCCAGCGGCTGTCAGCCATTGCGCTCGCCGGCGGAGAACGAAGAACAGGAGCACGCCGGTGATCAGAACGAACCCAACACCCTTCGCCAACGAGGCGTTGACGTCCAGCGCTCCGAGCCCCAGGGAGGCGAGAAGCAGGTCGGATCCGATGATCCAGGCGAGACTGATCACCCCGTATCCACCGGCGATCGTGGCTGGAGACATCCTCCGCCACATGCTGTGGTGGGAGAATCCTCGAAGGGGCGGGGCGCCCCTCGAATTGTTCACGTTGTCATCTCCGGCGCCTCCAGGCTGAACCTGTTGAGTCAGCCCCGCTGGATTTCTGCAACCGTCTTCCGGAGCCTCGCTTCATCATTCGGCGTTTCTACGCCGATGCTGAACTCAACTCTGGAACAAATTTCGGCGTAGCGGTCGGTGATCGCTGCGCCGAGACGGTCGTGCGGGGCGACCACGGCGATGGTTTCGACCATCTCGTTGGTCACCCACTGTTCCATCTCGTTCCAGCGCTGCTGCTTCGAGAGTCCGCCAGCCGTGCGGCGACGTCCCCCCAGCCATGGGTGTCGAAGACGGGTCGGTATGTGCGAGTGGAGGCGTAGAAGGCGATTCTTGCCCGAACGTCAGAGAAGCGCTGTTCGAGCGACTCGTCGTCGGGTGCCGTGACGATGAGCGGGCTGGCGCACACCTCGACCTGCTCGGACGGGCGACCCGCCTGACGGGCACCGGTTTCGTCGCCGGGACGAGGACATCCCAACAATCCCAGACCGCCCTGACGCGGCGATGTACTCCTCGAGCCACGGTGCGGGAGCAGACCAGGTCATCCCGTAGCGACGCTCGATGTGGCCTTTCACCTGGGGGTGCCCAGACCGAGCACGAATCGTCCACGTGAAGCTCGCTGGAGGGTCCATGCCGTCATCGCTGTGATGGTCGGGCTCCGCGGAAAAGCCAGGCAACGGCTGTGGTGAGGTCGAGGCGCTCCGCTGTCCCTGCGGCCAGCGTCATGACGATGAACGGAACCTCATTGGTTTCGGTGAGGACCAGCCCGTCGAAACCGAACTCCTCGACCATGGCGGCGGACTCCGGGACCCCGGCGACATCGAGCCGCTGAGCGGTCTCCCGCAGCCCAGGATCGACCTTGCCGAGCGGGAGATGTGTTTCGACCTTCAACGAACACGGACTTTCATCGTCGCCCTGACTCGGCGCCGCTGTGTCGGACCAGGACGGTATATGGCTCTCCTGGACGGGCGTCGGTTCCCCTCGATGCCAGGCGACGGTCGTCGTCGGCGCCGAGCACGATCGGAAAGACGGTCGAGCTAGGACTGTCGTCGGCTCTCGGCAGGGTGACGGTGCCGTCCTCGCGCACCGTTCCGGTGCGCACCTCGACGAGGCCGCGGCGGATCGCCTCGTCCCAGGAGCCATCTGTGTCGGGAACGACCAACGAGTCGGCCCCGATCTCGGTGAGCATCGACTCGAACCGGTCGAAGGAGGACTCCGGGATGACCACGATCACGCTGCTCACGCCCAACTCCTGGGCGGAGCGAGCGGTCAGCAGGTTCACCTCGGGGTTCGCCGTGGCTGCAATGAACGTCATCGTCTGGTCGATCCCGGCTTCCTCCAATACGACATCGTCGAGAGCGTTTCCCTTGTGAACGGTCAGTCCCTCGGATTGAGCGGCTGAGACATGAGCCTCATTGGAGTCGACGAGGATGACAGGCGATCCGGTGACCAGGAGACGGGCGATGGTCCGAGCGAGCGGGTGAGCACCAACGATCATCACGGCTCGCCGATCGCCTGCCTTCACGAGTTCTCCCCGGTCGCGGAGCCATGCCACGCCGCGTGTGAGGAGGACCGGAACCGTGGCGGTGGTGGTGATGGCCATGAAGACGAGGATCGAAAAGACGGTCTGGTCGATGAGTCCTTGCTCGAGGGCGAGCTCGGCCACGATGATCTCGACAGCACCGCGGCCGTTCATGCCCGCACCCAGAACAACACCCTCGCGCCAACCGTTGCCGCTCCGCACGTACAGGATCGTTGTTCCCACGATCTTGCCAACAGTTGCCACCAGGATCACCGAGAGAAGCAGTGCCAGGTCCGTACGGAAGACGCTCATGCTCACGTCGAATCCGGCAGATATGAAGAAGAGCGGCGCGAGGGTTCCCACCGAGATCGTGGTGAGTCGTCGCTGCACTTCGCGACTCGTCCGGGCGCCGATCATCCGTCCCGACAGGAACAATCCGCCGACGAAGGCGCCGAGAATGGCGTGCAGTCCCGCGGCTTCTGCCATCCATCCGAACAGCAGTCCGGTCATCACCACGAGGAGATATGCAGAGGCGCCGTCCGGGCGGCTCGGCGTCCGCGCGGTGATCAAGGGGATCACCTTCGTCCCGATGAGGTAGGACACGATGAGAAACGCCAACGCCTCGAGTCCGGTGATGAGGATCGTCATCGGCGTCCCCGTCGCCCCTCCTTCCCCGATCACGGCGGAGAAGACCAGGAGAACCGCGAGGTCCGAGACCAGCGCACCCACCATCAGCACGTGGGCTATCCGCGTGTCGAGGATGCGGAGATCCACGAGGATCCTCGACTTTGTCGCCAACGACGTGACTCCCATGGCGAGGCCGACGAACAGGGCAGCCATGCCACTCTCTCCGAAGAGATACATCAGGCCGATGCCGAGACCGGCGGGGATCAAGAAGCCTCCGGCTGCTGCCAGGAGACCAGGAGTGCTCGCCTTGCGAAGGTCTGCGATGTCGAGGTGCATCCCGATCAGCACCATCATCAGGAGCACGCCGAACTCACCCAGGAGCTGAAGTGGCTCAGATGGGTCGAGCAACCCGAGTATGGGCGGTCCGAAGACGATTCCGCCGAGCAGTTCTCCCAGGACCGATGGATATCCGAAACGGACGGCGGCACGGCCGCCGAGCAGCGCAACGCCGAACGTCAGGGCGATGACGAAAAGCTCTCCGTGCACAGGCACTCCGCTCGCGTGGACTCACAGACCGACCGACGAGCGGCCAGCCCGGGAACGGTAGTGCGAGGAGAAGGAGACTCCCCGGCGGACGCCTCAGCGGTAGTCGGTTACGTACTCCCGGAGGGCTTTGGTTTCGTCCACCAACTCGCGCATTCGGTGCTTGACGAGGTCCCCGATGCTCACGACGCCAACCAGGTGGCCGTCGACGAGGACTGGCATGTGCCGGAAACGGCCGTTGGTCATCGTGTCCATGACGTCTTCGATGTCGTCCTCGGGCCCACACGTACGAACGTCGCGGGTCATCAGGTCGCCCACCGCCATCTCCAGCAGTCCCAACCCGTGATCCACCATCGCCCGCACGAGATCGCGCTCGGAGATGATCCCATTGACGGTTTCGCCGTCGTCGCTCACCACCAAAGCGCCGAAGTTGTGGGTTTTGAGGCGAAGCAGTGTGGTGCGGACGGTGTCTGTCGACATCACCTTGACGACTCGGTCGCCCTTGCTGGAAAGGATGTTCTTCACACGCATGCTGGCTCCTCTGCGCGCCCGGAATCGGCGTCGGCGGACGCGTCGGCGAGAGCCGCCGGTCGTCGGGGGCGATCTCCGTCGACCCTCACACGCGAATCTATCCGATGAATCCGTCCTGTGACGGGTGAAGCCGATGACCGGAGGGGTTCAGCCCCGCGGCACAGCGTTGCGGACCGACCATCATCGGGTCGGTGACAGAAGTCTGGGACGACGGTGAGCGACTCGACGACGAGTTCGACGACGGGTACGAGGAGCCTCCGGCCCCTCCCCTGTGGCGCCGGAGGCTCATCACCGCGGTGGGAGTGCTCGTGGCGGTCGCAATGCTGGCGGGGCCGGTGTGGAACGCCATCGACGGGGCGACACCACCGGTGTCCGACAGCGGACTGGAACTCTGCGGTTTCGACTACTGCATCGTGCAGGACGCGGTGCGCGAGGCTGGTCAGGACCTGACGATGAGTCGTCTCGCAAACTCCTTCCTCGATGAGGAGGAAGCCCGAGCACTCGCCGACTCGCTCGTCGCCTACCTCGGAGTGGACCCAGTCACGGTCGAGGTGGTGGATCGCATCGATCGCCGAATCGCCGGTCAGTACAACCCGGCGACGCGCCACATCCTCCTGGAACGGCCGGCCCGGGCGTGGATCGTGCTCCATGAGGTCGCCCACACGATCGCCACCGGGCACGGCGAGGACTTTCAGGCGACTCTCATCGACCTGGCCGAACACGCGGCGAGAACCGGGGGGTGGTGAACCGTCAGCCGGCCACTAGCGTCACAAAGATGCCGATCGGCACCCACGACGCCATCCCGGATCCCCGCAACGACGAGATCCTCGTGTCCGTCAACGGCACCCTCGT
Organism: Acidimicrobiia bacterium; assembly: GCA_035544575.1. GTDB lineage: Bacteria > Actinomycetota > Acidimicrobiia > Spongiisociales > ZC4RG35 > DATHWB01. The sequence continues at coordinate 16,253 of DATKEC010000016.1, forward strand.
CCCTCGCAACGAGGCGACGATTTCGGTCTTCGACTCGGGCTACTTGGTGGGTGACGGCATTTGGGAGGCTGTCCGCCTCCACCGCGGGGTCCTCGTTTTTCTCGCCGAGCACCTCGACCGTCTGTGGGCGGCGGCGGCAACTGTCGGCATCGACATCGGGCGTACGCCCGAGGAGTTGACCTCCGAGATCCACACTGTGCTCGAGGCCAACGACATGACCGATGGTGTCCATGTCCGATTCATGCTCACGAGGGGGATCAAGAAGACGCCGTCCCAGGACCCGCGGCTCACGATTTCGGGTCCCAACCTCGTCATCATCCCCGAGTACAAACTGGCGGTGGACCACTCGTCCTCCGGTATCGCGCTCTTCACCTCGACCATCCGGCGAGGGGGACCGGAGATGCTCGATCCCCGGCTGAACTGCCACTCCAAACTCCACGAGGTGCTGGCTCTGCTCCAGGCGATCGAGGCCGGCGCAGACGAGGCGTTGATGCTTGATCCGCATGGGAACGTGGCGACCTGCAACTCGACGAACTTCTTCGTCGTCCGGCGCGGGGAGGTGTGGACGTCCACGGGCGCCTACTGCCTACACGGCATCACCCGCGGCAAGGTGCTGGAGGTGGCGAGCAGCAGCGGCATTCCCGCGTTCGAACGCGACTTCTCCCTGTTCGATGTCTACGCCGCGGACGAAGCGTTCGTCACCGGCACCTTTGGCGGGCTCACACCGGTGAGTCAGGTCGACGGCCGCCGGATCGGGAACGGGTCCCGTGTGATCACACACCGTCTACGTGAGCTGTACGAGGAGGCAGTGGAGGTGGCCGTGAGCGCGGGATGACCACGCGGATCTGTACGTGGAGCGGACCGCGCACGATTTCCACTGCGCTCATGTATTCCTTCGCCCAGCGCGCAGACACCACCGTCGTGGACGAACCGCTGTATGCGCATTACCTGCGGGCCACTCCAGCCGACACGTACCACCCTGGGGCGTCCGAGGTGCTCGCGACGATGGACTCCAACGGAACTCGAGTCGTCCGTGATGTGATCCTCGGCGACTATGGGACACCGGTCGTCTTCTTCAAGCAGATGACTCATCACCTCGTCGGACTGGACACGGCATTTCTCGACGCCACAACCAACGTGATCCTCACCCGCGATCCCCACGACATGCTCCGCTCTTACGCCGCGGTGGTGGATAGTCCGTCGCTGGCCGACACCGGGTATGCACAGAGCGCGGCGCTGCTGGCCGACCTCGTGTCCCGGGGTCAGAAACCTGTGGTCATCGACTCGACGCTCGCCCTGGAAGACCCCGAATCGGTGCTCAGCCAGTTGTGTGATCGCATCGGAATCCCGTTCGATCCGGCGATGCTGTCCTGGCAGCCGGGTCCCCGTCCAGAGGACGGTGTGTGGGCCCGTCACTGGTACTCGTCCGTCCACCGATCGAGCGGCTTCGGCGTTCCCCGCCCACATACCGAACCCTTCCCAGAGCACTTGGGGGGACTGCTCGCCGAATGCCTTCCGCACTACCGAAAGCTGGCAGCGCTGGCGCTTCAGCCCTGACGCTGCACCAGCCCCGAAGGCCAGCAGGTAGCCTCGCACATCATGGATCGCGCGGTCGTCTGGGAGTTCATGGAGCGTTTCGTGGGTTTCGCCTCGGGGGCGGCCACGATCTACTCCCTGGCAGTCGCCGACCGCTCCGGTTTGCTGGCGGTGCTCGCGGATTCCACCCCGATGACTCTCTCCGAGACCGCCGGGACTGCCGATCTCGACGAGCGCTATGTCGAAGAGATCCTCGCTCAGCTCACGGCAGCCGGCGTCGTCGACTACGACCCGATGGCCCGCACCTACCTTCTGCCGCCGGAGCACGCCACCGTCATCGCCGATGACTCGAGCCCGTATGCGATGACCGGATGGCTCGACATGCTGCCGACGGCGGGCATGTTCATCGACGACATCGCCCAGGCTGCCCGCACCGGCGGCGGGGTGGATGCAGAGGACTTCGGTGATCGCATGGTCCTGGCCGTCGATCGCGCCAACGCCCCGAGCACCCGCATCCTGCTCACACGGCGGTGGTTGCCGACGATGCCGGACGTCGTGGCGCGGCTCGAAGCGGGGGGCCGGGTCGCCGATATCGGGTGCGGGGCGGGTGTCGCGGTGTTGACCATGGCCGCGGCATACCCGAACTCGGAATTCGTCGGCTACGACGTGGATTCGAGGGCCGTCGCGGTTGCCAGGGAGCGCGGGGCGGCATCGGGTCTCGGCAATGTGGCCTTCGAGGAGTGCTCGGCTACCGAGATTCCGATCGAGCCGCGCTTCGATCTGATCACCGCTTTCGATGTCATCCACGATTTGGCTGCGCCCCGGGCGGCGGTCGCCAGGATCCGGGAGGCGCTGGCCGATGACGGGACATTCCTCATGATGGAGCCCGCCGTGCACCCCGACCTCGAGGACAACATCGAACCACGGGCTGCCCTGCTTTACGGAGTCAGCCTGTTGTTCTGCATGACCCAGTCCCTCGCCGCCGGCGGAGAGGGACTGGGCACCGCATGGGGGCCGCGGAAGGCCGAGGATCTGTGCCGTGAGGCCGGATTCGGCCACTTCCGTCGTCTCCCGGTGGAGAACCCCTTCAGCGCTTTCTACGAAGTCAGGCGCTGACACGCTTTTCGGCGATGACCACGGGCAGACCTGGCACCATGGAGCCCATCACCAGACCGACATCCTCGGGGGACATCTCATGACTCGACGACCGCTCCTGCTGCTCGGACTCGTATTGGCGCTGGTCGCCTGTGGAGGAGGGGACACGACGGAGTCCGACACCACCGGGTCGTCCCTCGCCGCGACCACGACGACCACCGCGGCTCAGACCACGACGTCGGCCACCGAGGCGACCACGACGACTGCGACCGCCGCCTCCGGGTTCCAGCTCGCCTCGATTCGTTCGGCGATCGCGAACAGCGCCGAGATGGTCTCGGGGCGTATGGAGGGAACCATCGAGATCTCCGGCGCCGGCACCGCCCCGACGCTGGACCTCTTCCTCCCCTTCAGCGGCGTCTTCGACGAGGCCACAGGCGACTCGATGTTCTCGATGGACCTCAGTGCCATGGCCGAGGCGGCCGCCGCCGCGGGTGAGGAGGTTCCGCCAGAGTTCGCCGAGGCGTTCGGGGAGATGGAGGTGCGGGACGTCGACGGGGTGTCCTACATCAAGTTCCCCTTCTTCGCGCTGATGTTCGGTTCCCAAACGCCGTGGATCAGTGCCCCGGCCGACGAGGGTACGGATTTCGCGAGCGACTTCACGTTCGTGCGCCCCGAGAACCCCGCTGACCTGCTCGAGAGCCTCGAAGATGCCGATGGTGAAGTCGAAGAGATCGGTCGGGAGACAGTGAACGGCGTCGATGCGACCCATTACCGGGTGGTCTTCGACACTGCGGCAGCTTTCGCCGCGGCGACGCCCGAGGAACGCGCCGAGCTCGAGGCGAGCGGCATGGTTCCCGAAGGCGAGTTCCCGGTCGACATGTGGGTCAGCGACGAAGGCTGGATTGTTCGCTACATCATGGATGTCGACGGGTCGTCGGTGTCGAGCCCGAACGGCGACGAGTTCGAACGCATGGTGATCACTTTCAACCTGCTCGACATCAACCAGCCGGTCCAGATCGAGGCTCCAGACCCGTCAGAGGTCACCGACATGGAAGGACTCGCTTCCGGCTTCTTCGGGATGCCCGGCGGCTGAGAGGTGATGACGGAGCGGGCGGGCAGTTCACTGCTCGATGTTGAATGACTGGCGCCGTTGTCACGATTACCGCCAGTGCTCGGAAGGGGGCACCATGTGTGCCATCGCGTCCGAGGAGTGCCGGTGGCCCATTATCGATGCCGTGTTGAGACGTCGCTGTCCGTGACCGACGCGTTCGCGTACATGGCCGACGTCACCAACTTCGAGCTTTGGGACCCCGGCGTGGTCTCGGTGACGCAGGTGGCTGGCGATGGCGCCGGGCCTGACGCCTCCTACGACGTGCTCACGTCCAACGGCGGACGCGAGAACATGTTCCGGTATGTCGTCACCGCTTTCGACGAACCGGTCGGATTCACGATCGTCGGCAAGAAGGCTCCGTTCACCTCGACAGATGTCATTTCCGTCGAGGCCGCCGGCCCCGGTGCAGTCGTGACCTACGCCGCCGATCTGACGATGCCGTTTCCGTTGTCCCTCGCTGATCCCTGGCTGCAGAAGATCTTCGATCGCATCGGTGACGCGGCCGCCAACGGACTGGCCGGTGCGCTCGGCGGCCGGCTGCTGTGATGAAGTTCGCCGATGCCGTCGACGGTCTCATCGAGGCTCCGATCGTCACGTCATTCAGCAACGTCGGTCACGCGGTCCGCAGCCGAGTCGATGACTGGCGTCCGCTGTGGAGCTACGACATGCGCCACCGGACGGTGGTCATCACAGGGCCCACCTCCGGCCTGGGTGAGGCCGGTGCGCGCTGCCTCGCCCGGCTGGGAGCCCGCTTGGTCCTCGTGGCCCGCAACCCCGACAAGGTCGCGACGGTGGCGGCCGAACTGGCGACTCGGTCCGGGAACGAGCACATCTCGACCGTCGTCGCCGACATGGGAGATCTTGATTCCGTGCGAGCGGCGGTGCGGTCGATCGTCGCTCGTCACGAGCGCGTCGACGCCCTGATCCACAATGCTGGATCGTTGTTCAACGAACGCCGCACCCAACCGAACGGAACAGAGACGACGATGGCCGTTCACGTCGTCGGCCCGTTCCTGATGACGGGGCTGATGCTGGCATCTCTTGGCGACGGGTCACGGGTGATCACGATGTCGTCTGGGGGGATGTACTCCGTGCCATTGACGGTGGGGGGCATCGAGATGCACGAGGACTCTTACCGGGGCCCGACTCAGTACGCCATCGCCAAACGCTCACAGGTCACACTCAACGAGATGTGGGCCGAGCGAGTGCCGCACGTGCGGTTCCACGCGATGCATCCGGGGTGGGCGGACACGCCCGGAGTCGCTGACTCGCTTCCCGGGTTTCATCGGCTCGTCGGACCCTTCTTGCGGACACCGCAGCAGGGTATGGACACGATGGTGTGGCTCGCCGCCGACGATGGGTTGCCGGCTGAGACAACCGGGAAGTTCTGGCTGGACCGCCGGACTCGCGAGATTCACAAGCTGGACCGCACGCGGCGTTCGGACACGCCTGATCGTCGGCAGCGACTATGGGACTGGGTGGCGGAGCGAGCGGGATGGGACCTCCCTTGACGGAGTTCGTCGAGGTCTCGGATGTCGCCGGGATCGCGGACCACTACCTCGACGATGCTCGACCTGCCCGGCCGGACCGCCCATGGATCACATTGGGAATGATCTCCTCCCTCGATGGGGCGGCAACGGTGGACGGAGGATCCACGGATCTGGGAGGACCCCCGGACCGCGCGGTGTTCCAGGCGCTGCGGGCAGTCGCGGACGTGATCTTCGTGGGGGCGTCGACGGTGCGCGCCGAGGGATATCGCTCGGTGCGTCTACCCGAGGAGTTGGTGGCGTGGCGCATCGCCCGGGGGATGCGCGAGGTTCCGGCAGTGGCGATCGTGTCGAACAGCCTCGACCTCGATCTGAGCGACTCCCTCGTCGCCTCGCGGCCTCTGGTTGTCACTTCGGAGCGAGGACGAGACCGCGGCGGGGCGGTCCGAGACGAGGTCGAGATGGTCGTCGCAGGAGTCGAGCGCGTCGACTTTCCGCTCGCAATGGCGGCGTTGCGGGCGCGAGGCGTCGAGCGGGTGATTCTCGAGGGCGGCCCCTCGGTGAACGGTCAGACGATGGATCTCCTCGACGAAGCCTGCGTCACGATCGCACCGGTGCTGGCGGGCGGCGACGCACCGCGGATCGTCGAAGGCGGGTCGGGGTTGCGTCGCATGAAGATGGCGCGCATCATCGCCTGTGAGGGCTTCCTGCTTTTGAGGTATTTGGTCGACTGACTGCTTGCACACCTTCCGTTATTGCTTGCATTTGCTAGCATGAACGGCGCTATGACTGCTGCAGCCTTCTTCGACCTGGATCGCACCCTCATTTCAGGGGCATCCGCCTTTCCGTTCGCGGTCGAAGCGTGGCGGGCGGGGATGGTCACCAACCGGGAGATCGCTCGGTGGGGTCTGGCCGCCTTCACCTTTCTCCTCGCCGGAGACAAAGGCGAGAACGTCTCGGACAACGCTCGGGCCGAGTTCCTGGGCAAGGTCGCCGGCGTGAGTGTGGATCAACTCGACTCGATCGCCCGCGAGATGCTCCCCAAGCTCGTCAACGACATCCGGCCGGAGTCGAAGAAGCTCCTCGGGATGCATCACGATGCGGGCCGAGAAACCTGGATCGTGTCGGCCTCGCCGCAGAAGATCGTGGAGCCGCTGGCGCAGGCTCTCGGCATGGACGGGGCGATCGGCACCCGGGGAAAGGTGGTCGAGGGCCACTACACCGACGAGCTCGACGGCCCGTTCGTCTACGGGGAGGGCAAGGCGGTCGCGATCCGCACGTTGGCCTCCGAACGCGGTTACGACCTCGAGAAGTCCTATGCATACTCCGACTCGGTTTCGGACCTGCCGATGCTGGGGACCGTGGGTCATCCGGTTGCCGTCAATCCCGACGGGGAACTCGAGCGGATCGCCTATGAGCGAGGCTGGCCGATCGTGATCTTCGCCCGCCGAACCAAACGGGCGATCGCGCTCGGCTCTGCTGCGACACTCGCCAGTGGCGGGATGGTGGCTGCCTACCTCGTGGGACGTCACCATGGCATGCGCCTGCGCCGCTTTGCCTGGCTCGCCTGAGACTCCGACCGGCGGTTCAGATCTCGAAGCGGTCGCCGGGTCCGTAGACCGAACCGTCCTCGACCCGGACCGCTCTTCCCACCCCGTAGACCTCATAGGTCCGGAGATCGTGGGTGACGATGGCAGTGCGCTCGTCGATTCCGACAACCGTCACGCCAGGAGGCGCCCCTTCTGCGAAGCGGCGCGTCATCGCCCGCCGCCAGCGGCGCATCGCGTCGTAATGCGGAATGATCGCCAGGCCCGGCACGAGTCCGAGTCCGAGTCCGTTTCCATCTCCGGACCGCACGTCTGGTGCCACGGCGGTGAGTGCCGCCGCACCGGCCGAACAGCCGGCGAGTGCCGCGCCATCACTGCACATGTCCCGGATCCGGGCCAGCGCCTCCGTTCCTCGCAACGCCTCGGCCAGATAGCCCGGGTTGCCACCGGACAGATAGATGAGGCCCGCCCCGTCGAGCATGGCGACGTTGCGGGGATCGTTGGCTGTGTTGGTGTCGAGGATCCCGACGGTCTCGACCTCGACGCCGAGGCGCTCTTCGAAGTGCTTCCGTGCGAGATCCCGCCAGTATCGGAGGCGGCGTCCGCTCTCCTGGCCGGCTGCGGTGGGGAGGTGTACGACGCGTTGGGGCTGTCCGACGAGCAGGCGGCGATCGAGTGCCTCCATCCCCGGGAGGAACTCGCCGCTTCCGACCAAGGCGACCGGACCGGCCATCGCTTCTCGCTCTGAAGCTCGGTTCTACTTGGTGTAGATCTCGTCGATCACAGAGCTGTAGAGACCGGCGACCACCTGGCGCTTCACTTTGAGCGTGGGTGTCAGCTCCCCGCCCTCGATCGAGAAGTCCACCGGCAGGATTCGGAACGCGCGAATCGACTCGGCCTTCGAAACCGCTTTGTTGGCCTCGTCGATCGCCTCCTGGACCGTGTCTCTGAGGTCCTCGTCGTCGATCAGGTCGGCGAGCGCTCCCATCTTGTCATGCTCGCTCGCCCAGCGGGGAAACTCGTCCGGATCGATCGTCAGCAGAGTCGCGATGAACGGCTGGTTGTCCCCGACCACCATCGCCTGGCTGATCAGCGGATGTGCCCGCAGCCGATCCTCGAGCACCGCCGGTGCGACGTTCTTGCCGCCGGCGGTGACGATGATCTCCTTCTTCCGACCCGTGATGCGCAGGAACCCGTCGTCGTCGAGTTCGCCGATGTCGCCGGAATGAAACCAGCCCTCCCTGATGACCTCGGCGGTGGCGGACTCGTTGTTCCAGTATCCGCCGAAGATGTGGCGACCCCGGATGAGAACCTCGCCGTCCTCGGCGATCTTGAGGCTGACACCGGGAATCGGAAGTCCCACCGAGCCGACCGAGATCGCGTCGGGACGGTTCACGGTGGATCCCGCCGACGTCTCGGTGAGCCCGTAACCCTCGAGAACTGTGATTCCGATGCCGCTGTAGAAGTGCCCGAGCCGTGAGCCGAGCGCCGCACCTCCCGATATGGCGTACTGGCAGCGACCGCCGAAGACGTCCCGCAACTTGGTGTAGACCAGCTTGTCGAACAGCGTGTGCAGGACCTTGGTCTTGAGCGACACCCGGCCCGCTTGGGACTGCTCGGAGAACTCGATGGCCGTACGCGCCGCCACGTCGAAGATCTTGCCCTTGCCGTCGGCGTGCGCTTTCTGGGCGGCTCCGTTGTAGATCTTTTCGAACACCCGCGGCACCGAGAACATCCAGGTGGGACGCACCATCTGAAGTTCTTCGAGCAGGACGGGGACCCCGTTCGAGTAGTTGATCTTGGCTCCCTCGTTGATCGAGGCCACCTGGATGAGGCGAGCGAAGATGTGCGCCAGCGGGAGGAACATCAGAGTGGAGGCACCCGGATGCAGCACCCTGTCGGTGATGGACTGCACTTGCTTGGTGATCCAGACGAGGTTGTCGACGGTGAGCACGCAGCCCTTCGGCCGTCCTGTTGTGCCCGAGGTGTAGACGAGGGTGGCGAGGTCGTCCTGGCCGACCGAGCGTGCCCGCTCCAGGACCTGCTCGTCGGATATGCCTTGGCCGGCCTCGATGAGGGCCTCCATCCCGCCCGAGTCGAGGCTGTAGGCGTGCTCGCAGGTGCCAAGCTCGCCGGCTTTGTCCAGATAGACCTTCTTGAGGTCGTCGCTGGCACAGATGATCGCCTTTGCACCCGAGTCCCCGACGATCCACTCGACTTGTTCCGAGGAGCTGGTCTCATAGATCGTCACGGTGGCCAAGCCGGCAGTCCAGATGGCGTAATCGAGCACGGTGAACTCGTAGCGGGTGGGCGAGAACACGCAGACCCGATCTCCCTTGTCGAGACCGAGGGACATCAGTCCTGCGGCCACGCGCCGCACCTGGGAGGCGAGTTGGGCATAGGTGACGTCCTGGAAGGGTCCGTCGCCGACCCGGTAGGCGGCGATTGCGTGGTCTGCCAGGTTCTGCTCGTGCTTCCACAGCTGGGTCGTCAGGTTCTCGGCGGGGTCGACCGCCACCTCGCCGAGAGCGGTGTATTCCTTCACAGATCCTCCTAGGGCAGTGACGCAAGGGTACCGCCCGTAGGGGAGCCGTGTCCCGGGCTCGTGACCGGTCCCGATCAGATCTCGAAAACCAGGCCGTCGGAGGCTACTTCGTAGCCGGCGGCGTGCGCCGTGGCACTCTCCGGGGATCTCGGATCGCACAACGGGTTGGTGTGATTGAGGTGCGTGAGCACGATCCTCGTCTCGAGACCGGCGAACCGCTCCATCGTGTCTGGTACCAACGGGTGACCGATGTCGTCGATGGAGCGGTGGGCGATCTCGTCGCGGGACCAGAACGTGGCGTCCAGGAACGCCAGGCGGTGTTCCCCGATCACGGCCGCAGCCTCCGGCCATCGACTCCAGTCGTCGATGTCGGGGAGCCACAGTGCGCGGCCGCCTACCGAGACCGCCACGGTGTCGGTGTACTCGCCCCGGTGTGGAACCGGAATCAGCGTGATGTCGAGGTCCGACCACGCCGTGCTCGATGCCGCCACCAGGTGACCACCGTCGATCAGAGCATTCCATGGGGCGTTGGTCGACAGGAAGCGCATCATTCGCTCCGTGGCGTAGACGGGCACGCCAACCGCAGCCGACGCCTCCTTGCCGAAGTGAACCAGTCCGGCGTAATGGCCGATGTGGGCGTGGGTGAGCGCGATCGCGTCGGGTGGGGCGGTTCGTTTCCACCATTGGATGCGGAAGTCGGCCGAGACGTCACACAGGAGTGTCAGCCCGTCGTGTTCGACCAGCAGCGACGGACCGGTACGCTCGGGAATCTCGCCGTTTCGCGCCTCGTCGTCCAGGCGGTGGCGGGCCCCTGCTTGGGGAAGTCCGCCGTCCTGGCCCGATCCGAGGACGGTCAGGCGCATAGCCGAACGGGGTTCACGTGCCCGTGAAGTCCGGCGGGCGCTTATCGACGAACGCCGCCATGGCCTCGGTGAGATCGTTCGACGCCAGGAATGCGGCGTTCCACAGCGCCATGTGATCGAGCGCTGCTTCGGTCGACATGTGGCCCTGAAGGCGCAGCACCTCTTTGGCCCCCTGCACGACGAGGGGCGAGTTGGCGGCGACCTCGGCGGCGACCTGGGCGGCATGGGCGTGAACGTCGTCGACCACCCGGTTCACGAGGCCCACCCTTGCGGCTTCGGACGAGTCGAAGTCGCGACCGGTGTACAGCAGTTCCGCGGTGTGTCCGGGGCCGACGATGCGGGGCAGCCGTTGGACGGTGCCGACATCGGCGACGAGTCCCATCGGCGTCTCCCGGATGCCAAACGTGGCATCGCGGGAAGCCAAGCGAATGTCGCAAGCAGTGATCAAGTCGATGCCTGCACCGAGGCACCATCCGTGAACGGCGGCGATGACGGGCATCGGTGCCTGTTCGAAGGCGCTCATCGTCTGTTGCAGGCGCAGGATCTCGGACCGCACCCTCTTGCTCCGCCCTGCGTGGGAAGGATCGTCGGCCAGGAAGGATCCCAACATCGCCAGATCGATTCCGACTGTGAACGACGGGCCACGTCCCGCAACCACGATGCAGCGCAGCGTCTCGTCACCACCCAGCTCGGCGACGGCGTCGGGGATATCGGCCCACATGTCGGCCGACAGCGCGTTGTGCTTCGCAGGCCGGTTGAGCCACAACCAACCGACCTGGCCGTCGGTCTCCAGATCGATGTGTTGATACCCCATCGGATCAGCTTACGTCCCGGCGCTCAGCCGATCCGGCGCTCGACGAACGGCCCGTCAGCGGATCTCGGCGGAGCGATAGGCCTGGCGCAGACCGAGCCGTGCGCCGAAATGGAGCAGCCCCCCGGCGTATACGCGACCCGCCAACCGCACGAGGGCCGCGATGGTCACCAGTGACACGGCGATGGCGCCCAGATACTCCCACAGCGCGATTTCCTGGAACGCGACGCGGATGGGCACCACGAACGGCGCGGTGAACGGCACGAAGGTGAGCACGCGCCCAACCACTCCACCGGGGTTGCCGAGCACGGCGAAGGCGGCGAAGAAGCCGAGGATCGCGATGGTCGAGATCGGGAGTGCGGCGGTTTGGGCGTCCTCCATCCGCGAGACGAGGGCGCCGGCCGTGCCGAAGGCCACGCTGAACAGGGAGTATCCGAGCACGAACCACACCACCAGCGTGACGGCCGAATCGACGGGAATCGTCGGGAGGTCGAATGCGCCGGTGACGCGGATCAGGACGAGTGCTCCTGCCAACGTGACCACGAACTGGCCGAGGCCGAGCAGTCCTATGCCGAGGATCTTGCCCGCCAACAGTTGCCACGGCCGGAGGGTGGCGAGCAGCACCTCGACCACCCTGCTCGCCTTCTCCTCGGCGATGCCGGTCAGCGTCCAGGCGCCGAAGGAGAGAACGGCGATGTACATCATCATCAAACCGCCGTAGGCGATGATGCTGCGAGCGTCGTCCAACTCGGCGTCGGCTCCAGCCATCGACTCGACTGCCAGCGGCTCACTGTTGAAGATGAGCGCCACGTCCTCGACAGTGGCCGCCGATCCCGCCAGAGTCTCCTCAAGGGCGACAGTGGCCGCCGCCCGTTGCAGGATCGCCTCGATCGAGGAGCCGCCGAACCCGCCCGAGCCTTCGCGCAGCATCGTCGCCTCGTCGATCAAGACGATCTCGACCTCGCCGGCGGAGAGGGCAGCTTCGGCCGCAGCCCGATTGTCGAAGCGGGTCACCGTGAACGTCACCTCCTGGTCTGGATCGGCCCTGTCCCTCGCCAGGGTCTCGGCGACCACCAGAAGACTGGGATTCTCGGCGCCGAGCGTCCCCACTTCGTAGGTCTCCTCACCGCTGTCCATCAGCGAAGGGACCACGATGACCGCGGCCAGCAACAGGAGGGTGAAGAGTCCCGACCCGATGAATGCCTTGCTTCGTGCCCGCTCCCGCAGCTCGCGGGCCGTGACGAGTCGAATCGCCTGGAGTGTCGTCATGCCACCGCCTCCCGGAACAGGTCTGCCAGCGAGGGGGTGGTGAACACGAAGTGGTCGAGGTCTGCGGAGTCCTGCAGCGTGGCCAACAACGCCCGCAGGTCGGTTCCCCGACGGATTGTGATCACGTGACGACGTCCGTCGAAGCGCGAGTCGAGCACGCCGGCCAGTTCGGCGACAACCCGCTGCTGGGCGTCGGTGAGGTCGAGTTCGACGATCCGGCGGTCGGAATGGGTCTTGAGATCGTGGACGTTGCCCTCGAGGACGATCCGGCCGGCGTGGATGATCGCAACGTCGTCACACAGGTCCTCGACGAGGTCCAGTTGATGGCTCGAGAAGACGACCGCTGCGCCTGCCGCCGCCCGCTGGCGCAACACGTCGGCCATCGTCTCGGCCCCGAGAGGGTCCAGACCGCTGAAGGGCTCGTCGAGGATCAGTAGTTCCGGTTCGTGTACGAGGGCGGCCGCCAATTGGACTCGTTGCTGGTTGCCGTGCGAGAGACTTTCCAACGGATCACCCATGCGGTCGGCCAGGCCGAGATCGGTCAGCCATCGCTCTGCCGCTTCGTGGGCTTCGGCTGGGGGAACATCGTGCAAACGTGCGAAGTAGACGAGCTGGTCACGGACTTTCATCTTCGGATAGAGGCCGCGCTGTTCGGGCATGTACCCAAAGCGGGTTCGGGCGGCCATGTCTATTGCTTCGCCCATCCACCGCACCTCTCCCGCGTCCGGTCGGAGCAGCCCGAAGATCGCCCGCATGGTCGTGGTTTTGCCGGCGCCGTTCGGTCCGAGAAACCCGACCATTCGTCCCGGTTGGACCGTGAAGCTGCAGCCGTCGAGGGCGACGATGTCGCCGTACCGCTTGTGTAAACCGTCGATTTCCAACACTTGGCAATCCTCCTGGTTGGTGCAAGGTACGGCCGTCGACGATCCCTCGCCTCCCCCCGAAGTGGGAACTGCCACTCCGCCGCACGTGGGAGGCATGCCTGGTACCCCCGCCGTAGCCTGCTCGGTGTGACCTCTCGCGTTTCGCGCATGGACTGGATGATCGTGCTGGCGCTGTTCTCGCTCGGGTCCTTTGGCATCTTCCTCGCCCACGACCTCCAGCCCGACGACATCCAGTCCGCTCTGCCGGCGTGGGGCGACCATCTGGCGCTGGCTCTGCTGCTCGTTCATTGGTCGCCCGAAGGGTTGCGCCGCTGACGGTCGGGCTCCTGGTCGGCTTCGGCTTCACGGCCTTCCGTCTCCTGAAGGTGCCCGAGGGCCCGATGTCGTCGGTGGCGGTGTTCGTCGCGCTCTATGCGGTCGGAGCCTTCGCAGCAGACGCCCGACACCGCAACCTCGTGCGGGGCCTGGTAGTGGCCGCGAGCATGGCGGCTCTGGTGGTGTCGCTGGTGGCGGACTCGGAGTTCGTGAGCATCGAGAGCGTGACGTTCGTGCTTTTCAGCGTCGGTCTCAACGTGGCGTTCTTCGTTGCGGCGTGGATGCTGGGCGACGCCACCCGGCGTCGGGGTGAGTACGAGGTGGAACTCCGGTTGCGCGCCGACCAGCTCGCAGCCGAACGAGAGGAACGTGCCCGCCAGGCCGTCACCAACGAGCGAGTGAGGATCGCCCGGGAGCTGCACGATGTGGTGGCGCACCACGTTTCCGTGATGGGCGTGCAGGCGGCCGCCGCTCGCCGCATGCTCGGTCGGGACACATCCAAGGCGGCTGAGGCGCTCGCCTACGTCGAGGAGTCCGGCCGCCAGGCGGTGGGGGAGTTGCAACGGCTGGTCGGTTTCCTCCGGTCCGAGCATGAAGGAGACGCTCTCGCCCCTCAGCCGACACTCGACGGCATCCCGCTGCTCGTGGAGACGACCCGATCAACCGGCCTCCCGGTGGAACTCCGGTTCATCGGCACTCCCCGCCCGCTGCCATCCTCGGTGGAGCTGTCGGCGTATCGGATCGTCCAGGAGGCACTCACGAACGTCGTACGGCACGCTCCGGGTGCGGTCACCACAATCATCCTCACCCATCTGGCCGACTCGCTGCAGGTCGAGGTGGTCAACGGGCCTGCCGCACCGGGAGCGGTCGGGGCCGGTGCGGGCGGGGGCCGGGGGATCGTCGGTATGCGGGAGCGGGCATCGGTGCTGGACGGCAAGTTCGACCACGGTCCCACTGGCGGTGGCGGGTATCGGATCGTGGCGCGCCTCCCGAGCGTGTCGAGTTACTCGCCGGAGATCGAGCCGGCGTCATGATCACCGTGCTGCTCGTCGACGACCAGCACCTCGTGCGTTCCGGTTTCCGGATGATCCTCGAGGGCGAAGACGACATCGAGGTGGTCGGCGAGGGAGTCGACGGCATCGAAGCCGTGCGTCTCGCCAAGCTCCGGCGTCCGGCGGTGGTGCTCATGGACATTCAAATGCCGAACATGGACGGTCTGGAAGCGACCGCAGCAGTCACCGCGCTCACCGACCCGCCCAAGGTCATCATCCTCACGACCTTCGAACAGGACGACTACGTGTTCAGCGCCCTCCGCAACGGAGCGAGTGGGTTCGTCCTGAAGAACGCGCCCCCTGAACAACTCATCGCGGCGGTGCGGGTGGTGGCGGCCGACGAGTCCCTCCTGGCGCCGTCGGTGACGAGACGGATCATCGAGGAGTTCGCCCGGCGACCGTCGATCACCCCCACTCCCGCGCTGGCAGACCCTCTCACCGATCGGGAACTCGAGGTCTTGAAGCTCGTCTCCCAAGGCTTGAGCAATGTCGAACTCGCCACACAGCTCTTCGTCGGTGAGGCGACCGTCAAGACACATGTCTCGAACGTCCTTCTCAAACTGGGCGTCAGAGACCGGGTCCAGGCCGTCGTCTGGGCATACGAACACGGCGTGATCCGACCGGGGGGGATGATTCTGGGGGATGAGTCTGGGGGGATGAGTCTGGGGGGATGAGTCTGGGGGGCTGATCCCGGACCACCCGGATCCGGACGCTCTCGTAAGCTCGGGGCATGAACCTCTACGAAGCGCTCTACACCACCCGGGCGATGCGCCGCACCAGCACCGACCCGGTTCCCTCGGAGGTTGTGGCGGCGATGCTCGATGCTGCAGTGCGGGCGCCTTCAGGCAGCAACGCCCAGAACTGGCGCTTCGTCTCTGTCACCGACCAGGACACGAAGGATCAGCTAGGACCGCTGTATCGGGAGGCGTGGGCGGCACTCAACACCACGATCTATACCGGAGCGCGGGAGCGGGCCGAACAGGCTGGTGACGACCAATCCCTGCGCATGCTCGATTCGAGCGACTGGCTGGCGGAGAACTTCGAACGTGTTCCGCTCTGGTTGATGGTCTTCTCCCGCAACGATCCGAGCGGCGCCTCGATCTATCCGGCAGTCTGGAACGCGATGCTGGCGGCGAGGGGCCACGGCGTCGGGACCTGTCTGACCACGATCCTCGGCGTGTTCCGCTCCGAACAGGTCTTCGAGGTGCTCGGAGTTCCCGCCGACAAGGGCTGGACGATGAACGCCGCCGTGTCCGCTGGATACCCGACGGGCCGGTGGGGACTCGCCAAGCGCAAGCCCGCCCACCTGGTGGCCTACGCCGAACGGTGGGACGAGCCGCTCCCCTTCACCATCGACCATCCGTTGTGGCAGGAGCCCTGAGGGCGGTCACCCGATGGCGGCGATGACTTGGTCGATGTCTGCGTGGTCGCCGGCGAAGTCCTCGAAGTCTGCATAGCGCAGGTCGTCGCCGGGACCGATGACGAGCGTTGCTCCCAGTTGGAACGGCCGGCGGCCGGCGTTGTGCTGGCGGTTGCCTGCCAGCGTCGACCGGAGCCCGGCACGGATCTGTCTCGGCGAGACGAGGTCGAGGGCCCTCGTCCTCTTCGTGCCGGCGATCTCGGCCGCCGTGCCGTCAACGTCGAGCAGAACGGGGAACGGGACGGCTTCGTCCTCGATGAACGCCTTGGCGTAGCGTTTCCCGCCGGTCCCGATGGCGGTGACCTCGGCACCGGCCGTGAGAATCTCCTCGTACCTGTCGCGGACCTGACCGGCCCGCTCGCGGCAGGTCAGTCAGCCGAAGTGACGGAGAAAGAGGATCACCTGGGTTCTGTCCGCCCACAGGTCACCGAGCCGCACCGGGTTCTCGTCCGGGTCGATCACCACGGTGTCCGCCAGAGCCGCCACGTCGAAGGTCATGGACGGCAGGGTAGGAGCGAAATCAGAACAGCCGGGGGCGGAAGAGGGTGTCGTGGGTGCTCAGGGCGAAGCGGTCGGTCATGCCCGCGACGTAGTCGATGGCCCGTGTGAGGTCATCGGTGTCGTCGACCTTGTATGAAGCCGGGATCTCGTCGGGGTGTGCGGCGTAGTGGTCGGTGAGGTTGCGGATGACCGTGATCGCCCGCTGCTTCTGTTCTTCGGCCTCAGCGCTGAGGTAGACGTTGGCGAACATGAAGTCGCGCAGTTCGTTCATCACGTCGAGCGTCCGCTCGTCCATCGTCACACGTCCTGCCTCCGCCGAGGTCTCCACGACCGCGTTCACCATCGATCCGATCCACTGTCGTGACGTGTCGCCGAAGCGATCCACTGCCCGCTCGGGAAGCTGGACGAAGGAGATGACACGAGCCCGGATGGCATCGGCGACGTCGTGGGTCAGGTAGGCGATGCGGTCGGCGAATCGACACAGGTCACCTTCGGGTGTGGTTGGGGGTGGATCGATCTTCCACGAGTGGGCACGAACCCCGTCGAGGACCTCCCACGTCAGGTTGAGCGGTTCCAGGACCGACAGCACGCGAACGCCTTGGGCCGAATGGAGCCATTCGCCGTCGACGTACGGGGTCAAGGCGTCCTCGCCGGTGTGGCCGAACGGAGAGTGGCCCACGTCGTGGGCGAGACAGATCGCCTCGGTGAGCGGCTCGTTCAGTCCGAGCGCGACCGCCATCGCCCGTCCCACCTGGGTCACATGCACGGTATGGGTCAACCGGGTGACGTAGTGGTCACCCTCGGGGTTGAGGAAGACCTGGGTCTTGTGCTTGAGCCGACGGAACGCCTTGGAATGGATCACCCGGTCACGATCCCGCTCGAAGACGGTGCGGTACTCGTCATGCGGCTCGTCGACCATCCGGCCCCGACTGTCGGTGGCCTTGCTGGCCAGCGGGGAGAGATCCCGGTGCTCGCGCCGCTCACGCTCCTCGCGCATGACCCGGATCAGCGGAGCCCTCATGCGAGCGGGTTGAGCGCGACTTCGAGCTGATACAGCACGAAGGTCAGCAGGGCGGCGGCCATCACCAGTCCCACGACGATCAGCGCACGATGGAGCGGTCGCATGCGGACGAACGCCGCCACTGGCCCCGCCTCGGTGCGGCCGCTGATGATCCGGCGGCGGAGACGCCCCGAGGTCATGTCGACAAGCAGCACGACGGCGACGGTGATGAACAGCACCGTGCCTGCTCGGGCGAAGTCGCGGAAACGCAGTTGGGATACCAGCTCGGCGCCGATACCTCCCGCTCCGACGATGCCCAGCACCGCCGACGCAC
Organism: Acidimicrobiia bacterium; assembly: GCA_035544575.1. GTDB lineage: Bacteria > Actinomycetota > Acidimicrobiia > Spongiisociales > ZC4RG35 > DATHWB01. The sequence continues at coordinate 34,023 of DATKEC010000016.1, forward strand.
GAATGTTCACCTCGAAGCGGTACAGCCAATAGGCCACGATGTTCGGCATCACCTGGGGAACGATCGCAAAGCGCATCCGCTGGATCCACGTCCCGCCGGCCGACGCCACCGCTTGCACCGGACCAGGGTCGATGCCCTCGATCACTTCTGATGAGAGCTTGCCGAGGGTGCCGATCGAGTGGATGCCGATCGCCAGCGTGCCGGTCCATGCTCCGAGCCCGGTCACGGGGATCAGCACCATCGCCACCAGCAGTTCGGGGACCGCCCGAATGCCGTTGAGAACTTGACGGACACTGTTGGAGATCCAACCCGGGGTGACGTTCTTGGCGGCGAGAAACGCCAACGGGAACGAGAAGAAGGCCCCGATCAGGGTTCCGATCCAGGCGATGTACAGCGATTCCAACATCTTCGGTACGGCGCGTTGCAGCGCGTCTGCACTCAAGTCGGGGGGGACCAACTGACGGACGATCGTCCAGATGTCTCCAGGCGCCTCGACCAGGCGCTCGAGTGAAACCTGGAGCCCGAGGGCCGACCAGATGGCGGGCACGATGATGGCCAGGGCGATCGCCCACCGGAAGAGACGCGGCTTGAGTGGCCGCTTGGGCCTCTCCGGCGTCTGGATCGGCGGGTTGGTGATGGTGCTCGTCATACGAGTCTCCGGCGTAGTGCGACGCTGACCTGTTCGATGACGAAGACGAGCACGAAGATGAGGATCACGATCGCCAGCACCCGGTCGAATCGGAAGAACGAGCGCTGGGCCTCGAGCACGCGTCCGATGCCGCCCGCTCCTGCGAGGCCGATGACCACCGACGCCCGGATGTTGATCTCGAAGATGTAGAGCGCGTAGGCGACGTAGTTGGGGAGGACCTGCGGCAGTACCGCCGCGCGGACAGCCGGAAAATGGCGGCTGCCGGTCGATCGCGCCGCCTCGAGGGGACCCGTGTCGACCGCGTCGATGGTCTCGGAGAACAGCTTGCCCATGATGCCGAGGGAGAAGAACACGAGGGCGAGGGCCCCGGGGAGGGGTCCGACGCTGAGGGCGGCGACGAAGAGAAGTGCCCAGAACAGGTCCGGGATCGTGCGGATCAGGCTCATGATCCCTTTGTCGACCAGGTACACGGTGTTGTTCGGGGTCGTCACCTTCGAGGCCATGATCGCTACGGGCAGAGCAACACCACACCCGATGACGCTGGCGATGATCGAGATCCGGAATGTCTCGAGCAGCGGATTGGCGCGCGTGGTGGAACCGAACTCCCAGGACGCCGGCCACCACCAGTTGCCCGTCTCACCGATCGCCCATCCGAAATCGGGCGGGAGGAAATTGGGGACGTTGACGATGTTGCGGAAGTCCCGGATCAGGGCGCCGAGGCTGAACCCGACCTCGCCGGCGGCGAAGATCGTGATGAACACGACGACCGAGACCACTCCCAGCAGCGGCAGGCGGGCTGCCGCGCCGAGGGTCGGCGCGAGTCCGAGCATTCCCACTGTGAGGCCGATGAACATGAAGACTGCCACCCCGAGCGCGGGCTCGGCGCCGCGGGTCAACTCCGAGACCGGCGTCAGCACGCCGAACGTGTTCGTGGCTGCAAGGGCGATCGTCCCGGCTCCCGCCCAGGCGACCAAAGCGTTGAGAGCCGTCGTGGGTCGCAGGCCGCGGCTCGTCAGGATCCACGCCGCGGCGGCACCTGTGATCGCCCAGGCCCCCATCATCGCCAGGCTCAACACGATGTTGATCCGGTCGGGAACCTCCGAGACCAGCGAGGCTGTGAACATCGAGGAGATCACGACGGCGGCACCCATCAGAACCGCGTGGGGGGTCGTGAGCGGGTTGCGAGTGAACCGGAACGCCCCGATCACCCCCGCCGCACCGAGCAGTCCCCAGAGGAGGCCGCCGGCGACATTCGCAGTGGCGCCGCCGATGACGAGCAGGAAGATTCCGACGAGGAGACCGGGCAGCAGCTTCGACGCCCGGGCCGGCGGAATCGGCCGAGCAGGCTTCTCCGCCACGGTGGTCACAGTTCGGCGCCTTCCAGCAGGTCATCGGGCGTGACAGCCCGGCCGTAGATCTCCCGGAAAGTGTCTTCGCCGACGTCCTTGATCTGGCCGTCATAGACCAGCTCGCCATCACGGAGTCCGATGAGCCGCTGGCCGTAGCTGCGAGCGAGGTCGAGAAAATGGAGGTTGATGATCGTGGTGATCCCCAGCTCGCGATTGATCCGGCGCAGGTCCCGCATCACGGTGTGGGAGGTGACGGGGTCCAACGAGGCGACGGGTTCGTCGGCCAGCACGACGGTGGGCTCCTGGGCGAGAGCCCGGGCGATGCCGACACGCTGCTGTTGGCCCCCGGAGAGGTCCGAGCCCCGGACGTACGCCTTCTCGACGATCTCGACCCGCTCCAGCGCCTGCAATGCCATCTCGCGTTCGCTGGCGGGCCACAGGCCGAGCATCGACCGCCAGCGCGGGACCTTCGAGAGTCGTCCCATCAGGACGTTGTTGATGACCGTTGTCCGATTCACGAGGTTGAACGTCTGGAAGATCATCCCGATGCGGCTGCGCAGCTCGCGCAGGGTCTTGGCGTCGGCCCCTCTCACCTCGACGCCGTCTACTTTCACGGATCCGGCGGTGATGGGGACGAAACCGTTGATCGCCCGCAGCAACGTCGACTTGCCTGCTCCCGACAGGCCGACGATCACGACCAGTTCGCCTGTTTCGATCGTCAGCGACACGTCCTTGAGCGCCTTCAACCCCCCGGGGTAGGTGACGTCGACGTTTTGGAATTCGATCATCCCGTTTCTCCTGGCCGTTTCTGCGGAGCCGTTGTTCTCGGCTCCACCTTCCCGCTGCGTGATTCTCCTGAACTGAACAGAGGCCGCCGACCCGGGAGTCGGCGGCCTCTGAAACTAGCTGTCGATCAAGGCGGCGTCAGCTGCCGAAACCGAGTTCTGCGATGGCCTCTTCGATGGCGAGCAGCGACTGCTCGGTCACTGCGTCCGCCCGAGTCAGGTCGGTCCACTGGTACAGGGTCTCCATGACCTCCTGGCCTTCTTCGGTGGCGATGTAGTCGGCCATCGCCTGGAAGAGGGCGTCCTTCAGGCTGTCGGGCAGGTCCGACCGCACGGCGATCACGTCGTTGGCGATGCGCGATGTGATGTTGAACACGATCACGCGCTCGCCGACATCGGGATTCTCCTCGGCGATGGTGGAGCGGGCATCGTCGAAGGACACACCGATGTCGGCGCTTCCGTCGTAGACGGCCTGCACCGAGGCGTCGTGGCCGCCCGAGAAGATCGACTCGTACTGGTCGTCGGTGATGCCCTTCCGGATGAGTTCGAGCGTCGGGAAGATGTATCCCGAAGTCGAGGTCTCGGTTCCCCAGGCGATCTGCTTGCCGACGACGACTTCGAGGTCGACGGGCTCGGGGCAGGCAAGACCGGGGGAGATGCCCTCACGCGGGGTGCCGTCGCCGTTCCAGCCCACCTGCAGAGCAGGCGTCTCGGTGGCTTCGACAAAGACCACTTGGCCGGCGTCGTCGTAGTAGTACGCACCCACCACCGGATCCGCACCACAGATGCTGGGATCGTTGGTGAACCACTGACCGTGGTAGGTCGGATCCCCGAAGCGGACCGACTGGGCGAGCAGCTCGAGGTTGTCATAGGTCTGGTTGGCGAGCACGAACCCGGCAGGCCCGAAGGCCCCCAGGTCGGCCTGACCTGTTCCGAGGGCGACACCGAGGCCGGTGTAGTCGGTCGTGACAGTTCCCTGGACGTCGATGCCGAGAGCATCGGAGAGAACCTGGGCAAAGGTGTCGACGTCGTCCTGGAGCTCGGCGACTTCCTGGCTCGGCACGAAGCCGAAGATCAGCGTGTCCGGCCAGTCGGCATTGGGATCTTCTTCCGTCGCCTCGGTGGTCGTGGTCTCTTCCGTCGCCTCGGTGGTCGTGGTCTCTTCCGTGGCCGTGGTCGTCGTCGTGTCATCGGCGGCATCGTCGCCACCACACGCCGCGACAACCATCGCGAGGACCGCGAGGAGTGCAAGCAGACGCTTGGTCATTGGTTACTTCCTTCTTTGTTGGAACGCGGGCAAGCGACATGTGAGCTACTTGTGCGCGGTGGCAAGGGTACGGGAAAAGCATGACTGTCCAAAAAACGATCGGTGAACGTTTTTCGCGTCTCAGAGGCCTGCGACCACCGCTTCGAACTCTGGAAAGTCCGCAACGTCGACTGCGCCGGGTACCGGGTGGTTCCAGGGGCGCACGTACCGGCACACGACCGACCGGGGACGTCCCGCCACGAGACCGGGCAGGACGTGGGGACCGTCGTCGAGAAACACGTCGCAGTCCACCTCCCACTTCTCCTCGGTGATGTGGACTTCGGTGGTCGGCAGCTCGTGTTCGGCGATCCAGGCATAGGTGTCGGTGATCGCAAAGTGGGGTTTGGTCGTCACGATGACGATCTCGTGGTCGGTGGCGAGCCGGTGGAGGGCATCGACCGCCCCGGGGAACGTGTCGAGGTGGCGAAACAGGCTGGCCCCGTCGAGGTCGGCCGCCCACCGCCAGAACTCGCCCATGTGGCGAAAGTGGGTGAGGTCGGGGATGTGGTTCCAGCGCGTGACGGACTGCGCGGTGAGGTCGGACCCGTACTGACCGTTGTAGAGGCGGGTCCAGCCGCCGTTGAAGTCGGCGACGACGCCGTCGAGATCGATTCCGAGTCGCATCCGCCGGAGAGTACGGATCAGACCGTTTGGACCCAATTGACGACTTCGGGAATGCGCCGGCGCAGGATCGACGAGGCCACCACCAGCGACACCGCGTAGAACACGAGTCCCCATACGAGGGCGAAGAGGTTCGCGAACCACGCGGGGATCGGAGCCCCGAACCCGACGGTCAACACCGACACCGACGATGGAATGACCAAGAGCAGGCCGATGAGGAAGAAGGAGACGGCCTGTGCCCCGATCGCCAGACATCCCTGTTCCGAGGCCTGGGCGAAGACATCGGTGCCTTCCCGTGGCAGCCGCAGGGGAGAGATCACCGACACCACGTTGCCGACCGCGAGCTGACAGCCGATCGCCGCCACCATCAGTCCAGGGACGAGGACGAGACTGGCCCAACCCCCGCTCATCCAGGCCAACAAGAGGGCCAGGGCGGCGGTCTCGATGACCAGCGCACCGGTTGCAGCCAGGTTCTTGCCCCACAGGAGAGTCCGCGGCTTCACCGGGAGAACGAAGAGGAAGCTCGCCGCGTTTCGCTCCCATCCGAACACGTTGAGAGCGATGGGAAGACCGACGAAGAGCACGAGGGCCGGAGCCAGCAACGGAAGCCACTCCCGCGATGCCAGGAGACCGAAGCCTCCGGTGCCGGCGAGCACCGACGTGGCCGCCAGACCGATGAAGATGACGGCGCCAGTCCACACCAGACGCTGGCGCGGATCGCGAACGTAGAACCGCAACTCCTTGCGGGCGATGACACGCCCGGCGCTCCAACGCCCCCTCCCCGCCAGTCCTCGGCTCGACCGTCGCTTGCTCCGGACCGGGCTGGCATCCGGCGTCGTGAGCATCCAGCCCAACAGGCGCTGCCAAACCCACCCGAGCAGGCCGATCCAGGCGATCGCCACCGCGGACCAACCAAGCACGCCGAGCGCGCTCCCCGCGTCAGCGGACGTGACCACGCGCTGGGCGGCGACCGGGGGGAGGAAGGCCGCGAATCCGTCGAGGCGGTGTGTCAGCACGGCGCCCTGCATGCCGAGTCGGCTGACCGCATCACGAATCACCGCCTGAGCCCAGAAACCCGACAGTCCGATGCCGAGCACGATCAGCAGGGCGACGTCACGACCGTGCCGGGTCTTGAAGACCGCCGAGATGAACGTCGTGAAGACCTGTCCCGAAACGATGATGACTCCGAGCAGGAGTAGCGCGGAGAGGACGGCGGCGGGCAGGACATTCGAGTACTCCACAATGCCGGCGCCGAGCACGATGACCGGGATGACCACGCTGGGCGCGATGAGTGCTGACGCGCCCAACCCTGCGACCAACTGGCTCGGGCTGATCGGAGCGAACGCAAACTGAGCAGGATCGAGGTTTTCGTCCAGCGGGAAGATCACCACGGGGAGCGCCACCCAGACGAGCCAGAAGACGAGCGCGCCCCACAGCGTGAATTCCAGGCGGGCATCTGGACTCAAAGAGCTCATGGTCATCCGGAACTGAGCGACCAGGATCCACGAGACATAGCCGAGGAGCAGGAGCAGCGACGGCAACCCGATCCGGCGCTGCCAGTCCTTCTTGAGCCCGTTCCAGAGCAGGCGCAGTTTCAGCCAGGCGAGTCGTGCAACCACGAGATTGCTCCCCGGTCGTCGTCGCCACCCACGGCCGCAATGAAGGCGTCCTCGATGGAGGTCACGCCGAACTCCGCGCACAACTCCGCCTGGGTGCCCTCGCGCGCCAGTCGCCCGTGGATCATGATCCCGATCCGAGTGCAGAGCCGCTCGACCAGGTGCATCTCGTGTCCCGAGAAGACGACGGTGGCTCCGCCCTCGGTGTATCGGATGAGCAGACGTTGGATGAGGCGGGCGCTGAGGGCGTCGACGCCTTCGAACGGTTCGTCGAGGAAGAGGACGTCGGGCCTGTGGATGATGGCCGCCGCCAACGCCGCCTTCTTACGCATCCCCCGCGAGTAGTCGCCGACCAGCTTGCCGGCCTCGTCCTCGAGATCCAGCAGAGCCAGGAGCTCGTTGCGGCGGCTGACGGCTTCGTCACGTTCCAGGCCGTGCATCGCGGCGGCGAAGTCGAGCAGCTCGGCGCCAGTGAGCCGCTCGTACAGGTTGAACTCCTCCGGCAGCACTCCGATCCGACGTTTCACTTCGACCGGCTGCTTCCAAGTGTCGAACTCACCGATGCCCGCCCGGCCGGCGCTCGGACGAAGAAGTCCCACGATCATCTTGATCGTCGTCGTCTTGCCGGCCCCGTTCTGTCCGAGCAGCCCGTAGAACTCACCGCGGCGTATTGCCAGGTCGAGACCGTCGACGGCGGTTGCCTTGCCGAACCGACGGACCAGTCCTCGTGCCCAGACCGCCGGCGGCGTCGAGTCGGCGCCGGGCTCGTCCTGTTCAGTTGCAGTCATCGTCACCCGCCATCCATCGGCAGTCGGCCATCGGCTCTGAACCGAGAAGGTAGGAGGGTTGGGGGCCCAACGGCTCATCGGAGGCAACAAACGCCGGGTTCACGCGTCACATCGCCCCGGTACTCTCGCCTTCGTGGATTACCAGGCGCTCTATCGGCGGTACCGGCCCCAGACATTCGACGACGTGATCGGTCAGACCCATGTCACGACCACCCTCGCCCGGGAGGTGGTCGACGGGCATGTGGCACATGCCTATCTCTTCGCCGGGCCGCGCGGGACGGGCAAGACCACCACCGCCCGGATCCTCGCCAAGGCGCTCAATTGCGAGAAGCGAAATGCTGACGGGAGTCCGGACAACGAGTGTGGCTCCTGCATCGCCATCACCGAAGGCTCCTCGCTCGACGTCATGGAGCTCGACGCGGCGAGCCACAACAGCGTCGAAGACATCCGCGACATGCGCGTGAGCGTGGCGACGGTGGCTTCGGCTGCGAGTGGCCGGCGAGTGTTCATACTCGACGAAGCGCACATGCTGTCGAAGGCGGCCGGCAACGCTCTGCTCAAGACGTTGGAGGAGCCGCCGGCGCACGTCCACTTCGTTCTGGCCACCACAGAGCCGTACAAGCTTCTGGACACGATTCGAAGTCGCTCCCAACGCTTCGACTTCCATTCGGTTCCGATCGAGAGCCTGGCCGCGCACCTCTCGAAGATCGCCGATCTGGAGGGCTTCAAGACGGAGCCGTCCGCTCTCGTCGCGGTTGCCCGGCACGCCGGCGGGTCGGTTCGTGACTCCCTTTCGCTGCTCGAGCAGGTCGCCGCGCTGGGTGACGGGACGGTCGACCTCACGGGCGTCGGTCGAGCCCTCGGCCTGGCCGATGCCGAGGCCTTCGAGGTGCTCACGACCGCGGTGACCGACCAGGACGCCCGTTTGGGCCTGGAACTCATCGCCCGCATGGCCTCCCAGGGTGTGGATCTCCGACGGTTCGCATCCGAGGCCGTCGGATTCTTCCGCGGGGTGTTCCTGGCCCACTACGCCCCCAATCTGGCAGAGGTGGCCGACGAGCCGGCTGAGATCCTGGAATCGTGGCGCAAGGCGGCGGCGCGGCTTCCGGCCGGTGACGTCGTCCGCGCCGTGGACCTCCTCGGCGACGCGCTGGTCAAGTTGCGCGAGGGGCGCGAAGAACGGTTGATGCTCGAGCTGGCGATGATCAAGCTCACCCGCCCCGAGACGTCCACCGATCCGGCGGCCATGCTCTCGCGCCTCGACCGGATCGAGCGGCTCTCCAAACAGCAGGGCATCTCTGGTCCGTCATCCCCTGCACTCGCTCCCGCCGCTTCTCCCGCACTCGACGCTCCCGATCCGGTCACTGCCGAGGAATCCGTCGTCGAGCCCGACCCCATAGAAGTGCCAACTCCGCCCGCAAAGAACCCCGCACCCGAACCCACCGTCGAGGAGTTGGCCCGGCCGCTCGCGGGCGAGCCGAGCCAGGTGCCGCCCCCCGCCACGGTGAACCTGGAGTCATTCCGGTCGATCTGGCCGGGGCTGTTCGGCGGGCTGCGTGAGTTGCTGGGGGCGCGTCGCTGGGCTTTGTTCCGGGAGACCGAACCCGGCGGCGTGGAAGGGTCGACGCTCATCATCCACGTGCGTCACGACTTCCATCTCGCGTCGTTGCGCAGCGATCCGGCCGTCGCCGCTGTGGTTGCGACCAAGGCCGGCGACCTGTTGGGCGGAACCGTGTCGGTCCGATTCCGCGCCGCCGACGATTCGGCGCCGGATGCCGCCTTTTCCGCAGCCCCTCCGCAGAGCGGGGAGGCCGACGACGAAGACCGCGTCCCGGACAAGAACTCGATGACGGAGGCATCTTCGGACGCCACCGATCCGTTCAAGCTCGTCGAGGACGAACTCGGCGGCATCGTCATCGACGAGTTCGACGACTGACCCCCCTGAGCCCTGCGCCACAGGTACGCGCCCCGCGGTCCGTACAATCGCGGGTTCGCAGTCGACGAGGGGTCCCCCATGAACCGCCAGCCCAACATGCAGCAGCTGATGAAGCAGGCACAGCAGATGCAGGAGCAGCTCATGGCCGCTCAGGCCGAGCTGGCTGAGATGACGTTCGAGGGGTCGGCCGGTGGCGGGGTCGTCAAGGCCGTCGTGAAAGGCTCCAACGAGCTCGTCTCCGTCCAGATCGCGCCTGATGTGATCGACCCGTCCGATCCCGAAATGCTGGGCGATCTCGTCGTGGCTGCAGTCAACGGAGCGATGCGAGCGGCGGCGGAGGCAGCGGAGTCACAGATGGGCGGGCTCGCCGGCGGCCTCGGGGGACTGGGCGGTCTGCTCGGCTGATGTACGACGGTCCGCTCCAACGGGTCATCGACGAGCTCTCGCGCCTTCCTGGTATCGGCGGCAAGTCCGCCCAGCGAATCGCCTTTCATCTGCTCAGCATCCATGACGCCGACGCACGGCGGCTCGGCCAGTCGATTCTCGACCTCCGCGACCAGGTCACCCATTGCCGGCGATGCTTCAACGTCACGGTGTCCGAGGAGTGCACGATCTGTCGCGACACCCGGCGCGACACGGCCATCGTCTGTGTCGTCGAACGCCCCCAGGACATCGTGGTGGTCGAAAAGACTCAGGAGTATCGGGGGCTCTATCACGTGTTGGGTGGTTCGTTGTCACCGATCAACGGCATTGGCGCCGACCAGCTCCGCATCCCCGAGCTGCGTCAGCGGGTCGCCGTCGAAGCTCTCACGGAGTTGATCATCGCCACGAACCCGACCATGGAGGGTGACGCCACCGCCATGTACCTGGCGAAGGAGTTCAAGCCGCACGGGCTCAAGGTGAGCCGTCTCGCCAGTGGCCTGCCGGTCGGCGGCGACCTCGACTATGCCGACGAACTCACACTCGGCCGGGCCCTCGTCGGCCGGATGGAGATGTAGCTCCGCCGGATGCGTGTTCTGCTGATCGAGCCCTATCTCGGCGGCTCCCACCGCGCCTGGGCGGAGGGCTATGCGGCGGCGTCGAGGCACGAGGTCACAGTCGTCAGCCACGAGGCACGCTTCTGGACATGGAGGATGAAGGGATCGGCGGTGACGCTGGCTCAGGACGTCGCCGCTCTCGCCGCCGACGGCTACCGGCCCGACGTGGTGCTCGTCTCAGACATGGTGGATGTGGCGGCACTGAGGACGTTCCTCGCTTCCTCGATCGGAAGGCCACCGCTTGCGTTGTACTTCCACGAGAGCCAGCTCACCTACCCCGACAGCCCGCAGATGACCCTCGATCTGTCCTACCCCTTTCTCAACTGGACGTCGGCGTTGGCCGCAGACGCCGTCTACTTCAACAGCGCCTATCACCGCGACGTGTTCCTTGCCGAGATTCCCGGGCTGCTGAAGAGCTTTCCTGACCACACCCACGTGGGTCTCGTCGACGAGGTGGCGGCGCGCGCCGGAGTGCTCCCGGTCGGCGTCGATCTCTCCTGGGCTTCGGGGCCGACGACGCGGACCGCCGTCCCGCTGATCCTCTGGAACCACCGCTGGGAGCACGACAAGGACCCGGAGACCTTCGCGGACGGAGTCCGCGCCGCGGCTTCCACGCACGACTTTCGACTCGCTCTCACCGGGGAGCGGTTCCACACGGTCCCGGGCGTGCTCGATGAACTGGCGACCGACCTGGCCGACCGCCTGTGGGTGAACGGTCACCTCGGCACCGAGGAGTACCGCTCATTGCTGCTCTCGTCGGACATCGTGGTGAGCACCGCTCTCCAGGAGTTCTTCGGGATCAGCATCGTCGAGGCGGTCGCCGCGGGTGCCCGGCCGGTGCTGCCTCGCAGGCTCTCCTACCCCTGGCTGATTCCCGAAGACCATCATGAGTCGGTGCTGTACGAACCAGGTGGATTTGCCGCGGCGCTGCGCGACGCGCTCACCTCGCCGGAGCCGCCGGACGGACTTCGGGAAGCGATGGCGACCTTCGACTGGAGCGTCGTGGCTCGTCGTTACGACGCCGAACTGGAGGCGCTGTGATTCGCCACGTCGTGTGGGATTGGAACGGGACACTGTTCGACGATCTCCACCTCGTGGTGGAGTCCGTCAGCGCCGGGGTGGCGACCCTTGGCTTCGGCCCGATCACAGCCGAGGTCTATCGGACCCATTACACCCGCCCGGTCAAGGTGTTCTACGAGAGGCTCGTCGGGCGTCCGATCTCCGAACTCGAGTGGCTCGATCTCGACCGTCGCTTCCACGACGCGTATCGGGACCTGCTCCCCACGGCGGGACTCTCCTCGGATGCCCTCGACGCCCTCGACGCAGTTACCTCGGTTCCCGCCGACCAGTCCCTGCTTTCCATGTTCCCTCACGATGAGCTGGTCCCGCTGGTCGATCGCCTGGGCGTCGGCTCGTTCTTCTCGCGGGTCGACGGCCTGCGGGGCGAGCCGGGAGCACCCAAGGCGAGATTCCTCGAGGCGCATTTGCGGGAGTTGATGAAGCACGAGGATCCGTCGACGGTGCTCCTGGTTGGCGATGCCACCGACGATGCAGTCGCGGCCGTCCATGTCGGAGCGGCCGTCGTGTTGGTGGACAACGGGTCGCATCACCGGCGCGAACTCGAGTCGATGGGCGTGCCCGTCGCGCGTGACCTGATGGATGCCCTTCGCCTCGGTGGTCTCCTCTGATCCGCGATGTGCTGTTGGACCCGCCGTCGGTCCATGGCACCATCGGCGAGCCATGAAGTACTGGCTCATCAAGTCCGAACCTGAGAGCTATTCCATCGACGACCTGGAGCGGGGCGGTGTCGAACACTGGGACGGCATCCGCAACTTCCAGGCGCGCAACATCATGCGCGACCAGATGACGGTGGGCGACTTGGTCCTCTTCCACCACTCGAACGCCAAGCCGCCCGGGATCGTCGGGATCGCTGAGGTGGCGAGCGGTCCGTATCCAGATCACACCCAGTTCGATCCGGCCTCGAAGTACTTCGACGAGACCTCGGATCCGGCTGATCCGCGCTGGATCATGGTGGACATGAAGTTCGTCGCGAAGTTTCCTCGGCTCGTCGGGATGCCGGAACTCAAGAAGCATCCTGCTCTCTCCGAGATGGTCCTGTTGAACCGCAGCCGGCTCTCCGTCCAGCCCGTGACCAAGAATCAGTTCGACTACATCGTCGAACTTGCCGAGCGGTCAGCCGACTGATCACTCACCGGTCAGCAGAGCCCACACGTCCCTCACCTCCACACCGGTGCCGGCCTCGAGCCACTCCCCGGCGACGGCGATGTCGCCAAGTTCGTCGGCGAGGCTGTCGCCCACGGCGTGTGCAGACCCTCCGAGCATGTTGGCGACAGTGGTGATTCTGCGCAGCGCCATTGCCGTGTCGAACCACGGATCCTCGTCGGCGGCGGAGAAGACCGTTGCCGCGTGGGGGTAGTGCATCGCGGCGAGGAGCCGGCTCCATGCGAGGTCGAGCCGCGGGTCGGTGATCCGCCCGCTGGTCCAGTCGACGACCCACGGCTGGCCGTCCCAGAGGACGTTGCCAGGGTGGAAGTCGAGGTGGCAGTACGAAACCCGGAGGTCAGCCGGGGGGTCGTCCCACAGCGCATCCACGAAGGGAACGAACCGCGGCATCGCATGGACGACTCGGTCGGTCGCGGCGCGTAGCCACGCCAAGGAGTCGTCGGCGGAAGGCGCCGCCAGCCGGTGCAGTCGGTTCATCAACTCCCTGCACATCTGGGCCGACTCCATGACCCCGTGCAGTCCGGCCCACAGGTTGGTGCCGTCGACGAAGGCCATGATCAGCGCGGGATGGCCTCGGACCGTGGTGAGCCCGTGGACGCCCGGAACCGGGTAGTCCAGCTCCGCCAGGGTCGACATCATGGCCGCCTCGCGTTCCGCGGTGGCGCGCTCGGTTCCGGCATGCACACGGACGGCCAGCACGCCGTCGGCCGTCTCGCATCGGTAGATGTTGCTTTCCCATCCCCGCGCCACGTGCCGGGGATCCTGCGTCACGAGGAGGCCGACCCGGGCGAGAGCGGCGGCGACCTCAGACGGCTCGATCGTCACCCGTATTCGACGCTCGACAGGGTCCCGAGCTTGGAGAGGTTGTGGAACGCGTCCATGTAGCGGATCGATCCCGTCTTTGACCGCATCATCACGGAGTGTGTGACGGCCCCGTCGCCGTGGAAGTTCACACCACTGAGGAATTCGCCTCCGGTGATGCCGGTGGCGGCGAAGGAGACGTTGGCGCCGCCAACGAGGTCATGGGTACCCATGACTCGCTCGAGGTCGTAACCATTATCGGCGGCGTACGCGCGGTCGGCGTCATCGCGCGGCCACAACCGGCATTGGATCTCGCCGCCCATGCATCGCATGGCGGCCGCGGCGAGAACCGCTTCCGGTGAACCCCCGATACCGAGCAGCATGTCGATCCCCGTTCCCGCTCGGCCGGTGGCGATCGCCCCGGACACGTCTCCGTCCCGGATCAGCCGGATGCGGGCTCCGGCCGCCCGGACCGCATCGATGTAGGGCTGGTTGCGGGGGCGGTCCAGGATGATGACCGTCAGGTCGTTGACGTCGCTGTCCTTGGCCTTTGCCACCTCTGCCAGGTTGCGTGCGACGGGGGCGTCCAGGTCGATGACGTCGCGCGCCTCCGGACCGACCGCGATCTTCTCCATGTACACCATCGAGTTGGGCGGGAACATCGTCCCCCGCTCGGACACGGCGAGCACGGCCAGGGCTCCCGGCATCCCGGACGCGACGAGGCTCGTCCCTTCGACGGGGTCGACCGCGATGTCGACTTCCTGTCCGTCACCGTTGCCCACCCGCTCGCCGTTGTGGAGCATGGGGGCCTCGTCCTTCTCGCCTTCGCCGATGACGACGATCCCGTTGAGGTCCAGCGTGCCGAGGTGGGCGCGCATGCCGTCGACGGCGGCCTTGTCGGCGGCCTCTTTGTCTCCGCGCCCCTGCCAACGTGCGGCGGCCATGGCGGCAGTCTCGGTGACCCGTGCCAGGTCGAGTCCGAGGTTGCGGTCGGGAATCTCTGCCATCAGGCGACCTTCAGGATCAACGCGTCACCCTGCCCGCCACCACCGCACAAGCTGACGGCGCCGATGCCGCCTCCTCGGGAGCGAAGGGCGTTGACCAATGTGACGACCAGTCGCGTCCCCGTACACCCGATGGGATGGCCGAGCGCCACCGCACCGCCGTTGACGTTCACGCGGGCCTCGTCGATGTCGAGCAGGCGGGCCGACCACAGCGCCACTGCAGCGAACGCCTCGTTGATCTCGACGAGATCGAGGTCGGCCGGCTCTAGTCCCGCCTTCTTGAGCGCCACCCGCAGCGCTTCAGCGGGGCGTTCGTGGAGCGTGGCGTCCACCCCGCCGATCTGGCCGTATGCGAGGATCTCGGCCGCGATTGGACTGCCGTTGGCTTCGGCGGCGGCACGATCTGCCACCACGACGGCCGCTCCGCCATCGGAGATTTGCGAGGCGTTGCCCGCGGTGATGCTGCCATCGGCGGTGAAGGCCGGTCGGAGCGAGGACAGCGACTCGGGGGTGGTGGTCGCCCGGATGCCTTCGTCTCGTACCACCGTCACCGGCTCTCCCTTGCGTTGGGGAACACTGATGGCGACGATCTCATCCGAGAATGCTCCGGAGTCGGTCGCCGCCGCCGCTCGGGCATGGGATCGCGCCGACCACTCGTCCTGTTCGGCCCGGCTGATCTCGAGGCTGGCGTTCTTGTTATCGGAGGACTCGCCCATCGTGCAATGGTCGAAGGCACAGAAGAGACCGTCGTGATTCATCACGTCGACCATCGGCACGTCGCCGATGCGGGCGCCCCAACGCAGCTCTCGAACGACGTGTGGCGCGTTCGACATCGACTCCATCCCGCCGGCGACGACAAAGGTGGCGTCCCCGGTGGCGACCGCGCGGTTGGCGAGCCCGATGGCGGCGAGACCTGACAGGCACACCTTGTTGACGGTCAGCGAGGGAACCGTCATCGGCAGCCCGCCCCGTACCGCTGCTTGACGGGACGTGATCTGTCCTTCCCCCGCCTGCAGGACCTGGCCGACGATGACTTCGTCTACTGCGGCGGGGTCGGTCCCGGACCGCTCCACGGCGGCGGCGATCGCCGCGCCTCCGAGGTCCACAGCACGGAGACCAGCCAGCGCGCCGCCATACTTTCCGATCGGGGTCCGGGCCAGCCCGGTGATCACAGCGTTCATGAGAGGTGAGCCTATCGGCCGCTGCGGGTGGCCGGGCACGGCGTCGAGCGGCTTGAATCGGGGGGTGATGAAGCTGCTCAACCTCGACCACACAGCCGTCGCCGTGCGTGATCTCGATGCGGCAATCGCCGGATACGAAGATCGGTACCGGGTCACCCCGCTGTACCGCGAGACCGTCGAGTCCCAGGGTGTGGAAGAGGCCATGATCCCGCTGGGCGGATCCTTCATCCAGTTGGTGTCACCGCTCAGTCCTGCCTCCCCGGTCGGCCGGTTCCTGGACACGCACGGCGAGGGCCTGCACCACGTGGCCTTCGCAGTGGTCGATATCGAGGCGGCGCTCGCGCACCTGGCATCCCGCGAAGCAGCGCTGATCGACCGGCATCCGCGTCTCGGTGGGCGGGGCGCCCGCATCGCCTTCGTCCACCCGAAGGACCTCGGGGGTACCCTCATCGAATTGGTGGAATTGCATGATTGAGAGCCACATCGAGATCAGGGGCGGCGTGGGGCCCTACGAGGCGGCGGCCATCGTCGCCGTGATCCGCGAGAGCCTCGCGGCTCAGGAGCGGGCCCGTAGTCGGCGTCGGAACGATCGGCTTCCGCCCGCCTGGGTTCGTCTCGGCGTGCAGACTCCGATCGGGCGTTTCGATCCGCCGGTGGCACCCGATCCCGGCCGCAACTGGCCGGATCTCTGACGCGATGTCGTAGATTGCGCCATCCAGATTCGATCCGGAGGCTGCACGTGACATCGACGTTCCCTGAAGCTCCCACCGCGGCCTTCGGCACGGTGTTCGCCGAGTCGATGGCCGTTGCCCACTGGAAGGACGGTTCCTGGTCCGAACCCGAAGTGGTTCCCACCGGGCCGTTCTCGTTCCACCCCGCCACTCACGTCCTTCACTACGGGAGCGCTTGCTTCGAGGGGCTGAAAGCCCACCGCGGAGCCGACGGCGTGGTTCGCGTGTTCCGGGCCGAGCGCCATGCGGAACGGATGGCGACCAGTGCCGGAATTCTCCGTCTCCCCGTTCCCCCAGGCGAGATGTTGAACCAGATGATCCACGAGACCGTGGCCGCCAACCGCGACCAGGTGCCGGTTTCGCCCGGGTCGCTCTACCTTCGTCCCACCCTCATCGGCACGGAGGCCAACATCGGGGCGGCAGCCGTGCCGAGCAAGGAGGCAATGCTGTTCGTACTCGCCAGCCCCGTCGGGGACTATTTCAAGGGCGGGGACCGGGCGCTCAAGATCGCCATCGAGCAGAAGCAGCCCCGTTCGACCCCCACCTTCGGAATGGTCAAGAGCGGCGCCAATTACGTGATGGCGCTCGGGATCACCATGGATCGCCGCGACGAGTACGGGATCGATCAGGTGCTGTTTGCCCCCGGTGGAGACGTCCAGGAGACCGGGGCGTCGAACTTCATGCTCATCGATGCCGAGCGCATCGTCACTCCGAAACTCACTGAGAGCTTTCTCCACGGCGTGACACGCGATTCGATCCTCCAGCTCGGACGCGACCTGGGCTATGAGGTCCAGGAACGGTCTCTGACCGTGTCCGACGTGGTGGAGTGGGCCTCCCGCCCCGACGCCGAGGCGGCGCTGTCGGGCACCGCCGCGGTGCTGGCTGCGGTCGGCACCCTGGTGATCGACGGCGAGGAGATCCCCGTCGGAACCGGTGCCGTCGGCACGCAGACCACCGAGTTGCGGGCTGCCCTGCGTGACATCCACCTGGCGGTGGCCGAGGACCGCCACAGTTGGCTCACCGAGACCTGAGAAGCTTCCGACTCAGGCTTTCGATCTCGTCGACACCCAACAGGTGCCCGGCCGCCAAGAACACGACCACTGCTGTCGCGGTGCCCGCGATCGGCGCACCCATCGTGTTGGCGGCCACTGCTGCCGCGGTGGCCAAGAGCACCGCTGTCACGACACGTCCGATGAAACCCAGCATCTCACGGCGTTCAGCCTGGGGTGAGTTCCGGTACCAGGCCAGCGAGATCAACGCTGCGTAGGTGGCGACGGCGCCCGCGGAGACGGCGGCGATGCCGGTGCCGTCCCCGGCGACGAGGAACAGCGCCGGCACGGTGAACACGGTGACGGAAGTCCCGACGAACACCGGTGTCCACATCTGGCGGCGGGAGTAGAAGGCCCGCGTGATCACCTGATGGACCACCCAGAACGGGACGACCGAGGCGTAGATCGCCAAGAGCGAGGCAACGACGGCTGTGTCGGTGGGGGTGAAGGCGCCGTACTGCAGCGCGAGACGCACCCAGACGTCGGAGAGCAGAACCACGACAAGGGTGACGGGCACCGAGATGACGAGGGCAGCCCGCATCGAGCGATCGACGGTGGACCGAAGACCGGACGTGTCGCCCCGGGCGGCGAGGCCTGCGAGGTAGGGGTAGGCGGCGACACCCGCCGCCTGAGCGACCACACCGACCGGCAGCATCATCAGCCGCCGGGCGTACTGGAGACCCGCGGTCGTCCCGTCCGGCCCGAACTGTCCGAAAGCCCGGGGCCACTGCTCGTCGAGAGCGATGACCGTCTGGCCGATCATGAGGGGGAGCGCCAGCGTCAGGTATTCATGAACGGCCGGGTTGTTGCGCTCCGGCGTCACGAAACGCACACCCAGGCGATGTGCTCCCCACCACTGCAATCCGAACGAGCCGACCGCCGCGCCGATCACACCTCCGAGGAGAAAGGACTCGGGCGATGGGTCGCCGTCGAGACTCCCGATCACCCCGCCGAGGATGATTCCGGCGTTGTAGATGATCGGTCCGAGCGTTGGGACCAGAAATCGCCGATAGGTGAACTGGACCGCTGAGAAGAGCGCACCCAGCGCGAACAGAACTTGGAGCAGCAGTGCGATCCGGGTCATGTCGACAAGCCGCTCGGCATTGGGCCCGGTCACCTCCGGGAAGACGAGTTCGACGAGCGTGGGGGTGGCCACCGCCGCCAGCCCGGTGAGAGCCGCCAAGATGAGAGCCACCGTCCGGAACACCGCGGTGAAGGCGCGATCACGCCCCGGCTCGTCCCCGGCCTCGACCCGGGAGGACAGGATCGGGATGAGCGTGATGGAGAGGAATCCCCCGGCCACCAGATAGAAGGCGAAGTCGGGGATCGTGAACGCGTATTGGTAGAGGTCGGTCTCAGCCGTACGGCCGAGGATGACCGCCATCGTGAGGTCGCGTCCGAATCCCAGCACCCGGGAGAGGAGCACACCGGCCGCGACGATGGCGGCGGCGGTCCCGATCCGGGGGCCCGGGCTCATGGCCTCATTGACCGCAGCGGTTCGAGGAGATGGGCGGGGACGTCGATCCCCACCGATCCCCTTCCCAGTGCCACGTCGGCTTTGTAGGTGCCGTGGAAGTCTGACCCACCGGATGCCAGGAGCCCGAAACGGCGCGCCATACGCGCGTAACCGGCTCGTTCGTCGGCGTCGTAGCTGCCGTAGTGGCATTCGATCCCGACGAGACCTGCGTTCGAGAGCCGAGCGAGCACGGCTTCGACCTCGGCCTGGTTGTCGAGTCCCAGGGTGTGGGCGTGGGCGAGAATCGGTACGCCGCCCGAGCGGCGAGCCAGCTCGATCGCTTCTTCAGGCCCGAGACGCTGGCGGGACATGTACCCCGGACGCCCATTGGCGAGATACTCGTCGAACGCCGCCTTGATGTCCGTCACGAAACCTTTGCGGACCATGACTGCTGCGAAGTGGGGACGACCGACCGACCCGTCACCCGCCTGCTCTTCGACCTCCGCCAGCGTGATGTCCAGTCCCAGTTCGTTGAGGCGGCCGATGATGCGGGCGTTGCGGTTGTTGCGGGCGTCCTGGATCGCGGCGAGCCGGTCCTGGAGCGGGCCGGAGCCAGGTTCGAGCCACAGCACCAACATGTGCATACCGCCCCGGTCCCAGTCCAGGGAAAGTT
Organism: Acidimicrobiia bacterium; assembly: GCA_035544575.1. Lineage (GTDB taxonomy): Bacteria > Actinomycetota > Acidimicrobiia > Spongiisociales > ZC4RG35 > DATHWB01. Next base: position 53,249 of record DATKEC010000016.1, read on the forward strand.
CCACTCCTGGAATCAGTTCGATCCCGGCAGCCGACGCCGCCTCTTGGGCCAGCTTGACCCCGTCGAGGGTGTCGTGATCGGTGAGGGCGATCGCCTCCAGCCCGATCGTTGCCGCGAGTTCGACCAGCTCAGTCGGTGTGAGAGAGCCATCCGAGGACGTGGAGTGAGTGTGGAGGTCGATCGGCACCGCCGAGACGGTAGTGGCCGGGTGCCCCCTCCAACACCTTGGCGACGGCCGAGTCTTGGGCCGAGGTGACAGTTCCGAGCCTGGTGAAAGTCGCGAAAGGTCGCCGCCCGATGAGCTTGGTCGAGTAGGTCTCCGGGCCTATGGTGCCCTCGGTTCGTGCATAAGTTGTTGCCCCTCGCGCTCCTGGCGGTCCTGATGCTGCCTGCCGTTTCGGCCTCGGCCGACGCCGTCGACAGTGCTGTGAACGGGGCCCGTTCGAGCTCGCTCCCGAACCGCGGCGAGCTTGAGCAGTTCGCCAATTCCTCGGCGTCCCGTCAGGCGGCGGCCGGCGCGATCTCCCACGCGTCGCTGTCTCCCCTCACGAGTATCTGCTCGTCGGCGGGCGAGATCGTCGGTGCGGGATCCTCTGTGCAGGTCGTTTTCGACCTCTTCCTCAAGTCGTCGACCCATCGGAGCCTGCTGCTTTCCTCGGCCTGGACTGCGATGGGGACAGGAGCAGCGACTGGCGCCGACGGAAAGCTCTACATCGCCGTCGTGTTCTGCACCGAGATCACTCCGAGCGGTGGCGCCGCCGCGCCGCCTCCTCCGCCTCCTCCGCCTCCTCCGCCTCCTCCGCCACCTCCCCCACCATCGCCGTCACCATCCCCGACGGCGCCTGCCGCGCCACAGACCGGTGCGGTTGCCCCGTCGATGCAGGTGCCTGCTCCGACCCCGGAGCGCACCGTGACGTCGTATCACGAGGTGTTCTTCCGGCTGTTCACCGGGGAGCTGAACGACCAGTGGATATCGGCCACGGCCTTTGGGCCGGCGGTTCCCATCGTGGGACCGAGTCTGTTCCTCCCCGAAGCCCGCTGGGTCGTCTCTTCCACGCCCGCTCTCAGCTGACGGTCACGCCCCAGACGTCAGGCGTTCGGCGATCTCGACCGTGTTCAGGGCGGCGCCCTTGCGAAGATTGTCGCCCACCGCCCACAGGTTGATCCCGCCTGCCTCGCCGACGGTCTCTCGGACCCGGCCGACGAGGACGTCGTCGATTCCTGCCGAGTCCAGCGGAGTGGGCGTCGTGTCCAGCCACAGTTGGACCCCGTGCGCGGCGGCCAAGAGATCGAGGGCTTCGCTGCGATCCATGGGACGAGAGAATCTGAGCGTGGCGGCGATGCCGTGGCCGACCATCACCGGGACGCGTACGCACGTCGGCTCGACCTTGATGCCGGGGGCTCCGAGGATCTTGCGGGTCTCGTTCACCAGCTTCCACTCCTCGTCGGTGTACCCGTGCTCCGTTTCGTTCCCCGCATATGGGAGCACGTTGAAGCCGATCGGTCGCTGGTAGAGGCTGCCGCCCGGATCTTCCCATCCGCCGTGCTGGAGGGCTTCGGGGCTGGCGATCAGCTCACGGGTTTGACGGAGCAGTTCGTCGATTCCCTGTTTGCCCGACCCGGACACCGACTGATACGAGGTGGCGACCATCGAGACGAGTCCTGCCGCACGGTGGAGGGGCCCCACTGCCATCATCAGGGCCATCGTCGTGCAGTTGGGGTTGGCGATGATCCCGCGGGGCCGATCGGCGATGGCGTCATCGTTGACGTTGGCCACCACGAGCGGGACGTCGGGCTCCATCCGGAAAGCCGAAGAGTTGTCGACCACCGTCACCCCGGCATCGGCGAATCGCGGAGCATGCAGACGGCTGCGATCCCCACCGGCGGAGAAGAGAGCGATGTCGAGTCCGGCCGGATCGGCCAGCTCGAGGTCTTCGATCTCCACCTCTCCCCATGGCGTTTCCAGCTTCTGTCCGGCAGACCGAGCCGATGCCATCAACCGCAGTTCGCCCACATCGAACTCGCGCTCGATGAGGATCTCCAACATGGTGCGCCCGACCGCACCGGTCGCACCCACGATCGCGACGTCGGTCATGCTCCCACCTCCCGGCTGACCAAAGGAGGCTCGAACACGCGGTGGAGGAGGCGCACAGCCTCTTCCACATCGGAGGCACGCACCACACAGGAGATGCGAATCGTCGAAGTCGAGATCATCTCGATGTTGATCCCGGCGTCGGCCATCGTGCGGAACACCTTGGCCGCCACGCCGGGGTGAGACTTCATCCCTGCGCCCACCAGGGAGACCTTTGCGATGTCAGGGTCGACCTCGACACCGGCGGCATCGACATCGGCGGCGACTCGATTGGCGATCGTCCTGGCCGCGTCGAGGCTCGCTTTGGGGACAGTGAGTGAGATGTCGGTGGTCCCGTCGTGGGAGGTGTTCTGGACGATCATGTCGATGTTGATCCCGGCGTCGGCCAGAGGCTCGAAGAGGCGGGCCGCCACACCGGGACGATCGGGCACGCCGCGCACGGTGAGCTTGGCTTCCGAAGTGTCGTGGGCCACGCCGCTGATGATCGCTTGTTCCATGGTTTCCTCCTTGACCCAGGTGCCCTCGTCGGGCTTGAACGACGAACGCACATGGATCGGGATGTTGAACCGCCTACCGAACTCGACCGAGCGGCTCATGAGCACGCCGGCGCCGGCCGCCGACAATTCCAGCATCTCCTCGAAAGAAATCTCGTCGAGTTTCCTGGCATCTGCCACCACCCGAGGATCGGCGGTGTAGACACCGTCGACATCGGTGTAGATTTCGCACACGTCGGCTCCCAACGACGCGGCGAGTGCAACTGCGGTGGCATCGGATCCACCCCGGCCAAGGGTCGTGACTTCCTTCGACTGGGGATCGACTCCCTGGAAGCCGGCGACGATCACCACCTTGCCGCTGTCGATCGCCTCCCGGACCCGGCCGCCGGTGATGCCCGTGATCTTGGCGGCGCCATGCTCGGAGTCGGTGAGGATGCCGGCCTGGCTCCCGGTGAAGCTGACGGCATCTACGCCCCGGGCCTGGATCGCCATCGCCGTCAGCGCCATCGAGATGCGCTCTCCCGCCGTCAGCAGCATGTCGAGTTCTCGTGCGGGCGGAAGGGGACTGATCGCGGCGGCCAACTGCAACAGCTCGTCGGTTGTCCTGCCCATCGCCGAAACGACGACGACGACGTCGTTGCCGTCCTTGTGAGTGGCGACGATGCGGTCCGCCACCGCGGAAATGCGCTCGGGCGTGGCGACTGAGGTGCCGCCGTACTTTTGGACGATGAGGGCCATTCTCGTGGTCTGGTTCGGGGGAGGGGCCAGGATACGCCGGTGCGGAGGTGGTCCGATCCCCGTTAGCCTGCCGCCCGATGAGCGATCGACGGGAACGTCAGAAACAAGCGCGGGCTGCGGCTCGTGAGGCCGAACGCAAGGCCGCCGCCCGCCGCGAGATGCGCCGTCGTATCACCGTCGGGTTGGGTCTCGGAGCCTCCGTTGCGCTCGTGCTGCTGATGCTCGGGACGTTCTCATCCTCGGATGAGAACGATGTCCCCGACGCGCTCGCCGCCTTCCGTGACCAACCCACCGCCTGTGATGCGTCGACACCCGATCCGGTGAGATCGATGGAGTTCCAGGCGCCGATCAATCAGGCAATCCGCGAGGACGCCACCGTCACCGCGACGCTCGTGACGTCGTGCGGCACCATCGTCGTCGGGCTCGACAACGCTGAGTTCCCCCAAACGGTCAACAGTTTCGTCTTCCTCGCCCGCAACGGGTTCTACGACGGCTCCGCGTTCCATCGCATCGCGCCCGACTTCGTCATCCAGGGCGGCGACCCGACTGCCGCGGGGACGGGTGGCCCGGGGTACACGATCCCCGATGAGTTCCCTCCCGCCGGATTCGTCTACGAGGAGGGCGTGGTGGCGATGGCCAACGCCGGGCGCGGCAGCACCGGCAGTCAATTCTTCATCGTGAGCGGGGGAGGCGCCGCCGCGCTCAACCCCACGTTCAACCTGCTCGGCCGGGTGATCGACGGGTTCGACGTCGTCGAGCGGATCAACGAGGTTCCGACCCGCCAGCAGGCGGGGGGCCGGGAGCGTTCTCATCCCACCGAGTCGGTGTATCTCGAGTCGGTCACGATCACCGTCGAGCCCTGAGCCACGCGTACCCAGGGTTTGTTCGGACGTATTCGTCCATTCTGGCCCGCAGAAGCGGCCTCGATTCGTGGCCGGTCGGGGGGGTCTACACTTCGCGCATCAATCGGGACGTAGCGCAGCTTGGTAGCGCGCAGCGTTCGGGACGCTGAGGTCGTGGGTTCAAGTCCCACCGTCCCGACTCAGAAACCCCAGGTCAGGCCGCTCTCCGGAGCGGCCTGCTTGTTTGGGACCCGTTTCCATCGCGCGTCTATCGCGCGTCACAGACCACGACCTTGACCTCGATCGCGGTTCGGGCGGGTCAGAAATCGCTCCCCGAGACGCTCCGCTGCCTGTCGGTCGGCCTCGGTGGTCGCCTGGGCGTAGATGCCGAGGGTGAGCCTGGGGTCGGTGTGACCGAGGCGGGTCTGCGCCGTCTTGAGGTCGATGCCTTCCAGGACGAGTCCGGTGGCGTTGGCTCGACGGAAGTCGTGGAACTGGGCCCACTCGACCCGGGATTGCTGTCGGGCCGGATACCAAATCCGATGGAGCCAGTTCGAGTAGTCGAGGTGTTCGCCGTCCGGTGTAGCAAAGACGAAGGCGTGGGTGTCTCTGATGGTCAGTCCACGCAGCTCGAGTTGGTTTGCGAGTAGTTCCATGAGGGCGGGCGGTGCTGCCAGGGTTCTGCGGGCGGCGTGCGACTTGGGTGGTCCGATGACAGAGCGCCCACCGACGCCTCGGGTGACCTGTTCGGCGATGGTGATGGTCGATCGGTCGAAGTCGATGCGCCCGACACGGAGACCGGCGCACTCGCCCCAACGAAGTCCGAGCACCGCCCCGAGATAAACCATCGTCCCGTACTGGGGACCCATCGCCTCGGCAAGATCCGAGACGTGGTCGCTGGTGAGCACTGGCCGGTCGGTTGGCTGGATGGCCGGCAGCCGAATCCCTCGACAGGGTGACCGGGCGATCCGATCGTCGAGCACGGCGGCGTTGAGGACCGCTGAGAGCGTCTGGTACACCCGCGTGACGGACCGTGGTGCGAGGCTTTCGGACCAGTTGTTGATGCATCGCTGGATGTCAGACGGGGTGAGTGACCCGATGGATCTGTCTCCTAGTGCGGGGAGGATGTGCACCCGGAGAGCCGAGTCGTCGCGGGCTCGGGACGATGGACGTTTTGCAGGGTTCGAATCGAGCCATCTGCCAGCGACCGCCCTGAGCGGGTCCTCCGATCGGCGTGGATCGAGCCAGTTGCCCCGACGTCGACTGGCTCGTTCGTCGGACTCGAACGCCTCTGCTTCGCGTCGGGTTCGGAAGGTCCTCGTATAGGTCGTGCCGGACGGGTCACGAAGGCGGACGTCGTAGCGTCGGGCGCCGTCCTTGGTCCAACGGAGATGAACGCTCATTTGCGTCCGCCGGCCCCCGAGTCGGCCACAGCCCCTTGGAGCCGGCTGACGAACTCGACGAGGGCTTCGGCCGGGATCCGCCTGCTGGCCCCGATCCGCACCGAAGGAAGTTCACCGGTGCCGATCAGCTCGTAGACCTTGGATCGGCCGATCGACAACGCCTCGGCCGCTTCTTCTGGCTTCAGCAGCAGCTTCTCAACCAACATGGCCTGGGCACTCCTGGATGGACTTGGGCACATCGGATCGCGACACCCTGTCCGCGGAATGTCAGGGGGGTGGCGCGAACCCTGTCATCTCGGCGTGCTGCGACTCGGAGACGAGCAAACCGGATCCGACGATTCCATCCGGGATTCGGCTTGTGGGACCTGGCTCTGACCGTCCAGTTGGAGGGTTGCTGACATCCAAACGACAGGGTCAGAGAGGACGATCCGGGCGATGCGCTTGCTCCTCACTCTTCGAAGCGACCACGTTCGGGCTCGAGAGGGCCGGCGGCACTGCCTGACGGGTGCGAAGATCGGGCAATCCTCCGACACCATGGCGATGGCCCTGGGTTGCTGCGATCTGGCCAGCCTCTACCGCGCGTCTCGACTCACCCTGAGCCCCCTCGAAAGGAATCAGGTATGA
>DATKEC010000017.1:0-66891 GCA_035544575.1 Acidimicrobiia bacterium
AAGCGCGTGAACTCGGGCATGAAGGTCATCTCGACGACCCCGGTGGCCCCGGCACGGTGCTTGGCGATCGCCACCTCGGCGATCCCCCGCTTGTCGGACTGCTCGTTGTAGTACTCGTCGCGGTAGATGAACATCACCACATCGGCGTCCTGTTCGAGCGAACCCGATTCACGCAAGTCACCCAAGCGGGGACGCTTGTCCTCCCGTGACTCGAGATTTCGGTTGAGCTGGCTGAGGGCGATGATCGGAACCTCGAGCTCGCGCGCCAGGTTCTTGAGTGACCGGGAGATCTCGGCGATCTCCTGTTGACGGTTCTCCCGTGCCGAACCGTGCATGAGCTGCATGTAGTCGACGATGATCAGCGACAGGCCGTGCTGGCGTTTGAGACGGCGGCACTTGGCCCTGATGTCGGTCACAGTCACCATCGGCGAGTCGTCGACGAACAACGGCGCGTCGTACAGACGCCCCGCCGCGTCGGTGAGGCGCGGCCAGGCGGCGTCGCCGATCTTGCCGGTGCGAAGCTTCATGGAGTCGATCCGGGCGAGGGAGCACAGCATGCGCTGGGCCACCTCCTCTTTGGCCATCTCGAGGGAGAAGATGGCGACGGACCTGCCGTCGAGCGCGACGTGCATCGCGATGTTGGCCGTCAATGAGGACTTTCCCATGCCCGGCCGAGCAGCCACGATCACCAGGTTCGCCGGGTGCAGACCCGTGAGCTTTCTGTCCAGATCGCGAAATCCGGTCGAGAGCCCGGTGACCTCGCTGCCGGCGGTCTCCAACATCTCGAGCTCTTCGAGGATCGGATTGAACAGCCCGCCGAGTTGGGCCATGCCGTCGCCGACTTTGCGGCCCGCCACGGCGAGAACGGTCTGTTCGGCGCGATCGAGGACCTGGGCGATCTCTTCTTCGAGCTTGAAGGAGAGATCGTGAAGGACGGAGCCAGCCCGCAGCAGGTGGCGGCGCTGGGCGTGTTCTTCGACGATCCCGGCGTAGTACTCGATGTTGGCGGCGCTGGGAACGATGTCGAGCAGCCGGGTGACGTAGGCGACGCCTCCGACCCGGTCGAGGTCGCCTGCCCGGCGCAGTTCCTCGGTGACGGTGATGGCATCGATCGGGCGGTTGGCGTTGTAGAGGAGCGTGATCGCCCGGAAGATCGACTGGTGAGCAGGGACGTAGAAGTCGTCGGCCTCGAGCTTGTCCATCACCTCGTTGGCCGACTCTGAGGCGAGAAGGATCGAACCGATCACCGACTCTTCGGACTCGACGGAGTGAGGCGGCACTCGGCCGGAAGTGATGTGTTCCCGACGTTCCGAAACCGTGGTCATTTCATCCTCGTGTCGCGCGTGATCTCTGCTTCGAGGGCCGGAGCGGTGCCCATGTGCTCTTATCGCGTGGGTGTGACAGAAACGCCGAACCTACCGAGCCGGGTCCCAGCGCGAAAACTCGGTAGCCGATGGCTTTTCGCGCGCGCCGAAAACGCGAAAACGGCGCTTGCCCGAGGCCTCTCGCTCCCGATCCGCGGGCCGGAATGGACGTATACGTCCATTCCAACCCTGGGTTTGTTCGGACGTATACGTCCGAACAAACCCAGGGTACGGGGGGACTTCAGGCGGGGATGACGTCGAGCGTGATGGGGAACTCGACCTCGTGGTGGAGCTTGATCCACACCTCGTGCAGCCCGATCGCTCGAATCGGGGTGCGAAGGTCGATGTTCTTGCGATCGAGCCGCACCCCCGTGAACTTGATGATGCCTTCGACGACATCGGGTGCGGCGACCGAGCCGTAGAGCTTGCCCTCGTCGCCAGCCTGGGCGGCGATCACCACCCGGATGCCGGCGAGCTGGCTGGCGATCCGCGTCGCCTCCTCTTTGGCCGAGCGGTCCGCCTCCTCACGGGCGGTGCGCAGCGACTCGGCATGGGCGAGTCCGCCCGCGGTCGCCTTGATGGCCTTCTTCTTCGGCAGCAGGAAGTTGCGGGCGTATCCGTCGGACACGTCCACCAGGTCTCCCTTCTTGCCGAGATCGGGTACTTCAGAGAGAAGGATGAGTTTCATCGCTGTGACAGGTAGGGGAGCAGGGCGACTTCCCTGGCGTTCTTGATGGCCACGGCCACCTCGCGCTGGTGACGAGGGCAGTTACCGCTGACACGTCGCGAACGGATCTTGGCGCGGTCGCTCATGTACCGGCGAAGGGTGGCCACATCCTTGTAGTCGATGTAGTCCACCCGCTCGGTGCAGAAGTAACAGACCTTCTTCTTGACGCGCCGGTTCGGGGCATCCTTGCCCCGTCGCCGGGTGGTGGTGTTGCGCTGGTTGCTCTGTTGTGCTCGGGCCATGGATGTCTCCTAGAACGGTGCCTCGTCCGGGCCGTAGTCGTCGCGGGCGACGGGACCGGGAGGAGGAGTGTTGGAACTGCGTTGGAAGTCGCCGCCGCCGCTACGGGCGGTCTTGGTGACCGAAGCGGTTGCCCAGCGCAGGCTGGGACCGACCTCGTCGATGGCGATCTCGACGACCGACCGCTTCTCGCCTTCGGGTGTCTCCCACGAGCGCTGCTCGAGACGGCCCACCACGATGACGCGGCTCCCCTTCTCGAGGCTCTCGGCCGCGGACTCGGCCTGCTCGCGCCAGACGGTCCCGCCGAAGAAGGACGTGTCCTCCTGCCATTCACCGCTCTGGTCGCGCCAGCGACGGTTCACGGCGAGACGAATCTTGGCCATGGGCACCCCGGAAGGGGTGAAACGGAGTTCGGGGTCCTCGACGAGGTTCCCGATGAGAGTGACTGTGTTGCCGGACATGGTGCTCCTTTCTCGGCCGCCCCCACACCATGCAAGGGGGGTGCGACGAAATCGATCAGTCTCCCGGACGGACGATCTTGTGTCGGACCACGTCGTCGGCAAGCGACAGCACCCGGTCGAGATCGGAGACGAGTTCCGTCTCGGCATCGAAGGTCACGACGGAGTAGTACCCCTCGTGGATGTGGTCGATCTCGTAGGCGAAGCGGCGCTTGCCCCACAGATCGGTGGATGTGACCGTGGCCCCGTGAGCCCCGAGAAACGTCTCCAGCTCCGTGACTTTGGAGCGGATCTCGTCCTCGCCGAGCTCGGGCCGATGAATGGTCATCAGCTCGTAGTTGCGCATCTGGTTGTTGCCTCCTCTGGACATCCGTGAAACGGACGGCCCCGCATGCATCGCTGCGGAGCAGGTGGGTGGCGGACATCGGACGATGCCCGCAGGAATGTCGTGAGTGTATCCGCCGGGACGGTCGAGGGCCAAGCCGGACCCGGGGTTCAGCCCGGCCCCGAGAACACCGAACCGGGACCAATCCCAGGCTGGCTGCCCGCCGGGACCTCCAACGCGTAGGCGTAGTCGCCGGAGGCGCGGTACGAGGCACACGGCGCGGCGGTGCAGGGAACCATCGTGAAACCGTCGACGAATGCCCCCTGCAGATCGAAGAACGCGATGTCGAGCGGGATCACGGTGTCGGCCATGGTGAACGAACTCGACACCGTGTCGCCTGCCCACGTGAAGAGCATCCCGTCGAGATCCCCGAGATTCGACACACCGCGCAAACCTCGGGAACGCTGCTCGGGCGTGGAGGCCACGGCGACCAGGAGTGGGCGGCCGTCGACGGTCGCCTCCGCCACGACGGCATCTGCGAGGTCACCGGTGTCCACGGGGCGCGACGTGGTGGCCGGATTCGACGGTTCGGCGTCCGCCGGCGCCGACGTCACGGGCACCGAAGGTGCGACGGTCGGCGGGGCGGAGCACGCTCCGACGACCAGGGCGAGCAGGACGATGCGGGTCACGCTTTCATTGTGCCCCCGAGAACGGAGGACATGGTGGGCCGCGTCGACATCTCGATGACCGAACCCGAGATCGCCCAACTGCTCGCAACGGGACGCGATCTGCAGGTGGCGACGATCGGGCGCGACGGTCAACCCCACCTCACGACCCTGTGGTACACCGTCGTCGATGGCCTCGTCACGTTCCGCTCGTTCACCAAGAGCCAGCGCATCGTCAACCTGACGCGTGATCCGCGGCTGACCGTTCTCGTCGAAACCGGTGACAGCTACGACGAGCTGCGGGGCGTGATGATTCAGGGGATCGCGGAACTCGACACCGACCCGGAACGGGTCATGGCCACCTACCTGGCAGTCACCACCAAGATGGAAGGTCCCCACGTCACCGCCGCGGCGGTCGAGGCTCTCTTCGGGCGGTTTCGTCACAAGAACACCGTGGTGACGGTCCACCCGACCCGAGTCGTCTCCTGGGATCATCGCCAGGGCCGATGACCCTCTCATTGTTCGATGCAGGACACCTCAGCGCGCGGCCAGCGCTCCACCTGGCCGCTGGGAAGACGGATGTACAGGTAATCGGAGCGATCGTCGGCGATCCAGATCTCTCGTCCGGCATGGGTGATACCGGTTCCGAAGGCAGACTCGGGAAGGACGCCGCCCACGTCGTAGGTGAGTGCCGATCCGTCGACGGTTGAAGTGAGTGGGCCGAGGCGACCGAGGTCGTCCTTGGCGTAGGTGTCGCCGAAGAAGAAGAGAAACACCACCCGCTGCTGATCGCATGCCGCGAAACCGTCGTACTGGATCACCTCGTTGCCCTGCATCTGTCGGCCGTCGTCGTCGACCCATGGGCCATGGCTGTTCAGACCACATGCCGACAAGAGCACGGCCACCACGAGCACGGCGCCCATGCCGGAACCATGCCGGAGCACCATGCCAAGTGTCATCGCACGCTGATCCGTGTCCGGATCCACTCGAAGTCGGCCACGTGCTCGCTGGCGCCTCCTGGTGTTTCGACGACAATCGGACAATCCACACCCGCCACGATGCGGGCGAGGTCGTCGGACGGAATCTCGCCTTGGCCGAGATTGGCGTGACGGTCGCGGCGTGAGTCGAAAGGATCGCGGGAGTCGTTGAGATGGACGAGGTCGATGCGGCCGACGACCTCGACAGTTCGCTCCACGAGTTCGTCCAACGGCTCGCCGCCCGCCCAGGCATGACAGCTGTCGAGGACGTATCCGACACCCAGCTCACCGATCTCGTCCCACAGCCGGCGAATCGTCTCGATCCGCCGCACCACCGCGTTGTCACCGCCCGCGGTGTTCTCGATGAGGACCGTCACGTCGGAGTCGAGTTGTTCGAGCGCCTTGCGCCAACGTGGGAACGCCTCTGCCATGTCACCGTCGTCCCCGGTCACATGGCCGCCATGGACGACCACACCGGCAGCACCGATCTCGGCGGCGGCGTCGCAGGTCTCCTGCAAGATCCGCCTGCTCGGGATGCGTATCCGATTGTTGTCTGCCACCGGGTTGATGAGATACGGGGCATGAACGTAGATCGGGATCGGCGCACTCCGCAGGGTGGCGGCATCCGCCCGGGGCGCCGGCTTCTTCCATGACTGCGGGTTGGAGAGGAAGACCTGGACGACGCCCGCGCCGCGGGCGGTGGCTTCGGCGAGCGGGTCACCGGACGGGACATGGGCGCCGAGCATCACGGCGTGGCGTCCGGCTCGTCGACGACTGGCGGAACCGTCACGGCCGCGAGGGCCAGGCTTGTGATTTCCTCGGCGGCCTTCACAGCGGATCGATCCCAGTCGGCCGCCAACATCGCCACGGTCCGCTCGTCGATCCAGCGCGCGCCCCACGGTTGGGCGGGAACCAGTTCGGGTTCGAAGAGCCGGACCCAGAGCACCGGTAGACGGTCGCCCTCGTCTGCCACCGAGCCCGAACCGATGTCGTCGATCTGCTCCCAGCTCAGCGTGGTCGGAGGCCGGAGCGGCCCTGACAACTTCAGGCGAAGGCCGCTTCCGTTTGCCTCCACTACCGTCGAAGGGAACATCAGCTCCTTGAGTCCGAAGATGACGATGATCCCCGCACTCACCAGCATCACCCAGGCCCAGATGACATCTCGTGGCTCGAACAGCTGGGTGGCCTCGGGCTCGAACAGGATCTCGCGAAGCGCGTTGGTGATCCGGCGGCGGGTGAGGACGTCGACGGCCAGGACGACGAAGGGCACGCCGACGAGTGACATCGTCCACATACGGAACGCGGACCGGCGGATCACCAAGGGCGTCATGGGCCCACCCCCAGCTCGGCGACATCGACGAGAGCGGCATACCGGTGGCCAGTGGCTGCCACCACCTCTCCCACCCGCCCCCCCGAGCGGTCGACGATGGAGAGGACCTGGGCGACTTCGAGTCCGGCGGCCTTTGCCACCTGGATCGACTCCACCAGCGCTCCTCCCGTCGTCACGGTGTCGTCGACGATCGCCACGATCTCGCCCGCCCGGACAGGACCCACCAGTCGGCCACCGGTCCCGTGGTCCTTTTCGGACTTGCGAATCGAGAACGCCCGCAGGCTCCGACCCTGCTGGCCGGCGCGCACCGCGGTGGCGATGGCGATCGGATCCGCACCCATCGTCATACCGCCGACGGCGACGACGTCGGCTTCGAGCACGGCAAGTACTGCATCTGCGACCGCGGCCGCACCGAGACCGTCGAAAGTCGTCTGGCGGGCATCGATGTACCAGTCGCTCACCGAACCCGACCGCAGTGTGAACGGACCGTCGGTCCGAACCGAATGGTCCCGGAGATGGTCGATGAGACGGCGACGGACATCGCTGGCGGCAGGCATGCGGACCCCGACGATACCGAGCCTCCGACCGGTGACCCGGTCAGCTCTCCACTGTCACCGGGACGAAGCGCTCGGAGATGACCGAGCCGTCCTCGGCGCTGAACTCCCACACCCTGATGGTCAGGTGCGCGCCGGGCGCCGCATCGGTGGGTGCCTCGATCTCGAAGGACCCGAAGCCGACACCTGAGCCCGTGCTCGCGAACTCGGGGGCGAAGACCACGGTGTTGCCTTCCAGTACCTCGAGTTGGAAGACGCCTTCGAAGGCGGCGGCCACCCCTGAGATCACGAAGGTCGACGGCACCGTGTCTCCCGCTGCCGGGAAGTCGACGAGGATTCCGGGAACGAAGTCCTCGAAGTCCTCACGGGTCATCGGCCCGTCGAGGACGACCCCCTCGGCGGAGAAGACCGTCACCGGATCGGAACCTTCGACGAGGAGCACATCGTCGACGGCGTCGAGCCGGGTCAGGGTGAAGGTCAGCTGAGCCAGGCGTGCCAGCACAGAGAAGCTCCCGCCACCACTCGCGAATTCGTCGGAGAGGTCGACGACGGCGGTGGTTCCGTCCAACGCCAGCGAATCCACCGAGCTGCCCTCTGGGATCGCGGTGTCGAAACCCGTCACCTCGAGGAGCGTCTCGAGCGCCGCCCCGGCCTCGTCCGTTCCTCCGAGCGGTGCCACCGAGATGGGGTACAGGAATGGACCCTGGCGGAATCCGTTGCTGCCCGACGGGTCGAGGATGTAGACGACGACCGGATCGCCGAAGATCGGCTGCGTGGTGGTGGTGGCCGGCTCTGAGGTCGAGGTGGTGGTCGGGGCGGTGGTGGTCGTGGTTTCCAGCGCGGTCGTGGTCGTGGTCGCGTCGCCTGAACCGTTGCAGGCGGCGAGCACGACGGCGAGCGCGGCAAAGATGATGTGCTTCTTCATGAGTCTCCCTGTGGCGGAGTTGAGAACGTCTTGTGGGGCCCACCGGTTCCGCATCTACCGTGTCGCCTCCGATGGAGATCATTCTGGTACGTCACGGCGAACCTGCATGGACGCCGGGAAACAAAGTCGAGAACAATCCCGAGTTGACGGATCGCGGCCTCGCCCAGGCCCGAGCGTTGGCGCGGCGCGGCTGGGGAGAGATCGACGAGTTGTGGGTCTCGCCTCTGAACCGGGCACGGCAGACGATGGAACCGCTCGAGACCGAGCTCGGTCGCACGGCGCAGGTGGTGGACTGGCTGGAGGAGATCCGCAATCCCGCCACGTGGCAAGGGAAGTCGGCTGACTCCTTCTACGACCTCTTCACCGAACACAACTTGTCGTCCCGAGAACGGCTGTGGGAGGGGCTGCCGGGAGGCGAGTCCGTGGTGGACTTCCACCGTCGCGTGGTCGGCGGTCTGCAACACACGCTCGGATCTCACGGGCTGGCCAGAGTCGACCCGGACGATCCCCATCTGTGGGATCAGGCGGCCAGCAAACGGATCCTGTGGGTGGCCCACGGTGGGACCAACGCAGTCTCGATCGGTCATCTGCTCGGAGCAGAGCCCACACCGTGGGAATGGGCCCGGTTCGATTCGGCGCACACCTCGGTCGCCGTCCTCCGCACGACGCGGGTGTCGACCGCATACGCCTTCGGTTTGCACGCCTTCGGCGATGTCTCACACCTCCGGCCCGACGACATCACCCGCTGAGTCACTTGCCGAAGCGACGCTCCCTGAGCGTGAAGCTGCGCAGAGCACGCAGGTAGTCGACTCGCCGGAACGCCGGCCAGAACACGTCGACGAAGACGAACTCCGAATAGGCTGACTGCCACAGCAGAAATCCCGACAGCCGTGATTCCCCCGATGTGCGGATGAGGAGATCTGGATCGGGCACGTGTGCCGAATACATGCGTTCAGCCAGGGTGTCGGCAGTGATCCGATCTGCGATCTCCTCGGCGGGGACCCCTTCGAGCGCGAGGGAGGAAACCAGGTCCCGGGCGGCGTCGACGATCTCCTGGCGGCCCCCGTAGCCCAGGGCGATCGTCAGCCACCGCGATCCGTCCGGACGCGCCTGCTCGGCGCGCTTGGCCGCATCGACGACCGGATCGGGCAAGAGATCGAGACTCCCGATGAAGCGGATCGCCATGTCGGCGTTGGCACAGCGTTCGGGAAGACGGTCGAAGAGTTCGACGAGGACCTCGAAATAGGGGGCGAGCTCCTCGTCGGGTCGGTCCAGGTTCTCCCGGGACAGCAGCCAGCCTGTGATCGCCTGCACTCCGAGTTCGGCGTTCCAATCGAGGAAGTCCTCGAAGCGGCGCATGCCCGCCCGGTAGCTGTCGGTGTAGCTGGCGAGACCCTCCGACCTCGCATACCGGCGGTGACCGTCCAGAATGACGGCGACGTGCTTGGGGAACCGTGTCCGGTCGAGACTCGACAGGAGCCGGTCTTCGTAGAGCTTGTAGAGCAGATCCGAGGGTCTCGGAATCGTTCTCGCCATGGGTTGTCAGACTACCGAGCGGAACGGTTCACTCACGACGAGGTGCCAGGATCCACGTCCAGGACGAGGACGCACGATGAAGCCTGATCGAGACACCCTCGAAACCGTGACGATGATGACGATCGGTCGGATGCATCATCCCTTCCGCGGGTTCCTGAACGGAGCGGCGGCCATCGCTGCCATCGTGGGTCTGGCCGTCCTGCTCGTGGCAAATCCGGGGGGAGCCTCACTCACCGCGGCCCTGCTGATCTACGCCGGGAGCCTCGTGGCGATGTTCACGGTGTCGTGTCTGTATCACTCGGTCCCCTGGACGCCGCGCTGGAAGTCGCGGATGCGACGTTTCGACCACTCGGCGATCTTCCTCGTCGTCGCAGGCACGTACACGCCGGTGGCGGTGGTGGCACTGGACCCGGTGTGGCGTCACGCCAGCCTGGTGGCGGTCTGGGGGGCGGCGATCGTGGGGATCGTCCTCAAGTTCTTCGAGCGCGACATCCGGCTGGGTCGGTCCGTGACGATCCAATCGATGATGGGATGGGCCGCCGTCATCCCGATGTTCCGGATCGCCGACCGGCTCGGCGGCGACGTGATCATCCTGCTGGGGATCGCCGGCTTCCTGTACACCGTGGGCATGGTCTTCATGCTGACCGGTCGCCCGCGTCTCTTCCCGCGGGTGTTCTCGCATCATGAGTTGTTCCACGTGCTGGTCATCGCCGCCAGCGCCGTCAACTTCGCCGCCATCGTCAACTACGTCCTCCCAGCCGCCGCCTGACCCACCCTTCCGCGGGCCGGATCGGACGTATAGATCCAATCAAACCCAGGGTTAGATCGGACGTATACGTCCGTTTTGGCCCGCGGAACGAGGGGGGTCAGGTGCGTTGGAGCCAGGAGGGGTCGGCGCAGAGCGCTTCGATGCGGTCGATTTCGGTCGGGACCGCCGAGGTCAGGTTCTCGTGTCCGTCGTCGGTGATGACGATGTCGTCCTCGATCCGGATTCCAATGCCGAGGAACGCCTCGGGGATACGGTGGCTGATCGACTCCGCCGCCTCCTTCTCGGCGGCTTCCGCCTCCCGGGCGGCCGCCGTCCCCTCCAGGATCCGCCGCCGGGTCCACGCGTCGAGGTCGTGCTCGAGCAGTGTGAACTCCACCTCCGGCCGATCCGGGGCGACGTAGATGCCGGGTTCGACCGTGAAGGCCATCCCCGCTTCCAACGGACGGTGCAGGCCACCGATGCGCACCGCCCCGGCATCGTGGACATCGAGGCCCAGCCAGTGGCTGGTGCCATGCATGAAGAACTGGCGGTAGAGATGCATCGCGAGGATGTCGTCGGCGGTACGCGGTACCAGACCGAGCGCCGACAGTCCGTCCGCGAGAACCGCGGTCGAGGCGTCGTGCACTTCGCGGAGGGTCGCTCCGGGGCGGGCCGCCCCAATCCCGGCGCGCTCGGCTGCGAGCACGACCTCGTAGAGCGCCCGCTGCGGCGCGGTGAAGCGTCCGTTCGCAGGGAAGGTCCGGGTGATGTCGGAGCTGTACATGTCCACTTCGGCGGCGGCATCGATGAGGATCAGGTCGCCGTCCTCGATCAGCCGATCGTTCTCGATGTAGTGCAGGACGATCGCGTTGGGACCCGACGCCACGATCGACGGGTAGCCGTTGCGGGGCGAGCCGGCCTCCCGCCAGACATACTCCATCGCCGCCTGCACCTGGTACTCGTAGAGACCGGGCCGGGCGAACCGCATCGCCTCGCGATGTCCTTCCGCCGACAAGGAACACGCCGCCCGCATGCTCTCGATCTCCGAGACGGACTTCCGAAGCCGCTGATCGCCGAGGACAACGCCGACATCGTGAACGGACAGGGGAACGGCCGTGCCGAAGCGCTCGTGCTGGGAACGAGCGGTCTCGAGCAGCCGGCCGATGGCGGCATCATGCGTCGCATTGCCGAGCCGATAAAACAACGTGTCCCGACCCTGCATGAGTCGGGGCAGGACCGCGTCGAACTCCGCGACTTCGTAGGCGGCATCCGCCGCGAAACGGTCCCTGGCTCCCTCGACGCCCATCCGGTACCCGGTCCAGATCTCCATCTCGGGGTCGCGCGGCCGGACGAAGAGGTGGTAATCGCCGTCGGCATGTCCCGGCACCAGCACACAAACGGCGTCTGGCTCGTGGAATCCGGTCAGGTAGTGGAAGTCGGAGTCCTGGCGGAAGGGATGGTTCACATCGTCGTTGCGGACGGTTTCAACCGCGGCGGGGATGATGGCGATCGCGCCGTCACCGATGGCGTCGGACAGGGCGGTCCGGTGGTCTTTGAAGCGGTCTGGCATGGGTCCTTCCGGTCTGGTGCGAAGTCTGCCAGATCAGTCGGTGGGTGCCAGCCGGACGATGAGCGGCGCGTGGTCCGATCCCAAGCGGGGCCCGAGCCGCCGATCGAGGGTCGCCAGGTCGGGACTGTGCAAGAGGTGGTCGATCTGGACACGCACCAGCGGGTTGCCGTCCATCGGAAAGGACGGCTGGAGTCCGAAGCCACGCGTCGAGTCGACCATCCCGGTCGCCGAGATCAACGACCGCCATGCGTGAGACCACTGGGTGGCGTTCAGGTCCCCGGTGACCAGGTATGCGCCGTCCGAGTTGGCCGCCCAATCGGCCGCCCAACTCATCTGGGCGTTGTGCAGAGCGGCCCGCTCCGCAGTGATCGGAGACAGCGGATGGACTCCGAGCAGCCTCACCTCCCGCCCTCCGACGTCGATGACGACTTCGACTGCCCGGGGTTCGGCGGTGGCAAACCCGAAGCCCTCGAATTCGGCCCCAGGTTTTGCCAGGACCATCGTCGAAAAGATCAGCCCCGGCTGGCCGACCGAGTAGATCTCATAGCCGAGGTCGGCTGCCACCGCTGCCTCCTCCCACAGCCTCGTCGTCTCGTGCAGGAACACCACATCGGGTGCGGTCCGACCGATGTAGTCGAAGACACCGGCGCGGGCCTCGTTCGAGGCATGGACGTTGAACGACATCACCGTGAAGCTCGCATCCTCGGAGACAGCGGCATGCGGCGGGCTCATCCACAGCAGTCCGACGAGCGCGGCATTGAGCAGGCCCACGAGAAGAACCCCCAGCCCCGTCTTGCGCCACTTGCCGACGATGACTCCCAAGCCCAACAAGGTCCCCACCACCGCGTACTGGGGTCGGAAGTTCGACAGAAGGTCGAAGCCCCACCACCACGCCCCGGCGAAGCCGGCGACTGCGGCAGCGGACACCATCAGTGCCGGGAGAACGAGGAGGACCACGTCAGCCGAGGCTCCGCAGGAAGGCGGCGGCGGCACGGCCGATCTCAGGTCCCGAGTCCTCCTGGATGAAATGCGAACCCGCAACCGTCACTTCCTGCTGATTGGGCCACGTTCGGCAGAAGTCCCGTTGGCGCCCGACGAGGATCGACCCCGGTTCGGCGTTGATGAAGAGCTTGGGGACGTCCGAGCCGGCCAGCCATTCGGCGTAATCCGCGACGATGGCGGCGACGTCGGCCGGATGGCCGTCGATCGGGATCTGGCGCGGCCAGGAGAGTGTCGGGCGCCGACCCTCCCCCTGTTCGAGGAAGGGCCGTCGATACTCGGCCAGGGTCTCGGCGGACAGCGGGGCGAGCACCGAGGCCGGCAGAATGCGTTCGACGAAGACGTTCTTGTCCAAGACGATCGTCTCGCCCGCCTCGCTCCGCATCGCCTCGAAGATCCCCCGAGCCGAATCCGGCCAGTCCGACCACTCCACCGGCATCACGATCGTCTCCATGTAGACGAGAGCCCTGACGGCATCGCGGTGGCGATTCGCCCAGTCGAACCCGAGTCCCCCGCCCCAGTCGTGGACGACAAAGGTGACGTCGCTCTCGACACCAAGGGCGTCGAGCAATCCGTCGAGGTAGGGGCGGTGATCGACGAAGCGATAGTCGCCACCAACCTTGTCCGAGTCGCCCATCCCGATGAGGTCAGGGGCGATGCAGCGGCCGATACCTTCGAGTTCACCGATGACGTCCCGCCACAGGTACGACGAAGTCGGGTTGCCGTGGAGGAACACGATCGGAGCGCCCGCTCCCCGCTCGACGTACGCCATGCGGGCCCCGTGTACATCGCAGTACTGCTTGTCGGTCATGCCGGCGACGGTACCTGCCCAAATCGGCCTGCACCGAAGCCTCGTCTACGGTATCGCCCCGTGGATCTGTCACTGACCGCCATCGTCCAGGTCATCGGCGGTCTGGCACTGTTGACGGTCGCCGCCGATCGTCTGGTGCTCTCCGCTGCACGCCTGTCGAAACGTTCCGGTCTGTCACCCATCCTCATCGGCGCCGTCGTGGTCGGGTTGGGTACGTCGCTTCCCGAAATGCTCGTCTCGGGTCTCGCCGCCGCCGAACCGGACGGCATGGATCTGGCGCTGGGAAACATCGTCGGGTCGAACATCGCCAACATCGGCCTGGTCCTCGGTCTGAGCGTCGTGATCAGTCCGATCGTCGGCCAGGCCCGGATACTCAATCGCGAGGGCAGGCTGATGCTCGTCGGCATGCTGCTGCTCACGGGTCTCGCCTGGGACGGTGAGCTGTCGTTGCTCGATGGCGTCGTGCTGGGAGTCGGACTGGTCATCGCTCTCAGCCTGATGGTGATCTGGTCACAACGCGACACCTCTGCCGCCATCGATCTCGACGAGATCGGACGGGACGAGGACATCCGTCCGGGGGTCGAGGTTCTGTTCGGGATCGGGTCGCTGGGCGTGACGCTGTTGGGCGCACAGCTCCTCGTCACGGGGGCCGAGGAAGTCGCTCTGGGCATGGGCGTCTCCCAGGCGGTGATCGGGCTCACCCTGGTCGCAGTCGGGACCTCACTCCCCGAGCTGGCAACGGCGCTGGCCGCCGCCCGACGCAAAGAGAACGACCTCGTCCTGGGCAACGTCCTCGGATCCAACCTCTTCAACGCCCTCGGCGTCGGCGCCGTCGCGGGAGTGATCGGCGACGGGACGTTCACGGCCAACTTCAACCCCAGCCTGGTCATCATGATGGGGGTGGCAGTCCTCGCCGGCGTCCTCGCCACGATTGGCCGCCGCCTCGACCGCTGGCAGGGAGCCGTCCTGCTGGTCGCCTACCCCCTGGTCCTGTTGTTCGTCTGATCAGCTCACAGCAGACGGCGCAGGGCCGAGATCTGCTGATGGACCGAGCGGACCGATCCCCCACCCTGGGAGACCCTGCGCTGGATCGAGTCTCCGATGTCGATCCGCCCGAGATCGGAGGTCTCGAACCGGGCATCGGCGGCGGCGAGATCCTCTGCGGTGGCGGTGTCGAGCCCGCGGTCCGAGGCGACCAGGCTCGACACGAGACGTCCGACGGCATGATGTGCCTCCCGAAACGGCACGCCGCGTTCCACCAGCGCCTCCGCCAGGTCGAGCGCCGTCACCCAGGTTGCCGGCTCCGGGGGGTCGAAGGTGGCGCTGCCGAGCATGGCGGTGAGCGCCGTAAGCGTCGTCGCCGCCAGATCGTCGGCCGCGAACAGGTAGGTCTTGTCCTCCTGCAAGTCCCGGTTGTAGGTCATCGGTAGACCCTTCTGCAGGGCCAGTATCGACGTGAGCGCGCCGATCGCCCCTGCCGACCGACCCCGCGCCAGTTCGGCGATGTCAGGATTCTTCTTCTGGGGAAGCGCCGAGCTCCCGGTGGTGAAGTCGTCACCGAAGCCGACCCAGCCGAACTCGGTGCTGGACCACAAGACGATCTCCTCAGCCAGCCTCGAGAGGTCGATCATGACCTGGGTGGCACACCAGATGTGTTCGGCCACGAGGTCGCGGGATCCAACCGCGTCCATCGAATTCGCGAACACGACGTCGAAGCCGAGGGTCCTAGCGGTGTTGGCCGGTTCGATGCGAAGACTGGTGCCGCCGGCCGCTCCCGCCCCCAACGGGGAGACGCCCAAGCGACGGGACAGGTCATCGAAGCGAGACCGACCTCGCAGCAGCATCCAGGCATAGGCGAGCAGGTGATGACCCAGGGACACCGCCTGAGCCTGCTGGAGGTGGGTGTAGGAGGGGATGATCGTCTCGGCGTGACGTTCCGCCAGGCCGATCAGCGTGCGCACCAATTCGGTCAGCTGTTCGGCTCGGTCCTGGCCGGCGCGGCGCATGTAGAGCCTCACATCGAGGGCGATCTGGTCGTTGCGCGAGCGGCCGGTGTGAAGCTTGCCGCCGACGTCACCGACGACTTCGACCAGCCGTCGCTCCACCGCCGAGTGCACGTCCTCGTCGGCCGGGTCGAAGTCGAACGATCCGTCGTTGGCCTCGGCCAGGAGCAGCCTGAGACCTTCACCCAGGACTGCGGCCTCCTCGAGGGAGACCAGACCGACATCGCCCAGCATGGCCACATGCGCCATCGACCCGCGGATGTCGTCTGCCAACAACCGACGGTCGACGTCCGTCACTGTGTAGTCCCAGAGGATGCGGTCGGGTTCGGTCCCGAAGCGGCCGCCCCAGAGCGTCACTCACCTTCTCCCAGCCGCGACTCGGCGAGTCGCCGCAACCGCAGCGCATTGAGACGGATGAACCCTTCGGCGTCTGCTTGGTTGTACACGTCGTCTTCTTCGAAGGTGACGGTGGCCTGGTCGTAGAGAGCGTGGCGGGCGGAGCGACGGCCGTCGATCACACAGCTCCCCTTGTAGAGCTTGAGGCGCGCTTCGCCGTTGACCCGCTTCTGGATGTCGTCCATGAATGCCTGGAGCGCCTCGCGCTCAGGGGCGAACCAGAACCCGTTGTAGACCATCTCGGCGTAGCGGGGCACGAGTTCGTCACGCAGATGGGCGACCTCACGGTCGAGAGTGATCGACTCGACGGCGCGGTGGGCATGGTGCAACAGCGTCGCACCTGGAGTCTCATACACGCCCCTGCTCTTCATCCCCACGAATCGATTCTCGACGATGTCGACCCGTCCGACGCCGTGTGCCCCGGCGAGGGTGTTGGCTCTCGTGAGCAGAGCGACCGGATCGAGGGCTTCGCCGTCGATCGCCACCGGCGTCCCCCGCTCGAATGTGACCGTGACCCATTGCGGCTCATCCGGCGCAGCCTCGGGGTCGACGGTCATCCGGAACATCCCCCCGGGAGGCGGCTCCCACGGGTCTTCGAGCAGACCCCCTTCATAGGACACGTGCATCAGGTTGGCGTCCATCGAATACGGCTTCTCTGGCGTGACCGGTATGGGGATACCCCGCGCCTCGGCGTATGCGATGCAGTCGGCCCGGCCGCGCAGCTTCCACTCCCGCCACGGTGCGATCACCTTGATGTCGGGGTTGATCGCGTACGCGGCGAGCTCGAAGCGCACCTGGTCGTTCCCCTTGCCGGTGGCGCCGTGGGCGATGGCGTCGGCGCCGACCCGCTCGGCGGTGCGCATCATGCCGCGGGTGATGATGGGTCGGGCGAGGGACGTACCCATCAGGTAATAGCTCTCGTAGGTGGCATTGGCTCGGATCGCGGGAAAGACCGCATCGCGCACGAACTCCTCGGTGAGGTCTTCGACCACTGCCTCGACGGCGCCGGTGGCGATCGCTTTGTCCTTCGCCTCGGCGACTTCGTCGCCCTGGCCGACGTCGGCGGTGTAGGCGACCACTTCGGCCCCGTATTCCTCACGCAGCCAGGTGAGGATGACCGATGTGTCGAGTCCGCCCGAGTAGGCGAGGACAACCTTCATGCGCGCGCTCCGATCTGTTCGAGTCTGGTGGCCAACGCCGGTCCGCCATCCGGGTTGGCGCTGATGACGAGGATCGTGTCGTCCCCGCCCACAGAGCCGAGCACTTCGGGCAGTGCCGCGCCGTCGATGGCCGACGCCACGACCATCGCCGCCCCCGGCGGCGTCTTGAGCACCACGATGTTGCCGCTGGACTGGATGGATTCGACGAACTCGTCGACGGTGCGGCCGAGGTAGGAGATCGCTTCGTCCGGGTCGCCTCGCTCACCGATCCGGTAGTGGTCGTCGGTCGCCTTGATTGCGCCGATCACCGCCAGGTCGCGGGAGACCGTCGCCTGCGTGACCGCGATGCCGCGCGCCTCGAGCAGTTCGACGAGTTCGGCCTGACTGGTGACGGCCTGGTCGAGAATCAGGTTGCGGATGACACGGCGACGCGCCGCAGTGGTTGACATGGAATGCATGATACGCATATGCGCATACCGCCGCCAGTCGCCAATGTCGCCGCCAGTCGCCGGCGTCCCCGACGGCGATAGGCTGGCCGCCGACGGATGGAGACGCACCCCTGAACCCCTACTGGGCACTGGCCCTGGTCGCCGCGCTCATCGCCGCCAATGGGTTGTTCGTCGCTGCGGAGTTCGCACTCATCTCGGTTCGTCGCGGCAGCCTCGAAGCGAAAGCCGACCGGGGCAGCAAGCGAGCCAAGGTCGCACTGCGTGAACTCGATCGGGCATCGTTCATGCTCTCGGGCGCCCAGTTCGGTATCACCGCCACGAGCCTCGTCGTCGGTTTCCTCGCCGAGGCCGCAGTCGGCGGAGCGGTCGTCAGACCGGTACTGGATCTCTTCGGTCTGCCCGAGTCGACGGCCGTTCCCCTCTCGCTCACTCTCGCGTTCTTGATCTCGACGGTGGTCCAGATGCTGTTCGGTGAACTCGCACCGAAGAACCTGGCGCTGGCAATCCCGGTCAAGATGTCCCTCTTCGTCGCCTATCCGATCCACTGGTTCGGCGTCGTCTTCGGACCGATCATCCGGGTCTTCGACGGTTCCGCCGGCTGGGTGACACGCAAGCTCTTCCGAGTGGAGGTCGCCGAGGAGCGCCATGGCGGCCATTCTCCTGAGGAACTGGCGCGGATCATCGTCGCCTCCCAAGCCGTCGGCCAGCTGTCGGCGGACCAGGGCCAACTGCTGACCCGAGCGGTCGAGCTGGCCGAGCGGCGGGTCCACGAGGTGATGGTGCCCAGGATCCAGGTGACGTTTCTCCACGGCGACGACCCCGTCGACACCCTACGATCGGCGGCACGGACCACCGGCCACTCGCGCTTTCCCGTCGTCGGCCAGACCGACGACGACATCGTCGGCACGGTCCACATCAAGGACCTCCTCAACGTCCCTGCCGCCCAGCGCGAGACCGCGGCAATGGCCTCCATCGCCGGCCCGGCGCTGATCGTCCCGGAGACCGACCGTCTTCGCTCTCTTCTCTCCAAGATGCGTCAGGCCCGCCGTACGTTCGCCGTGGTGGCCAACGAGTACGGGGGCGTCGCCGGGATCGTCACTCTCGAAGATGTCGTCGAGGAACTCGTCGGTGAGATCCACGACGAGTTCGATGCCGAGACCGTACCGATCCGCCCCTCCTCCGACGGCGGTTTCCTCTTCGATGGCACGGTCCGTGCCGAGGAGGCAGAAGCCACACTCGGCTGCGAGCTGCCGAAGGGCGATTACGAAACGGTGGCAGGGCTCCTCATCTTCACCCTCGAGCGGATCCCAGGTCAGGGCGAGTTCATCGACATCCCCGGTTGGCGACTTGCTGCCCATGACGTCGACGGGCTGCGTGTCGTGACCGTGCATGCCATGCCACAGGATGCCGGGGCCGAGCCGCCGGCGGGGGAGAGTCCATGAGGATGCAGCTCGCCGTCGACGCCACCGAGATCAGCGCCGGGTTCGACCCGACCGCCCTCCTGATCGGTCTGCTGCTCCTGTTCGCCAACGGCTTCTTCGTCGCCGCCGAGATCGCCCTCCTCGCCGCCAACCGGGCCCAGGTCGAAGGACTCGCCGATCAGGGGAACCCCGGTGCGATCCGAGCGCTGAAGGCGCTCCGGGAGCTGTCCATCACGTTCTCCGGCGCCCAACTGGGGATCACGATGTGTTCGCTGGGACTGGGGGCCATCGCCGAACCGGCGCTGGCCTCGCTGTTCCTCGTCTGGCTGGAGCCGCTGGGTCTCACTCCGACCGCTGCCAGTGTGCTCGCCTTCGGGGTCGCCTTGAGCATCGTCGTCTTTCTCCACATGGTGGTCGGCGAGATGGTTCCCAAGAATCTGGCGCTCGCCGACGCCGAGCGGTTGTCGATCCGCCTCTCCCGTCTGTTCGGTTGGTACGTCCGGTTGTTCCGGCCGCTCATCGTCGCCCTCAACGCCGCCGCCAACGGCCTCGTGCGGATCACCGGCGTGGAACCGGTCGAGGAGATCGGACTCGTCCACACGCCCGACGAGTTGCGCATGGCACTGCGCGAATCACTGCGGACGGGTCTGATCGCCCCCGGTCAGGTACGTGTCCTGTCCGCCGTACTGGCTCTCGGCGACATCGACGCCGAAGCCGCCATGACTCCCCGCATCGACCTCGTCACCGTGGACGAGGACGCCTCGATCGACGAGATCCTGGCGGTGGCGGCCGAGTCGGGCCATTCCCGGATCCCCGTGTGCAAGGCGGACCTCGACCACATCGTCGGGGTCGTCCATGTCAAGGACATCCTCACCGCCGACCCCGAGGACATCATCGGCAAGACTGCCGCGCAGCTCCGCCGACCGATGCCGGTGGTGCCGGAGTCGCTGGATCTCGATCAACTCCTCAACGACATGCGATCTCAACGGTCCCACCTGGCCCTCGTCATCGACGAGTACGGAGGCACTGCCGGCGTGCTCACTCTGGAGGACATCCTCGAAGAACTGGTCGGCGAGATCGCCGACGAATTCGACCCGGCCGAGCTCGCACCCCGTGACCATGAAGGAGCCTGGGTGGTGCCGGGTGGGATGCGACGTGACGAGCTGGAACGGCTGACCGGATTCGAGCTGCCCGAGGGCGAGACCGAGACTGTGTCCGGTGCGATAAGCGAGGCGTTGGGGCGGATCCCCACCCGGGGAGATCGAATGACCCACGACGGGTGGACCCTGCGCGTGCTGACCGTCGACGGCCGCCGCGCCGGGCAGGTCGAAGTCGTCGCGCCTGTCGACTGATCAGCCCCTCGCCAACCAAAGGCCGGGTTGGCCCGCATCGTCCAACCCCACGACCGTTGGCACTCGCGCACCGGGAACCAGCCATCCGAACGGCGCCCCGAAACCCTGGCTCTTCCACAGCGGCAGCCGCTCCCAACCGTCCCCGATCGACATCCACACGCTGTCATTCGACCAGTCATAGACCGCGATCCGGTCATCCCAGAGAACCGTCGGCCCCACCGGTGCCCGATCCAGCCGGCTCAGTCCACTGGTCGGGTCGAAGACCTGCAATCCGACGGTGGCGTCCCGGCCCACCGCCACCACGATCCCTCCCCCGAGGAGATCTGCGAAACCGGTCCCCAGTGAGATCCAGGCGGCGTGGTCGTCCAATGTGGCGGCATACACCGTTCCGCCGTCGACGAGAATCAGGATCCACTCGCCTGCGCTGGCGGCCGCCACGACTGGACCCGGCGGTGTGATCGGCTCGATCGTCGCGGAAACCACTCTGCCTTCCGGCCCCCGCACGTCGAAGACCACAGTGGAATCTCCGACCGTGGTGGCCGCCCCGGCTGAGACGCCGCGGACCGTCCGAGTCCCCGCAAAGCCACCCTCCTCGTCGAACTCGAAGATCACACTGTCGTTGTCACCCGATGCTCCAACGAGGGCGAAGCCGGTGCGACGGTGCACACCGATGCCGGGGGCGAACGTGAACCCGGGCGGCAGTCCGAGCAGTCTCCGCCACTCGCCGTCGACCAGGATCGAGGCCGGCCACGTGGTGCGGTCGGCGACGGCGACCAGGTGAGCGCCCAGCCCGACCACTGCTGACCCCGTCGAGGGAAGCGAAATGGGCGGCTCCCAGATGGTGGTCCCACCCCGGGACGCGGCCTCCACGTCCGGTGCGGACACGAGGCCGGGGACAACGGCGGCGGACGCCGGCGCTTCTGCGAACGGCAACGATGGCCATGTCGAGACCACCGCGACGAGCCCGACGACGATCACGAGCACCGGTGTCGCCTTCCGGGCCGGCTCGGCCCCGGGCTGGGTTTGCGCGGTGGGCACGACGACCTGGGGCGTCACGGCACGTCCTCGTTCCAGCGATAGAGGACGGGGGTCCCGCGTTCAGACACCACGGCGTAGCCCCTGGGGCCGGGCACCGTGGCCACGAAGACTCCTCCCAGCCCCAGATGCGGACCCGGCCGCACGTCGACGACCTCGGCGCCGGTGTCCAGACGGAGCCGCACGACCACCGGGCCATCGGCAACCACGCCGCCACTCCACGTCGGAAGCACCGATGCCAGGCCGTGGATGGCGGCGAAGGAGAGAGGTCGGTCGACGTGCACCTCGGAGATCTCGAAGGAGGCGGTATCGAGGGCGAGGATCCGTCGGTCGTCCTCGGCAGTGACGACGAGGATTCCTCCGTCGGACTCCGCCAGCGTGAACACCGGGACGTCGATCGTGTGCCACGATGCCCCCAGGTCGGCGGACACCGCCAGTCCGAACACCGGGCGGGCGTGGTCGAACCCCACCAGCACGTCTCCCGCCGAAGCCACCCGCGGTGGGAGACGAGGAATCTCGTTGGTCACCAGGCCGTCGGGGGTGATGTCGATCCTGACCGAGCCCTCGGCCGCATCGGCCAGGATCACCCGGTCACCGCCGACATCCGACACATGTCGCACCTCGTATCCGTCGAGGGAACGCACCGCCCATCGCGACCCGTCGTCGGCGATGTCGTAGACCACTCCCCCCACCTCGGTCTGTCCCCACACGAGGGCACCGTCCGCCGACTCACCCACCCCTCCCAGGACAAAGCCCGGATCCAGGGTGACCTCGCGCCAGGCACTTCCAACGGTCGAGAACCAGAGACTTGCCGGGCTGACCGTCGAACCGAGGGCATAGAGGTGCTCACCCGTGTCCACGATTGCTCCGGAGGCGGGGACCTGGCCAACCAGCGTCCAACGGCGGTCGATCACGAT
This sequence comes from Acidimicrobiia bacterium, assembly GCA_035544575.1. GTDB lineage: Bacteria > Actinomycetota > Acidimicrobiia > Spongiisociales > ZC4RG35 > DATHWB01. The sequence continues at coordinate 21,963 of DATKEC010000017.1, forward strand.
CGGGATCGTGGCCGCGAATTCGCTCGAGGCGTCGGCCTGCCACATCGCCGGCTGTCCCGCCGCGCTGCCGTACACGTAGGGGTGGGTGTAGCCACGGAGCGTGGTCGGCCACCGCGGCTCCCACCACACCCTGGCCACCTCGACGAAGTCCCACCCGCTCACGAAGCCGAAGGTCCAGAGCCGGCCAGATGACGAGACGCCGCCGAGGGAGTCGAACGCCCCGCCCACCACGCCGTTCGCGACCGGTTCGATCCACCCGACATCCCGACGGAGCGGCGAGCCCAGCGTCGTCCACCGACCTCGGTCCAGGCCGTGCAGGACCACAGTGCGCACCGACTCCCGGTCATCGTTGAACCGGGCGGTCGCCACGAAGCCTCCCGCGGGATGCGTGGTGATGTCGGTGATCACGCCGTTCTCGCCTCCACCGCCGAAGAGCCGCTGCCAACCACCCTCCGACGCTTCGCGCCGCCAGACCGCGGGTCCTTCGGCGTCGCCGCCCACGGCAAGCAGGCCGTCATCGGCGGCCACCAGGTCCGTCACGATCACCGAGAAACCTGGCGGCGTGATGTCATCCCAATCCCGCTGGCGGCTGACGAACACCCGGCCGAAGCGGGCGGAGCCCCGATCCAGGTTGTCCGAGAACGGTCCGCCCGCCTGACCGAACACGAACAGTTCCCCTTCGATGATCCGCACACCGTCGACTCGACCCGGACCCGCGAAGGGCTGATCGCGGACGGTGAAGTCGGTCCCGAAGGGCCGTCCGAACCAGAGCGTGGGCGTCGAGGTCCCTGACCCTGGCTCCACGATGGCTCCGCCTATCACGAAACCGTCCTCGAAGGCCGCCACATCACGCACCACCGCCCGGTCCCCGGTTTCGAGACTGCGCTCCGTCCACGCCTCCCCCGGGGAGGCGAGCACCCAGACAAAGGCGCCGTGTCCGAGAACCTGACGTTGTCCGACCGCGGCCACCGCCCCGGTGGGTGACGTCGCCATCCCGGTGAAGGAGCCGTCGCCGGGAAAGAACCGTTGGGACCAGTCGCGGGAGACATCGACCGTGCTGGAGGCTGCGACGTCGGGGACACGCTCGGAGAGCTCCGTCACCGGCAGTGACACCGGGCCAGATGACGGCGCCGTCGGCTGGTCGTCGCCGCCCCACATCACGGCCGCGAGCGACACGCCGGCGACGACAGCCAACCAGCCGGGCCGGAGACGGCCTGCCGGCCCAGGCGGCGGCTTCGCCCCCGTCCTTGGCTCGGCCGTGGGGACTGAGATGCTCACGACGAGAAAGCTACCGGAGGTCCCGACGGGCCGACGGGGTGACACCGATACACACGACGGCGACCACCACCACCAGCGAAGCCAGCATCTGAAGGAGAGTGAACCGTTCGCCCAGGAGGAACCACCCGCCCCCGATGCCAAAGAGCGGGATCAGGTTGAGGTAGACCGCGGCGGTGGCCGGGGTGGTGCGCCTGAGCCCCGCCAGGAACGCCCAGAAGGCCAGGCCGTAGTACACGGTCCCCGAGGCCAACGCGCTCACCCAGGCGACCCCGCCGGCGCCGGCGACGCCACCGCCGTGTGCAGGCCCCGTCAGCAGCGCCCAGGCGACGACCGCAAAGGCCAGCGCCCACCGCTGCTGGGACACGACGATGTCGAGATCAGACTCGGAACCGAACCACGCGCTGGCGGCAACCGTGTAGACCGCGCAGCATGCGACGGCCGCCACGGTGAGGCTGACACCGATCACATCGGCGCTCCCCACTCCGGCCGCCCCGACCACGGCCGCGCCGCCGACCGCCAACGCCATCAGCGACGCCGCCCGAGCCGTCAGCCGGTGGTCGAACACGAGCCATGCCAGTCCCACGATGAACACCGGCTCGAGCGCCCAGAGCAGGACGGACAGCCCCACCGTGATCGTGGTCAGGCCGGCGAGGCTCAACAGGTACGCCGCGCCCGGGTTGAGTATTCCGAGCGCCCTGAGGCGCAGCGCCGGCCGCGGACCGGACGGTCGGCGCTGCGTCGACCGGACGAGGGTGAGGACCACCACGCTGGATGCGAGTTGGATGACGAGCAATGCGGTGGGCGCCATTTCGGCGACAGCCCGCTTGCTGGCGACAGCACCCAGACCCCAGCAGGCGGCGGCTGCGGTCAGGGAGAAGACATGGCGATGAGACACAGATGAACTCCTGGATCGGCGGAGGCGAACGCGCTGCGACCAGCAGCGTCGGCGTCCTCGCCGTCACAGGCGGCGTATCCAGGCACCCGTCTGGGTCTCATGAGTGGATCAGGCTAGAGAATGGCGGGGTCGGTGAAGGCCGGACCGTGGCCGGGGATGATCACCGAGGCCGCCGCGGCGACGCGGCGACGGCCCGCGTGCACGCCCGCAGGGTCGGTGGCGAGCCGGTCCTCCGGGGGACCGGCCTCGTACCACCACAGATGGGTGGCCGCCACCACACCGTCGGCGGTGCCGATGAGCGTGGTGATGTCCTGCGGAGTGTGCCCCGGTGTCTCCCAGAGCAAGATCGAGGGCGACACGAGAAAACCCTCGGCGGGTCGGGATGTCCACGAGTCGTGGTGATAGATGGCCCAGTGGTCGTGGACCCGCGCCTCGCCGAAGAGTCCCACGTTGATCGTGTGGTCGGGGTGGTGGTGGGAGATGATGACGTCGGTGACGTCGGCGGGCGCGAACCCGGCCGCCGCCAGCGGTTCGAGGATCGCCGCTTGCGACGGGGCCATGCCGGGATCGATGACGATCACCGCTTCTTCCTCATGCACGAGTGTGATCGTCGATCGCACATGCGGCCTCCCCGAGCCCTCCTGGAGCACGATCAGGATTGCGGCACGGCCGAGCACGAGGCTCACCCGAGCGCCTCGGTGAACCGGTCGAGGGCGAGGTCGACCTCGTCGTCGGAGACCGTGAGGGGCGGAGCGAACCGGATGGCATCGGGGCGGACCGCATTGACGATCAGGCCGGCCCCCAACGATCTCACCGCCACCTCGTTCGCCCGCGGTCCGTCGAGGACCGCCGCCAGCAGCAGGCCCCTGCCCCGTACCGCGACGACTCCGTCCAGAGTGGCCAACCCGCCGGCCAGCTGCGCGGAGCGGTCGACGGTGTTGGAGAGGAGGTCGCGGGACTCGATCTCGTCGAGAACGGCGTGGGCGGCCGCACACACCACCGGACCCCCACCAAACGTGGTGGCGTGGTCACCGACCTGAAAGGCCGCAGCGACGCGCTCGGTCGCCATACACGCACCGATCGGGAGCCCGTTGGCCAAGGCCTTGGCGGTGGTGGCGATGTCGGGTTCGAACCCGAGCTGCTGCCACGAGAACCACGTTCCGGTCCGCCCGACGCCCGCCTGGACGTCGTCGACGATGACCAGGATGCCCCGCTCGTCGCACAGCGCCCGCACGGCCTGGAGGTAGCCGACGTCCAGCGGCACCACTCCTCCCTCGCCCTGGGTGGTCTCGATCATCACCGCCGCGGTCGATGCGCTCACAGCGCCTGCCAGCTCGTCGATCTGACCGGGCCGAACTTGGCGGAATCCAGGCGGGAGAGGGTCAAAGACAGCCTGCTTGGCAGGTTGGCCGGTGGCGGCCAGCGTGGCGAGGGTCCGCCCATGGAAGGAGTCCAGGAGCGAGACGACCTCGAAGCACTCTGGCCCTCTGGCGGTCTGGCCCCACCGGCGAGCCAGCTTGATGGCGGCTTCGTTGGCGGTGGCGCCGCAGTTGGCGAAGAAGGTGCGGTCGAGACCTGACAGTGCGTTGAGCCTCTCGGCGAGACGCACCATCGGCTCGGTGACATAGAGGTTCGAGACATGCACCAGCCGTGCCATCTGGGCAGTCACGGCGTCTGCCACGCGGGGGTTGGCATGGCCCACGGACACGACGGCGAGGCCCGTCAGGAAGTCGAGGTACCGCCGGCCGGTCTCGTCGGTCAGCCACGTCCCGGCGCCCTCGGTGAACACGATCGGTGTTCGACCGTAGGTGTGCATGACCGCGGCTGCCTCTCGCTCGAGTACCGAAGTCACAGCCGATCGTCTCCGTCCTGGGTGATCATGGTCCCGATGCCCTCCCGGGTGAACATCTCCAACAGGAGCACGTGCTGGACACGTCCGTCGAGGATGTGGGCTCGAACGACACCTGCCTCGAGGGCGGCCACCACCGATTGCAGCTTCGGCAGCATCCCCCCGGCGACACGACCCAACAGCGACCGCAGGGCGGAGAGGTCCATCCGCTGTATCAGGCTCTCATCTCGGGAGGTGTCGCTCAGCACACCCTCGACATCGGTCAGATACACGAGCTTGCGGGCTCCCAGGGCGGCCGCCAGTGTTCCCGCCGCCGTGTCGGCGTTGACGTTGTAGACCTCACCTCCGGGTCCCAGCGCCACCGGAGCGACCACCGGCACGAGTCCTTCTGCCAGGAGTCGTTCGATGAGCCCGGTGTTCACGGCGGTGATCTCGCCCACATAGCCGAGCCTGTCGTCCTTGGGCCGGGCGCGGAAGAGACCGGCGTCGATGCCACTCACACCGATTGCCTCTGCGCCGTGGGAGCCGAGCATGCGCACGATGTCAGCGTTGACCTCGCCGATCAACACCCGCTGGACGACCTTCATCGTTGCCGCGTCCGTGACGCGTAGCCCGTCGACCCAGGTGGGTTCGATGCCGGCGGTGGCCATGGCCTCGGTGATCTGGGGCCCGCCGCCGTGGACGATGACGGGGAGTATCCCCACCGTGTGGAGCAGCGTGATGTCGCCGGCGAAGCTCTGTTGCAGGGCGGGGTCCTCCATGGTCGAGCCGCCGTACTTCACGACCACGACCTCGCCCCGAAAACGCTGGATGTAGGGCAGGGCCTCCATGAGTATCGAGGCCTTGCCCATCGAGTTGGCGATGCGGACCTTTGTCGGATCCGGCGCACCGTGTCCGGTGGTCATGAGCGTTCCCCGTTGAAGGTGACGTAGTCCGGCGTCAGGTCCGTCGTCGTCACCACCGCCCGGCCCCGGCCGGCTCCGACGCTGACGGCGACCGTGAAGTCACCGGTGAGCCGCGCGGAAAGGTCCTCGTCGCCGAACGCCACCGCGGTTCCGGCGGAACAGACGACGGTGTCCTGATACGAGATCGTCACGAGACCGGGATCGACCTTCTCCCGGGTGACTCCGAGCGCGGCGAACACTCTCCCCCAGTTCGGGTCGGCACCGAAGAACGAGGCCCTGACCAGGGCGGAGTCGGCGACCCCCATGCCGATCCGGCGCGCCGAGCCGTCGTCGACCGCCCCGGTCACATCGATCGTCACGATCTTCGACGCGCCTTCGGCGTCGCGCGCCATCTGCTGGGCGAGTGAGCGGCACACCGCCTCGACCGCCGCGGCCAGCTCTCCCGGCGCGGGCTCGGTTCCGGAGGCACCCGAGGCAAGGAGGATGACGGTGTCGTTGGTGGACTGACAGCCGTCGATGTTGAGCGCATTGAACGTCACGTCCGCCGCCGGCTTGAGGATGTCCGCCAGTGCCTCAGGGGTCGCGACCGCGTCTGTGGTGATGAACGCCAACATCGTCGCCATGTCCGGACGAACCATCCCGGCGCCCTTTGCCATGCCTCCCACCGTCCATCCGTTCCGGACCGTCCGGGACATCTTGACCACCGAGTCGGTGGTGAGAATCCCGCCGGCGGCGGCGGTGGCATGTCCCTCGCCGTCGCCCAGGGCTGCAACGAGGTCGGGGACGGCACCAAGGATCGTCGACATCGGGAGCCGTCCACCGATCGGGCCGGTCGAGCAGACCCCGACGTCAGAGGGGTCACAATCGAGTTCGGCCGCCACGGCCGTTGCCATCGCCCTGGCATCGTCGAGACCGGCGGCGCCCGTTCCGGCATTGGCGGCTCCGGAATTGACAACGATGGCCGCGAGGTGGCCCGAAGCGAGATGTTCGCGAGTCACCTGGACAGGCGGCGCGGCGGTGAGCGAGGTCGTGAACACAGCCGCGGCCGGAACCGGCCTGCCCGCGGACACGAGGGCCATGTCCAAGCCGCCCGAGGGCTTGATCCCGGCCGGGATGCCCGCCGCGGTGAACCCCGATGCGGCAACGACGCTCATGGCATCCACCCGGCCAGCGGCAGACCGACTGCCTCGTCGAGTCCCACCATGATGTTGGCGGCCTGGATCGCCTGGCCTGCTGCACCCTTGACGAGGTTGTCGATTGCCGCCTGGGCGATGACCACGCCCGCATGGACATCGACGAACGCCGAGACGATCGCCCGGTTCGACGACACCGCCCACCGGGTTTGCGGGGGGCCGTCGATCACGGTGACGAACGGCCGGCCGGCGTAGGCGTCTCGAAGTGTCTGGCGAAGGGCAGAGTCATCGACGGCGCCGTCCGCCAGCCGGGCGGTGACCGTGGCCAGTTCGCCCCGCTGCATCGGTACCAGATGCGGGGTGAAGACAACCGACGGCTCCTGGCCGGTTGCCTGGCTGATGGCCATCTCGATCTCGGGGCGATGCCGGTGTCGTGCCACCGAATAGGCCTGAACTCCCTCGGCGACGGCACCGAAGAGCAGCTCGTCCTTCAGGCTCCTTCCGGCCCCCGACACCCCGCTCATGCAGTCCGCCACGATCGGCGAGGCCACGTCCACCCACCCGGCTCGGATGAGGGGAACGATCGCCAGGAGTACCGCGGTGGGATAGCAGCCGGGGGACGCGATCCGGGTCGTGTCGGTCAGATCGAAGAGTTCCGGGAGGCCGTATGACCAGTCCCCGAGCCTCGAAGGGAGCGGATGCGGTTCGCCGTAGGCCTGCAGGTACCGCTCGTCGGTGTCCAACCGGTAGTCGCTGCCGAGGTCGACCACGGACGTTCCTGCGGCAGAGAGCGTCTCCCCGATCGCCCACGAGGCTCCGTGCGGCAGGGCCAGGAAGACGAGATCCAGATCCGGCAGGTCCTCGGGGTCGTTCGATCCGAGTACTCGATCGCCACCGTCGAGTTGGGGATGGACGGAGGACAACGGCTGGCCGATCCGCGAATGGGCCCCGAGATGGACGAGGTCCATCACCGGATGCCCATCCAGCATCCGCACCAACTCTCCCCCGGCGTACCCGGAGGCACCGAGTACCGCCACACGCGACACCGCTATCTCCCGACTTGCGAGCCGTCACTATATACGCATATGCGCATGGTCCGAATCGATCGTCGGTGGTCGGGAGATCACCCCAACGGATAAGCGGGGAGGTCTTCGGAACGAACCCAGTCGGTCACCAGGTCTTCAGCCTGGGGGCCGAGCACCACCAGGACGAAGATCAGGAAGGACTCCGTGGTCACGGTCTCGCCGGCGAAGGCCGCCACGTAGGAGCGGAGGAATGAGAAGAACTCGGCGTCTCCCACGAACTCGCGCAACGCCGCCAGCGCCAGCCCGCCGCGCTGGTAGACCGAGACGTTGAACAGGTCCTGGCCGGAAGGATGGTCGGGAGGTGGCACGCCAGGGACCGACACCGCCTCCCAGGCGCCTCTGACCTGGGATTCGTAGGCGTCCCGGCCGGCATCGCGCTCCACCCAGCGCCATGTCATGAACGTGGCGAATCCTTCGTTCAGCCAGATGTCGTCCCACTGGCCGAGGCTGATCTCGTTGCCGAACCACTGGTGAGCCAGCTCGTGGGCGATGACGAAGGTCCCCCAGGCGGCGCTGACTGTCGTATAAGTGGAGAGTGTCTGTGTCTCGAGGGCGGCCGGAAGGTCCGAGTCGAGGACCACTGCGCCGGACTGACCGAACGGGTACGGCCCCAGATCCTCCTCGAACGCACTGAGGATCTCAGCCTGCCGTTCGAATCCCTCGGGAAGGGGGGCGTCGCCGCCCATCCACGTGACCACGCCATCGGGCGTCTCGATCGGTGTGAAGTCACCGATGGCCAGCGGAACCAGATACGGAGCGACGCTCGGGATCTCGAAGCTGTGAACGCCGAGACCGCCTTCGAATCTCACCGCCGCCGCCTCGCCGCCGGAGACGACCACGTGCGGTTCGGGGACGCGCACCGTGAGGAACACATCCGCCCGGTCACTCGGGTGATCGTTGGCCGGAAACACCCCTGAAGCGCCGTCGGGTTCGGAGAAGAGGAACAGAGACCCGCCGCGGCCGCGCTGCCATCCGGTGGGGAAAGCAAAGTCGGTGAGATTCACGGGCGCGGGCAGACCGTGATAACTGACCGCAACGGTGAAGATCTCACCGCTCGGAATCACATCGGGCGGCGTGATTCGCAGGTCCCGTGGTCCGCGGGCGAATGCCGACTCGCCACCGTCGACCCGCACCGACGTCACGGTGTACCCGACCAGGTCGACGGTGAACGATCTCAACGCCACAGTCGCCTCCGCCTCGATGATGACGTTTCCTTCGAGTTCAGCGAGGCCGGCGTCGAAGGTGAGATCGATGTCATAGGTGAGCACGTCGTATCCGGCGTTGCCGAGTTCGGGGAACATCCGATCACCCAGGCCAGGGGCGCCATCCACTCCGACGACGGGTGCGGTGGTCGTGGTGGCGGCGATCGTCGGAGGCGGAGGCGCCACCTCGTTGGTGGCGATCGTGTCCGGGGGCGCCACCGTGCAGGCGGCGAGTGCCACGACGAGGGCGGCCGAACGCCTCATTCCTCCTCGATGGTCGGTCCCGGCCCGGGATCGTCGAGTCCGTGATCGACCGCCCAGGCCCGTGTGAGCTGGTACGCCTCTGCCGCGGAGTACTCGCCGTCGTCGATTCGCTTCTCGAGCAGCATGTCCATGATGTCTCCGACGATCGGTCCGGGCCTGATCCCGAGATACGAGATCACGTCGTTGCCGTTGATGGGTGCCCGTAGCGATTCGATCGCCTCTCGCTCACGCAGTTCGACGATCCGCTCTTCGAGTTCGTCGATCCTCCGCTGGATGGCCGACGCCCGGCGGGCGTTACCCGTCGTGACGTCACAACGAACGAGCTCGTTGAGATCCTCGAGCACATCGCCGGCGTCGCGCACGTAGCGGCGAACGGCGGAGTCGGTCCACCCCATCTTGAGAGTGTGAGGCCGGAGGTGCAGAAAGACGAGCTGACGAACGTCTGCGACGAGGTCGTTGGGAAACCGCAGGGCACGGAGACGATCCCTCGCCATCCGGGCGCCCACCACTTCGTGGTGATGGAATGTCACGCCATCGTCGTCGAAGTCCCGCGTGTCCGGTTTGCCGATGTCGTGGAGCAACGCCGCCATGCGCAGACGGAGTCGCGGCGACGTCTTCTCGGTCACGGCGATGGTGTGGGCCAGAACGTCCTTGTGCTTGTGGACGGGGTCTTGGCTCATCGCCAAACGGGACAGCTCGGGAATGAAGTGATCCGAGAGGCCGGATGCCACCAGCTCGGTCAGGGCCGGACCGGGGTCCGAAGCGGTGATGAGCTTCGAGAACTCGTCGCGTATCCGCTCCGGCGAGACGATCCCCAGGCGCCCGCCCATCGCCCGGACTGCTTCCAGCGCCTCGGGGTCCGGGGCGAAGCCCAGCGTCGCCTGAAACCTGAAGAGTCGGAGCATCCTGAGCGGATCGTCAGAGAAGGAGTCCTCGGGGCGACCGGGCGTGCGGAGCACGCCGGCCGCGAGATCAGCCAGCCCCCCGCACGGGTCGATGGTCTCGGTCGCCGGGAGCGCCAGCGCCATGGCGTTGATGGTGAAGTCGCGCCTGACCAGGTCGTCCTCGATGCGGTCCGAGAACGTGACCTCGGGTTTGCGGGACTCGTCGCGATACACCTCGGAACGGAACGTCGTGATCTCGAAGATCCAGTCCCCCATCCGAGCCCCGATCGTCCCGTACGCCTCCCCCATGCCGAAGACCGAGTCGGCCCAGCCCTCGAGGAGGCCACGGATCGCAGGCGGACGGGCGTCGGTCGTGAAGTCGAGGTCCTCGACCTCACGGCCGAGGAGGGCGTCGCGGAGAGAACCACCGACCAGGTAGAGGTCGTGTCCGGCGTCACGAAAGCGAGCAGCCAACTCGGCGGTCGGCGACCCGTCCGCGACGAGCCATCTCAGCCGTTCGGGGATCATTCGATCGGCAGGCTAATGGCGCCCGGCCACCAGCCCCCACCCGCGGTTCTCGCCGGCGCGGGGCGTCAGACCTCGACGCCGGCTTCCTGCGCCTTGGCCCGGAACTCGTGGGAGTTGCGGACGAACGGCAGGGCGGTCGGCAAGCTGACGCGGCGCTGCGTGACGAGGTTCAGCAGTGCCTGGTCGAATGTCTGCATCCCGAAGAACTCGCTCTCCTTGACCGCCTCGATGAGCCTGGCCGGGTCGGCGCCTTCGGCGATGAGCTCGGTCACGCGACCATATCCTGTGAGTACTTCGGTGGCCAGCACCCGTCCGCTCCCGTCGGCGGTATCCAGGAGACGCTGGGAGATGACACCGCGCAACAAGGCGGCCAACTGTCGACGAACCGTGCCATGACGGTTGTCGGGAAAGAACTCGACGAAGCGGGCCACGGTGTCGAGCGGATCCTTGGTGTGCATCGCGCTCAGAACGAGGTGCCCGGTTTCGGCCGCATCCAGCGCGGCCGAGGCAGTGGCGAAGTCATTGATCTCCGAGACCAGGATCACATCGGCATCCTGGCGCATCGCCTTACGAATCGCCGAGGCCAGATCCGGTGTGTCGACACCGACCTCGCGCTGCGCGACCACGGCCATCTTGTCCGGGAACAGGACCTCGATGGGGTCCTCGATGGTGATGATGGACACCGGCTGTGTCTGATTGATGTGCTCGACGATCGCGGCCAGGGTCGTGGTGCGTCCCGAGCCGGCAGGACCGGTCACGAGGATGAGACCGCGCGGTTCGGCCGCCAACTTGCGGACTACCGGCGGCAGTCCGAGTTGGTCGATGGTTGGCACGCCGGGAACAACCCGGCGCAGCACCAGACTGATCGAGCCGCGCTGGCGAAACGCACCGACCCTGAAGCGTCCCAGATCCGGACGTCCGTACGCGAAGTCCGCCTCGCCATTGGCATCGAAGGTGGCTGCGGCCTTCTCGGAGAAGATCTCGTCGGCGAAGGCCTGGACGTCGTCGGGCCGCAGAGTCGGGAGATCCGCCAAGCGGCGAAGTTCCCCGTCGATCCTGATGACCGGCGGTGAGCCGACTTTGAGGTGCACGTCCGATGCCCGGGACTCGACGGCCCGGCGGAGTAGTTCATCGAAGGTGAGGGACATGTGGAAGCCTCCAACCGAGTTCGCTCTGTGATGACGTATCGGCTGACCGCCACGACCCCTTGAGGGACCGTTTTGTCCGGTTCAGCCGAGCAGGCTCTCGACCCGGTCGAGGACCGCAAAGGCCGCAGGCGGGGACACGAATGTCCCGAAGTCGGTCTCGTGACGCCCCGCGAACCCGCGCAAGGTCTGGGCCACCGAGTCCGTGATCGCCGCCAGGTTGTAGCCGCCTTCGAGGAAGGAGATGATCCGATTCGGAGGGACGATCGCAGCCAGCGCAGCCGCCATCTGTCCGTAGTCGCGCGCCTCGAGGCGAAGGTCGGCCAGGGGGTCGTGGTCGTGGGCGTCGAAGCCGGCGGACACCAGGATCCAATCGGGCCGAAAAGACGCGAGGGCGGGGCCCACGATGCGCGCCGTCATCTCGCGATAGACGTCGCCCGCCGTCCCGGCCGGAAGCGGAACGTTGATGACGGTCCCGAATGCCCCCGGTCCGCCCTGCTCGTCGACATCGCCGGTCATCGGATAGAAGGGATGCTGGTGCGCGGACAGATAGAGGACGTCGGGTTCGTCCCAGACGAGCGCCTGGGTCCCGTTGCCGTGGTGGACGTCCCAATCGATGATCGCCACCCGCTGGTTGCGAGCCGTCAGGTACGAGGCTGTCACCACTGCGTTGTTGAACAGGCAGAATCCCATCGCCTGAGCCGCCAGCGCGTGGTGACCCGGGGGCCGGACGGCGAGAAAGGCCGTCGTGTCCTCGGCCGTCTCCAGTAGCGCCACCGCTTGGGGACCCGCGCCCGCCGCCCGCAACGCGGCATCCCAGGACGCCTCGACAGCCACGGTGTCTGCGTCGAGGTGACCTCCCCCGGCGAGGCAAAACCGTTCGATGGCGTCGATGTAGGACCGTGCATGGACCGCCTCGAGGATCTCGGGTTGCACCCGTTCAGCCTCGATCCGCCGGACGCCCACTCCCGCGGACCAGACCCCCCGTTCGACGGCGGCAAGACGCGCCGGCCGCTCCGGATGCCACGTGCCGGTGTCGTGATCGACGAATGCCGGGTGGGTGACGTACAGGGCTTCCACGCCGCTACTTTGCCATCGATGGTGCGCTGGGCGATGAATGCAGAGGGATCAGTCACAGTTCGTGGCGAGTGGCCCGGGCTCGTTGTGATGCGTTCGGGATGGTGGAAGGCAGTCGCCCGCCCGTTGCACGACGACTCGGCCGACGCCGTTCTGCGGGCCGAGCGCAGTTCGGTCGACTTCGTCCGCAAGTGCGCCCAGACCCTGGTGGCGTGTGGCGCCGTCCACGTGCACTCACCCCCGCTGATGCGCGGAACCGACCGCATGTTCCGCGCCGCCGGCTTCCTTCCACACACCGAACTGCTCCTCCTCGAACGGGATCTCAGAAACAACGTCGGGCCATTCGAAGGTGTGCATTTGTCCACCGAGGACGACCTCAAAGCCGCCGTCGGCGTCGATGCGAACGCCTTCGCCGGTGATTGGCGAGTGGGACGCCTCGGTCTCGACGACGCCCTCTCCGCCACACCGAATTCGACGATGCTGTCCCTCGACCGTGGCACCGGCTTTGCCATCGTCGGCGTGTCGGCGGAGGTGGGTTACCTCCAGCGCATCGCGGTGGATCCCCGGGAGCAGGGCCGCGGCCTGGGACGTGTACTGCTGCGGGGGGCGATGGCGTGGGCGCGCCAGCGGGGTGCCCGTAGCATGATGTTGAACACCCAGATGGACAACGAGAGGGCCACTCAGATGTACCGGTCCGAATCATTCACGGTCCTGCCCACCCGGTTGACGATCCATCGGTTCCCGGGATGATCCGCCCACGATGATCCGTGTCGTCACCGACTCAGCCGCCGACTTGCCAGCCGACATCCGCGAGCGGCTCGGTGTGACCATCGTTCCCCTGTCGGTGCGCTTCGGAGACGAGACGTTCACCGATGGCGTCGACCTCGACGCCGCCACCTTCTGGTCCCGCCTCGACGTCGGCTCTGCGCTCCCCGAGACTGCCGCTCCGAGCGCTGGAGCATTCATGGATGCCTTCGATGCACTGGCCGAAGACGGCGCCGACGGCATCGTCGTGGTCTCGCTCTCCTCTCGTCTGTCGGCCACTCACCAGTCGGCGGTGATCGCGGCCGAGAACGTCTCGAGCCGCGTCCCGGTGCGCGTCGTGGACTCTCGCACCGTGTCGATGGCCCTGGGGCTCACCGTGATGGCTGCCGCCGAGGCCGCCGCCGCCGGAGCTGACCTGTCCGGTGTGGCTGCCGCGGCAACCGACGCCACGGATCGCGTCGACATCGTCGTCGCGCTCGACACGCTCGAGTTCCTCAAGCGCGGTGGGCGCGTGGGAGGGGCACAGGCGCTCATCGGGGGACTTCTCGACGTCAAACCGCTCATCACCGTCGAGGATGGTGTCGTGGCGGCAGCCGGGCGCGTGCGAACGCGATCGAAAGCGAGGGCGGCGATCATCGAGTTGGCCACCGCCAACTCCGATGCCTCCCACATGGCAGTGATCCATGGCAGGGCAGACGACATCGATGAGGTGGCGACCACGATCAGAGACCTCGTCGGGGACCATGTGTTCGTGGCCGAACTCGGACCGGTGGTCGGCACCCATGCCGGGCCGGGCACGATCGGCGTCGCTTACCAGCGGGTCTGAGTGCCACTCCCCCTCCCCGACCGATATCGGCTCGAGGTCCGTCTGAGCCGCGACGACGATATCGAGCAGTGGCTCGCCACCGACGAGTCCCTCAGCCGACCCGTCCTCATTCGCATGCTCGGCCCGGAGACCGCCCAGGAACGTCGGGCGCAGTTCCTCGAGGCGGTGCGCGCCGCCGCGATCGTCAATCACGCCCACATGGCATCGGTCTTCAACGCCGAAGAACTCGACAACGGGGCGTACTCCGTCAGCGAGTGGACGGGAGGCGTGACACTCGGCGACCGGCTCGGCTCCGACGAGACCATCGGCGTCGACGAGTTCCTCCCAAACGCCGCGGGACTCTCCGACGCCCTCGCCGCGCTTCACGGCGAGGGTCATCTCCACGGCGCCATCGACCCATACGCGGTGTTCCACACCGTCGCCCACCCAGCCCAGCTCGGTGCGTTCGGACGGGTGGCGGTCGATCACACGCCGTCCGATGACGTCCGGTCTCTCGCCGCGGTCCTGGAGATGGGGCTCACGGGATCACCGCCTGGCGGGCCTCCCCCTTCCGAGATCGTCGACGGGTTGGACCGCGCCGTCGATCACGCTCTGCGCACCGCCCAGATGGGTCATCTCACGGCTCGCCAGTTCGCGGATCTCCTGCGCGCCTCACCCTCCCCGATTCCTCCGCCCACGGTCTCGGCCCAAGGCTCGCGCCGCTTCCTGTATGCGGTGACCGCCCTCGCCCTTGCCGGGCTGGCCTTGATCGGTTTGGGGCGTCTCCTCACGGATGACGACGATCGACCGCCTCTTTTTCCCACCACCACGACCATCGCCGACACCGTGGATCTGCCATCGACGACCACCACGACCGCATCCGGTGCACCGGTTGTCACCTCCATCGTCCCATTGGCCGCGATCGAGGTGGTCTCGGTGCAGAGCGTCGACCCCTTCGGTGGCGGCGGCGAGAACGACGACCGGCTCGCCAACATGCTCGACGGGGACCCCGCGACGGTGTGGCGCACGGAGCGCTACCGCGATCCCCTCCCGCTGCTCAAGCCCGGCGTGGGCGTGGCGTTCAACGTCGCATCCCAGCCGGTGGAAATGGTGATGACCGGGATGAATGCCGGCACGTCCTACGAGATCGCCTGGTCACCCGCTGACCCGGACCCTGCCACCTGGGAGGTCGTGGTGCGGGGCCGGGTGGGCGTTTCGACACCCCGACACCAGCTCCCGGGGCGCGCCGGTGGCACGTGGATCCTCTGGTTCATCGACCTGCCGTTCGTCGACGTGGACGACCATTCGACTCAGGTGGCCGAAGTACGATTCTTCGGATGAACGAACCGGACCGCGACCGGGACCTCATGGCTCGCGCGGCCACCGGCGATCGGGGCGCATTCACCGAGCTCATGGATCGCCACGAGGACATGGTCTTCGCGGTGGCCATGCGACTGATGCGGGATCGAGAGGCCGCCTTCGACGCCACCCAGGAGACGTTTCTCACACTGTTCCGCAAGGCCGATCGCTATTCAGGCGAATCCGCCGTCTCGACCTGGCTCTATCGCGTGGCGACGAACACGTGCCTCGACCTCCTCCGCAAGCAGAAACGCCGGCGAGCCGAAGCCCTCCCGGAGCATCATGACGAAGCCGACCCGACTGCTCGCGAACCCTTCGAGGCGGTCGAGGTGCGCGGAGACATCGAGACGGCGTTGGCGGCCATCCCGGTCGACTTTCGGGCCGCAGTGGTCCTGTCGGACATCCACGGACTGTCGATCGCCGAGATGGCCGACATCCTCGAGGTGGCGCCCGGGACGGTGAAGTCCCGGGTGTTTCGCGGTCGCCGCCTCCTCGCAGACAAACTCGGGAACCTGGTGGACCAGCCGAGACGTCAAAGGACTGACGATGCATGACCATGACCTCGACCTGATCGCCGAGTACGCCTCCGACCTCCTGGTGGGAGGCGATGCGTCGCGCGCCGCCGATCTGGTACGACGGTGTGCGGATTGCGCTCAGGAGTTCGCGGATCACCGGGAGATCCGCCAGCTGCTCGCCCTCGCCCCGCCGCCGGCTCTCTCCGAGTTCGAGCGGACCCGTCTGCGTCGGTCCGTGCTCGACAGCCTCGCCCCCCCGGCCGCCACCGTCCCGGTGTGGCAGCGGCGCTTCCTGGCAGTCGTCGGCACCGCTGCGGCGATGCTGGTGCTCGTGGTCGGCATCGGCGTTCTCGGCGATCTTGGCGGCGATGACAGCTTCACGCAGGCCGAAGGGTCGGATCTGACCACCACGACGATCGCCGCCGACGCCTTCGTTCCGATGGCTGAGGACTCGGCCCAAGACGAGGCGATGGGAGCGCTCGCCGACGGCGATTCTGAACGCCTCACCGAGGAGTCGGTGTCTGGCGGGGGGTTGCCGTTGCTGATCGACGTGGGCGTGGTCGATGACCCGGCTCACCTCGATGCCGTCCTCGAAGAACTCTCCGCTCTCTTACTCGAGACCACCGAGCCCGTCCCGGTGGAAGAGGCGCTCGATTTCGGCGCCTCGTGTGCTGGCACCTTCGAAGACGAGATCCCCTTCGAAGGCGAGATCCTGGGCGTGGTTCTCGCCACTCTCAACGGGGTCCCGACCGAGATCTTCTTGACGGGCGAGCGGACCGAGCCCTCGGTGACGATGCTGGTGGCGCCGGACTGCCTCACGCGATGAGGCCAGGATCCGTCTTCGATTAGCATGCCCGCCGATGGAGGATCTCCCCCGCCGGCTGGCTGAATTGCTCGAATCCGTGGCGACCCGAGTGCGAGCCATGACCGTCGACCGCATCGCCCGTGGCGTGACGATCGCCTCGCTCGCCCTTCCACTGCTCGTCCTGGCGCTGCTCACCGTTGTCTTCCTGTTCCTGACGATCCACGGGGCGCTGGCCATCCCCCTCACCGACGCCGGAGCCTTCGGCCTGATGGCGGGACTATTCACGCTGGGCGGCGCGTTGGCCTGGCGACGGCGATCGCACCAACCAGAGGACTGAAATGGCAGACGTCGAGAACGTCATCATCATCGGCAGCGGACCCGCCGGCTACACCGCGGCTCTCTATGCCGCGCGCGCCGATCTCGCTCCGCTGGTCTTCGAGGGGGCGATCAGCGGTGGCCAACTGATGATCACCACCGATGTGGAGAACTATCCCGGGTTTCCCGATGGGATCCTGGGTCCCGAGTTGATGGAGCAGTTCCGCAAGCAGGCGGAACGATTCGGAGCGCGGCTCGTGACGACCGATGTCACCGAGGTGGACTTCTCCCAGCGCCCGTTCCTCGTCAAAGCCGGCGCCGACGAGCATCGTGCACACACCGTCATCGTCGCCACCGGAGCGACCGCCAAGTGGCTCGGGGTGCCGGGCGAACAGCGCCTCACCGGGCGCGGCGTCAGCGCCTGCGCCACCTGTGACGGTTTCTTCTTCCGCGACAAGGAGCTGGTCGTCGTCGGGGGCGGTGACTCGGCGATGGAGGAGGCGACGTTCCTCACGAAGTTCGCCTCGAAGGTGACGATCGTCCACCGTCGCGACGAGTTCCGGGCGTCTGCGATCATGGCCCAGCGCGCCCTCGATCACCCCAAGATCGAGGTCATCTGGAACGCCGAGGTCACGGAGGTCCACGGCGAGAACGAGGTGACTGCCGTGACGTTGCGGGACACCCAGACCGGGGATCTCCGTCAATTGGGAACGGACGGCGTGTTCATCGCCATCGGCCACACTCCCACCACGTCGGTGTTCGCCGGCCAACTCGAGCTAGACGAGGCGGGCTACGTCGTGCTCCGGGGTCGCAACACCCAGACATCGGTGCCCGGAGTGTTCGCGGCCGGCGATGTCGCCGACTCGGTGTACCGTCAGGCCGTCACCGCAGCCGGCACCGGTTGTCAGGCTGCCATCGACGCCGAACACGCGTTGTCGGCGTTGGAATAGAACCCGGTAGTCGAGGTTCCCAGAGATACTTCCCCAGGAGACGAACCATGCCAGACAACATGATCACCCTCAGCGACGCCACCTTCCTCGACGCCATCAACGGTGACCAACCCGTGCTCGTCGACTTCTGGGCCGAGTGGTGCGGGCCCTGCCGGATGGTGGCCCCCGTCCTCGAGGAGATCGCAGGCGAGCACGGCGACAAACTCACGATCGGCAAGCTCAACATCGACGAGCACCCCCAAACACCTGCCGACTTCGACGTCATGAGCATCCCGACGATGATCCTCTTCAAGGATGGCGTCGAGAAGCGGCGCATCGTGGGTGCCCGCCCCAAGCACCAGATCGTCTCCGAACTCGCCGAGTTCCTCGCCTGAGTCCGGGGCTCGATCTGTTCGGCTCCGAGCAGTCCGCGCTCAGCTGAAGAAGCGTCGATACAGGCGTTCGAGTTCGTCCAGACTCGAGAAGGAGATGGCCAGCCGGCCCTTCTTCGCCCGGTAGTCGATGGCCACCTTCGTGCCGAGTTGCTCGGTGAGGCGCTGCTCGAGTTCGATGATCTCGACGGGACGCACCTCCCGCACCCGCGGTGTCGAGCTCCTGTCTGAGCGAGCATTCTGCTCGCGGCTGCGAATGGCCTCCTCCACCTGCCGGACGCTCCATCCCTCGTCGGCGGCCCGGCGACCGATGTGCTCGGCATAGGCCTTGTCTTCGGTTCCCAACAGCGCCCGGGCGTGGCCGGCACTCAGCTCGCCGGACTCGACGAGCACCTGGATGCCGGCCGGCAGTCCGAGCAGCCGCAGAGAGTTGCTGATTGCCGAACGCGACTTCCCGACGCGCTCGGCAATGGCGGCGTGGGTCATCCCGAAATCGTCGAGCATCTGCTGGTAGGCGCCGGCTTCCTCCAATGGGGTCAGGTCCTCCCGCTGGACGTTCTCGATGAGGGCCTCGACCAGGGAACCGCCGTCGCCCTCGACGGAGCGGATGATGGCCGGGATCACACTCAGACCGGCCCGCTTGGCGGCCCGCAATCTCCGTTCCCCCGCCACCAGCACGTATCCCTCGTCTGTCTCACGGACGACGATGGGTTGCAGGAGCCCGATCTCGGCGATGGACTCGCTCAGTGAAACGAGTGACGCCTCGTCGAAGGTGGTCCGTGGCTGCTGTGGATTGGGGGCGATCGCATCGACTGCCAAATTCTGGAAGGCGCCGACTCTCGCCGGATCCGTCGGGATCAATGCCTCCAGCCCCCGGCCGAGACCGCTTCGTCTGTTTGTCATCGCGACTCCTCCCGCCCGTGGCGGCGCCGGAACTCCCGGGACAGCTCGCGGTAGGCGATGCCGCCCCGGCTCATCGGGTCGAAAGTCTCGATCGGCTCGCCAAAGGACGGAGCCTCGCTCAACCGCACCGAGCGAGGTATCACCGTCCGGTAGGCCGTCTCGCCGAAGTGCGCCCGGACCTGATCGACCACGTCTTTGGCCAGCTTGGTGCGCCCGTCGTACATTGTAAGAACCACTCCCCCGATCTCGAGTCCCGGGTTCAGATTCGACGACACAAGCTCGACGTTGCGAAGCAACTGCGAGAGCCCCTCGAGTGCGTAGTACTCACACTGGATCGGGATCAACACTTCATCGGCGGCGGCCAGGCCGTTGACGGTGAGCAGACCCAACGACGGAGGGCAGTCGATCAGGACGAAGTCGAAGTCGTTGACCACCGTTCTGAGGGCATTGCGAAGCTTGAGCTCACGGCTGAAGGCCGACACGAGTTCGATCTCGGCCCCGGCCAACTCGATCGTGGCGGGCACCACGATGAAGTTCCGGACGCCGGTCGGCTCGAAAGCATCCTCGATCGGAGTCTCCTTGAGCAGCACGTCATAGGTGGAATGGGCGATACGTCCCCGGTCGATTCCCACGCCGCTGGAAGCGTTGCCCTGGGGGTCGAGGTCCACCAGCAGCACCCGCTCTCCCTGCAGAGCCAGCCCTGCGGCGAGGTTGATGGCGGTGGTGGACTTGCCCACACCACCCTTCTGATTCGCGAGGGCGACGATGGTTGCTGTCACGACGGGACCATCCTAAGGATCCAGACCGCCCGATCAAGGATTTCCGCCGGAATCTCCACCGAGTCGAACCCGGCCACCTGTCGGGGTGTGAGATGCGAGTCTGCCACAAGCATCTCTTTCGGAGCTCCCTGGGCCTGAACCAGCGCCAGCAGCCGGGCGGGAGTGAGCGCCGCCCGGCTCACCACCGTGGTGTTGCGCCAGTCGAACCCGACGACATCCGCTCTTCGTACCTCGACGTTCTCCAGGCCGAGGACTCGGACGGCCCTTCGCGCCAGTTCCACCCGCCGAGCCGACCGATCGACGAGCACAAACGGCCGATCGGGGGCGATGATCGCCAGCGGAATCCCTGGTAGCCCGACTCCAGTGCCCACGTCCACCACTGGCGCGAGTGAAGATGTGTCCCACACCCCGGCGAAGAGCAGGGAGTCGGCCATGTGTCGGGCATCGAGGCGGGTCGCCTCGCCCGGCCCGATTCCGCCGCTCGGGATTGCTTCGCTTATCAGCCACGTTCGAAACCCGGCGAGGCGGGCTCGTACCTCCGCCACCGGGGTGACGCCTAGCCAATCGAGTGTGCGAGTGAGGACATCGGACATGTTTCACGTGAAACCTAGCGTTGAAGTCGAGCGTTTCACGTGAAACACGAAGGCCCCCAGTGCAACCGGGGGCCCTTCGCCGCGAGTCCGAATCACTCCTCTTCGAAGTCCGAGCCGCTGGAAGCGATGACGACGAACCGCTGAGGGGCCTCGCCCTCGGAGTAGCTTCGCACTCCCTCGCGGGGCGCCACCGCATCGTGGATCGTCTTGCGATCTCCCGCCGACATCGGTTCGAGCATCACCTCGCCGCCCTCCGCCAGCACCTGGTCGATCAGCTGATCGGCGTAGATGGCGAGGGCCTGCCGACGCCGCTCGGCATAGCCGGCGATGTCCAGCCTCACCCGAGCTGAGGCCTGGGTTTGGCGCTGCAACACCGTTTTGGTCAGCTCGTGGATCGCCTCGATGGTGGACCCCCGCGGGCCGACCATCGCCTCGGTCTGCGGGCCTGACACCTCTGCCACGATCACATCGTCATCAGTGGTCACCGTCACAGTTCCATCGAGGCCGAACGCCTCGACCAAACCCTTCAGAAACGACTCCACCACCGGGGTTTGTTCCTCGATCGACACCTCGGTTGCCTCCTTCTGGGGCTTGTCGTTGTTCCGTGAGCCATTCTGGCGTCCCGATCCGCCCAAGGCGGCACCGTTTCGGGTCTCGCGGTCCCGACCACTGCCAGATCGGTCGCTTCTGCCGCTGTTGCGGCTCCTGGACTCGGACCGCCGTTCGCCCCGCGCCCCGCGGTCGGCGCCAACGGGCGGGGACCCGGCCTTGTCTCCCGGACGTCCCTCGTCGCCTCGTTCACCCCGACGGCGACGGCGACGGCGCTTCTGGGCCGGACGGGCCTTGACCCGGACGACCGCGTCCTTGCCCCCCATACCGAGAAAGCCCTTCTCCGGTTCCTGGATGACCTCGATATCCGCCCGATCGCGCTCGATCCCCAACTCCTCGAGCGCGGCCTCGACGGCGACGTCCACCGTCTTTCCACGTACTTCTACATACTCCACCGGTCATTTCCTCCTTCGGCGCTGGTTCTTTGCCGCCCGCGGGTGTGGCCGCTTCGGCGCCGCCTGGTCGCTGTCGCCGTCCGAATCCGAGCCGCCCGGGCCCTTGTCCTTCGGGGCGCTGTCGCCATTCGACCCCGGTTGCGGAGGCCGGCCGTCGATGGCGAAGATCGCAAACTGCTGTCCGAGTCGGAACACGTTCGACGTCGTCCAATAGACGACGAGACCGGCCGGGAAATTCCACGAGATGAACCCGATGAACAGCGGCATCACCCGCGTGATGACCTGCTGGGTCTGTTGCTGCTGGCGCTGCTGGGCGGTCATGTCAGCTCGCGGGGTGTTGCCGCGCTGGGCGTGCCACTGTTGGAAGTACTGGGATGCCACCATCAGCATCAGCATCAGCACGTAGGGGAGCGCAGTCGGAATGCCGGCCAGAATCCCGGTCGACATGTTCGCTCCCAGGTCCATGCCCAGGAACGAGATGTCGTGGACCTGCAACGCCTCGTAGAGCAGCGAGTCCTCCGGCACCGGGGGAACCACATCCTGGCCGTTGGAGAAATTGGAGATGTCCTGCAGGACCCGGAAAAGCGCAAACCAGATCGGCGCCTGAACGAGTAACGGCACGATGCATCCGCCCGGGGTGGCACCGGCCTCCTTCTGGACCTTCATCAGCTCCTGTTGCATCTTCTGGGAGTCTTCCCTGTACTCCTTCTGGATGCGCTTGATCTCCGGCTGGATCTCTTGAAACGCCCGGGTGGCTCGAGTCTGGCGCAGGGTGAGAGGGAACAGAACGATGTTGATGGCGATCGTCAGCATCACGATCGCCAGACCGAAGGATCCTCCATTGATCCCGAAGAAGAACGTGAGCGTCTCTCCCAACAAACGTTGGAGGCCGTCGAACAACGCTCCCATATCTCAAGTCCTCTCAGGTACCGGGTCGTATCCGCCGTCCACCAGCGGTTGGCAGCGGCCGAGCCGACGCAGCGCCATCCCGCCGCCCCGAATCAGTCCGAAACGCCCCACTGCTTCGATGGCGTAGGACGAGCATGTGGGGGAGAAGCGGCAATTGCGTCCCAACGCCGGGCTCAGAAAGCGTTGATACAGGCGGATCGTTCCGATGGCGAGACGCGCCGCAGGTGTGGCGGTCATGGTGTCCCCACCGCGCGCTGGATCCACTCCACCAACGTGGAGAAGGGAACCTGAGCGACCCTCGGGGAGGGAATCACCACGAGGTCCGTGCCGCGGGGAAATTCGACGTGATGACAAGCATGGCGGATTCTGCGTTTGATTCGGTTCCTCGTGACTGACGAGCCCAGCCGGCGGCCGGCAACGAGGCCGATCCGGATCCCCGGCTCGTCGACGGCGAGACTGACGACGGTGAGCCCTCCCACCGTTCGTCGGTCTCCCCGCCGCAAGACTTCTCGAAAGCGGAGCGGGGAGCGGAGGGACTCGTACGGCCGATCAGGCGGCGAGTCGCTTGCGGCCCTTGTCACGGCGCGACTTGAGAACGGCGCGCCCGGCGCGGGTCTGCATACGGTGGCGGAATCCGTGACGGCGTTTGCGACGTCGGACTTTTGGTTGATAGGTGCGCTTCATGATGAACTCGCGTCGAGGAGTGGTGGACCGCAATAGGCTACGGAGAACCGCCGTCACATGTCAAAGCAGCACCGGTCCGCGAACAACATTTCTAGGGCGCGAAAAATCCACAGAGCCCCATTCCGGCCGAATGCCGCGCAGAGCGCGAATTCGAACTGCGCGAACTTCAAGCAGTAGCGAGGTTTTTGGGGTGTTCACCACCCGTTCAGACAGCGATCAGGGCCGATTTCCGCGCTCTTGAACCGGCGTCGGAGCCGGGCGTATGCTCGTTCAGCGCAGGCCCAGCGGTGAGTGCCCGGCTGGGAGACATCTCTTTCCCCACGGGTGGTCGCGCGCGGCCTGAAACAGGATTGCAGAACAAACGACAGGAGGTCGGCTCGGGCTGAAACGCCCCGTGTCCGCCGGGTTTTCCACAGGTGTGGAGAAGTCGGGGGACAACCGGGGCGTTGTTGTGTTCGCGACGTCGCCAACGCGGCGGTTTGTGGAAGCTCGGGACGGCACAGAGGGGAGACGTGATGCACGTTCCACAACATGACGAGCGGGTCATGCGCTTTCGCACGGTGTTGAGGGATCGCGTGACTCCCGGGGCCTGGCAGACCTGGCTCGCCCGGCTCGAAGCCGAGGTGGACGACGGGTCGGTCACGTTGGTCGCTCCCAGCGACTTCCATCTCCGCTGGGTCGTCGAAAAGCACGGCGAAGCCGTCGAACAGGCATTCCACACCGCGTTCGGAACCGAGATGGACCTGATCTTCATGACAGGCGACACCGACGCCATGCAGGACTCCCTGATCGAGACCGCGGTGTCTGGCGGCGCAGCGGTCTCCCCTGAACCACCGGCCGACCATCCCTCCAGCAACGGCGTCCTCCCGAGCCCGGAAGTGGCCGCTCGCCTCGTCAGGAAGTATCAGTTCGAGAATTTCGTCGTGGGGGCTTCCAACCGGTTCCCGTTCGCCGCCGCGATGGCAGTGGCCGAACAGCCGGGAAGCACCTACAACCCGCTCTTCATCTACGGCGGCGCCGGGTTGGGCAAGACCCATCTCCTCAACGCCATCGGCCACCACGCCATCGAGCTCTATCCGGGTCTCGAAGTCCGGTACGTGTCCTCGGAGACCTTCTTCTCGGACTTCATCTCTGGTATCCGTCGCAAACAGATGGACGCTTTCAAGGTGCGTTACCGCACGACCGACATCCTGCTCCTCGACGACATCCAATTCTTCGAGGGCAAGGAACAGATCCTCGAAGAGTTCTTCCACACCTTCAACACGCTCTACGAGTCCGGCAAACAGATCGTCATCACGTCGGATCGCTCACCGAAGCATCTCTCGAAGCTCGAGGACCGGCTGCGCAGCCGGTTCGAATGGGGTTTGCTGACCGACGTACAACCACCCGACATCGAGACCCGCCTGGCCATTCTCCATCGCAACGTAGAGATGGCACGGCTCTCCATTCCCGAAGACGTCCTGGCTTTCATCGCGAGTCTCGTCTCGGACAACATCCGCGAACTCGAGGGCGCTCTCACCCGTGTCAGCGCGCTGGCCAAGCTCACCGACGAGACGATCGACCTGGCGATGGCGGAGCGGGTGCTCCAGGACCTGCTTCCCGGCCACGAGGCCAAATCGGTCGACCCACCGATGATCCTGCAGGCGACCGCCGAGGCGTACGGGCTCACCGTGGCCGACCTCGTCGGTGCCAGCCGCAAACAACCACTCGCCCAATGCCGACAGGTCGCCATGTATCTGTGCCGCGACCTCACGAGTCTGTCGTTGCCCCGCATCGGCGAGGTCTTCGGAGGGCGCGACCACACAACGGTGATGTACGCGATCGACCGCGTGAGGAAGATCATGGAGACGGAACGAGAGGTCTATGACCGCGTCCAGGAGTTGTCCTCGAACCTGAGGAAAAGATGACGCTCCATCCACAGGCACGTAGCGGACGGGATTCGCGGTGTGAGCATCACCGGATCCCTCCACAACGCGAAAGACCCGAAACAAGCAGATGACACCTACCGTTGCCCATCCTTGTCCACATTCCACAACCCCTACTACCACTACTGAGTTGAATATCGAAAGACCAAGAGAAGAAGAAAGGGACTGTGAGCTGTGAAATTCCGAGCTGAGCGAGACGACCTCGGTGATGTCTTCGGCCGTGCCAATCGGGCGGTCGGTGCGCGCTCTGCCCTCCCGGTCCTCCAGGGCCTTCTGTGTGAGGTGACCGGTTCGACGCTGACAGTGACTGGCACCGATCTCGAGATGACCGTCCAGACCCACGCCGACGTCGAGGCGTTGGAGGAGGGGCGGTCGGTGATCCCCGGCAAACTCCTCGAACAGGCGGTGCGCCGCATGCCCGTCGGACCCGTGACGATCACCACCGGTGATGCCGATGTCGAGATCCTGGGGAAGGGCCCTCGCTTCACCCTGCGCCAGTTGTCCCTCGACGACTTCCCCACGATCGATGACACGATGGTCGGTGGAACCGAAGTCGACGGTGACGCGCTCGCGCTGGCCACCGGACAGGTCACGGTCGCCGCGTCTGGCGACGCCGCCCGCCCGATCCTGACGGGAGTGCTCTTCGAGGCCCGCGACGAGGGGGTGCGTCTCGTGGCGACGGATTCCTACCGGCTGGCCGTGAGGGATCTGCCCGGTGTCGGAATCGAGGGCAGCGGCCTGATCCCGGCGCGAGGACTGCGCGAGCTGCCTCGCACGATCGGATCCTCGAAGGTCACGGTGAGCCTCGAAGGGCGCGAGGGTGTCTTCGCCTCGGACCGGGGATCGTTGCGTCTGAGGATGATCGAAGGGACCTTCCCGAAGTACCAGTCGCTGCTGCCGGACTCCTATCCGAACGAGATGATCGTTGCCAAAGAGGGCCTTCTGGAGGCCCTCGGCCGCGTCTCCCTCGTTGCCGAAGACCACATTCCCGTTCGTCTCAACCTGACCACGGGTGGAGTCGAGATCACAGTGTCGCGCCAGGACGTCGGGGCAGAATCCGAGCATCTCGTCGGCGAGTTCAACGGTGCCGATGAGTCGGTTCAGATCGCCTTCAACCCGCGTTACCTCGCCGACGGCGTGAGTGCCGTGGAGGGCGATGCCATCCGGATCCAGGTCATCGACGGTCTCAAGCCGAGCGTGATCTCGTCGACCGGCGACGACGGCTTCCTGTATCTCTTGATGCCCGTCCGGGTGTGACCGGGCAGAGGTGCATCTCGAGTGGCTGACCCTGGGAGGATTTCGTAGTCACGAGGCGGTGGAGTGGCGCCCGGATCCTGCCATCAACATCGTCGTGGGCGACAACGGTGCGGGAAAGACGAACCTGCTCGAGGCCGTCTCGTATCTGGCCACGTTGCGGTCGTTCCGGGGAAGTCCCGACGATGCGCTCGTTGCCCACCACGCCGAGGCGGCCTACGTCAGAGGCTCGGTGATCAGAGATGACAACGAGGCGTCGACCTTGATCGAGATCGAGGTCCGTCGCCGGGGTGCCCGCCGGGTGCTCGTGAACCGCCAAAGGTTGGCGAGGGCCGCCGATCTCATCGGGCACGTGCGGATCGTGGCGTTTCTTCCAGAGGACCTCGAACTCGTCAAGCGAGGGCCGGCGTATCGGAGGGACCTGCTCGACGATGCCGCGGTGCAACTCTGGCCCGGGGCGTATGCCGATCGGTTGGAGTTCGACAGGGCTCTGCGGCAGCGCAACGCCTTCCTCAAGCAGGGCGACCGCGACCCGGTGACGCTGTCGGTGTGGGACGAGCGGCTGGCTGTGGCGACGGGACGACTCATGACACGGCGGGTGCGGGCCCTGGCTGCGATCTCCCGGCATTTGCCGGGGGCGTACGCGGAGGTGGCCGGGGGCGGCGAGGAGGCGTCCCTGGAGTATCGCTCGTTGTGGGCGAGTGGCTCCGGAGAAACCAGGTCCGCCCCCGCATTCACCGCCGAGATGCAGGAAGCGCTGGTGCGTGCTCATCGGACCGACCGGGACCGGAGAGTGACAACAGTGGGGGCTCATCGAGACGAACCGACGTTCTTGCTCGGCGGCCACGATGCCCGCCATCTCGCCAGTCAAGGGGAGCAACGCACGGTGGCCCTCGCCGTCCGGCTGGCCACCCATCGAGCCATCACCGAGGTCACCGACACGTCACCCATCCTGCTGCTCGACGACGTGTTCTCCGAGCTCGACCCGACGCGCGCCGCGGCGCTCACCGGGGCCCTGCCGGTCGCCCAGACCCTCATCACCACCGCGGATCCGTCCGATGTGCCCGTCAGAGGAGTCTCGTGGCAGGTGGCCCAAGGGGTGATCCGCGTTTGAGAGATCCCAAACCGATCGGGGAGTTGCTCGACGCCCTCATGAAGAGGTACCGCCTGGCGGATCCCGACACCTGGACTCGACTGCGCGCCGAGTGGGAATCAGTGGTGGGCCAACCCTGGTCTGGCCAGTCTGTTCCGCTGTCGCTGCAGAACCGGGAACTGGTGGTGGAAGCACTGTCCCCAGGGGCGGTGTCGATGCTTCGTTACGGCATCGTGTCGCTGTTGGAACGGCTGGCCGAGGAGTTCGGTCCCGAGGTGGTGACATCGGTGAGGGTCGTGGCGCCGAGACGACGGTGATGGCCGTGAAAACGTAGGTGGCATCGGCACTTCCGCCCGCCGGAGGGCTTGGTCATGTCACACCGTTCCACTAGAATTACACACGTGAATTTCCTCTTGCGCACTTCATGTCGCGCGCTCGGAGCATGGCAATGACAACCAAGTCCAGCGGCGCGTACGACGCCTCCCAGATCACCGTCCTGAAGGACCTCGAACCGGTCCGGAAGCGACCCGGCATGTACATCGGCTCGACGGGTCCGCGGGGTCTGCACCACCTCGTGTGGGAGGTCGTCGACAACGCCATCGACGAGGCGATGGCCGGGTTTTGCACTCGCATCGACGTGACGATCCTCGAGTCGGGCGGCGTCCGTGTGGTCGACGACGGCCGGGGGATTCCGGTGGCACGCCACAACCAAACCAAGGAGTCGGCGCTCACGACGGTGCTCACAAAGCTCCACGCCGGCGGCAAGTTCGAGGCCGGCGCCTACACCGTCTCCGGCGGTCTCCACGGTGTCGGAGTGTCAGTCGTCAACGCTCTGTCGTCCCGCTTGGAGGCTGAGATCCGGCGTGACGGTGCGGTGTGGACCCAGGACTTCGAGCGGGGTGCGGTGCTCGGCCCGGTCACCAAGGGTCGTGACATCAAGAAGACCGGGACCACCATCACCTTCTGGCCCGACGAGCAGATCTTCACCGAGACCGTGGAGTTCGAATACGAGATCATCCAGACCCGCTTGCGTGAGATGGCATTTCTCAACCGCGGCATCGAGATCACGCTGGTCGACGAGCGGGAGGAAGGTCGCGCCGACGCCTTCCTCTACAAGGGCGGGCTGGTCGACTACATCGGCTATCTCAACCAGAAGAAGGAACCACTCCACGCTCGCATCGTCGAGTTCGTCGACACCAGCGAGAACATGGAACTCGAGGTCGCCATGCAGTGGACGACGTCGTACAACGAGACGGTCCTGAGCTTCGCCAACAACATCAACACCCACGAGGGCGGCACCCATGAGGAGGGATTCCGCAAGGCGCTGACCAAGGCGGTCAACGACTTCGCCCGGTCCAAGGGCATGTTGAAGGAAAAAGACCCGAATCTCACCGGCGAGGACATCCGCGAGGGTCTGACGGCGGTGGTCAGCGTCAAGGTCCGCGATCCCCAGTTCGAGGGCCAGACCAAGACCAAGCTGGGCAACACCGAGGTCCGCTCCTATGTCGAGCGCGCTCTCAACCAACGTCTGCCCGAGTGGCTCGAGCGGTACTCGGCCGACGCCCGCCGCATCATCGACAAGGCGATCACCGCCGCCAAGGCCCGCGAGGCCGCCCGGCGCGCCCGGGATCTGACGCGCCGCAAGTCGGGTCTCGAATCCGGTGGCCTCCCCGACAAGCTGGCCGACTGCTCGTCGCGGGATCCTGCCGAGAGCGAACTCTTCATCGTCGAGGGTGCCTCGGCAGCAGGCCCGGCCAAGCAAGCTCGCATGTCGGAGTACCAGGCGGTGCTTCCGATCCGGGGGAAGATCCTCAACGTGGAGAAGGCCCGGTTGGCGAAGGCGCTCGAGAACACCGAGGTCCAGGACATCATCACCGCCATGGGGACCGGCATCGGCGACGAGTTCGACATCACCAAGGCCCGTTATCACAAGGTGGTGCTGCTCGCCGACGCCGATGTCGACGGCGCCCACATCCGGACACTGTTGCTGACGCTGCTGTTCCGGCATCTGCGCGGCCTGATCGAAGCTGGTTTCGTCTACATCGCGCAGCCGCCGCTTTACCGGGTCAAGATCGGGTCGAACAAGATCCTCTACCTGCACGACGACCGGGCCCTCGAGGAGTTGCGCACCACGAACCCCAAGGTCAAGCCCACCCGGTTCAAGGGTCTCGGTGAGATGAACCCCAAAGAGCTGTGGGACACGACCATGAATCCCGAGACCCGGACACTGCTCCGGGTCGACCTCGAGGACGCCGCCCGCGCCGAGGAGGTCTTCTCGACCCTGATGGGTGACGACGTTCCCTCGCGTAAGGCGTTCATCCAGCGCCGCGCCAGCGACGTGCGTTTCCTCGACATCTGATCCCACCGGAAAGACTCCATGACTGACGAATTCGTACCCGTGCCCAGATCCGACATCGACATCAACTCCGAGATGGAGCAGTCGTTCATCGACTACGCCATGTCGGTCATCGTGTCCCGCGCCCTGCCCGATGTCCGGGACGGACTCAAGCCGGTGCAGCGGCGGATCATCTGGTCGATGTCGGAATCCAACATCGGACCGGGAACCGCCCACCGCAAGTGCTCCAAGGTCGTCGGTGACGTGATGGGTAACTACCACCCGCACGGCGACCAGGCCATCTACGACGCCCTGGTCCGAATGGGCCAGGACTTCTCGATGCGTCACCTGCTCATCGACCCGCAAGGCAACTTCGGCACCGTCGACGACCCGCCGGGTGCGGCCCGATACACCGAATGCCGGCTCAGCGAGCTGTCGATGCGGCTTCTCGAAGGCATCGGCGAGGACACCGTCGACTTCGAGGACAACTACTCGGGCGAATACCAACAGCCCACGGTGCTGCCGTCGAGGTACCCGAACCTCCTGGTCAACGGCTCCCAGGGAATCGCTGTCGGCATGGCGACGAACATCCCGCCACACAACCTGGCTGAAGTCACCGACGCCTGCAT
The DNA here is from genome assembly GCA_035544575.1 of Acidimicrobiia bacterium. GTDB lineage: Bacteria > Actinomycetota > Acidimicrobiia > Spongiisociales > ZC4RG35 > DATHWB01. The sequence goes on from DATKEC010000017.1 coordinate 52,201, forward strand.
CCACATGCTCGACAATCCCGATTCCGACGCAGAAGAACTCATGCGGTTCGTCAAGGGTCCCGACTTTCCCACCGGCGGTTTCATCCTCGGGACCTCGGGCTCGAAGGAGGCACTCGCCACCGGACGGGGCTCGATCAAGATCAGGGCGGTCGCCGATGTCGAAGAGATCAAGGACGGCAAGTCCACCCGGACGGCGATCATCGTCACCGAACTGCCCTATCAGGTCTCGATCGAGCGGGTGATCGCGAAGATCAAAGTGCTCGTCGACTCGAAGCGGGTCACCGGCATCGCCGACGTCCGGAACGAGTCCAACGAGCGGCGCGGCATGCGTCTGGTGATCGTGCTCAAGCGGGAGGCGATTCCTCAGGTCGTGCTCAACCAGCTCTACAAGAACACCCCGCTGCAGGATTCGTTCGGATACAACGTGGTGGCCCTCGTCGACGGGGTGCCCCGCACCCTCAATCTCGCCGAGCTGGTCGGCCATTACCTTGATCATCAGATGGAAGTGATCGAGCGGCGGACACGGTTCCGCCTCGAGAAGGCTCAACGGAGGGCCCACATCCTCGAGGGTCTGATGATCGCCGTCGACAACCTCGATGCCGTGATCGCACTGATCCGCGAGTCCGCCGACACTGCCGCCGCGCGGACCGGCATCATCGAGCGGTTCGCGCTCTCCGAGGAGCAGGCCAACGCCATCCTCGAGATGCGTCTGCGCCAGCTGACCGCGCTGTCGATCAGCGAGTTGCGCGAGGAGCTCGAGGCGTTGCGGGCACTGATCGCAGAGCTCGAAGCGATCCTCGCCGATCCCACCCGCCGCCGCGAGATCATCAAGGCCGACCTCATGGAGGTCAGGGAGAAGTTCGGCGAACCGCGGCGCAGCCAGCTCATTCCGGATGAGGGCGATCTGTCGCTCGAGGATCTGATCGCCGACGACGAGGTCATCGTGTCGGTGTCGCGGTCGGGTTATGTGAAGTCCGTCGCGGCAGACACCTACCGGTCCCAGGGCCGGGGAGGTCGTGGGATCAAAGCCGCCGAGGTCGGCGTCGACGACGTGGTCTCCCACCTTCTCTACACCACGGCTCACGCCTATCTGCTCTTCTTCACGAACACCGGCAAGGTGCACCGGATCAAGGCGCACCAGATTCCCCGCCAGCAGCGAACCTCGAAGGGAGTGCTCGCCCAGTCCGTGATGCCCCTCGAACCCGAGGAGCGAATCGAGGCGGTCATCGACACCCGTGACTACGAGACCAACCGGTACCTGGTGATGGTCACCAAGAAGGGCGCGACCAAGAAGACCGAGTTCAAGGAGTACGACTCCCGCAACACGACGCTGGTCGCCATCAATCTCAACGACGGCGACGAACTGGTGGCGGTTCGCACCACGAACGGACAGAACGAGATGCTGCTGTTCACCCGCAAGGGCCAGGGGATCCGCTTCTCCGAACAGGATCTTCGTCCGATGGGTCGCGCCACCCAGGGCGTCCGGGGCATCAAGTTGCGGGAAGGCGACGAGGTGGTGGCGGCGACATCGAACATCGACGGTGACGAAGTGCTCCTGGTCACTTCCGGCGGCTATGGCAAGCGCACCGCCACCGATCAGTTTCCGCGTCAGAACCGGGGTGGTATCGGCGTCAAGGCGTTCAAGCTCACCAAGGTCAGGGGCGAACTGATCGGCGCCAAAGCCGTCCAGCCCGACGACGAGGTCTTCCTGATCTCGACCAAGGGCACCGGCATTCGCACCGCCGCCAAGAAGGTTTCTCGCCAGCAGCGACTGGCGACGGGGGTCAAGGTGATCGATGTCGGCGACGGTCAGCTGGCGACGTTCACGATCGTTCAGGAAGTGGAAGTCGAGTGAGTCCCTACACTTCCTCAGAACGCTGAGAGGAGGCCTCCGTGGCCAACGTGCGTCGTGTCCGCCGCATCGTCCGCAAGATCGATGCCTGGACCGTGTTCAAGGTGTCTGCTGTCGTGTGGGCGGTCGTTGCGCTGGCGACCGTCCTCGGCCTCGTGATGTTCTGGTCGATCATCACCGCGGCGGAGATTCCCGAGCGGATAACGGCCTTCCTCATCGAGATCACGCTCCTCAGCGAAGGCTCGGATCCGTTCGCCGACAACGACGCCTTTCTCCGGCTCGCCATCTTCGGTTCGATCGCATGGTCCGTGCTCGGTTGCGGGTTCACGACCCTCTTGGCCGTGATGTACAACCTGGCGTCTGACGTCGTCGGCGGGGTCGAGATCGTCGTGCTCGAAGAGACGCTCGCTCCCCTGCCGCCGGCGACACCCCCAGTCGCCGCCCGCCGCCCGGCGTTCTCCGCCGCGGACATCCCCACCCAGGAGACACCGGTCACCACGCCAGATCGGGGCTGAAACTCAAACGCTCCGGTCGGCGAGCACGAGCCCGAAGTCGCCGATGAGGTCGAGGTAGCGTTCTGCGGCCGTCCACACCGGGCCCCGGTGACCGTCGGCGGCCAGCAGCACTCCAGCGGCGAGCAGAGCGGCATCGAGGAACGGCCTCTCATCCAGGACGACGAGGGCGCGATTCGCGTCGGTGACCGCCATCACGGCCGCCACCGTTCCTCTCGTCGGACAATGGTGGATCCCGTCGATGGCTGCTCCGCCGAGCCAGCCGAGAGGAGGCGGGAAGCCGAACCGTGGCTCGGAGGCGATCGGCTCGCCTTCCACCGTCCCGGCGAGCACGGCGTCGGTGCCGAGACGGGAGCCGAGAGCGCGGGCGAGACCAGTCGGCCCGGCCCACTCGACGTCGCCGCCTCCACCGACGCTCACCTGCGGCACCCCGGTTTCGGCGACGCCAACGACGACGTCCCAGCCGCGGGGGCTGGTGATCGCCACCGTCCGGTCCCCCCATGCCGAAGGCGGCTGTCGTCCGATCAAGCCCACCTGCTCGATCCGGTGGTCGGCGGCCAGCGCCGACGCCACCCGCATGCGGATGGGATCCGTTCCTTCGATCGCAACTCGGGCACCTGGCACGCGCCGCAGCGTATCGGCCGCCGAGCGCATACCTGTCGGCACGCCGTGGCGGACAAACTCGTCGTCTCCTCGCTCATGAGCGCGCGCAGGCGGCGTACGATCGCCCGCATGCCAAGACGTCCGATACCCCCTCGACGCGCCGATCGGTCCACATGAGGGGCGCCGCTCGGGCAGTGGTGAGCTTCCTCGCCACCCTCGCCGTTCTCGTCGTGGTCTGGGAGGGCTACAAGGCGATGGGTCAGGCCACCGGCGGCGTCTGGCCGGGGACGACGATCGATCTTCCGGTGCGCACGAACCAGCGCTCGATGCCCCACACCTGGGACATCGTCGGTTCGCTGTTCGCGCCCGCCCGGAGAGGGGGCGAGGACATCCTTCTGGTGATCCTGGCGAGGGCGGCGCTCTGGACGTGGCGGTCGGCTGCGATCGGCTTCGTGGTCGGGTCACTCGTCGGCTTCGGGCTCGGAGTGCTCTTCGTCCGGTCCCTGCTCGCCGAGCGAGGGTTGATGCCCTACGTGGTCGCCTCCCAAGCCGTGCCCGTACTGGCCATCGCCCCCATTCTCGTCGTGTGGTCCGGACGTCTCGCCCTCCCCAACTGGGTTCCCATCAGTGTCATCTCGGCGTACCTGGCCTTCTACCCGGTGGCGATCAACACGCTGCGTGGCCTTCGTTCGCCCGAGGCCACTTCGATGGAACTCATGCGCTCGTATGCCGCCTCCCCCGGCCAGGTGTTGTGGAAGCTGCAGGTTCCCGCCTCCCTTCCGTATCTGTTTCCGGCTCTGAAGATCTCCGCCAGCGCTTCGATCATCGGCGCCATCGTGGGTGAGCTGCCGGCCGGCTTTCCCCAGGGTCTGGGGAGGGCCATCCTCAGTTTCGCTTCGTCGTTCAGTTCCGCCCCGGAGAAGCTGTTCGCATCCGTCCTCGTCTCAGCCCTCCTCGGCCTGGGCTTCGTGGGTGTGGTGGCTCTCGCCGAACGACTGGCAGTGCCTGAAGCGATCCGTCAGCGTGACGACACGGAACCCGGGGCCGGGATGGTGCCGGCGACCGCGACGGGAGCGGTGTGAGCGCCCTCGACCTCTCCGGCGTCGGGATGGTGTTCAATCGGGGCGCCGCCAACGAAGTCGTCGCCCTCGAAGAAATCGACCTCGTCGTCGAGCCGGGCGAATTCATCTCGCTCATCGGCCCCTCGGGATGTGGCAAGTCGACGATGCTGCGGCTGATCGGCGACTTGCTCACGCCGACCTCGGGCCAGATCGTCGTCAACGGCAAGCCACCGGCGCAGGCACGGCTCGATCGTGACTACGGCATGGTGTTCCAGTCGGCGACCCTCCTCGACTGGCGCACGGTGCTCGACAACGTCGCCCTCCCCTTGGAGATCATGGACGTTCCTCGGACAGAGCGCGAGGAGACGGCGGGGGAGATGCTGGCCCTCGTCCAACTCGGAGGCTTTGCCGACCATCACCCCTACGAACTGTCGGGCGGGATGCAGCAGCGTGTCGCCATTGCCCGAGCGTTGTCGTTCCGTCCCTCGCTGCTGCTGATGGACGAGCCGTTCGGGGCCCTCGACGAGATGACGAGGGAGCGGATGCAGATGGAACTGCTCCAGATATGGAGAGAGACCGCAACGACCGTGGTCTTCGTCACCCACTCGATTCCCGAGGCCGTCTTCCTGTCGACCCGTGTGGTCGTGATGTCGCCCCGGCCGGGCCGGGTCTCGGACGTGATCGACATATCGCTGCCCCAGCCGCGGGTCTTCGAGACGCGGGAGGAACCCGACTTCTACGGGTTTCTCACCAGCCTGCGAGAGGCGCTGCGAAAGGTGGATGGTTCGTGAGACGCCTGCGGTCGTCGGTGCCCGCCGCAGCTCTGTTCCTCGCCACGCTCGCCGTCTGGGAGGCGATGGTGCGCTTCTTCGGCATCCAGGGCTTCATCCTCCCCGCACCCTCGGCCATCGCCGTCGCCCTCGTCGAGGAGTGGTCGCCGCTGCAAGCGGCGGCGGTTGGCACGTTCGGATCCGCCCTCGCGGGACTCGCCGTGGGGGTGGTGGCCGCCGTCGTGGTGGGCATGGCAGTGGCGCGTTGGAAGCCGGTACGCGACGGCGTGATGCCATTGGCGGTGGCGGCGAACTCGACGCCGATCGTCGTGCTGGCACCGATCTCAATCGCGTGGTTCGGTCTGTTGAGTCCGTGGAGCACCATCTCGGTGGTGGCCGTGCTGGTCTTCTTCCCGATCATGATCAACCTCGTCCGTGGCCTCGGCTCGGCCACCGCTGCCCACGACGAGCTGATGCAGTCCTATGCCTCCAACCGTCGACAGGTGCTCGTGAAGCTCCAGCTGCCGACGGCCCTTCCGTACCTCTTCTCGGCCTTCAAGGTGGCCGCGGCCCTGTCGCTGATCGGGGCGATCGTCAAGGAGTACTTCGGCGGATCCCAGGATCGCCTCGGCCAGTACATCACCCGCAAGGCGGGCCTGTTCCAGTTCGAGGAGGCGTGGTCGGCGATCGTGGTGCTGTCGGCGTTCGGGGTCGTGTTGTTCGTTGTGATCGGACTGATCGAGAGACGGGTCATGCCGTGGCATGTGTCTGTACGGTCACGGCGATGAGAGAGGTTTCCGGCGGACAGATGGTCTGCCGGCGAGCGACGGCCGCGCAACCGGCCGCGAGAACACGGAGGAAGCGATGAAGAAGACACGGAAGTGGTTCGTGCTGCTGGCGGTGCTGGCGATGGTCGTGGCCGCCTGTGGAGGCGGTGACGACGCCGGAGGAACCGACGACGCTGGCGAGGAAACGGTCGAACTGACCCCTGTCCGGCTCCAACTGCAGTGGTTCGCACAGGCTCAGTTCGCCGGGTATTACGCGGCAGTGGCGGAGGGGTTCTACGAGGACGAGGGCCTCGATGTCACGATCCTCGAGGGTGCGGTCGACATCGTTCCCCAGCAGGTCGTTGCCACGGGTGGCGCCGAATTCGGTCTGGCGTGGGTTCCCAAGGCACTGGTGTCCAACACCGAGGGGGCGGGGCTCGTCAATGTCGCCCAGGTCTTCCAGCGGTCGGGCACCCTGATGGTCTCGTGGGCGGATTCGGGGATCAGCGGCCCTGAGGACTGGGCGGGCAAGACGGTCGGCAACTGGGGATTCGGCAACGAGTACGAGCTGACGGCGGCGATCGAGGCGTTCGGGGTCGAAGACGTCAACCTGGTCGCCCAGAACTTCGACATGGAAGGTCTGCTCAGCCGGGACCTCGATGCGGCCGAGGCGATGATCTACAACGAGTACGCCCAGGTCCTCGAGGCGGAGAATCCCGACACCGGTGAGCTCTATCAGCCGGAGGATCTCGCGGTCATCGACTTCAACGAGATCGGGACCGCCATGCTCCAGGACTCGGTTTGGGTCACCGAGGACTACGCCGCCAACAACAGCGAGACCATCGAGGCCTTCCTGCGGGGCTCCTTCCGCGGCTGGATCTTCTGTCGCGACAACGCCGAAGCCTGCGTCGACCACGTGCTGGCGGCCGGCCCGACCCTCGGCGGGAGTCACCAGCTGTGGCAGATGAACGAGATCAACGGACTCATCTGGCCCTCGCCGGGAGGCATCGGCGTGATGGACACCGCGCTGTGGGATCAGACGATCGAGGTCGCCACGACCCAGATCCCCGAGTTGCAGGGCGTGGACATCCCGGCCGGCTCGTACAACAGCGAATACGCCGAGGCGGCGGTGGCCGCCTTGAACGACGAGGGCCTGGACACGGTCGGATCGGGGTGGGAGCGGCTGGTGGTCGAACTCAACCCTGGCGGCGAATAGACGTTACGTTTGGTTGGTGGGATCCAGCGGGTCCCACCAACCAGCGAAGAGAGGAGGTCGGCATGGCGAACGTGGTTCGAGCTGCGGTCTGTCAGGCAGAGTGGACCGGTGAGAAGGAGTCGATGATCGAAAAGCACGTGAAGTACGTGCGCCAGGCCGCAGAGCAGGGCACCCAGGTCATGTGCTTTCAGGAGTTGTTCAACGACGCCTACTTCTGTCAAGTTCAAGAAGCTGAGCACATGGACGGTGCCGAGCCAATTCCCGACGGGCCCACGATCACCCGGATGAAGGCGCTCGCCCGCGAAACCGAGATGGTGCTGATCGTGCCGATCTACGAAAAGGAGGACGACGGCTTCCTCTACAACACCGCCGCGGTGATCGAGCGGGATGGCACCTATCTCGGCAAGTACCGCAAGACCCACATCCCCCACGTCGGAGGATTCTGGGAGAAGTACTACTTCCGGCCGGGCAACATGGGCTACCCGACGTTCGACACCTCGGTCGGTCGGATCGGTGTCTACATCTGTTACGACCGCCATTTCCCGGAAGGGTGGCGTGCGCTCGGTCTCAACGGCGCCAAGATCGTGTTCAACCCGTCGGCGACTAGCCGGGGACTGTCGATGTACCTGTGGGGTCTCGAACAGCCCGCTTCGGCGGTGGCCAACGAGTACTTCATCGGTGCCATCAACCGGGTCGGCAAAGAACCCTACGGCGACAACGACTTCTACGGCTCCAGCTACTTCGTGAACCCTCGCGGTCAGTACGTGGGAGACGTGGCGTCGGACACGGACGAAGAACTCGTCGTACGGGACCTCGAGATGGACATGATCGACGACGTCAGGAAGCAGTGGGCGTTCTTCCGTGACCGTCGACCCGACCAGTACGGCGACCTCGTCGCACCCTGAGGAGGGACACCATGAGAACCCACGCCGACATGCTGGCCCGACACCGCAAGGTGCTGCCGTCGTGGATGGCGCTCTACTACGAAGAGCCGATCTCGATCGTCGACGGTGACGGTCGCCATGTGACTGACGCCGAAGGCAACCGGTACCTGGACTTCTTCGGGGGAATCCTCACGACGATGTCGGGCTACAACGTTCCCGAGATCATCGAGGCGATCAAAGCGCAGGCCGACAGGATGCTCCACACGTCCACGCTGTACCTGATCGAAAACCAGATCGCCCTCGCCGAGAAGGTGGCGGATCTATCTGGCATTCCGGACGCCAAGGTGTTCTTCACCAACTCGGGCACGGAAGCCAACGACGCGGCCCTGATGCTCGCCACGCAGCGTCGCAAGTCCAACCAGGTGCTGGCGATTCGTGGCAGCTATCACGGCAAGTCGCATTCGGCGGTGGCTGTGACCGGGATCCGGTCGTGGTCGGCAACCACGCTCTCGCCGTTCAACGTCCACTACGTCCACGGCGGCTACGGATACCGGTCACCGTTCGGCCATCTGCCGGAGGCCGAGTTCGTGGCGGCGTGCGTCGACGACCTCCGCAACATCCTGGAAGTGGCGACGGCCGGAGACGTGGCGGCGATGATCGCAGAACCCATCCAGGGGGTGGGCGGGTTCGTCACGCCGCCGGACGGGTTCTTCGGGGCAATGAAGGAAGTCCTCGACGAACACGGGATCCTGTTCATCACCGACGAGGTGCAGACTGGCTGGGGGCGGACGGGGGAGCACTTCTGGGGTTATCAGGCCCACGGCATCACCCCCGACATCCTGACGTTCGCCAAAGGTCTCGGCAACGGCCTGGCCATGGCCGGCGTGGTCGCCTCCGCCGAACTGATGGACAGTCTCCCGGCCAACTCCATCTCCACCTTCGGCGGCAACCCGCTGTCGACGGCCGGAGCCCTGGCCAACCTCGACTACATCATCGAACACGACCTCCAGACCAATGCCTCCAAGGTCGGGCGACACCTCAAGAACCGCATCGACGGTCTGGCCGAACGCTCCGAACTGGTCGGAGAAGTCAGAGGCAAAGGCTTGATGTTGGGCATCGAGCTGGTCGGTCCCGGTGGCAAGACCCCGAACCCGTCTGCGGCTGGATCCGTGATGGAACACGCCCGCCGCGAAGGGTTGCTGATCGGCAAGGGCGGCGTGTACGGCAATGTGTTGAGGATCGCGCCACCCCTCACGCTGACCGAGAGCGAGGCCGACGAAGGCTACGCCATGCTCGAGAGGGCCATCAGTCGAACTCAGGAGGAAACATGAGCACACTCATCGCCAACGGCACGGTGGTCACCCACGCCGGCCGGATGTCGGCAGACGTCCTCATCGCCGGGGGAGCAGTGGTGGGGATGGCCGCTCCGGGGTCGCACCAATGGACTGCCGAGCGGGTGATCGACGCTTCCGGCAAGTACCTCTTCCCAGGGGGTGTCGACGTCCACACCCACATGGAGTTGCCCTTCGGCGGCACGTTTGCATCAGATGACTTCGAGACCGGATCGCGGGCGGCGGCGTGGGGCGGCACGACGACGATCGTCGACTTTGCGGTCCAGACGATCGGCGAGCCGATCATGGACGGCTACGAGGCCTGGCGCGCCAAGGCCGACGGCCGTTGCGCAATCGACTACGGCTTGCACATGATCGTCTCGGACGTCAACGAGCAGACTCTCAAGGAGATGGACATTCTCATGGGTGAGGGTGTTACCAGCTTCAAGCTCTTCATGGCCTACCCGGGCGTCCTCTACTCCGACGACGGCCAGATCTTCCGGGCGATGCAGAAGGCAGCCGAGAACGGCGGCACGATCATGATGCACGCCGAGAACGGAATCGTCATCGACGTGCTGCGCGAACAAGCCATCCAACGTGGCGAGACGGATCCGATCTATCACTCGATCACACGCCCACCCATCACCGAGGCCGAAGCCACCCACCGGGCGATCGCCTACGCGGAACTCGCCGGCTGCCCGCTCTACGTCGTCCACATGTCGGCGAAAGAAGCGGTGGCCGAAGTTGCGGCGGCGCGCGACCGCGGTGCCAACGTCTTTGGAGAGACCTGTCCGCAGTACCTCTTCCTGGGCTGGAACAACCTGGCCGAACCGGGCTTCGACGGAGCCAAATACGTGTGCTCCACGCCGGTGCGCAACTGGGAAGACGAACACCAGGAGTGGCTGTGGAGGTATCTGGCCACCAACGACCTGCAGGTCATCTCCACCGACCACTGCCCGTTCTGCATGAACGACCATCCAACCCTCGGGATCCAGAAGCGACTGGGTGAGGGCGATTTCACGAAGATTCCCAACGGCATGCCGGGGGTCGAGGAGCGGCTGCGGCTCATCTACGACGCGGCGGTTTCCGAGAATCGGATGAGTCTGGAGAGGTTCGTGGAAGTGTGCGCCGCCACCCCGGCCAAGATGTTCGGCCTGTATCCGAAGAAGGGCACGATCGCGGTCGGCTCCGACGCGGACATCATCGTCTGGGACCCCGAAGCCGAGTCGAAGATGTCGGTGGACGTCAACCACATGCGGGTGGACTACTCGGCCTACGAGGGCAGGGAGGTCGTCGGCAAGATCGACATGGTGCTGTCCCGGGGACGGGTGCTGATCGAGAACGACAGCTACCACGGGTCACCGGGGGACGGCGACTTTCTGGTCCGCGGCACCAACCAGTACCTGATCTGACATGGACTTCGGCATTGTCCTCCAAACCGACCCACCCGCGTCGCGCGTGGTCGAGCTCGCCGCCAAGGCCGAGGGACTCGGCTTCACCCATGGTTGGACCTTCGACTCCCACATCTTGTGGGAGGAACCGTTCGTCATCTTCAGCCAGATGCTGGCCGCAACCGAGCGGATGGTCGTCGGGCCGATGGTGACGAATCCGGGCACTCGGGACTGGACGGTGATCGCGTCGCAGTTCGCCACGTTGAACGAAATGTTCGACGGGCGGACCGTGTGCGGGATGGGACGGGGCGACTCCGCTCTGCGGTACATCGGTCGGACGCCTGCCACGTTGGCGACGACGGCGGAAGCCTCCGCGGTCATCAAAGACCTCGTCGCCGGGCGGACCGTGGAATACAACGGCAAGTCGCTGTCCATCCCGTGGGCGGAAGGGCGGGGGTGGGATCTTCCGGTGTGGATGGCGGCGTACGGGCCGAAGGCGCTGGCATCGACCGGGACCCACTACGACGGCTACATCCTGCAACTCGCCGACACCCAGGTGGCGTCGTGGACCATCGGGGCGGTGCGGGAGGCAGCTACGGCGGCCGGACGTGATCCCGACTCGCTGACGATCTGCGTGGCTGCACCGGCTTATGTCGGCGACGACCTCGCCCACCAGCGCGACCAGGTGCGCTGGTTCGGCGGGATGGTGGGGAACCACGTCCATGACATGGTCAAGCGGTACGGCAGCGACGACGAGTCGAAGATACCGAAGGTCCTCGCCGACTACATCGCCGCCCGGGAGGGTTATGACTACGACCATCACGGCAAGGCGTCGAACACGTCGACGGAATTCGTGCCCGACGAAATCGTCGATCGTTTCTGTCTGCTGGGCCCGGTCTCGGCCCACCTCGAGAAGTTGGAGGAATTGAGAGCGCTCGGCGTCGATCAGTTCGCCATCTACCTCATGCACGACGACATGGACGGGACGCTGGAGGCCTACGGCCGCGACATCATCCCGGTGTTGAGCTGAGGATCACCGAACAGACGATCAACTCGAGTATTCGTCGTCGGTCACCTTGCGGGGAAGCCACAGGGTATCGCCCCCGGTGGTGATCGACAGGTGCGTCATCGGGCTGTGCGGCGCCGCCCCGTGCCAGTGGACCTGGCCGGGAGCTGCGTAGACGCTGTCACCCGCCCCGATCTCGACGGACGTGCCGTCCTCGTCGCCCACCCGCCCGACGCCAGAAACCACGTAGAGGAGCTGACCCTCGGGGTGGCTGTGCCAGTCGGTCCGGGCCCCGGGATCGAAGTCGACACCGAGCATTCTGACGGTCCCCTCACGGCTGATCGGCCCGAACAGCGCCCGGCCGGTGAAGTGCTCGGACGGCGCCGCCGTCCACGGAATCGAAGAAGCCGCGCGAAGTTCCATCCCCCGACCCTAACGCGAACGCGCCAACGTCATCCCGGTGCGTTTGGGGTAGCTTTCATGCCAGAAACCCGAGAGGACGACATGGAACTGCTCACGCATTGGATCGACGGCAAGAACGTTCAGGTTGACCGGCCCCGGACCGGGCCCATCTTCAACCCCGCCACGGGGATTCAGACCCGAGAGGTCGCCCTGGCCGATGCGGCGACCGTCGACACCGCCGTTCGCTCGGCCAGGGCCGCCTTCGAAACCTGGCGCGACGCTCCGCTCACCCGCCGCCAGAACATCTTGTTCGCCTTCCGCGAGCTCGTGGCGGCCCACCGCCTCGACCTCGCCAGAGCGGTCAGCGTCGAGCATGGCAAGACGCTCGATGACGCCCTGGGGGAGGTTCAGCGCGGACTCGAGGTGATCGAATTCGTCACGAACATCGCCCACCTGCTGAAGGGGGAGTTCTCCGAGCAGGTCTCCAACGGCGTCGACACCTACAACCTCCGTCAGCCTCTCGGCGTGGTCGTAGGGATCACACCGTTCAACTTCCCGGTGATGGTCCCCATGTGGATGTACCCGGTGGCGATCGCCTGTGGCAACACCTTCGTGCTCAAGCCGTCGGAGAAGGACCCGGGTGTGAGTCAGCTCGCCGCCGAACTGTTCGCCGAGGCCGGTCTCCCCGACGGCGTCTTCAACGTGGTGCACGGTGACAAGGAGGCCGTCGACGCACTGTTGGCGAACCCCGATGTCGCGGCTGTCAGCTTCGTCGGCTCGACGCCGGTGGCGCGGGCGATCTGGGAGGCCGGCACGAAGTCGGGGAAGCGGGTTCAGGCTCTGGGCGGCGCGAAGAATCACATGGTTGTGCTGCCCGATGCGGACATGGACCTGGCCGCCGACGCCGCCGTGTCGGCCGGCTACGGGTCGGCCGGGGAGCGCTGCATGGCGATCTCCGTGGTCGTCGCCGTGGGCGATGCCGCCGACCGTCTCATCCCGCTCATCCGCTCACGCATGTCCGATCTGGTGGTCGGACCGGGCGACATGGAGGGCGCCGAGATGGGTCCCCTGGTCACTGCTGCCCATCGTGACCGCGTCAAGGGATACGTCGATGCCGGCGAGACGGAAGGAGCCTCACTGCTCGAAGACGGCCGCGGCCTGATCGTCGATGACCACGAGGAGGGCTACTTCTTCGGCCCCACCCTCTTCGACCAGGTAACGCCGAACATGTCGATCTACACCGACGAGATCTTCGGTCCGGTGCTCTCGGTGGTGCGTCTCGACAGCTACGCCGATGCGATCGACTTGATCAATCGCAACCCGTACGGCAACGGCACCGCGATCTTCACCAACGACGGCGGGGCAGCCAGGAAGTTCCAGAACGAGATACAGGTGGGGATGGTCGGCATCAACGTGCCGATCCCGGTCCCCCTGGCGTTCTACAGCTTCGGGGGTTGGAAGGACTCGATCTTCGGTCAATCCGCCATCTATGGACCGGAGGGTGTGCGCTTCTACACCCGCCCGAAGACCGTCATCAGCCGGTGGCCGGACCCGATGCACCGGGGTGTGGATCTGGGATTCCCACAGCACGGCTGACCGATTGCGCGAGTGCGGGATTCTCTCCGCGCCGAGGGTCTCGGAGCAGCGACAGGGGAGTGGGCCTGCCTGGATTTGAACCAGGGACCTCTGCCTTATCAGGGCAGCGCTCTAACCGAGCTGAGCTACAGGCCCGTGTGGGAATGAGGGACGATAGCGACGCTGGCTGGTTGTCCGCCAGATCGAGACTCGCCTGGTTCTCGACCGCCGCGAGCCGATATCATGTCCCGCTCACCCGGGGCTGTAGCTCAGTTGGCAGAGCACCTGGTTTGCAACCAGGGGGTCAGGGGTTCAAATCCCCTCAGCTCCACCTGCACGTCTTCGAGTGCGACCGTCGAGGACCGTACGCAGTGGAACTGCTCGATCGGACATCACCGGGTAGTGTCGCCAGCGCGCGCGGGTCCGGGGCGTCGGGAGGTGGTCTGCTCGTGTCGATGGCGAGGGAACTCTTCGATGACGTCGCGACATCGCGCTCCACCACGCAGCTGGAGCCGGGAGACGTGCTCATCGAGGCGGGGGAGATTCCTTCCGGCCTGTTCCTGGTGCAAGAAGGGGCGTTCGAGGTCACTGTCGGCGTTCAAGATCGTCAGGTCGTCATGGGGACGCTTGGACCCGGAGAGATCGTCGGCGAGGTCAGCCTTTTCGCTGGCGGTCGAGCGACAGCGACGGTCACAGCCAGTGAGTCTTCAATGGTCCAGACGATCACGGTCCCCGTTGCCCGTGATTGGCTGTCCTTACATCCGGACGTCGCCACGGCCATTGCCGCCGAAGGCCGAGAGCGGATCGACCGGAATGAGTTGACCCTCCTCCTCTCCGAACTCACCGGGAGCACCGACCCAGAAGTGATCGGCGAGTCTCTCGCCCTTTGCGCCATCGTCCGACTCGAGGGGGGTCAGACCCTTTTCCATCAGGGTGAGCACGCCGATGCCGCCTACATCGTCATCACCGGGCGACTGTCCGTCTGGCAGGTGCTCGACGGTGAACCATGTCAGGTGGGTCGTCTCGGCAGGGGCCAGATCGTGGGCGAGACGGGCCTATTCGAACGGGCCCCCGCTCGGCCTCGGTGGTGGCGGTCCGGGACAGTGTGGTGGCACGCATTTCGGGTGCTGCGTTCGAACAACTCATGGCCCATCACCCGTCGCTCATGATCCGGATGGGCCGACAAGTGCTGGAGCGAATGGTGCGACCCCGGCGCGACCTCCGGGCGACCTCCGTTCTGGCAGTTGCGATCTCGGCCCCGATCGACGGCGCCGAGTTCCTCCAGGGCATCGTCGCTGCCCTGCGTCCGTACGGCAGGGTC
>DATKEC010000018.1:0-8545 GCA_035544575.1 Acidimicrobiia bacterium
GTCGCCCGTGAGCGGCGACGGTTGGACGATTCGGGTGGTGTCGGGGTCCGTTCGAATCCTGAGCCGCTGAGTACCCTGGCAGTGGTGTTGGAGAATCGTTCGACCGATCGCATGCGCCGTGCGGCGTTGACCGTTTGGACCATCATCGGCGCGCTCGTGATCCTGGGTCTGATCGCCTGGGCTGCCAACCAGGTGAGGATCATCTGGCTGCCACTCGTCTTTGGCGCTGGGCTCGTGATCCTCCTCGATCCGATCACCACCGCGCTGCAACGGCTGGGCGTTCCTCGCATTCTCGGGACGATCTTCGCCTTCGTGGTGTTCATCGGATTCATCGTGGCGATCGGCTTTCTGGCGGTGCCCACGATCCAAGAGCAGGCGGCTGATTTCGGTACGAGGCTGCCGTCGCTCTACGACGAAACGATCCAATTTCTCCAGGAGAGCGGGGAGAGCCTGGGGATCGACCTGGGGCCGGTGTGGACTTCGCAGACGATCACCCAATGGGTTGGGGATCCGGCCAACCAGGAGACGCTTCAGAACCTCGTCGGCGGTTTCGGCTCCGGTGCCGGCCGGCTGATCCGGGGAGTTGCCGAGACTGTGGCCGTCGTCGCTCTTGCCCCGGTGTTGGCCTTCTATCTGCTGTTGGACCTTCCCCGCACCAAGCGGATGGTCGTCGAACTCGTCCCTCATGCCATCCGTGACGAGTTCCAGCACGTGTCCACGCGGGTGGCCACGGCGGTGGCGGCCTTCGTCAGGGGCCAGCTGCTCGTGGCCCTCTTCGTCGGCACGCTCTCTTCGGTGGCCCTGCTGATCCTCGATCTGCCGTTTTGGTTGATCATCGGGATGGCGGCGGGGCTCTTGAACCTGATCCCGTTCGTGGGCCCCTTCGTCGGGGGCGCGCTGGCTGTGGTCGTGGCGCTCGTCGAGGGAGAGCCGTCGACGGCGGTCCTGGCGGTGCTGATGTTCACCGCCATCCAGCAGGTCGACAATCACATCATCACGCCGATGATCCAGCGAACCCGGGTGCTGTTGTCGCCGTTGGTGATCGTGCTGGCGCTCATCGTCGGTGGGTCGGTCGCCGGCCTCCTCGGGGTGTTGGTGGCCGTCCCGCTGCTGGCGGTGATCCGCATCGTTGCCGGTCACCTCTGGCGCACACGCATGCTCGGTGAGTCCTGGGAGGAGGCGCTGGGTTCGTCCATCGAGATCACCGACCGCCCCGAACGATTGCGGAGTCGGCCCCGCAAACTCCAGGAGGAGCGACTCTTCGACACGGCCGAGCTGGCCCCGACCCCGCCCGACGAAGCTCTGGCGGTGGCCGTCGACGAGCCCGTCTCGACCGAGTCCTGAGGAGCGAAGCCGTGGAGATCGAAGAACTGGCGGGTCGTGACGCGTACCTGGCGGTGGCGGAGGGTGCTGTGGAAACCGCGACCGAGAGCGGGATCGTCCTGTCGCGTACCGTCTTTTACGCCCGCGGGGGCGGCCAGCCGGGTGACACCGGCGTGCTGGTCTGGGACGGCGGCCAGACGCGCATCGCCGACACGGTTCGCGTCTCCGGCGTGGTCACTCACATCCCGGTTGAGGGCGACCCGCTGCCCGAGCCGGGCATGAGCGTGGAGGGCAGCATCAATTGGGAACGCCGCTACCGGACGATGCGGACCCACACCGCCCTGCATGCCCTGTCCGGAGTGGTCTTCCGGGACTTCGGGGCGAAGGTCACCGGCGGCAACATGGAGCCGGGGGTGGCGCGGATGGACTTCGAACTCGATGGGATCTCCCAGGAGTTCGGTCGCCAGGTCGAGGACAGGCTGAACACTGAGCTCGTCAAGGGTTACCCGACCGAGATCGTCTACCTCGCCCGCGAGATCGCGCTGCAGGACCCCGATCTGATTCGCACCAAGGTCAACCTGATCCCCGAGTACGTCGACGAGATCAGGGTGGTCGACATCGTGGGTCTCGATCGCCAAGCGGACGGCGGAACCCATGTCAGGACGACCCTCGAGGTCGGCCAGGTGAATGTGGTCAAGACCGAGTCGAAGGGCAAGGCCAACAAGCGAATGCGAATCGAGCTGGCCTGAGGTCCCTCAACCGGGGAGGACCGGCCCCGTCAGACCCAACCCGTACGATGCCCACGGTGTCTCTTTCAATGACGAACGTGGCTGCCCGATCTCGAGCCCGGGTGACGCCATGATCGACTTTCTGCTCGGGTTGTATCTGGCCGGTCTGGCGGTGCGCGGCTGGCTGCGAGGCTTCGTCAAGGAACTCCTCGACCTCGTCGGCCTCGTCCTCGGCCTCCTTGTGGCGTTCCGGGTGAGCGCACCGTTGGGTGACTTCACTTCGGACCGTTTCGACGTCACGCCGGAGTGGGCGCGGATCGGTGCCGGAATCGCCCTGTTCCTGATCGTGTCGACCGCACTCGCCACCGCCGCGCATCACATCGCCAAGTTGCTGCGGCTTCCCGGTCTGAACCTGGCGAACCGCCTCGCCGGGTCCGGTTTTGCGCTGGCATGGGGCATCGCCCTCATCCTGGTGGTGGCTTCGGTCCTCCGAGCGCTCCCCATGCCACCGGCAGTCAACGAACAGCTGGACGATTCCGTTGTCGTCACCGCCCTCGCGTCGCCCGAGTCGGCAACCCAGCAGGCATTTCAGCGGGTGGTGGGTGACGAAGTCCTCGACACGCTGCTCGCGCTCGGTCCGCTGATCGGTGATCGCAATGTGGTCCTCGAAGGCGACGACAGCATCGCCATCCCGCCCGCGGCGCCCGAGGAACTCACGCCCGACCCGGCCGCAGCCGACGACGTCTACCTGCTTCTCAACCGAGCCCGCCCCGAATCCGGAGTTCCTCCGCTGGCATGGTCCGATGCCCTCGCCGAGGTAGCGATGGGACACGCCATGGACATGTACACCAACGGCTTCGTCTCCCATGTCTCGCCCACCACGGGCACCGTGGGTGACCGGATGCGGGCGGCCAGGATCCCGCTGTCGGTGATCGGCGAGAACCTGGCGTTGGCCGCCACCCCTCGGGCGGTCCACTCCGGCTTCATGGAGTCGGACGGACATCGGGCGAACATCCTTCGGACGAGCTTCGACCGGGTGGGCGTGGCGGCGGTCGACGGTCCGCTCGGACTCATGGTGGTGCAGGTCTTCGGTGGCTGAATCCGATCTCGCCGTGGTCCTCGCCGGTGCGTGGCGCCCGTTAGTGGTCCGGGTACTCGACGCGCGCGGCTGGGGGACCGTCGACGGTCTCACGTCGGCACTCGACGCCGGCGAAGCGTGGCTGACGGCGGAGTTGGCGGACCTGCTGGCGCTCCCGTTCGCCGACCAGGGCCGCGGCCCGCTCGAAGTCTTCCAAGAAGCGATGCGGTTTCCGACTGCAGCACTTGCCGCAGCCGGGATGCCAGCGGCGGTGCGGGATAACGTGACGGCCAACGCCCTGCCGGGCGATCTCTACGCGCTGGCTCCTGCTTCGTCGCGGGACCTTGGCGAGGAGGTGTGGACTGCCCATCTGGCATGGGGTGCCCGGAAGGCGGCGGCGTTACGCGAGCGGTGAGACCGCCCGCCTGCCGGGGATGGTGACGGCGGCGATGCCGGCCAGGACGATGCCGACCCCGGCCCATTGGATGACTGACGGCCGCTCGCTGAAGATCAGGGCACCCCACACGAGGGTGAGCGACGGTTGGAGCAAGATGGCAAAGGAGGTGTGCGCCGACGGGAGGCGGGGGAGCGCGTAGCCGATGAGCATCCAGCCCCAGACCTGGGCTCCCAACGCCAACAGGAGCAGCCAGCCGTGCGCCGGCCAGGAGGGAACGAAGTCGAGATCCCCGCTGATGAGGCCAGCAGCGAGCGCCCCCACCGTCGAGCCCGCTACGACGTCGCGCAGCACCCGGACCACCGGTCCCAGGCTGGTGTTGGCGTTCCGGTACAGCATCAGAAATCCCGAGTAGAAGAAGGCGGCACAGGCGGCGAGCACGACACCGAGGACGGGGTCGGACCCGAACGCGTCCGCCGCACCGAGACCGGTGATCAGCACCAGGCCGCCCATCACCACCGGCATCGAGACGAAGGTCCGATTCGAGGGGCGTTCGGCGAGGACTGCCCATGCCACCAACGAAACGATCACCACCTGGCTGTTGGCGATGAGCGTGGCCAGCCCTGTCCCGATGTGGCCGATGGCTGTCTGCCAAAGCCAGACGTCGACCGCCAGGAAGACCCCGGACAGGAATGCCACGCCGCGTTCACGCCGTGTGCGCGTGACGGGTCGGCGGCTCAGACTCACGAGGATCTGCAGCGCGATCAGGGCGTAGAACGCCCGGAAGAAGGTGCCGGTGGAGGCGCTGACCCCGGACAGCTGGAAGAAGATCGCCGAGAACGAGATGACCACCGCCCCGGAAAGCGCGGCGAGGACAGGTCGAGAGGTGCTGTGGTGTGGTTCGCTGGCGGCCATCGAGCTCCGAAGTGGACCGCGGCACGCTACAAGCTGCGGCTGGTGTCGGCGCGGCGTAGGCGTTCCCCGCAGGTGGCCTCAGACCGAGGCGGCTGCCGCGTTCTTGAGAAGTCCGAAGCTGTGGTGGATCGACGAGATGAAGTCGGCGGAGTCGGGGAGCGCGTCGTAGTCGGCGTGGATGCCCCACAACAGCCGCCCGTCGTAGGAGAACAAAGCGATACCCACGCCGTGCTGCTGCCACAACGGCACGATCGGGAAGTTGGCCAGCATCTTGGACTCGAGCAGGTACATCGGGAACTGCGGGCCGGGCACGTTGGTCACGGTCATGTTGAACGGGCGCACGTTGCTCCCCACCAGCCGGTTGGCGAGGCTGAGGAGAGGAAGCGGCGTTCCCCGGCTCAGCTCGACCAGGGTGGAAGCACCCAGCGCCTGGTCGGATTTCTTCAGGTGGAGGGTCTCGGCGGTGATCATGCGGAGGCGCTTGACCGGGTCGGGCTCGGCCACGGGGAGGCTGACCAGCCACATCGCCACCTGATTGCCCAGTTGACCGCGCTGGTCGGGCTTGCGCACCGACACCGGGGCCATCACCCGAAACTCGAGGTTCTTGGTGGGGAAGTTGCGTTCGACTTCGAGGAAGTGGCGGATGGCGCCGGCGACGGTGGCGAGCACGACGTCGTTCAGCGTCCCTCCCAGGCTGTTCTTGACCGCCTTGACCTCCTCGAGGGGGATCTCGGTCCAGTCGAAGCGCCGGTTCGGCCCGATTTCGGGGTTGAGCGGGGTGCGTGCCGCCGAGGTGAGCCAGCCGGATTCGAGGGAGCTGCGCACGGCGGCCAGTCGGTGTCCGGCCGATTCGAGGAAGTGGCGGCTCTCCTTGACCAGTTCGCCCACCGACCCGAGGTTGTCGATCGTGCGCCGGGCGGTGCGCGCCATTTCGGCAACGGCCAGCTGGGTGCCGTTGGGGGCGGGCCGTGGGCGCCACTCGGGGGTGTCTTCGATCTCGGCAGTCGGGACGATGTTGAGCAGGATCGTTGTGAGATCGACCCCCGAGACCCCGTCGATCATGCAGTGGTGGATCTTGGCGATGAGGGCGAATCGGTCGCCTTCGAGACCTTCCACCACCCACAGTTCCCACAGCGGTTTGGAGCGGTCGAGCTGCTGGGAGACGATCCTGCCAGCCAGGTTGCGCAGTTGTTCGTCCGTGCCCGGCCGGGGGAGGCTGGTGTGGCGGACGTGGTAGTCGAAGTTGAAGCTGTCGTCGTCGATCCACACCGGTGAGCGGTTGTAGGGGACGTATCCGAGGCGCTGGCGGTAGCGGGAGATGTATTGGAGCTTGGATCCGATGTGGGAACGGATCCGGGCGATGTCGATGCCACCGCCTTCGCGTCGCAGCGGCCCGGCGTCGAACAGCGCCACACCGGCGACATGCATGTGGGTGGTACGTGTCTCGAGCGCCAGAAATGACGAGTCGAGATAGCTGAGCGGTTCGTAGAAGGTCTCTGCCATGAGCTGTCGCGGAGGTTAGGTCCGACGGCGAGCCAGCGCCGGACCGGCTGGGTATGCTCGCTTACCTTGAGATCGTCAACTGCCGTCTTCCGGCGCGTCCTTTCCAGTAGCCGGCTGCGGCGGCTCCTGGCGGCATTCTTCCTTTTCATACTGGTCGAACTCGGCACCTGGGTCACGCTCCTGGTGTGGGCACACGACGTGGGAGGGGCCGGGTTTGTCGGCGTGGTGGCGGCCGTGCAACTGGTGATCGCTTCTGCGGCAGCTCCGGTACTGGCGACGATCGGCGATCGTCTGCCGCGGAGCCGGGCGCTGTCGCTGTCGTATATGGGGATGGCAGGGCTGACCGCCGTGACGGGGGCGGCGCTTCTCGCCGACGCTCACCCGCTTATCGTCCTGGCGCTTGCCTCGCTCGTGTCCGCCGCGTTCAGCGTGGCACGGCCCATCCATGCCTCGCTCATCCCTGATCTCGCCGACGAACCGGCGGATGCCGTAGCGGCGAATGTGGTGTCCTCGACGCTCGAGGGCGCCGGTGGTTTCGCCGGCCCGGCGTTGGCCGGGTTGATGCTGGTCTGGACCGTGCCCGGTGTCGTGTTTCTGGTGCTGATGGCGGGGGTGGCAGTCGGGTCGGTGCTGATGGCCGGGATGGGCCGGGTCTCCCGGGCTGGCGCGCTGCAGGCGGAGAGCGATGGTGGGATCCTGGCGGCCTTCAAGCTGCTGGCGAGGACTCGCAGCCAGCGATACGTCGTGACGCTCGGTGCAGTGTCGGCGGTTGCCGTTGGTGCCCTCGACATCCTCGCCGTGGTGCTGGCCATCGACGTGTTGGGTCTCGGCGACTCCGGCGCCGGCTACACGGTTTCGCTGCTGGGGTTGGGCGGGCTGTTGGGAGGCTTGATGGCGGCGTCGATGGTGGGTCGCCGGTTGGCTCCTGTCCTGGTGGCCGGCGCCGCGCTTCGAGGGGGAGCATTGCTGGTGCTGGGCGTACAGCCCGGCTGGGTGCTGTTGCTGGTGGCTTCGGGGGCGGGGTTCAGTGTCGTCGACGTGGGTGTGCGGACGCTGTTGCAGCGACTGACGGCACCCGATGTGATGTCGCGGGTTTTCGGAGTGCTGGAGAGTCTCGGGTTGGCAGGTCTGGCGGTGGGTTCGCTGGCGGCTGCGGGATTGGTCGCCACGGTAGGTGTGCAGACGGCGCTGTTGGGGTTCGGAGCCCTGCTGCCGGTGACGGTGTTGTTGGGCTACAGGATCCTTTCGTCGGCGGACCGGGAAGCTGACGTTCCCACCGATGTGATCCGGGCCCTGGGTTCGGTGGCGTTGTTCGCACTGCTCGCACCGCCAACTCTCGAGATGATGGCGAGGCGAAGTCGAATCGTGCAGTTCGAGATGGGCGGGACGATCATCCAAGAGGGCGAGCACAGCCGCCATGTGCTGGTCGTC
The DNA here is from genome assembly GCA_035544575.1 of Acidimicrobiia bacterium. Lineage (GTDB taxonomy): Bacteria > Actinomycetota > Acidimicrobiia > Spongiisociales > ZC4RG35 > DATHWB01. The sequence continues at coordinate 7,373 of DATKEC010000018.1, forward strand.
GTCGAAGGAACCCTCGAGGTCACGAAGGGCGAGCGCTTCCTGGCGACGCTCGGTGCTGGCGACGTCGTGGGGGAGATCGCCGCGCTCCACGACGTCGCCCGTACGGCGACGGTGACGGCTCGTAGCGACGTGAAGGCGATCAGCATTCCCGGCGAGGCATTCGTGTCCGCCGTGCGGGGCGAGACCGACGCCTGGTCGATGAGTTCGTCCGTGGCCGGCCGGCGGCTGGCCGAACAAGAGCGCTGAGCGCCCACGACAGGATTCGAACCTGTGACCTACCGCTTAGGAGGCGGTTGCTCTATCCCCTGAGCTACGTGGGCACGTGGGCGTGGGCGTGGGCGGGACGGTGGCCGATACTTAGGCGTATACCTCCGCCTAAGTCCGGCTCAGACGATTGTGCCATCTCATCCTCATGGCGTGTTCCTCCAGCGTGATCTGAACACAAGTCATCGCGCTTGTGATTGTGTTGTGTTCTGGTTGCGTTTGTGGGAGCACCTCCGACCAAGGGTGACTCTCGACATCCACCGTCGGCCCGGCGCCTGGGATGGTCCTGGAGGTTGACGATTCTGCCTCTGTCAGGCTGTTCGCGGGGAACTGCAGTATCGCGTCTGGTCTGTCTTGCTATGACCCCCGCAGGCAGTGGTAAGGTCACTTGGTGTTGCCCCCTTTCCGAGGACAACTGGAGGAGTGCTTGCATGGTGAAGGAGTTGTTCGTCCCAGCGCTCGGGATGGCTATGGAGGAGTGCACTCTCGTTGAGTGGCTCAAACAGCCAGGCGAAGAAGTCACTGCCGGCGAGTCGGTTGCGGTGATCGAGACGGACAAGTCGACGCTCGACCTCGAGTCACCCGCCAGTGGCCGGCTCGGACCTCACTTGTTTACGGCTGGCGATACGGTTCCCGTGGGTCGGGCAATCGCACACATTCTCGAAGGGGACGAGGATGAAAGTTCAATTCCCGTTGAGTCGGCGACACGAGCAGACGCTCCGGCTGACGTGGTGGCGACACCGGCGGAAAGCGCGCCGTCACCGGCCGAGACCCATGATGTGACTTCCCCCAGTCGCGCACCGGACGTTCGCGCCGCGCATCGTCTCAGCCCACGTCAGCGTCGGCTTCAGGCTGGGGCAGAGGCTGGAACAACGTCGCCCGCTGGTTCTGAGGCCCGCCATCGCGCTG
>DATKEC010000019.1:0-21756 GCA_035544575.1 Acidimicrobiia bacterium
CCGAGTGCTTCGACCACGCGTGCGGCCCGATCGACGGCGCGGTCGTGGTCATCATCGCAGATGGTGACGTGTCCGAGCTTGCGGTCGTGGCGGACCGCCTTGCCGTACAGGTGGATGTGGGCGGCTGGATCCACCGCCAGCCCGTCGCTGAGGCGCGCGGCCGGGTCAGGGGATCCGTCAACCCCGATGAGGTTGGCGGTCACTGCCCGGGAGTGAAGGTGAGGACTGCCGAGCGGAAGCCCCGTGACGGCGCGGAGATGATTTGCGAACTGGGACGTCACAGCCGCATCCAGCGTGTGATGGCCGGTGTTGTGGGGCCGTGCCGCCAGCTCGTTGACGACGAGACCGTCGGCGGTGAGGAACATCTCCACGGCGAGCACCCCCACGGCGTCGACCGCCTCGGCTGACCGCCGCGCCAGGCCGCGAGCCGAGTCGACGATGTCGTCGCTCTGTCTGGCCGGGGCATCGATGCGACGGCATTGCCCGTCGATCTGGATGGTGCTGACCGGGTCATAGACCACGTGGGAACCGTCCGGGCTGCGGACCACGATCACGGCCAGCTCGGCGAGGAGGTCCAGCCGCGGCTCGACGAGGACGACTGTGCCAGGTCTGAGATCGCCCAGCACTCGCCTCGACTCTTCAGGAGTGTCGACGAAGAAGGTTCCGCGCCCGTCGTATCCGCCGTGGGCAAGCTTGAAGACGTGACCGCCACCGCCGGCCACGATGTCGGCGGCTTCCTCCCCGCTCGTGACGGCCTGGGCCGGCGGGGTGGGGATGCGGGCATCACCGAGTGCGGCGCGCATCCGCACCTTGTCCGATACGGCGCCGAACGTGCCAGCCCCCGGGCGGAGGAGGCGGCCGTCGCGTTCGAGCGCATCGAGAGCGGACAGGTCGACCACCTCGTGATCGAACGTGAGGACATCGACGCTGTCGGCGAAGCTTCGCAGATCGTCGGCGGACTCGGCCGACCCGACCGTGAACCGGGGACTGACGAGGGCTGCGGGGTCGTCGGGAGCGGTGACGAGGAGGCGAATCTCGATCCCGAGCGGTATCGCCTCCTGGATCATCATCCGCGCGAGCTGGCCCCCGCCGACAACCCCCACCACCATCCCACTCGTCATCCCCCAGAGGGTAGAACCCCGTTTCTTAGCGAATGAGCGTTACAAAAACGTGTCGTTTCGCGTGATGGAAAAGTTCAACCGTCGAGCGGTGATTGCGAAGCAGTTCCGTCGGTCACAGCGTGCTGTTTTTGTGTCGCTCATTCGCTAAGAAACGGGTGGGTGTGGGGTTGGCGGGGGGTGCGGCTATCGTTCCCGTCCGCCATGGCCCGTTCACTCGCAAAAACGACGATCAAGAAGTTCAAAGCCGAGCTCGAGGAAGAGCGCGAGCGGCTGGTGAACGTGATCGCCGAGCACGAAAAAGAGATGGAGGCTGCCCGGAACTCCGAGACGGCCGCCGACCGCAGCTCGGATCCCGAGAATGCCGATGCCGGATCGATGCGCCTGGAGTACGCCAAGGAACTCTCCATCGAACGCAACGCCTCCGATCTCCTCCACAAGGTCGAACACGCCCTACGCCGGATCGAATCCGGCGACTACGGGATCTGCGAGGTGTGTGGGGAGCCGATTCCGGTCGCACGGCTCGAGGTGCTGTCGTATGCCACCACGTGCGTGACGTGCGCGTCCAAGACCTGAGGCTCCACCGGCTTCTCACTCTCGCCGCCGTCTCCGGGGCGGTCGTCGTCGCCGATCTGCTCACCAAGGCCTACGCCGCCAACAACTTCGTGGGGCGAACCGTCGAGATCATCCCGGTGGTCTTGTTCTTCACCTACGCCGAGAACACCGGCGCCTCCTTCTCCTTCTTCGAGGGCGCCGGCACGTTCCTCTCGATCGCCGCGTTCGTCGCCCTCGGGGTGATCGTCGCCTCGGTCTGGCAGCCCCGCCCGCTGGCGGAGGTCGTCGGTCTCGGCCTCATCGCGGGAGGCGCCACCGGCAATCTCGTCGACCGTCTCGCCCGCGGCGAGGGAACCTTCGACGGGGCGGTCATCGACTGGATCCAGTTTCCGAACTTCCCCGTGTTCAACCTGGCGGACACCTCCATCACGTTCGGTGTGATCACCATCCTGGTGACGGCATGGCGCAGCCGCTGACGTTCATGGTTCCCGACGCCCTCGGCGGCGAGCGAGTCGACAAGGTGGTCGCCGTCCTCGGTGAGATGGCGCGCTCGGAGGCCCGGGCACAGTGCGACGAGGGCCTGGTCACCGTCGACGGAGCGGTGGCGGCGGCCAAGTCCAGGGTCAACGCAGGTTCGAACATCACGTTCGACCCCGCTGCCGTCCCGGAAGTGCTGGCTGCCGAAGCCGTCGATTTCGGCGTCTTGTACGAAGACGCCCACGTCATCGTGATCGACAAACCGACCGGTCTCACCGTACATCCTGGGGCGGGCCGAACTGCGGGCACCCTCGCCGGCGGCCTTCTCGAGCGCTTTCCCGATCTCGAAGGCGTCGGTCAGAAGGGGAGGTGGGGGCTCATCCACCGCTTGGACCGGGAGACCTCCGGGGCTCTGCTGGTCGGGCGCACTCCCGAGGCGTATGCGGCTCTCGTCGATGAGCTGGCCCGTCGTGACGTCGGGCGGGACTACGTCGCCCTCGTCCAGGGCACCTTCGATCTTCCGCTCGGCACGATCGATGCGCCGATCGGCCGTGACCCGCACCGTCCTCGCCAACGCGCCCTCATCCCCACCGGCCGCCGTGCCGTCACCCACTACCAGATGACACGGCAGTGGCAGAACCCCGGAGTGGCGTTGCTCGCCGTCCAACTGGAGACCGGACGCACCCATCAGATCCGGGTGCACCTCGCCGGGATCGGTCATTCGGTGATGGGCGATCGTCTGTACGGCCGGCGGGATCCGATCCCGATGCCTCGTCTGTTTCTTCACGCCGCCCGGCTGCGTTTCCGCCATCCCGCCACCGGTGACGAGCTGAGGATCGAGTCCGCGCTTCCCGACGATCTCGCCGCCGTGATCTCCGCTCTGGGCGAGTCCGAGGATTAGGCGATGACGTTCGATACGGTGCTCCGATGACCACACCGGCTTCCCAGCGAGTCTGTTACCGCCACCCCGACCGTCCGACGGGTCTGTCGTGTACCGAGTGCGAGCGTCCGATCTGTGGCGCGTGTTCGGTCGAGGCGAGCGTCGGCCAGCGCTGTCCAGAGTGTGTCCGGTCGGCCGGTACGACCAAGGTGGTCCGTGCCCGCGACCTGCAGGCGGGGGTGCTGGGACGTCGGTCACCGGTGACCTCGACCATCATGGCGGTGACGGTGGCGCTGGCCGCCCTGCGCTTTCTCTCCGTCGACGCCTGGGCCGGTGTCGCCGAGTATCTGGCGCTGGTGAATCTGCTGGTGGCCGAGGGCGAGTGGTGGCGGATGTTCACCGTGGTCCTGGTCCACGCCGGAGGCATCACCCACATCCTCTTCAACATGTGGGCGCTGTATGCCCTCGGCCCTCAGATCGAGCGGGAGGTGGGTGCCGGACCGTTCCTCGCGCTGTATCTCTCGACCGCGGCCGCCGGCAGCGCATTCGCGTTCCACCTCGGTGACATCCGGGATGTGAGCGTCGGCGCCTCCGGCGCGATCTTCGGCCTGTTCGGGATCTGGATGGCCTCGGCCGTGCGTCGCCGGAACACGATGGCCGGTCGGGCGATCCTCAACCAGCTCGGCTTCCTGCTGCTGATCAACGCCGCCATCCCGTTCTTCATCCGCAACGTCTCTTGGCAGGGCCACCTCGGCGGTCTCATCGCCGGCTTTGCGATCGGCTGGGCGTGGGCCGAGCTGCGCGGTCCGAACGCCGCCAGGTTGCGAGCGGCGTCTGCCGCGGCGGTAGCCGTCGTCGCCGTTCTCAGCGTCTTGGTGTAGACGGTTTTCGCGGCGTGGCCGCTCGGGTGTGAGACCACTAAGTTGGGTGAATCACACCGTTGTCATTCGGAGGGTCGGTGCACGACAAGTCTTTCGTCCATCTTCACACCCACACCGAGTTCTCCATGCTCGACGGGGCGGCGAAGATCGACGACGTGATGCGGGCGGCGGCGGCTGACGGCCAGCCCGCGGTGGGGATCAGCGACCACGGTGTCCTCTACGGCGTGGTCGATTTCTACCGGGCGGCGCACCGCACGGGGATCAAGCCGGTGATCGGGATCGAGGCGTACACGACTCCAGGCAGCCGCTTCGACCGGCCCCCGCGCAGCCAGAACATCCGCCATCACATGCTGTTGTTCGCCGAGAACGACGTCGGCTATCGCAACCTCATGCAACTGTCGTCCAAGGCCTTCCTCGAGGGGTACTACTACAGGCCGCGGATGGACAAGGACCTCTTGGCCCGCCACGCCGACGGGATCATCGCCACGTCTGGCTGTCTCGGCGGCGAGGTTCCCCAACTGCTCGCCCCGGACGGGTGGAAGGAGGAAGGCAACCTGGCGTCGGTGCGCGATTTCGACGCCGCCTTGGCCGCCGCCGCCACCTACCAGGACATCTTCGGCAAGGACAACTTCTTCATCGAACTGCAGGACCATGGGATCGAGTCCCAGCAGCGGATCCTCGCCGACCTCGTCGACATCGCCAAGCGGATCGGGGCGCCGCTGCTCGCCACCAACGACCTGCACTACACCTACAAGGACGAGTCCGAGGCCCACGACGTCCTCTTGTGCATCCAGACCGGTGCGAACATCGACGAGCCCAACCGGTTCAAGTTCGACGGCGACCAGTTCTTCCTCAAGTCCGCCGCCGAGATGCGGTCGATCTTCCCCGACGACGCTTTCCCGGGGGCGTGTGACAACACGCTGCTGATCGCCGAACGGGCCGACGTGCGCCTCGACTTCGATCAGATCCACCTGCCGGCGTTCCCGGTTCCCGCCGGTGAGACGGAAGTGACATATCTCGAGTCTCTGGTCCGCCAGGGCGCCAGGGAGCGGTACGGCGACTCGATCTCACCCGAGATCGACGAGCGGATCGGCCACGAGTTGAAGGTCATCTCCGAGATGGGTTTTCCCGCCTACTTCCTCATCGTCTGGGACCTGATCCGCCATGCCCGTGAGAACAAGATCCGCACCGGTCCGGGCCGTGGTTCGGCGGCTGGCTCGATCGTCGCCTACTGCCTGCGGATCACCGATCTCGACCCTCTCCGCTACGGGATGATCTTCGAGCGGTTCCTGAATCCGGGTCGCAAGGAGATGCCGGATATCGACATGGACTTCGACGAGCGGTTCCGGGGAGAGATGATCCGCTACGCCGCCGAGAAGTACGGCTCGGATCACGTCGCCCAGATCATCACGTTCTCGACGATCAAGGGCAAGCAGGCGATCCGGGACACGGCCCGGGTCTTCGGGTACCCCTATTCGCTGGGCGACCGGGTCGCCAAGCTGATGCCGCCCGCCATCCTCGGCCGGGACGCCTCCCTCGCCCAGTGCCTCAATCCCCCCGAGGATGAAGCCGACTCGGCGATGCGCGACCAGTACAACAACGCCGCCGGTCTGCGGGAGGCGTATGCCGCCGAACCGGAGGTGAAGCGGATCCTGGACGCGGCGCTTGGTCTCGAGGGTCTGCGCCGCCAGGACTCCATCCACGCCGCCGCCGTGGTGATCACGCCCAAGCCCCTCACCGACGTCATCCCCATCCAGCAGAAGGGGGAGGATTCCGAGGTCGTCACCCAGTACGAGATGGGCGGCATCGAGTCGATGGGGCTGCTGAAGATGGACTTCCTCGGCCTGCGCAACCTGTCGACCATCGAGCGCACCCTGGAACTGGTCGAACTGAGCCACGGGGTGAGGGTCGACATCGACAGTGTCCCGCTCGACGACCAGAAGACCTTCGATCTGATTCGGAGCGCGGAGACCATCGGTGTCTTCCAGCTGGAAGGTTCGGCCATGCGGTCGCTGATCCGGGCGCTCGAACCGGACACCTTCGAGCACATCATCGCCGTCAACGCCCTGTACCGCCCGGGTCCGATGGGCCTGAACATGCACTACGAGTACGCCGACCGCAAGAACGGCCGCAAAGAGGTGGCCTACCCGCATGCTGCCCTGCGGCCGTTCCTCGAATCCACCTACGGGATCATCACGTATCAGGAACAGGTGATGCAGGTGGGCCGGGAGATGGCCGGCTATTCGATGGCCGAAGCCGACAACCTCCGCAAGGCGATGGGCAAGAAGATCAAGTCGGTGATGGCCGCCGAGAAGGAGAAGTTCGTCGCCGGCTGTGTCTCCCAGGGCCACCCCGAACAGCTCGGGCGCGAGCTGTGGGACGCGGTGGAGCCGTTCGCCGGGTACGGGTTCAACCTGTCACATTCGGCCTGTTACGCGTATGTCGCGTTCCAGACCGCTTATCTCAAGGCGCATTTCCCGGCCGAGTACATGGCCGCGCTCCTCACATCCACCAAGCGTGACAAGGACCGCACCGCCATCTACCTCAACGAGTGCCGGCGGATGGGTGTCCAGGTCATGGTCCCCGATGTCAACGAGTCCGACGTCGACTTCACCGTGGTGGCCGGCAAGATCCGCTTCGGCATGAGCGCGGTCCGCAATGTGGGCGAGGGTGTCGTCGAACGCATCGTGGCCGGACGACTCGACGGCGCCTACGCCGACTTCGCCGACTTCTGCGAGAAGGTCGATCTCGACGCTCTAAATAAGCGGACCATCGAGTCGCTGATCAAGGCGGGAGGCTTCGACGGCCTGGGGTATGCCCGCAAGAGTCTCATGTTCCGCTTCGAGGAGATCATCGATGCGATCACCGCCCGGCGCCGCAACGAGGAGATGGGCCAGTACTCGCTCTTCGGCGGTGAAGAGGTGGGCGGCGACGGGGTCAGTTACGAGATCGAGGACGACGAGTGGAGCCAGCGCATCAAGCTCGGGTTCGAGAAGGAAATGCTCGGCCTCTATGTGTCGGATCATCCGCTGCTGGGCGTGTCCGGTTCGTTGAAGGCGGCAGGCGCCACCCGGATCCCGGGGCTGTTGGACGCCACGGACGGTGCCAACGTGACGATCGGAGGGTTGGTCGGTTCGATCACCCGGCGCTGGACCAAGAAGGGCGACGCGATGGTGTTCTTCCAGCTCGAGGACCTGGAAGGGTCGGTGGAGGTGGTGGCCTTCCCGAAGACCGTCAACGAATACGGGCCGCTCATCCAGGACGACTCGATTCTCATCGTCCGTGGCCGTCTCGACCATCGAGGCGACGATGTGAAGGTCATCGCCCGGGAGTGTCACGAGCTGCAGGTTCGCGATGTCGCCACGTTGCGTCTGTCGGTCCCCGCCGCCCGGCTGTCCGCCGACCTGGTCACCCGCCTCAAGTCGGTCCTCGCCAACCATCCCGGCCAATCCTCTGTGATCCTCGAGATGGCCAACGGCGATCGCCGCAAAGTCCTGAAACTCTCCGACGAATTCCGCGTCGAACTCCGGTCCGCCCTCTATGCCGAACTGAGAGAACTCCTAGGCCCCAGCGCCGTCGCATAGAGGCGGAGGGGGGCTCCCCCTAGCGGACTTCCTCGAGCCTGCCTCGCTCTTCTCGCTTGCGCAGGGCGCCGTACACCCATCCACCGCAGAAGAAGGCGGCGAACACCAAGCCGATGGCGGTGGCCATGGTCGAAGCACCATTCCGCTCGAGGTTGCTGGCTTGGAAGGTGTCGATGCCGGCAACGCCTGGGGTCAACAACGCATCGAACAACGCCAACACGCCGAGGGCAGCAAACACACCAATCATCCCGGCTGCGATGTCGGCTCGTGTTCTCATACACCCACCGCCACCCGTTGGCTCGTCTGCTCCTCGGCCACCTGCAGGCGGGCGCGTAGCACGCGCAAGCTCCGACGGAGTGCTCGCGACACTTCCATCTGTGAAACGCCGACTTGGTCGGCGATGGCCGCTTGTGTCATCTCGTCGTCGAAACGCAGAAACAGCACGCGCCGATCGCGCTCGGTCATCGAAGCGAGGATGGCGTCCAACTCGTCGACGTCGTCGAACTCCTGGACTGACGCATCTGAGGCCCCCAGTCGATCGATGAGCGCTGTGTTGCCTGTTCCCTGGAGCGCATCGAGCGAATCGGGCCGGAAAGCGTTGCCCACCGCCCGAAGCTCGTTGATCACGTGCTCTGGGACACCGGCATGGGCAGCAACCTCACCGATCGTCGGGGAGCGGCCAAGGGCGCGGCGCAACTCGTGATAGGTGCGGCGGCTGACTGCTACCTGGTCCTTCAGGCCCCGGGGAACTCCCATCGCCCAGAGATTGTCACGGAAGTGATGCTTCAACTCGCCCGAGATCGTGGGGATGGCGTAGGTGGCGAATCGACCCTGCCGGGAGTCGTAACGATCGATGGCTTTGATCAACCCGATGATGGCCACCTGGCCGAGGTCGCTCAGTTCCTCGCCACGGTCGGCATACCGGCGGGCAATGTGGAGCGCGAGTGGCCGGAAAGCCACGACGAGTTCATCTCGCGCGTCAGCATCCGGTAACCGCTGGAATAGTTCGTCGATCGCCTGCATCCCGTTCACCCTGTGAGGGCGCCACCGGGGTCTTGGGCAACGCGAACCGTGGTTCGATGGGCCGCCAGCACGACGACCCAAGACACAGCATACCAGTTCGGTCACTCTCCGTGGGTAATTCCGGAGAAGCAGCCGGGACGCAGGAGGGGGTGGCTTCCCTCGGGGGAACGTGGCCGGGGCGCGAAGCGGACCGGACGGAGGGGGTCAGCGCCGCAGCAGCGTCGTCAGGTCGAAGCCGGTCGAGGTGGCGATCAGCTCGGCCAGGGCGTCACGGTCGGTGGGGGCCTTCGACCGCCATGGGACGACGGCGACCTCGGTGGCGTAACGCTCCGCGAACTGGTGACGGAAGTCGCGCTGGCGTTCGGATTCTCTTCCCCAGCGGAGGAGATTCTCCATCGCCGCCGGCTCGGTGTTGCCCGGCGTGGCATCGATCCAGTCTTCGGGCAAGGACCGGTTGAACACGACGGCGTCGGGCCGGTCGGCCAGTTCCGGCAGTTCCCGATAGAACCGCACCGCCTCGCGTATCGGCGACGGGTCGGCGGTGGTGATCACGACGGTGGAGGCAGCTTTCAAATGCGCCTCGATTTCCCGGGAGCGTCGCGCCACCCCGTCATAGGTAGTGCGCAGATCCATCAGGAACGAGGCGATGTCTTCGAACAGTCCTGCCCCCAGCACTTGGTCGGCCACTTTGAGCGCGGGCCGGGCGGTGCGGTCGAAGAGGAATCGACGCCCTGGTAGTCGTCCGCCGGTCAGCCACCGCAGCAGCCGGCCTCCCACCAGCTCGGTCATCTGGCGGGGGGCGGTGAAGAACTCGATGCCGCCGGCCGATGGCGGCGTGTCGACGATGACCACTTCCCATGCCCGTCCGTCGATGAACCGGGCTGCCTCTTCGGCGGCGGCGTAGGACTGCGACGCCGGGAAGTGGGTGGTGGCGGCCTGGAAGAACGGGTTGGCGACCAGCCGCTCGGCGACGTCGGGGTCGGCATGCTGGAGGGCGATGGCGGTCCATGAGGCGGAGGCGTCGAGCATCGCCGCCCACAGGTTTGGTTCGTCGGGGTTCGGTTCGGGTTCGGTGTCGAGGCGGTCGAGTCCGAGGGCGTCGGCCAGCCGGCGGGCCGGGTCGACGGTGATGACCAGCGTCCGAAGTCCCCGCCGGGCCGATGCCACGGCGAGCGCCGCAGACAGCGTGGTCTTGCCGACGCCGCCACCGCCAGTGACGAGGATCGTCTGGGTGCTCACCACGAGTCCATTTCGTCGGCGAGATGTGACGCCACCGCTTCGGGCGACGCCACTCCGAACAGGAACGGGAGCCGGTGATCGGGCGGGTGCCGCTCGAGCCATGTTTCCTGCTCGGACTGCAGTTCGAGGTGGAGCCGGGCCGCGTCGCCGACCCGGCCGCCGGGGATCTTGGCGAGGGCGAGCAGGGGGAGCACCCGGTTGGCGACGACGTCGACGTTGGTGACGACAGGATTCTGCGAGAGCCAGTCGAGGGTTTCCTGGTTCTCGGACATCGGCAGCTCTTCGGGGAGGGTGACGAGCCGCAGCATCGTGTTGTCGCTACGCAGGGTCTCGGTCATCCATGCCGCCTGTTCGGCGATGCGACCTCCCGTGACCAACTCGGCGATCGAGGTGGGGGCGCGGAGGAAGGATCCGATCTGGCCGGTGGGCGGTCCGTCGGCGATCACCGAATCCCATTCGCCGCGTTTGACCTCCCACAGCACCTTGCCGATGGTGACGATTTCTCGCACAGCGGGGGCGGTGGCCGCCAGCGCATCGAAGGCCCGGATCACGGGGGGGAGGGCGGCGAAGGCCGGCAGTCCGATTTGGACACGGAGATATTCGATGAGGGCACGCGAACGGTCGATCGTCAGGGCGTGCAGTCCGGGGAAGACTTCGACTGCTGCGAAGCCGAGGGATCCTGCGCCGGTGTGGCTGGCGAGTCCGCCACCGGTTCCCACCATCGAGATGGTGAGGACCTTGGCGCCTTTCCGGTGGTGATGCAGGGCGGTGGCGGCCGTCACCGCCGACTTGCCCACGCCGCCTTTGCCGGAGACGACGACCAGGCGTGTCACGGCCGAGTTCAGCTTCCGAGTGGGATGCGGAGGACCAGATGTCCCTCTTCGACGGACCACTTGGCGTTGCCGACGAGGGCGTAGTCCATGTAGTCGGTCTCAGCTTGGGCGACGAACTTCTTTCGTTCTTCGCCGGCGACGGGCGGGAGCGGTCGATCCTTCACAGCGTCGGCCCGGTTCTTGAAGCGAGTGATGAGTGCGTCGACGTCGAGTTCTGCCATGCCCCCGATGGTAGAGCGCCGTCGGTTTTCAGCCGGAAGCGCGGGCGGCCCGGCGGCGTTCGGCGGCCCGTTCGGCTTCGAGGCGTTCCAGGTCGACATCGGTGTAGTCGACGAACTCCATGCCGGCGGCGATGGCGTGATGGCCCGCCACTTCGTCGATGAGTCGGGCCATCTCGTGGGCGACTCGCCGATAGGCGGTGTGGCCGGCGGGCTGGGACCGCAGCTCGATCAGGTGGTAGGCCTGACGAGCGTTCATCTCCATGACGAAGCGGATGTTCGCCGCGAACGGCACAACGTATTGGGCGACGTCCGCACCGTGTTCTTCCCGAATCCTCTCGTACATTTCCCGGGACCGATCCATCGCGTCGGCCCACACTGTCTCGTGGCCGGCCTCGACGATGTCGCTTGGCATGTCGAATCCGAGCCGGGTGGACAGCCGCTGCCATTCGATGCTCATCAGCCGGTGACGCTGCAGATCCCGGAAGGCTCCGAAGTCACAGACGATGTCGAAGCGATACGACGTGCGTTCCATCGGCCGTCCCGGTTTGTGACGGCGGTTCTCACGCTCGCCGATCAGATCGGAGATGACCACACCGCGTTCGGCTGGCGTCATCGCCCGCGCCTGGTCTTCCAGCGCGGCGTCGGACAGTTCGGAGTGGGCGTACAGCGCGGCCGCCGCCAGTTTGATCTCGGCGTCGGGGTCGAAGTCGGTGAGTCGCACCGACGGGCCGTCCTCGGTTTCGGTGCCGAGCACAGCACCGTGGGCGTCGAGGCGGGCGGCCACGTCCGCCAGGTATTCGGACCACCGTCCGCCCCGTTCGGGCTTGTCGACCCGGGTCAGGAACGACGGGATCACCTTGCGCAACTCTCCGAGCATCATCTCGCCGTAGTCCCGCACCTCTGCCAGGGGGTGGGCATGCATGCGGACGAGGGCCATCTCGTATGCCTGGCCGGTGGCGTAGATGCCGACATTGGACAGGGTGGCGGCGGGAAGCAGGCCGCGGGCGGCGTCGCACGCCTTGGCGCGGATGGTGGCGTTGTAGACCACCGGCGGGTCGGACGCGGCCTTCGGGAACCGCACCTCGTAGACGGTCTTCATGTCACGGACCAGCTTGGAGTAGGTGTCGAACATCCAGTTGAGATGCGAGACGTATTCGACGCCGAGCGCGCCGGATTCGATCTCGGCGGGAACCGTGTACCGGTAGCGGCCGGCGACGGTGGTGTCGTAGAAGATGTAACGGGTCGACTGTTCCAGATAGGCGGCGAGCCGTCCCCATTCGAGCTGCTTGGTGAGGAGGTTCGACGCCTGTTCGCACGCCAGATGGGTGCCGCCGAGCTGGGCCACCGAGTCGTCGCCGTATTCGACGAAGACCCGCTGGTAGAGCTGTTCGGCCTTGGACATGTCGACGATCGGATCGTTCGAGGCTTCGGCGATGGCCGCCACTCCGGTCTCCGAGTCCGTGAACTCGTCGAGGAACAGGCGTCGTATCGACTTCGACGAGCGGGAGTAGCGCGCGAAGAGGGCGCCCTTGACGACTTCGGGGAGGTTGACGAGACCGAAGACGGGCAGGTCGGTGTTGGTGAAGAAGCGGTTCAGCACCGAAGTCTCCTCCGGGGTGAACTCCTCGACGTGATACCGCACGTCTTCGAGCTTACGCCCGGTCATTCGGCGAACGGGTCATCCTCGGATGGCCGCGGTGGGCGGGGACGCTGCAGCCGGCGGAGGGTCCGGTTGGTGATGCGCAAACCGCCGAGCACGACGACGAGACCCAGCGTGAGCAGGATGGAGAGCTCGGGCGCGGCGGTGTAGGGGTTGCGGCACTCTTGCACGCCGTCGGGGCACAACCCGTAGCCGCTGCCGCCCTGGGCCAGGTCCAGCATCACGAAGAGCGGAACGGCGGCGAGGCCGACGGCGACCACGACGAGCACCGCACGCATGAGGCGGACCACGTATTGCAGTTCCATCGGAGGAGAAGCTAACCGATCAGACGGGACTGATCGCTTCGGCCTCGACGATCGGGTCGTCGTCGACCTTCCGCAGTACAAGGGTGATGGCGCCGAGGATCACCGCCGCGCCGAGCCATCCGAGCGGCGTCAGTCGTTCCCCCAGGACGATGGCGGCGGCGGCCACCGCGAACACAGGTTCGAGGGTGAGCAGGATGGCGGTGCGAGACGGGCCCACCCGATTCTGGGCCCACACCTGGAGGAGGTAGGCGATGGCGCTGACGCCGAGACCGGTGAGGATGATCGCCGGCCAACCGCGACGATCCGGCAGTCCGGGGCCTTCGAAGACCACCGAACCGACCAGGCCGAGGACGGCTGTGGTGAGCAGCTGGACGGTCGTGTAGGGGATGACCGGATGACGGGTGGCGTGGCGGGCGATCGTGACGATGTGCCCTGCGAAGGCGAGCGCGCACCCGAGCGTGAGGAGGTCGCCGCTCCCGAAGATGACGTCTTCGCGCATTGTGAGCATCGCGGTGCCGATGAACGCCAGCACCACACCGACGACGGCCCATGGCGACGGCGTCCGGCGGCGGGCCAGGGCGGCGAGCAGCGGCACGAAGACCACATAGAGGCCGGTGATCAGTGCCGAGTTGGTCGCATCGGTCACCGTGAGGCCGCCGGTCTGCAGCGCATAGCCGGCGAAGAGCCATCCACCGGCGATCATGCCGTCCCGCCACACGCCGTTCGAGCGCGGGATGGCCAGCAGGAGCAGGGCGCCGCCTCCGATCAGGAACCGCCATCCGACGAAGGCCAGCGGCGCGACGGTGTCCATCGCCGCTTTGACGATGACGAAGGTCACTCCGAAGAGGAAGGCGGCGACGGTGAGCCCGCCGAGCGCGGCCGCCTGACTGCGATCAGACGTCATGCATGTCCCGGGACACCAAGAAGAGTCCGTTGGACTCGACGGCGACGCGGTCTCCGGTGTGCAGCGCGGCCGAGATCACGAGCCGCCGGCCGCGCCGCTCGTCGACGCTGGCACGGGCGAGGATCGGATCGTGGACGGTGAGTGGGCTGCGATAGCGGAGTTCGAGCCGGCCGGTGACCGTGAGGACACCTTCGCCGAGGATCCCGGCCCAGACGGAGATCTCGTCGATGGCGGTGGCGGCGATCCCGCCGTGCAGCACGTCGCCGGCCCCCCGGTACTCGTGGCGGGGGGCGAAACTGCCGGTGACGGTGGCGCCGTCCCAGGTGAAGTCGTCGAGGTGCAATCCAACGTCGTTGCGTCGGCCGCAGGCGAAGCAGAGGTCGCCGAATTCGAGGCGGACCCGTTCGATGCGTGCGGAGAGTTCAGGGGTGATGGCTGGGCCTTGGACGCGTGCGAGGGCACGGTAACGGAGGTCGGTAGGCTCGCCGCCTCATGCCGGGACGACGCGCCGACGGAACAGTGCCCACCGCCACCGACCGGGGCAAGGCGCGGGCGGTGCTCAACCGGTTGAAGGCTCGCTATCCCATCATCCGCACGGCACTCGACTTCGAAACGCCGTGGCAACTGCTGGTCACGACGGTGCTGTCCGCCCAGACCACCGACGAGAACGTGAACAAGGTGCGGCGGACCCTGTTCGAGGCGTACCCCGAGCCCGCCGATCTGGCGGGCGCCGACATTGAGGCCGTGGAGCGGATCGTGTATTCGACCGGCTTCTACCGCCAGAAGTCCAAGTCGATCGTCACCCTGGCCGGCGACGTGGTCGACAAGTTCGGAGGCGAAGTGCCCCGTGACCTCGAGGATCTGACGACTCTGCGAGGCGTCGGACGCAAGACCGCCAGCGTGGTGCTGGCCGAAGCGTGGGGCGATCCGGCGATCGCCGTCGACACCCACGTCCGCCGCGTCACCAATCGCCTCGGTCTCACCGCTCAGTCCGACCCGGTCAAGATCGAAACCGACCTCAAGGCGTTGTACCCGACCGCCGAGTGGTCGGGCGTGTCCATGCGCTTCATCCAGTTCGGACGTGACATCTGCGATGCCCGTCGGCCGCTGTGTCGCGAGTGCGAGCTGGTGACGCTGTGCGACTGGCCCCACAAGCGGCTGTGAACCGGTGACCTCGCGGCCCATGTCGGCTCGGGCGATCCTGGCGCTGGCGGTGCCGGCGCTGGGGAGTCTCGCGGCCGATCCGGTGTTGAGCCTCGTCGACACCGCGTTCGTCGGTCAACTGGGGGCGATCCCGCTGGCCGCCCTCGGGATCGACACCGCGCTCTTCGCCTTCTCCTTTGCGATCTTCAACTTCCTGGCGTATGCCACCACCCCGATGGTCGCCCAGGCGCGGGGACGAGGCGACATCGCCGGGTCGGGCCTGATCGTGCGGCGGGCGATGGCGCTCGCCCTCGGGCTGGGGGCGATCTCGACGTTGGCGTTGGCGGCGCTGGCCGAGCCTCTGGTGCGTCTGATGCAAGCCGCCCCCGAAGTGGTCGACCCCGCCGTGTCGTATCTGCGCATCCGGGCCTTCGCGGTGACGGCCCTGCTGATCATCACCGCCGCCAACGGTGCCTACCGCGGCTTCAAGGACACGCGCACACCGTTGTATGTCACCCTCGCCGTGAATGGCCTGAACGTCGTCCTCGACTGGTACTTCATCTTCGGGCTGGGGCTCGGTCTGGAAGGTGCGGCATTGGCGACGGTGGCCGCCCAGTGGATTGGGGCGCTGGTCTTTGTGTGGCTGCTGCGACGGGTGGGGCGGCGCGAGCAGTGGGCGTCGGACCGGATCCGGCTCGTCGACCTGCGCCCGTTCGTGTCGGTGGGCGGGGTGCTGGTGCTGCGCACACTCATGCTGATGCTGTCGCTCACGGTGGCGGCGGCCGCCGCGGCCCGCATCGGGACGGTGGAGGTCGCGGCCCATCAAGTGGTCGCCCAGCTCTGGTTCCTGTTGGCGATGATCGTTGACGCGCTCGCCATCGCCGCCCAGGCACTGGTGGCCGAACTGGAAGGGGCGGAGGATCGGGCGGGGGCGAAGTCGCTGTCGGATCGGCTGCTGCGGTGGGGGGTGGCCGCCGGTGTCGTGTTGGGCGTGGTGGTGGCGGTCGGAGGGCACCTTCTCGCCCCGCTGTTCAGCCCCGACGCCGTGGTCCAGGACGCCATCCGCTCGGTGTTGATCATCGCCGCGGTGATGCAGCCGCTGGCAGCGTGGGTGTTCGTCGCCGACGGCATCTACCTGGCGCGCCTCGCCATCCGGCTGCTCGCAGGGTCGACCGCGGTGGGCTTGGGCGCCGTGCTGGTCGTGCTGGGGGCGACGCTCGGGTTCGGATGGGGACTGACCGGGGTCTGGTGGGCGATGACGGCGATGGTGGTGGGGCGCTTCATCGTCCTCGGCGGGGCGTATTACAGGCCGACCCTGTCGAGTTCCTGACCGAGGGTTTCGGGGAGACGCAGGGTGAGGACGATGCCGCCGATGATGCCGAGGCTCAGTACCAGCACGGTTTGGGAGAGCCCGATCTCGTCGATCGTGAACCGTCCGATGAGCAGGCCCACCGCCGAACCGATCATGCCGGCGTAGGCGCCGGCAGCGTTGGCGGTGGTCCGGAAAGCGGTCGGGAAGAGTTCGGTGCGGTGGCTGGCGGCAGACGGCACGAACGCGAACGAGCCGAACGTGCCGACGGCGATGGCGATGGCGAGGACGGGGAGGCTCTCGAACCAGTAGAGGGCGAGACCACCGCCGAAGACGAGGAACAGAGAGAAGATCGTGGTGCTGCGACGTCCGATCGTGTCCGCCATCCGTCCGCCCAGGAAGAAACCGATCGCGCCGGCGGTGCCTCCGAACAGGCTGAGCAGCACCGCGGTGGAAGTCGCGAAGCCGAGGTCGCCCACCATCCGCTCGATCGAGAACGTCAAGGTGAGGGCCATGAAGATGTTCACCAACAGGTTGATGGCCGAAGTCTCGTAGAGCCGTCGCGAGAAGCCCGAGCGGAGAAGGTCGCGGAGGGGTGCGGCGCCGAGCACCGCGATCTCGTGTTCGATTTTGAAGACCGGGCTCTCCTTCACGCCGCGGGTGAGGAGGGGGAGGGCGACGAGGCCTAGCGCGCCGAGGGCGAACAGACCCCGCCAGCCGTCGGGTCCGAGCTCGGCGAGGGGGAGTGAGATGAGCGCGAGGCCCGCCCCGAAGCTGCCTCCGGCACCGTAGAGGCTGATCGCGAAGGCGCGGACCCCGGGTGCGACCTGCTCGGCGATGAGGACGACGGCGAGGGTGCCGACGGCGGCGGCGGCGGCCCGGGTGATCGCTTGGAGGGCGGCGAACTGCCAGCCAGTTTCGACTCCGGCGGTGGCGGCGGTGGAGAGGACGAGGATCCCGAAGGCGACCAGGAAGGGCTTGCGTCGGCCGGCTTTGTCCCCCCACCACGAGAAGAGCAGGGAGGCCACGCCCGCGAATCGGGCGACGGCGAGCACCAGGCTCATGTCGCCTTCGCTCAGTCCGAGGCTGACGCGCGAGAAGGGGATCGTGGAGGAGGCGTGGGACGTGGCGAAGGCGGCGAGCACCCCGACGAGCCACATCAGGAAGACGAGGTAACGCGCGTTCCGGTCGAATCTCCCGAAGGGAAACAACGCCCGCATCATTCGCCGAATCACCCCGCCACCCTACGCCCCGCGTTCTTAGCGAATGAGCGACACAAAAACGTGTCAGTTCGCGTGGCGAAAAACCCGGTCGCCGTTTCTGCCACGCGAAACGACACGAAAATGTGTCGCTCATTCGCTAAGAAACGCGGTCCCCTGGCGTGTGACGGATTGCGAAACTCGGCGGCGGGAGGTCGAGGTTGGGGGCTCGGGCTGGCATGATCGCGGGCGATGGACGACTTCGCATCCCTCGGGTTTCTCGCCCAGGCCGCCTTTGCCTTCGGCGGCGGTGTACTGGCATTCCTCAGCCCCTGCGTCCTCCCCCTCGTCCCCGGCTACCTCGGCCTCATGTCCGGGTACTCCGTAGCCGACCTTCAATCGGGTGACGCCTCCCGTCTGCGGATGCTCCGCGTCACCGGCCTGTTCGTCCTCGGCTTCACGGCCGTCTTCGTCGCAACGGGGGCCTTCGCCACCTCGATCGCTGGAGTACTGAACCGCAACCAAACCCTCACCGGCCGCATCGCCGGAGCCGTGGTCATCGCCTTCGGCATCCTCATGATCGGCATGGCCTTCACCAACCGCGGGATCTTCGGCCTCCTTTCGCGAGAACGCCGCCTCGACGTCCGCCCGTCCCGCCTGGGAGGCTGGGCGCCGCCGGTGATGGGGGCGGCGTTCGGGTTCGGCTGGACCGCCTGTATCGGCCCGATCCTCGCCGGCGTGCTCACGCTCGCCGCCACTCGCGACACCGTGTATCAGGGCATGGCGCTGTTGTTCGTGTTCTCGATGGGCCTGGGCGTCCCCTTCATCCTCACGGGCCTGGGCCTGCGGAAGGCCTTCGGCGCGATCAAGGCGATGCGACGCTGGATGCGCCCCGTCAACCTGGCCTCGGGCATCGTCATGGTGGCCTTCGGCCTGCTCCTCGTCACGAACAACGTCACGCGCCTGTCGTCGTTCTTCGTCGAGATCTTCACTGCCGTGCCGTTCCTCGAGGATCTCGCCTCCATCTGACGGCGTTTAGCCTCGTCGAATGTTCTCGGTCGACCTGCCTGCGTTCCTCGACCTGGCCGCCCGCTTCCCGGTCGTGCCCGTGAGCGTCGAAGTCCTCGCCGACCGTGAGACTCCGGTCACCGCCTTCGAAAAGCTGGTCGGAACCGCCCCGGGGTTTCTGTTGGAGTCCGTGGAAGGCGGAGAGCGCTGGGCGCGATGGTCCTTTCTCGGCTGGGATCCGGCGTTCACCTTGCGCAGCCGGGACGGCGTGTCGACGGTGTCCGGCAACGTGGAAGTCCCGGTGCCAGAGGGCGACCCCCTCCAGGTGCTGGAGCAGCTCGTCGGCCGATACTCCACTCCCGATATGCCTGACCTCCCGCCCCTGCATTCGGGTGCGGTCGGGTACTTGGCATACGACGTGGTTCGTTATGTCGAGCGGCTTCCCAACCGGCCGCCGGACGATCGCGGACTTCCCGAACAGGTGTGGCAGTTCGTCGGCGCGCTGGCGGCGATGGACCGCTTCAGCCATTCGATCGTCTTGATCCGCAACGTGTTCATCGACGACGACCCGGAAGCCCAGTACCACGCGGCCGTGGCTGCCCTCGAGGCCGACGTTGGCAGGCTCGGCACGCCGACTGCCTACAAAGCGCGGCCGATCAACACCGACGTAGCCCCCGCGCCGTACCGGTCCAACTTCGGCCGGGAGACGTTCGAGCACGCCGTCGAGGTCGCCAAGGACCACATCGTGGCCGGTGACGCGTTCCAGATCGTGCTGAGCCAACGGCTCGAATCCGACTTCGGCGGCGACCCCTTCGCGATCTATCGGGCGTTGCGGCTGATCAACCCATCACCGTTCCTCTTCTTCGTGCGCGACCCGGAGGTGTCGGTGATCGGAGCCTCCCCCGAGATCATGACGAGGGTGCGCGACGGGGTGGCGTTCTCACGGCCGATCGCCGGGACGCGGCCCCGGGGCGCTTCCGAAGCAGAGGACCGGCGCCTCGAAGGCGAGCTGCTCGAGGATCCCAAGGAGCGGGCGGAGCATGTGATGTTGGTGGACCTGGCACGCAACGATCTGGGACGGGTGTGTGATTTCGGCACGGTCTCGGTGGACGAACTGATGGTGATCGAGCGCTACAGCCATGTGATGCACATCGTGTCCGGCGTGTCCGGCCGGGTTCGGGAGGGCGTCGGCCCCGTCGACGTGATCCGCGCCACCTTTCCCCATGGCACGGTGTCCGGCGCGCCGAAGGTCCGGGCGATGGAGATCATCGACGATCTCGAGCCGGTTGCCCGGGGGCCGTACGCCGGCGCGGTCGGGTATTTGGATTTTTCGGGGAATGTCGACACCGCGATCTGCCTTCGTACGGTTGTGACTGCAAACGACAAGGCATGGGTGCAGGCTGGAGCGGGCGTTGTCGCGGATTCGGATCCAGCCGCCGAGTTCGACGAGACGATGTCCAAGGCGGCGGCCGCGCTCGCCGCGATCTCACGAGCCGAGGTGCTCGGATGATGCGTGCCAGCTTCGGTGACGTCGTGGCCGAGCATCGCGCGATCCGCGAGGACGTCGCGGTGGTGAACGGCGGTCATGACGTCGTGTGGGTCGAAGGTCCGGGGGCGGTTGGTTTTCTGCAGGGGATCCTCAGCCAGGACGTGGAGGCGATGGCTACGGGGGACGTGCTGCGATCGTTCCTGCTCGCGCCGCAAGGCAAGCTCGAGGCGCTGCTGTGGTTGTTCAAGGAGTCCGAGCGGGTCGGGATCATCGTCGACGGCGGTTTGGGGTCTGGCGTTGCCGAACGCCTCAACTACTACCGGATCCGGGTCAAGGCCGAGGTCCGCTCCGAGGAGCGGCCGGTGTGGTCGTTGTGGGGGCCGCGAGCACGTGTGGTCGCCGATGTCGGTGAGCACTGGGCGGACCGCGACGGCGCGGTCCGGGTGCCGTTCCCGACTCGCGGTGTCGACCGCGTGCTCGTACTCGGCGACCTGGAAGTGTCCGGTTTGCCGCAGGCGGGGGAGCTGGCGATGACCGCCGCTCGGGTGGAATCGGGCGAGCCGTTGATGGGGCGCGATGTCGACGGTTCGACGATCCCGCAGGAGACGGGTCTGGTCCCGGATGCGGTGTCGTTCACGAAGGGCTGTTACCTCGGCCAGGAGCTGGTGGCGCGTATCGACTCGCGCGGCCGGGTCAACCGGCACCTGCGCGGCCTCGCCGTCACGCGCAATGTGCTGCCCCCGGAGGGCGCCGAGGTGTGGGCGGCCGAGCGCGAGGTGGGAAGGATCACCTCGGTGAGCGAGTCGGTGTTCGTGGGCGCGCCGATCGGCCTGTCCCTGCTGCGCCGCGAGGTCGAGCCGGGCGACGAGGTCGAAATCCGCTGGCCCGAAGGCTCCACCCCCGCCGTGGTGCGGGACCTCCCGTTTCTTAGCGAATGAGCGACACAAAAACGTGACGTTTCGCGTGGCAGAACCGCTCAGGCGGCGCGATGGAGGGCTTGAAGTACCCGCTCGACCACCAGACCCGGATTCGTGAAGAGTTCGCGGTCCCACACTTCGATCACCGTGTAGCCGGCCGATTCGAGATGGGCGCGCCGCGCCGCGTCGGCGGCGACATCGGTGAGCGCCGAGTGATACCGCTCGGACTGAATCTCGATCACCGTTCTCGTGGCCTTGTGGAGGAAGGTCGACCCGTGCGCTCCACCGGTCGCCGCCGATCTGCACCTGGCGACTGAACTCGAAATGGCTGTGGCCTTGCATCAGTTGCAGGAACCGTGTCTCGAGTCCGGATTCGGGCGGGGTCCAGTTGGCCGGCCGGCTCCTGGTGATCTCTCGCAGCTTCACGAGCCCGTCTCGCCCCTGACGACTGAGTTCGGCGTCGAGCGCTTCGAGGTCCCGGCCAGTCAACAGCCGAAGGCTCCAGGCCCGGTCGACCGCGATTTCCAGCCGTTTGAGGCTGACGATTTGGGCGAGGTGCAGCATCGTCAGCGCGGGCGAGGTGACCGGGATGGATCCGAGTTCGCGGCGGTGATGAGCCGGGAGTCCGGTGAATTGGTGGACGGTCCAGTCCAGATGCTGGTGGTGTCGCTGCTGGCGGGAGACGACGACGTGGACCGGGTCTTTGGCATAGCCGCCGATGTCCCAGAGCCACGCGGCTGTCGAGTGCGATGCCGTGGCGTCTGCGCCGGTTTCGAGAATCTTCCCGAAGAGGTCGCGCTCGGGCGAGTCGACACTCCCGGGGAGGGCGTAGACGTTGCCGTGGATCTTCGTCAGGGTGCCTCGTTCCAACAGACGGGCTGTCCGCTGGCGGCCGACGCCGGTTTCTCTGAGTTGTGCTCTGGTGACGAGTCCGAGTTGCTGGGCGGCGATGCGAAAGCTGGCTTCCATGGCCGCAAGGTGCCGGATTCAGTCGGCCGACTCCAGACTCCC
>DATKEC010000020.1:0-12038 GCA_035544575.1 Acidimicrobiia bacterium
GCAATGCCCATCGGGCTCGGACTTGCGGGCCTCGGGTACGCCGTCTGGAACGAACGGCACCCCGCACACACAAACGCGGCCGATGACACGCCGCAGTCCATTTCGGCTGCCGGCCAGGTCGGGGTCCGCGCGTGAGCCTCAGCGACGATCAGCCTTCGGACCGGGACGTCATCGTCGTTGGTGGGGGCCGCCGCCGGTCTCAGCGCGGCCCTCGTCCTGGGACGCGCCCGACGCCGGGTCACGGTCATCGACGCCGGAGCGCCATGCAACGGGCCAGCGGCGCACATGCACGGATTCCTCTCCGGGACGGTTACCACCCGCAGAGCTGCTCGCCATCGGTCGGTTTGAGGGGGCTCGCTACGGAGTCGAGTCATCGCCGAAACGGTCACCGGCATCGAGGCTGGGTTCGCCGTCACGCTGAGAGACGGCCAGGCATTCACATTCCGATTCCAGGGCCTTGC
The DNA here is from genome assembly GCA_035544575.1 of Acidimicrobiia bacterium. GTDB lineage: Bacteria > Actinomycetota > Acidimicrobiia > Spongiisociales > ZC4RG35 > DATHWB01. Next base: position 462 of record DATKEC010000020.1, read on the forward strand.
CGCCCTCGCCGCAGGCATCCTCTTCATGGCTATCCAAGAGTCCATTCCCGCTGCCGGCTGCCAACACCGACGGGGATTTTGAGGAGTTCGAGCTGTCCTCTCAGGACCTCGATCTCGCCGGCAGTCTCGTCATGCTCCCGGCGGAGTTCGGCCAGCCGGGACTAGACGATCGGATGCATGTGGGACATCCAAACCAGAACACAACACAATCACAAGCCCAACATCTTGTGTTCGATTCGTACGGAGGATTCACTCACCGAGGATGAGATGGCACAATCGTCTGAGGCCGGACTTAGGCGGAGGTATACGCCTGTATCGGCCACGGTCCCGCCCACGTGGGACCTCCGTGGAGGTCTGATCACCGGCCATTTCTCGTGATGCTGGAGAGCCCACTCGGCCACATTCTGGAACTCGGTTTGGAACTGACTTAGAGGTGTTTTAGCAGAGCCGTGGGGCCCACTGGACCTGCGGTACATCGCCATCTGCCGGTAGCTCTCGCCGCTCTTCCGCGAAGCTCAAACGAGTGCGACCTCACCCACCAGGTCGGGTCCCAGGACCGGTCCTCCCCGGCTAGTGAACGGGCGTGGACCTCCTTACCTCGCTCGCGCCAACGACACGCGTGAATCTCGGCACCGTGGCGGACAGTTCACCGACGGTCTCAACCGGCGTCGGTCAGTCGCAGGACTTCGGGTGGGCGAGCCGCTCTTCGATGACAGCTCTCATGACAGCGTCAGCACGACGTTGCCCGTCTTCTGGCCTGTCTCGACATGCCGAGCCGCCTCCACGACATCGTCGAGCGGGTAGATCCGGTCGACCACCGGCCGGTAACCGCCCCCTTCGAGAAGCTTCTTGGCGAGAAGCACATGATCCTTGCGGTAGCGGGGTGGGAGCTGGACCAGAACTGTGCGTTTCCCGATCCAGCGGGTCGGCAGTGCGAGGAACAGATTCAGGAATCCGTCGGTGGGGAGGTAGGAGCCTCCAGCGACGATCGCCCGACGGTCCCGTAGGAACGAGAGCTTCCCGACCGCGTCGAAGATGACGTCCCAGCCCTCGCCCTTCCGGAAGTCCTCTTGCGTGTAGTCGATTACCCGATCGGCACCCAGCGACTGCACCAGTTCCACATGCCGCGTGTCGCACACCGCTGTCACGTCTGCGCCAAGGTGTTTGGCGAGCTGGACCGCAGCCGTCCCGATCGATCCCGAGGCGCCGTAGACCAGGAGACGGCGACCGTCCAACTCGACGAGCCGAAGGCAGTTCAGCGCGAGGATCACCCCGTCGCTCACCGCCGCCGCGTCCTCAAAAGTCACATCCAATGGCATCTCGGCGACCGGCCCGCTCTCGCGTATGCACAAGAACTCTGCGTTCGCCCGGAAGCCCCCGGTGCTGCCGAAGACTCGGTCACCCGGCCCGAATTCGGTGACCTCAGAGCCGACGCCTTCCACTACGCCGGCGAAGTCGCTTCCCGGGATCCGATACCGGGGGCGCCGAAGCCCGGTCACGAACCGGGAGATGAAGGGTTTCGCCGCCCGCATCGCCGTGTCCGAACGGGTGACGGACGCCGCATGCACCCGCACCAGAACTTGGTCGTCCCCTGGGACCGGCGCTTCGACATCTTCGACGTGGAGCACCTCCGCCGGCCCGTAACGGTCGTAGACGACGGCTCTCATCGGCCCCGCTGAATCGGGCCGCCACGCAGCCAGGCACGGCCGGCACGGTAGAGCTCGGCGGGACGTCCACCGGCTGGCCCCGGCCGGGCACGGCGTCCCGTCGGCACTACCCAGCCGTCGTCGGTGACAAGGCTCCGACGGAAGTTGGCGGCGTCGAGTTGCACCCCCCACACCGCCTCGTACACGGCGCGCAACTCCGCCATCGTGAACGTCGTGCCGACGAATGCCGTGGCGATTCCCGAGACCTCGAGTTCGGTCCGAACCCGCTCGACGGCGTCCTCCACGATGCGCCGATGGTCAAAGGCGAGTTCCACGTCGCCCGAGAGAACATCCGAGACGGGTATCAGCGCCGCTTCCGCCGCGTCCGACCCCCCAATCACCACGCCGACGTCACGCAGCACAGCCAGATAGCCAACCGTGACGACGTTGAGGCGGGGATCCCTCCCCGGGTCGCCGTAGGCGCCGAACTGTGCCAAGAGGCTCGCACCGTCCACCCCCGTCTCCTCCCGCAACTCACGTCGCGCAGCCTCGTCGAGAGTCTCGTAAGGGCGCTTGAACCCACCCGGGATCGCCCACATCCCCTCGAAGGGTGCCTCGCCCCGGCGCACGAGTACCACCTGCAGCACACGGTCCGACATCGTGAACACGACGATGTCCACCGTGACGGCGAACGCCGGAAACTCTCGGGCGTCGTACCCCGCGGGTGGAGAGGCAGAATTAGTCATACTGACATGTACTATAGCGGATTTCCCGAAACTAGAGCACGAAATCGAGAATGGTTTCCTAGGTGTTCTGGTGACGCGAGCGCCTGTGTAGGTAGCCGATCACACGATCGCACGAGCTAGGTCCGGCCCTGTAAGGGACCTCGGCCACAATGTAAGGAGTGGTTACCCGTGCGGCGCTCAGGGAATCTCGACGACGACTTTGCCCAAGGCGTGCCCCTCGCCGACGTGGGCCAGCGCTTGGGCCACCTCATCGAGGGCGAATGTGCGGTCGATATGGACCCGAACCTCGCCCGCGATCACCTTCTCGGCGAGGGGTTCGAAGTGTGCCGGACCCGGCTTCACGACGAGGAGGCCCATCCGCCGACCCGTCAGCCGACCGACGGCGGCACCGACCGTCACGACACGCAACAGAGCCGGTACCGACCCACCGACGCAGCGGTACCGACCACCAGGAGCCAACGCCCTCCGATAGGCGAACACCGAACGGTGGGCCACGAGATCCAGCACCACGTCGTATCGGTCGCTACGAGTGAAGTCCTCGCTGCGGTAGTCGACGACATCGTCAGCGCCCACAGACCGCATGAACTCGAGCTTGCTGGCGTTGTCGACGCCGGTCACATGCGCCCCAGCCCGCTTGGCGAGCTGGATGGCAAAGGAACCCGAGCCTCCCCCTGACCCATTGATTGCAATCCGCTGCCCGGACCCCACACCGGCAGTTCCCTGCAATGCGATCACGCCCGCCTGCGGGATCGCCGAGGCTTGAGCCCACGTCAGCGTCTCCGGCTTGTGGGCCAGCACCGACGCCGGTGCGATGGCGTACTCGGCGAAGCCGCCCATCAGACCGAGGTTGTCGCCGTAGACCTCGTCGCCCAGGCGAAACCGAGCAACCGCCGAGCCGACCGCTTCGACAGTCCCGGCGATATCGGAGCCCAGCGTCCGCCGCGCCGGGGAGCGCAGACCCCCGATTCGCGAGTACAAGGGTGTCCCGCGCAAACCCTCCCAATCGGACAGATTGATCGACGTCGCCGCGACCTTCAGCAGGACCTGCTTCGGTCCCGGCACCGGCATCGGCACCTCCTCGACCCGCAGGACGCCGGGTGGACCGTACCGATCGTAGACGACGGCCCTCACTTGCGACTGACCGAGACCGCGTCGGCGAAACGAAACATCCATGCAGCCTACGGCTCCCTTCGGGGCTCTCATGCGCTGCTCGGCGGACTTCGTGCCGGCTCAGTGCTATCGGGTCGTCGTCGAAGGGGCCGGATGGCCGTGCGTGGCAGACCGATCGCCGAACTCCCAGCGCCGGCGCGCTCGAAAGGGGGCGAATGGTTCTGCCATCTCGTTGTCGACGAACGTCTCTATCCCGGCGAGAGAGCCGAATGGCGGCGAGGTCTGCTGTTGGGCGCTGGCGGGGGGAACTCCCACCGTCGGGACCACAGGCGGACAATCCAGAGCAGTATCCGAACGCCGAGCGGGCGACGTTGGTGGTGCCGATCGGGAGGGCAGGACGATTCGCCGGTTTTCTGTGTCGATTTGGTACGGGAATTCCGTACCAAATCGACACAGAACGGAGGCTCTGTGCGCTCCCTACTGGTAGGAGATCGCTCGCAGGATGTCGAGGCGGGAGGCTTTGCGGGCGGGGCCGATGGCTGCGATCACCCCGGCCAGGGCGGCCAATGCCACCCAAACCCCGAGCTGGCCGAAGGGGATGGCGAACGTTCGCAGACCGTCGTCCTCCAGGGAGCGGACGAGGGCAAAGCCCAGTCCGGTGCCCATCGCCACACCGAGCAGGACGCCGAAAACAGCCGTCACCGAGGCTTCGATGCGGACCATCGACCGCACCTGACGGCGGCTCATGCCCACCGCCCGCAGCAGCCCGATCTCCCGGGTGCGCTCCACGATCGACAGGGCCAGCGTGTTGGCGATGCCAAGCACGGCGATGATCAGGGCCAGCCCGAGTAGACCGCTGAACAGCGACACCAGCTGCTCGATTTGAGCCTCTGCAGTCTCGATGCTCTCCGAACGGGTCATCACCTGGAGGGTGGGGAACCCGGCCACGTCGGCTTCCGCCGCTGCCTCCCCCGCCTCCAGACTCACTCCTTCGGCGAGCCGGATGCTCGCGAAAGAGGCCGGCCCATGCCCGACGTTTCTGCCGTAGACCTCGTGCGATACCAGCGTGTAGGCGAGGAGCGAGGTCTCGAACGTACCTACGATCTCCGTGGGCACTGTCCCGGCGACATATTCCACATCGACGACGTCCCCCACGGCCCAACCGTTGTCTTCCATGACATTGACGTGGACCATCAGCCCGTCGCCCATGTCGGCGAAGTCGATACTCGGCGCGCCGTTCCACACCTGGGAGAGGGTCGCCGGGTCGACCGCAGCGACGTCGAGGTTGACTCCTTCGATGGAGTACCACCCGAACGTCACGGGCGACACGACATCGAACTCCGGCGAGGCTTGAAGGTTGGCCAGAGCGGTGTCAGTCACCTCGGTGGACAGGGGATCGGCAAAAGAGTTCACGATGAGATCCGCCGGGTTGGTCTCCATGGTGTCGGAGATGCTCACCTTGATGGAGGCGGCGAACACCGAGACGAGAGCGACCAGGGTCACCCCGATCATCAGGGCCGACGCCGTCGAGGCGGTTCGTCGCGGAGCCCGCACCGTGTTCTCTCGGGCCAGCTTGCCGGTGATCGACCGGAACGGAGATGAGACGACCCTGGCCACCGGGCCGGCGATCAACGGCGCCAGGGTGGAGATGCCGAAGAACACAACCGCGGCACCACCACCGACCAGAGCCAGCGATGCACCATTCTGAACCGTCAATCCGCCAACCAGAGCGCCCGCTCCAGCGAGGGACAACAAACTGCCGACGATCGCTCGATTGCGCAACGACTTGCGGGGCGTCCGGGTGTCAACCGCCGCGATCGCCGCCATGGGTGACACCGACGCGGCGCGTCGTGCCGGGAGAATGGCGGCGACGAGGGTGACACCAACGCCGACAGTGAATCCCACGATCACGGTCCGCGGCTCGACCCGCAGGGGGCCGTCGGGCAGAGCAATGCCGACCGCATCCAACCCGACACGGACCAGTTCGGCGACACCTATGCCCGCGAGGACGCCGAGCGCCGACGCCAGCACAGCTAGAACCGCCGCCTCGATCAGAACCAGCCGATTCACCTGACTGGTGGTGGCTCCAACCGCCCGGAGGAGGCCGAGCTCGCGAATGCGCTGGGCGACCGTGATCCGGAAGGTGTTGGAGATGACGAAAGCGCCCACAAACACCGAGATGCCGGCGAATGCGAGCAAGGCGACGTTGAGGAAGCCGAGACCGGCAGCGACATCGTCGAGTTGCTCCTGGGTCTGCTGCTGACCGGTGACCACCTCGGTTCCGGTAGGAATGACTGTGGCAAGGTCGGCGAGCAACTCCGACTCGGCTACATCGTCTGCGGCTACCACGTCGATGGTGTCGAGACGGCCTTCCAGACCGAAGAGACGATGTGCCTCGTCGAGGTCGAAGGCGGCGATGGTGGCCCCGGCGAGGTTGTCCTCGGTCCCGAAGGCGGCCACGCCGACCAGCTGATAGCTGCCCACACCCTGCTCGGTGAGCACCTGAATGGTGTCGCCGACTGCAAATCCGTTGGCCTCCGCGGTGTACTTGTCGATGACGACCTCACCCGGGCCGACCGGGGCGCGTCCGTCGCCATCGCCGATCCGGCCCACGTTGAGAGCGGGGTCGGCGACCCAAGAGAAACCCAACGTCGGTGAGCCGATGCCTCCCAGGGTCTCGCCGTTGCGATCGAGGATCTGGGCAGATCCACTGACCGAGCCCTCGGCCCGGTCGACACCGGGCACAGCCCGGACTTCGGTGAGATAAGACTCATCGAAGGACGTCTCCACGGTGGCCGTCTCGTCGATCCTGATGGTGGCGTCGACACCGGCGTAGACGTCGTCGAAAAGGGTGTCGAAACGCGCCTGGATCGTGTCCGTGAACACGAACGACCCGGCGACGAAGGCGACTCCCATGACCACCGAGAGAGCGGTCAATCCGAACCTGAGCTTGTTGGCCTGAAGGCTGCGTAGTGCTGTTTTCAACATGTCACGCCCCCAGGAATCGCATGTGGTCGATGACCTTGTCGGCCGTCGGATGGTCCATGTCATCCACCACCTTGCCGTCTCTCAGGAACACGACCCGGTCGGCGTATCCGGCTGCAACAGGATCGTGGGTGACCATGACGATGGTCTGACCCAACTCGCGGACGGCCCTTCTCATGAACTCGAGGAGCTCGGCACCCGAGCGGGAGTCGAGGTTTCCGGAAGGCTCGTCCGCGAAGATGATCTCCGGTCTTGAAACCAGGGCGCGGGCGGCGGCGACCCGCTGTTGCTGGCCCCCGGACAACTCCGACGGCCGGTGATCCAGCCGGTCCCCAAGGCCGAGGATGTCGACCACGTGGTCGAACCAGCCCCGATCCTCGTCCACACCGGCGATGGCCAGAGGCAGGACGATGTTCTCTTCGGCAGTGAGGGTGGGGATGAGATTGAAGGCCTGGAAGATGAAGCCGACCTTCTCCCTGCGCAGCAGCGTCAGCTTGCGATCACCAAGCGCTCCCAGCTCGACTTCGCCGATGTAGGCCGAGCCTTCATCGAGGGTGTCGAGACCGGCCAGGGTGTGGAGCAGGGTCGACTTGCCGGAGCCTGAAGGCCCCATGATGGCGGTGAAACGGCCTACCTCGAATCCGACGTCGACACCGTCGAGGGCCTGGATGCTGGCGTCGCCGAATCCATATCTCTTGACGCCGCGTTCCATGCGGGCTCCGGTCGTCGTGATGCGGTCAAGTGCGATTGTCATGTGGTCTCCTTCGGCGCGTGGCCTGGTGATTCGAAGTTGCGACTGCGCCCGGTTCGACCGGCCGAAATAGTCATATTGACATTTACTGTACCGGACAGTTCTGGTCAAGTCAACCAGAACTTGGACGTTGAGGCATCCCCGGCGTTCCGATATCGGGTCGTCCCAGGTCCCAATGCCCCGTCAGACACGGCATCGACAATGATTTCGTAGGTGTCCGGGCATCGAGAAGACGACCGGGCCGGCCGTTCGTGGCGGCGTGGCGGCCCGATTCAGCGGGTTCGATGAGGGCCGTCGTCTACGACCGTTACGGGCCGGCGGAGGTGCTCCACGTTGAAGATGTCGAGGCGCCGGTCCCAGGGGACGACCAGATCCTGGTGCGGGTGCATGCGGCGTCCGTCACCCGTTCGGACGGGCGGCGAAGTCGCCGACCGAGGCCAGGATGGGCACGACGAGACGACTAGTCGCTCCGGTGGTGACCATCACCGTCCCTGTTAGGTCAACGGAGGCTGAATGGCGGGTACCGGTCGGTGACCAGCAGGAAGGCGTATGCCTGCACGCGAAGGGCCCATCGGCCGACGCCGACGACGAAGTCGAAGAGGCCCCTGGGGTATCGGCCGGTGAAGAGGATGGCGAACCAAGCCGCCACCACCGCAAGGACGGCAAGGACGATGAGCATGATGAGGACTACGTAGTGCGGGATCGCCAGGAACCACTTCACCAACGGGAGTCCGCGGCTGAGGTCACGTTCCACATCGGGATAGTCGATCTCGAGATGGACTGATTGCTCCTCGACGGTGGATGGGTAGCGGTCGGTGAGCAAAGCCAGAAAGGCGCCTACGCGAGTCTCGAATCGGGTGAGCTCGAGCGCGAAGTCGAACCACCATCGCGGATAGCGTTGACGGAACACGATCATGAGCATGGTGGCGACGAAGAGCCCACCCATGATTCCAGCCCCCGTCTGGGTCACCTTGGAGATTATTTCGCCCGTCTCAGTGACCACGGTGACGGTCTCACTCGCGGTTGCTGTGAGCAGCGACAAGATGATGACGATGGGTATTGCCCAGATCAGCCGGAAGAAGGTCGTGACCCTGTCCAGCTTCTCGGGGTAGTCGATTTCCAATCGGGCCGGGTATGAGTATTCAGCCATATGTTGCTCCTTGGTTTTCCTTGTCAGGGACACTTGTTCTCGAATCCGAGGGCAGATCCGCATCGCCCACCGGGGCCCGCCTCCGTCTGCCAGCATTGTGAGGTCGTCAGAGTCCTCATCCGTGCCCGGTCACGGTCCACGCGTCAGCTCGTGACGTTCCTTCTCACCAGGACTGTCGAGGAGATGCCGAGACCGACGACCCCGTTTCCGAAGGCGAGGAGTAGCGGGCGACAGATCGATCAGTTAGGAGATGGAGTTTCTGCCCGGGCTGGGACGCTGGCGGCTGTCAACACCACAATCCATGGGAGAACCCCTAGTAGGACTCGGGTCGGGAACTTCCTCACGGCGAGTCCGGACGTCATGATCCAGATCTGATCCCGATGACGGCCTTGCCGGCGATCTGTCCGGCCTCTAGCTGTCTGAGTGCCTCAGGGGCCTCTTCGAGCGGGTAGACACGGTCGATCGAGGGAACCAGGTTTCCGCTCTCGATGAGATGGCACAGACGATCCAGATCGTCGTGGTGTGCCCTAGACGTGAACATGGTGAGTCGCTGACGGAGGAACGGGGACCATGCGACGGCGCGTAGCTGGCGACCGACTCCGAGCACTCGCCCGCCCCCTTCTCCACCGACGATGACGAGAGTGCCCCGCGGGGTGAGCGCGGCCCGAACACGCCTCAGCGCAGTGTTGCCCCCGGTGTCGAGGATGAGGTCGTATCGTTCGCTGCCGTCCGCGAAGTCTTGACGGGTGTAGTCGGTGACGCGGTCGGCGCCGATCGATCGGACCAGGTCCAGCTTGGCCGGACTGGCAACCCCCGTCACTGTGGCTCCCATCGCCTTGGCGATCTGCACCGCGTGGGTTCCAACGCCACCCGACGCACCGATGACGAGCACCCTCTGTCCCGCCTCGAGTCGACCTACATCGGCCAGACCCTGGATGGCGGTCATCCCTGACATTGGCACCGCGGCTGCTTGCTCGAAGGTGAGCGCGACTGGCTTCCGGCTGAGCTTGTCAGCGCGGGCCGCCGCGAACTCAGCGAACGTTCCTTTGCCGATCCCAAACACCTCATCCCCCGGCTGGAACCTGGTCACGTCGGCCCCTACCTCAACCACCACACCGGCAACATCGAAGCCAGGGACGGCCACCTTGGGAGACCGGATTCCGAACACGAGCCGAGCCACGTAGGGAAGCCCGGTCATCAAATGCCAGACGGCCCGATCGACTCCCGCGGCCCGGACTTCGACCAGAACCTCGTCAGGCCCGATCCGGGGTCTCTCGACGGCTCCTATCTGCAGCACGTCCGCGCTGCCGTAGGCGGTTTGGATGATCGCTCGCATGGGGTTCGCAAGCATGCCGGGGGTCTCGGTGCTGCTTTCCGGATCGGTGTGTCTCGTCTGTGCTGTTCGTTTCATTTCTTCCTTCACTCGTTTCTCACGCCAACTCCCAGCGCGGGCGCGCTCGAAAAGGGGGCGAATGATTCTGCCATCTCGTTGTCGGCGAACGTCGCTATCCCGGCGAGAGAGCCGAGTGGCGGCGAGGTCTGCTGTTGGGCGGTGGCGGGGGGAGCTCCCACCGCCGGGACCACAGGCGGACAATCCAGAGCAGTATCCGAACGCCGAGCGGGCGACGTTCGTGGTGCCGATTGGGAGGGCAGGACGATTCGTAGCGGTGATGTTGGATGGCCCGGGCGACCTGGGTCTGGGTGTACATGTACTGCTCCTCGGCGCGTGGTCCGGTGATCGAAGTTGAAACTCTGCCGGGTTGGATCCGGGCTGAATTAGTCATATTGACATTTACCTTACCGGATGGTTCTGGTCAAGTCAACCAGAACTGCACATAGCGGTATCGCGGGCGTGCCGATGGCGGGTCGTGCCAGATCCCCTGGCCCGAACTAGAACACGACATCGAACCGCCCGAGCGCCTCCGGACAGTCGACTGAGCCGCTAGTGGTGCCTTAGTAGGGCCTCCCCGCCAACGGATGGCACAATCGACCCGCGCACTTCCACGGAACCTTTCACGGAAGGGTCCCCGGAAGTCCCGCCCACGCCCACGTGGGATTGGTTGGAAACCTCGGCAACCCCCACTTGACAAGGCGTTGTCGAGCGTCCGAGCTCGTCGTGGAACGCGAAGCGTTCGATCTCGGAACGCGCAGCGAGCCCAACGAGTGTGACTGTCGCCCTCGGCTTTGGCCGCACTTGGCCGCATTTGGCCGCATCTGGTCAGATGTCTCTTCGGAATCGGGGTGGTAGGGGTCGGGTGTAACCCAGGCCGCGCCTTCAGCCGACATCGGAGAACGCTTCGAAGATGGGGTGGTTTTCGGTGTGGGGCCATCGGCGGGCGCCGAGGCGGACCCCCCGAAACAGTTCACCTGGGTCGTGCTCGAGGACGGTGAGCATGCTGGTCACCTCGAAGAGCGCATCGACGATGTCCTTGCTGGTGGTCGGTCCGCTGCTGGGGTGGTCAACCCTGTGGCCGTACTCGGTGAGTGCGAGCAGCTCGTCGCGGGCGAGGCTGTGGTCGGGGATGTGGACCCGTCCTTCATACAGGGCCGTCTTGAATGTCTCGGCGACGGACCGGTTACGCGTCTGGGTGGCGTAGACGGTCTCGACTTCAGTCCTCGGCTCCCTGGGAGACCCGAATTTTGTGAGCCCAAGGGACCGACCCCCCACCACCGGCCAGGCGACCGTTCGAAGGCTTCAACCGACGAGGCCAAACCCAACGCGCGAAACAAACCCCTTGACAGAACCTACGGCCAACTCAGGCGCTCGAGGCCTCACGCATGGCCGCGGCGAAGCCGGGCAGGCCGCGCTCGACCATCTGGTCCGACGCGGTCAGGCTGATGCGGAACCAGCCCGGCAGATCCATGATGGAGCCGGGCAGGACGAGCACCTTGTGCCGGTTGAGGATGCGGGCGAATGCCTGGTCGTCGGCCAGCGGTGCACGGGCCACGACATAGAAGGTGCCTTCGGGCAGCGTGCTCTCGTAGCCCATCTCGCGCAGCGCCGGGACCAGCCGATCGCGCCGCCGCTCGAGGGCGGCGATGTCGATGCACAGGACCTCCAGGTCGTCGATTGCATGCTGCAGGTCGGCGTTGGGGAAGGCGAAGCCGGTCGCCAGCTGGGCGATGAAGAACTCATCGCGCAACCTCTCGCGATCGGGCATCGTGGGCGGCACAGCGAGGTAGCCGATC
>DATKEC010000021.1:0-53569 GCA_035544575.1 Acidimicrobiia bacterium
CCTCCCGAATTTCCACTACCTGCGTAGTGCGAATACGATCCGGGTCCCGTGTCCGATACATCACTCGCCCTCGATCGCGCAACCAATACGGCCCGAACCGGAGGCGTTCCTGCCGTCTGGGCCGACCGGATGGGGACCGCCTTCGAGGTCTTCGAGGCGACGGCGATGCCTCACCCGAAGAACGAGCAGTGGAAGTATGTCGACGTCGACTTCGACCTCGCTGGCCTCACCCTTGCCGATGGTGGAACGGCGCTGGCACCGGGAGCCTTTCTCAGCGCACTGACCGACCGTTCGGCCACCGTGACCATCGTCGACGGTGCGGTCACGCGAGCCGAGAGTGAGGAACCGGTGATCGTCGAACGCATCGCCGACCTCGACGGCGCCGATTTCGACCGCATCGTCGATCTCTTCGAACCCGATCGCGACAAGTTCGCCGCGGCCCGCGCTGCCTTCGGCGTCGACGGCGTGCGGATCAGGATCCCCGCTGGGATCGAGGTCGCCACCCCAGTGGTGGTGGACATCCAGGCCACCCAGGCAGGGGCATCGTTTCCGTATGTGTCGGTCGAGACAGGAACCAACGCCGGGTGTTCGGTCGTGGTCGTCTACCGCTCCGCTCCCGGCGTCGATGCGGTGGTGTCTCCCCAAGTCGGCATCCATGCGGGGGAGGGTTCCCGGATTCGCTTCGTGGGGGTCCAGACGCTCGACCACGCCGCCACTGGGGTCGTCCACCAGCGTGCGGTGCTTGGCCGGGACTCTACGGTCCACCTCGGTGAGGTTGGCCTCGGCGGACATCTCGGACGCCTCGACCTGATCGTCGATCACATCGGCGACGGGTCTTCGAGCGAGGTGGTCGGCGTCTACTTCGGGGAAGGTGACCAGACCCTCGACTACCGCCTCGTGCTCCATCATCAAGGCAAACGCACCTCGTCAGATGTTCTGTTGAAAGGTGCCGTCGAAGATCGGGCCCAGTCCGTCTTCACGGGCCTGGTCAAGATCGACAAGGGCGCCATCCGCACCTCGGCGTTCGAGACCAACCGCAACCTGGTGCTCTCCGAAGATGCCAAAGCCCACTCGGTGCCGAACCTCGAGATCGAATGTGACGATGTCATCTGCGGGCACGCATCGTCGGTGGGCCCGCTGGACGAAGAGCACCGCTACTACCTGATGTCGCGGGGGATCTCGAAGGAGAAGGCCGAGCAGATGCTCATCAAGGGGTTCTTCCAGGAGATCATCGACCGACTCCCCGTTCCCGGTCTGGAACAGCCCATTGCCACCGAGATCTTCAGCCGGTTCGTGACGGCCCAGCAGGAGGGCCGGCTCTGATGTGGCTCGAAGTCCTGAGGGAAGACGACGTGGCCGACGGACGGGGAGTGCGCGTCGAGGTGGGTGGAACGAGCATCGCGGTCTTTCGTGACGGTGACCGGTTGTACGCCATCGGCGATCGGTGTTCGCACGCCGAAGCATCGCTCTCCGAAGGAGAGGTCTTCGACAGTGAAGTCGAGTGCCCGCGTCACGGGGCGATCTTCGACCTCGCCACCGGTGCCGCCAAGTCTCTTCCCGCCACCAGGCCCGTTCCCACGTTCGGCGTGCGCACGCGGGACGGGGTCGTCGAAGTGGAGGTGTCGAGGTGACCGGTCTCGTCGTGAAAGATCTGGCTGCCTCGGTCGGAACCGCCCCGATCCTCGAAGGCTTCGACATCGACGTTCCGTTCGGCGAGATCCACGCCATCATGGGCCCGAACGGTTCCGGCAAGTCGACGTTGTGCCACGTCCTCACCGGCCATCCGGTGTACACGGTCGTCGGGTCTGCGACCATCGATGGAGTCGAGATCCTCGACAAACCCGTCGACGAACGGTCCCGTATGGGGCTCATCCATGGGTTCCAGTATCCCGTCGAGATTCCCGGCATTCGCCTCGACGAGTTGGTTCGCCAAGCCGCCTACGAACGCGGCATCGACGATGCCGAATTCGAGAACCGCATGACCGCCGCCGCCGAACTGTTCGATATGACACGCTTCCTCGACCGCTCCATCAACAACGACCTCTCCGGCGGCGAGAAGAAGCGGTCCGAGATCTTCCAGATGGCCGTGCTGGAGCCGCGGATCGTCCTGCTCGACGAGATCGACTCCGGGCTCGACATCGATGCCGTGCGACAGGTCGCAGACGCGGTGGAAGCGATGCGCAGCCCCGACGTGGGCGTGTTGATGATCACGCACTACTCGCGCATCCTCAAGTACGTGACACCGGACCGCATCCACGTGATGATCAAGGGCAGAATCGTCGAGTCCGGAGGGCCCGAACTCGCCGACGAGCTCGAAGACGGAGGCTACGACGCCATCCGCGGCCGTCTGGGCATCGAGCTGGAATCGACCGCACCGCAGAGGCGGCCGGCGGACTTCTTCACGGAGACGCCTTTCGACTGAGCGAACGGCCGATGCACTGACTTTGGCTTTCGCGCTCTAGATTTCCAGTGATGGCGACCGCCCGACACCGTTGGCTTCTCGATCTGACCCATCTCCCGACCACGTCGGGGCTCGAACAGCGCGTCATCGAGTGGGTCGAGGCGTGGGTCGAACGCCGGGACGACCTCAAGGTCGTGACCGACGATGCCGGCAATCTGCTGATCACTGTCAAGGGGCGCAAGTCGAAGTCGGCACCGATCATCGCTGCAGCCCACATGGATCATCCTGGGTTCGTCGTGGAGTCCGTCAGAGGCCGCGATGTGATCGCCGCATTCCGGGGCGGGGTGAAGGAGGCGTACTTCGACGGTGCCGCCGTCGAGTTCGTCGATCGCCGCGACGGCCGCCATCAGGGCAAGGTCGTCGAGTACGACGCTGTGACGAAGAAGGCGGTCGTTCAGTTGAAGGCCCCGACCTCGGTCCTCGGCATCGGCGCGATCGGCCGGTGGCGCTTCGCCCCGCCCAAACTCGGGTTGAAGCGGGGCATCCTCCATGCCCCCGCGTGCGACGACCTGGCGGGCGTGGCGGCGGCGCTCACCGCGCTCGATCAAGCGCGCAAGAAACCCGAACTTCGCCACTTCGGTGTCCTCCTCACCAGAGCCGAGGAGGAGGGTTTGCTCGGGGCGATCGCCGCTGCGCGCTCAGGCACCTGTCCGGACGGCTCGCGTGTGATCTCCATCGAAACGTCACGCAGTTTCGCCGATTCGCCGATCGGAGCGGGACCCATCATCCGGGTCGGCGACCATTCCACGGTCTTCGATGCCGACCTCACGAACCGGATCACCCAGGTCGCCCGGGACGCCAAGATCTCACACCAGCGCAAACTCATGGCGGGTGGAACCTGCGAGGCGACCGCCTTCGGCGCGTACGGGATTCCCGCCACCGGTCTGTGTCTCGCTCTCGGCAACTATCACAACATGGCCGACATCGATGAGGTCGAAGCCGGCACCGCCAAGGCCGTGCTCGCCCCCGAAGTCATCTCGCTCGAGGACTTCGACGGTCTCGTGAACCTGATGCTCGCCGCAGCCAAGGGCATCGACGAAGTCGGCTCAAATCTTCGTTCGAAACTGGACGCCGCCTTCGACGCCAAGGCGCACCTGCTCTCCTGACGGCAGAATCGGCCGGGTTCGGGTTCCGTTGGCAGGAGTAGCGTTCAGGCGAATTTCGATCACGGGAGCAGTCGTGGAGTACAGGGTCGAGAAAGATTCGATGGGCGAGGTCCACGTCCCCGCAAACGCCTACTACGGGGCGTCCACCCAGCGGGCCGTGGACAACTTTCCCATCTCCGGACTGGTCATGGATCGCCGCATCATCTGGGCGTTCGGTCTCTTGAAGGGATCGGCGGCGGCCGTCTCCGAACGGCGTGGTGAGATCCCTGTCGACGTCGCCGAGGCCGTCCGCCGGGCGTCCGACGCGGTGATGGACGGCGCCCATGACGACCAGTTTCCCGTCGACATCTTCCAGACGGGGTCCGGGACGTCGACGAACACGAACGCCAACGAGGTGATCGCCAACCTCGCCTCAGAGATCCTCGGGGGCGAGCGCGGCTCGAGGTTGGTCCATCCGAACGACCATGTGAACTTCGGCCAGTCGTCCAACGACACGTTCCCCACCGCGATGCACCTGGCCGCGGTGCACGCCGTCCGCACCGATCTGCTTCCTGGTTTGACCCGTCTCGCCGAGTCACTCGAGAGCAAGGCCCACGATTTCGAAGATGTCGTCAAGTCCGGAAGAACCCACCTCATGGACGCCGTGCCTGTGACCCTGGGGCAAGAGTTCGGCGGATATGCCACCCAGGTCCGCAAGAGTGTGGACCGCATCGAGCGGGTCCTTCCCGACCTCGAGGAACTGGCGCTCGGTGGTACCGCCGTGGGGACGGGAATCAATGCACCCGACGGCTGGGCAGCCGAGGTCATCGCCGATATGGCCTCGCGGACCGGCTATGACTTCCGGGAGGCGGACAACCACTTCGAGGCCCAAGGCTCCAAAGACGGCGTCGTCAGTGCCTCGGGCGTGCTCAAGACGGTCGCCCAGTCGCTCTTCAAGATCGCCAACGACCTGCGGTGGCTGTCGAGTGGTCCGGTCACCGGGATCGCCGAGATCCGGCTGCCGTCGCTTCAGCCCGGTTCATCGATCATGCCCGCCAAGGTGAATCCGGTCATACCCGAGATGGTGATGCAGGTCGCCGCTCAGGTGGTCGGCAACGACACGGCGATCACATGGGGCGGGGCGAACGGCAACTTCGAGCTGAACGTGATGATGCCGATGATGGCCCGCAACCTCCTCGAAGCCATCTCGCTGTTGGGGGCGGCCTCGGCCAACCTCGCGTCGAAGTGTGTCGACGGCATCGAAGCCGACGCCGACCGCGCTCGTGAGCTACTCGAGAAGAACGTGATCGTGGTCACGGCGCTCAATCCCCACATCGGCTACGACGCCGGCTCCCGGGTGGCAAAGCGAGCCTTCGCCGAGGGCCGCAGCGTGCGTGACGTGGTCCTGGAGGAAGGGCTCATGGGCGAGGCCGAACTCGACGCAGCCCTCGACCTCAAAGGGATGACTCAGGGCGGGGTGCAGTAGAACTGGTCGCTCAGGCTTCGGGGATCCCGAACGCCTCATACGAGTCCGCACCTTCGTCATAGCGGCGCTGCACATCCCACAACCGTGACACCACCCGCTCGTCGCTGAACTTCGATACGAAGAGAGCCGTCTCCCTCTTCAGGGCCGCGGTGAGTTCGGAGTCCCGCGTACCCACGATCAGATCCTTGACCATCGCCAGGTCCCCCGGTTCCCTGCCCGCCAACCACTGCGCCCAATCGACGGCAGTCGCCAGCGCCTCGCCGTCGGGCACCACCCGGTCGACGAGACCGAGTCGGTGCGCCTCCAACGCCGACACGGGTCGACCGTCCAACAACAGCCGTTTTGCCGCTGCCTCTCCTGCCAGATGCACGATCCGGGCTGCCTCCCCGGCCGTCGTCACACCGGCCATGATTTCGGGCTGTCCCACCGTGGCACGCTCCGAGGCCACCCGGAAGTCGCACGACAGGGCGAGGTTGAACCCCCCACCCCAAGCCTGACCCTCCATCGCGGCGATCGAGACGAGGGGTCCGGTATCGAGGGCTTTCGAGACCCGCAGAAAGGAGCGGGGATCGCCGGAGGGTGAACCCGTTCCGCTGAGATTGCCGATGATGTCGCCGATGTGACCGTGGGAGACGAACACGCCGTCGACCGCGGATCCGATCACGACCACCCTCGCGCCGTCTCGGTGAACCTCGGAGAGCGCCTCCTCCAATCGCTCGTGGAGGGACGCGGTTGCGAAGTTTCCCGGCCCGTTGTCGAGGAGCAATTGGGCCACCCCTTCGGACGGATGGCTGACATGAATCTGTGCGGACACGGTCACCTCCTCCCGCAGCGTATCGGTCAGCCCGTGGCCAACGCCTCCTGCAGGGTGGTCCACGCCAGGTTGGCGCACTTGATCCGCACGGGATAGTTCCGCACACCCTGGAGGGCTTCGAGGTCGCCGAGTACCGCACCAGGACGAGCCGGATCGAGGGCCACTTCGCCGTTGGGTTCGAGGTCCATCATGGTGCGAAAGCGGGTGGCGAGCTCTTCGATTTCGTCACGGGACTTGCCTTTGATCGCCTCGCTCATCATCGACGCACTGGACTGACTGATCGAACAGCCCTGACCGGTGATCGCCACCTCGCGCACGACGTCGCCTTCGAAGGCAAGCTCGAGGTGGATCTCGTCGCCGCAGAGCGGGTTCACCCCTTCGGCGGTGGCGTCGGAGGATTCCAGCGCGGCGCGATTGCGCGGGTTGCGGTAGTGATCGAGGATGACTTCGCGGTAGAGCTCTTCGAGTGACATGTCAGATACCGAACAACGCGGCGGCCGTTTCCAATCCCGCTACCAGTGCATCGACGTCCTGGCGTGTGTTGTACACATAGAAGCTGGCGCGCGCGGTGGAGTGCACTCCGACTTCTTTCATGAGCGGCTTGGCGCAGTGATGACCGGCCCGCACTGACACACCCTGCTGATCGAGGATGGTGGCGAGGTCGTGGGGGTGGGCGTCGCCCAGGGTGAAGGAGATGACGCCGCCGCGATCGTCCCCGCCAGGAGGGCCGAAGACGGTCGCCGATGGGACCTCCGACAGCAGCGTCAGGGCGTAGTCGGTGAGGTCGCGGTCGTGGCTCGCAACGTTCTGCATGCCGAGGCGCTCCAGGTACTCGATGGCGGCGATGAGTCCGGCAGCTTCGATGATGGGCGGTGTCCCCGCCTCGAAGCGATGGGGGATCGGAGCCCATGTCGATCGCTGCAGCTCGACGGTCGCGATCATCTCTCCGCCGCCTTCGACGGGCTCCATCTGCTCGAGTGCCTGCGGACGTCCACACAGGAAGCCGATGCCGGTCGGTCCGAGCATCTTGTGACCAGATACGGCGATGAAGTCCGCCCCCAGTTCGGTGACGTCGACGGGATGATGCGGGACGAGTTGGGCGGCGTCGATGACTGCGATGGCGCCCACCCGGTGTGCTCCGTCGACGATCTGACGCAGCGGTGGCATCGTTCCCAACACGTTGGACATCCCGGTGATCGACACGATCTTGACATCGGTGTCGAGCTTGGACTCGAACTCGTCGAGGTCGAGGCGGTATTCGGAGGTCAACCCGACGAAGTCGAGATCGGCGCCGGTCTTGCGGGCGACCATCTGCCACGGAACGAGGTTGGCGTGGTGTTCCATCTTCGACAGGAGGATGCGGTCGCCCGGCCCGAGGTGTTCGCCTCCCCAACCCCATGCGACCATGTTGAGGGCGGTAGTCGCGCCCCGGGTGATGACCACTTCATCGGGGCTTCCAGCCCCGATGAACCGTGCCACCGCTGCCCGCGCCGCTTCGAAGGTTTCGGTGGCTTCGAGCGAGAGGGTGTACGCGCCCCGGTGAACATTGGCGTAATGGTTCGATGCGAGGTCTGTCATCGCCTCGATCACCGAGCGAGGCTTCTGGCTGGACGCGGCCGAGTCGAGAAAGTGGCGGGCGGTCTCCCGGCCGAAGATCGGAAAGTCCCGACGGACCGTTGTGGCGTCGAACATCAGGCGTGCTGGCGGAAGGAGTCGTATCCCTCTGCCTCGAGCTTCTTCGCCAACTCCGGACCACCCGAGACCAGGACGCGGCCGTCCATGAAGACGTGGACGTGGTGCGATGTGACGTAGTCGAGGAGCCGCTGATAATGGGTGATGATCAAGAAACCTCGCTCCTCTGACGCGAGGCGGTTGACTCCTTGGGCAACCGTGCGCAGGGCGTCGATGTCGAGTCCCGAATCGGTTTCATCCATCACTGCCAGGATCGGTTCGAGAACCGCCATCTGCAGAACCTCGTTCCGCTTCCGCTCACCGCCGGAGAAGCCCTCGTTGAGGTAGCGGTCGGCGAAACTCGATTCCATCCCCAGCGCTCCCATCGCTTCCATGACCTTGAGCCGCAGTTCGAGAACCGTGTAGTCGACGCCGGTGCGGTTGGAGAGTGCCTGGCGGAGGAACTGCGTGACCGAGACGCCGGGGATCTCTTCGGGATACTGGAAGGCGAGAAACATGCCCCTGCGCGCCCGTTCGTCGGGAGCGGCCCCAGTCAGGTCCTCACCGTCGAAGAGGATCCGGCCGTCGGTCACGACATAGTCGGGATGGCCCGCCAGGACGTTCGCCAACGTCGACTTGCCCGACCCATTGGGCCCCATCAGGGCGTGGATCTCGCCTCGGTCGACTTCGAGATCCACACCCTTGAGGATGGGCTCGTCGCCGGCGGAAGCATGCAGGTTCTGGATTCGGAGAAGCGGGGTGTCACTCACGGCCTGAACCCTAGTTTCCACTACGCGGATAGTGGAAAAGGCCGTCGTCAGTCGACGAGGTCGAAGATGGCGGTCTGAGCGATGTCCAACGAGATGTCGAAACCGACGATCTGACCGTTCTCGTTCGGCGATCGGAACACCATCGCGAGTCGCATGCCGGTCGTCACCGTGGCGGAGCGGACGACGCCCCGGTCCGGATCGAACTCGGCGACTTCCACTGTCGTCGCCTCCTCGACTGTGATCACGAATTCGATCGAATCGATCTCGTCGAGGACCTCTGGCGTGAGCTCGCCGCCTTCCTCTTCCTCGGCGAATACACGCGACAGCTCACGAAACTCTCGTGAGAAGTCCACCGTGTACGCGTCGGTCACGGTCGTCGTTTCGATGATGAAGAGTCCGTCGATGACGTCGACGACCTGGGAGGCGGAAGTGACGTCCACCGGTCCGCTCTGGCCTGCGAGCGTCGACATCGTTTCCCACTCGTCGCCGACCGTCACTGCCCGGTCGCGCGCCAGTACCGGTCCGACGGGCGTCGCGAAGAGGTCGTTGGTCAACCCGGTGAGAGCGGCGAGGCTTGCTCCGAGTACGCCCGCGGCTTCCGAGCCGTCATCGGTCACTCGCCCGGCGGAGTTGACCGTCACTGACACATCGACCGCGTCGATGCGGGCGAGGTCGGCCTCGACGCCTCCCTCCTCGAGGTTGTCGACCGTTTCGCCGTTGACCGTGCCCGCCACACGGGTGGTGGGGAACCGAGCCACGATGCCGAGGGTGGTCGCGTCGGCAGGGGCGCTCTCGGCGACCGTGTAGGTGGTTTGGCCTTCAGACTCGGTGACGAGGTCGGCGTCGATCGGCAGCGAAGCGTCGCCGAACCCGTCGGCGTCGCCGTCGGCGTTGAACGCGATGTCCTGGTTGACGCTCAGGTCGTAGGTCAGCGTTTCTCCCGGCAGATACCGGTACATCAGTTCGACAGGCTCCAAGGGCTCGACCGGAGCGTCGGTGCTCGTCGTGATCGAATCGTCGACCCGACCGCTGTCGTCGTCAGTCGGGCTGCACGCGGCGAGAACCGAGAGGGCCAGCAGAATCGAGAGCAGTCGTGGGATCATTGATCCTCGAAACGGGGGACGACGTGAAAACGACAGGGTACGGTCGCCCGCCATGAAGTCCGCATCGACCAGACGCCTCATCGAGATCGCCGCCGAACACGGCCTGACGATGGAGGTCGCCGACTTTCCGGAAGGGACCAGGACCGCGGCTGACGCCGCGGCTGCGATCGGTTGCGACGTGGCCGCGATCGTCAAGTCGCTGGTGTTCACGGTGGGGGGCAAGCCGATCGTCGCCCTCGTGCCCGGCGACCGCCGGCTCGACACCGACGCCCTGAGCGATGTGGCGGGTGGCGGACGGGTGGAGCGCGCCTCGCTCGAGACGGTTCGTGAAACCACCGGCTACGCCGCCGGCGGGACGCCTCCGTTCGGCCATGCCACGCCGTTGGCGGTCTACGCCGACATCGCGCTGCGCCGCCACGACCCGGTGTGGGCAGCAGGAGGGACCCCGTCGACGGTGTTTCCGATCTCGATCGTGGACCTTGATCGGATCTCAGCTCCGATCTGGGCCGAGATCTCGGGCTAGTGGTTGGGTCGCGCCATGTGCTCGGGACACCGCGCCCCGACTCGAGCGACACCATTAGGGGCGAAGCACGTCCCAAGTCATCTCGAGGCCGTCGCGGTCCTCGAGGTCGATCCATTGCAGGTAGTACCGGCTGACGCCGACGCGTTCGAGCGCCGCCATCGTCTCGGAGATCGCCGCCGGAGGACCGACGGGTATTCCGCTCTCCGTCCACCGTTCGAGGAGCCGGTCGGGGTCGGTGTCTCGTTCGACGGCCGCCCGTGTGAGGCGTTGGCGGAAGTCCGACTCGTCGCGGCCCGTGACGATCGGACCCATCACCGTGACTTCGATGGTCGCAGGGTCCCGACCGGCGGCGGCGGCCGCCTGGCGAAGGATCTCGATCCGGGGCGCGAGCTCTTCGGGTCGTACGGGGAGGTGGTTGTACTCGTCGGCGTAGGTACCGGCCAGGGTGGGGGTTCGGACTGGGCCGGAACCTCCGACGACGAGTCGGATCCCGGTGGGACGGGGTCGCACCTCGGCGTCGATCGCGTAGTAATGACCCGACACGCGGGCGTGGTCGTCCTCGAACGCTGCTCGAAGGTAGGGCAGCGTCTCGGTCAGGCGGTCGAAGCGCTCTGACCAGTCGGGGAAGGGCAGTCCCAGGACCTCGTGCTCCAGATCCATCCAACCGGTTCCCACTCCGAGGTCGAGTCGACCGCCGGACATCTGGTCGATGGTCGCGGCAGTCTTGGCGATGACCGCCGGGTGACGGAAGCTGATCGGGCTGACCAGCACGCACAGCCGGATGGAATCCGTCTCGCGAGCCAGGCCGGCCAGAGTGGCCAGCGCGTCAGTCGCATCAGGTCGGGGCTGACGGTTCGAGTAATAGTGGTCGCTCCGGGCGAAGCTCACCATGCCCTCGGACTCGGCCCACTGGGCGAGTTCGAGCAGCTGGTGGTACGTGCCGCCGAGTTGGGGCTCGGTCATCAGGCTGAATCGCATCTCCCCACCGTATCCCCCATACGCTGGGGACGGTGAAGCTGACCCGACGACAACTCCTCGTGGGTGGAGGCTTCGGTCTCTCCGGTTGCGCCGGCGACTCCGGCGGGGCGGTGCCCGCGATCGCATCGTCGGTTGCGCCACGACCTGCGGCGACGACTGCGGCGACGACTGCGGCGACGCAGCCCACCACTCCCGCCGTGCCGCCATCGATGATCCCCGTCGCGCGTTCCCTCCGATCAGCGGTGCCGGTGGTGGCCAGGGAGGCGTGGGGCGAGGATCCCGGGACCGACTTCCGCCAACATCGGTTGGACCGGATCACGATCCACCACACTGCAGCGGAGGCGAATGCGGACACATCCGGCGCCGAACGGGCCCGGAGTCACCTGCGTCGCCACCGGAGCCTGGGCTGGCGCGACATCGCCTATCACCACCTCGTCGACCGAAAGGGAGTGATCTACGAGGGTCGTCCGCTCGACGCCGTGGGGGACACGGCCACCGGTTACGACCCCGCGGGTCACTATCTGCTGTGTCTCGAGGGTGATTTCGACACTCAGGAGCCATCCGACCAGCAGCTCGACGCCCTCGTTCGCCTGGTCGCGGCGGTCGCCGATGCGTTCGGTCTCGATCCGGCCACGATCAAGGGTCACGGCGATCACGCCCGAACCACGTGTCCGGGCGCGGCGGTCACCGCGAGGCTGGACGACATCCGAGCCAGGGTCCACGCCGCGCTCGGCCGATACGGACTGGTGATCGTGGGTTCTGGCTGAGGCAACTCGCACTGTGCGCCCGCAGCGGCCAAACTTCGTCGCATGCGTCGCCTCGCCTCGTTGCTCGTGCTCGTCCTCATCCTCACCGTCCCTGGGCTGACAGCCTCCGCCGACCTCGCTCCCGGCGGCACGTTCCATGACGACGACGGCAGCGTGCACGAAGGCGCCATCGAGGCGTTGGTGGCCTCCGGTGTGACCAAGGGATGTGCTGTATCTCCCTCCCGATTCTGTCCGCAGGACGCTGTCACCCGTGAGGCGATGGCGGCATTCCTGTACCGCGCTCTGGCTCTCAGCCCGACCGAGGCCGGCAATCTCTTCATGGATGACGACGACTCACCGTTCGAGGCCGAGATCGATGCGCTCGCTGTCGCGGGTATCGCCTCGGGCTGCGGGAGCGGGATCTTTTGTCCAGAACGCGACGTCACCCGAGGCGAGATGGCGTCATTCCTCGTCCGTGCGTTCGTCGGGGAGGGCGAGTTCGACCCGCCGCCGGATGCATTCGGCGACGACACGGGCTCGATCCACGAACCGGACATCAACCGCCTCGCTTCGATGGGGATCACCCGCGGATGCGCTGTCGGCTCGTTCTGTCCTCATGCCGCGGTCACGCGGGCCGAGATGGCCAGCTTCCTCACCCGCGCCATGGGTCTCGAACCCCGGATGCCGCCGCCCCGACCGAGCGCCCGGTTCATGGCGGGTTTCACGACATTCCACAACTGCTGTGAGTCCCGGGTGACCAACATCCATGTGATGGCCGACCAGCTCAACGGGTTGGTCGTCCAACCCGGCGAGGTCTTTTCGATGAATGCGCGTCTCGGACCGAGGCTCGTCTCGGACGGGTACGTGCCGGCGGGCATACTGCTCAACGGTGAGCTCTACTGCTGTGACCACCCGTTGAACATCGGCGGTGGGACCAGCCAGATGGCGACCACGCTCTACAACGCAGTCTTTCGCAACGGCTTCGAGATCATCGACCACCGGCCACACAGCCGTTACATCAGCCGCTACCCGTTGGGTATCGAGGCCACGCTGGGATACCCCTCGCCTGATGTCGTTTTCCGAAACGACACGTTCACGCCGCTGACGATCCGCACCTCGTACACCAGCACCTCGATCACCGTCGACCTGATCGGAGACGATCGCGGCCGGACCACGTCGTGGACGGTCGACGGATCTGCGACATACTCCGGCGGTGGCGCGGTCTCGGTGCTACGCACCATCGAGGAGACCAACGGCACCGTTCGCAGCCAGCGGTGGAACTGGACCTACCAGTCGAGCTGACCAGTCGACCGTTCGCACGTCACGCGGCGGCGAGCGCAGCGGCATGGCGGGCGGCAACGACTGCACGTTCGATGTCGTCGGGGTGAGCGCCGGAAAGCTGCAGGTACACCCGGGTGATGCCCGCTTCGGCGATGACGGCGTAGCGTGCGGCGGCCTCATCCGGCGTTCCCCGGGGGATCCCGTACGTGTCGAGCGAGGCGGCTGCCTCTTCGGGATCCACCTTCATTCGCTTTGCCCGACGCTCGATCATCCTGTCGGCTGCCTCCGCGTCCGTGGCGACGGCGGCGGGGAAGGCGGTGGACAGCAGGAGCGACGAAGGGTCTCTTCCTGCCGTGCGGGCGGCTTCGAGACAGCGGTGCACCCGGGGGGCCATCGGCACCGGGTCGGGGAAGGCGTTGTACTCGTGGGCGAACCGGCCGGCCAGCTCCGGAGTCCGACGTTTGCCGCCGCCGCCCACCACGATGCGCAGGTTGGTGGGGCGGGGGTGAGGGGTGAACGCCGCCAACTGGTAGTACCTGCCCTGGAACCCGCTGCCGGATCCGTCCAGGGCCGCCCGCAGGTAGCCGAGGTTCTCCTCGAGGCGGTCGAAGCGCTCCTGAATGGGAGGAAGCTCGAGCCCGAACGACTCGTGCTCCAACTCCATCCACCCCGCGCCGATGCCGAGAGTGAACCGGCCGGCGCTCATGGCGTCGAGGGTCACCGCCGCCTTGAGATGCACTGCCGGGTGGCGGAATGTCAGCGGGCTGACAAGCGTGGAGAGCTCGAGCGTCGTGGTCTCACGGGCAATCCCGCCGAGTATCACGAGCTGGTCGTAGGCGGCGGACTCGGTGTCGAACCCGGACAGGTAGTGGTCGGCGACGGCGAGAGCGGGAACGCCGGCGGCTTCGCACCATCGGGCAAGTGCGATCGTCTCGGGATATCCCGTCATCGTCTGGACGCAGATCTCGATCGTCACCAGCCGCGGGCGCGCCATTCGGCGGCATGGGGTTTCTCGGAGCCGATGGTCGTTTCGGCACCATGGCCCGGGTACACCACGGTGGTCTCCGGCAGCGTGAACAGGTGCTCCTCGACCGAGTCCATGATCTGGCCAAAGCTCGAGTAGTCCCAGCGTGTCGCTCCCGGCCCACCCGGGAAGAGCGTGTCGCCGGAGAACACCACGGGCTCGAGCACGAACGACACCGATCCGGGAGTGTGCCCGGGAGTGTGCCGGACATGGATCGCCACCTCACCGATGACGTACTCCTGGCCGTGGCTGAGTGGCGCATCCGGCTCGCGTCCGGCGATCTCGACATCCGCCAGGTGCATCATCCACGGCACTCCGAGGCCGTCCTTGACCTCATCGAGGACCTGGATGTGGTCGAAGTGCCCGTGGGTCGTGAGGATGGCGTCGACGGTCACGTCGACGCAGGCCGTCAGTATCCGATCGGCTTCGGCGGCGGCATCGACGATCACGGCGCGGCCGCTGCCGACGCAGGCCACGACGTATGCGCAGTTGTCGAACTCGCCGACATTCAGCTTGGCGATCCGCACGCGATCGTCCTCGTATGTCCAGGTCATCGTGGCTCCATTTCCAGCAGTGCCTTGGCGTGTCCCGCAAAGTCGAAGTCCGGGTCGAGCATGCGCTGCAGCGTGTACCCGTTGAGTGCGGCGAGGAGCGCGTCCACGGTGCGTTCAGCCGCCGCGTCGGTCAGGTTCGGCCGATCGCGGAGCAGAGCGGCCGTGAATCGGGCGACGCGTTCGGAGTGGTGACGGATCATCCGTGCCCGGATTCCGGCGTCGGTGATCCCACCGGAGACGCCAACGGTGATGTAGACGCGGGCGAGGTCGGGTCGGTCCTCGACGAATCGGACGAATGCCTCGACCAGGTCTGTGATGTGGTCCCGTCCCGTCCGCTCGGGGTCAGGGTCCACTGCCACGATCGCCTGTCGGATCACCTCGAGGATCACAGTCTCTTTCGAGTCGAAGAGGTTGTAGAAGCTCCCCGGCCGGACCTCGGCCGCGTCGCAGATCGCTTTCACGGTGGCGGCTTCGAGTCCCGCCTCGGAGAGGATCTGTCGGGCGGCATCGACGATCCGGACCGCAGTCTCTTCGCCGGCTCGGTTGCGCATCAGCGCGACCCTAACGAACCGGAATCTGGACTTTTGTTGAGCGATGACTCAAATTAGAATGATTGCTCAAGAAGACGGGAAACGCGAAAGGGAACCTCGTGAGCCACTACCGGTCCAATCTCTCGGACATCGAGTTCGTTCTCTTCGACGTGCTCGGCGTCGGCAGCCACCTTTCGGAATTCGGTGACCTCGACGTCGACACCGCCAAGGCCCTGCTGGGCGAGGTCGAGCGTCTCGCCACCCACGAGTGGGCAGACTCGTTCGTCGATGCCGACCGGACGCCGCTCGAACTCGTCGATGGTTCGGTGCGCCTGCCGGAGTCCCTCAAGGCGTCTCTCGCCGCGTTCCGCCGCGGCGGATGGGATCGCTTCGGGCTACCCGAGGAGATCGGCGGGACCCCGGTGCCGCCCACGCTCCTCTGGGCTTCCCAGGAGTTGCTACTCGGTGCCAACCCGACAGCCATGTTCTACGGCGGCGCCGGACTCTTCGCCCGGGTGCTCTTCTATGAGGGGACCGACGAGCAGAAGGAGCTGGCCAAGCTGATGGTCGAACGGAACTGGGGCGGGACGATGGTGCTCACCGAGCCCGATGCCGGATCCGACGTGGGTGCGGGAGTGACGAAGGCCCACCACATCGAGGCGACGACGTATCACATCGAAGGCGTGAAGCGTTTCATCACGGCGGGGGAACACGACGCCGCTGAGAACATCATCCACCTCGTTCTCGCTCGAACCGAGGACGCCCCTCCCGGGACGAAGGGCCTCTCGATGTTCGCAGTTCCCAAGTATCTCGTGAACGCCGATGGAACGCTCGGGGAGCGCAACGGAGTGGTTGCCACGAACATCGAAAAGAAGATGGGGATCAAGGGTTCGAGCACCTGTGAATTGACCTTCGGGATTGATCGGCCGGCGGTGGGGTACCTCGTCGGCGGTGTCCACGACGGCATCAGGCAGATGTTCCGGGTCATCGAGAACGCTCGGATGACGATCGGCATGAAGTCGGTGGCGACGCTGTCCACCGGGTATCTCAACGCGCTGGACTACGCCAGGGAGCGCCGCCAGGGTGCCGACCTGACGAAAGCCCTGGACAAGACTGCGCCACGCGTGCCGATCATCGAACACCCCGACGTTCGCCGAATGCTGATCACCCAGAAGGCCTACGCGGAGGGGCTCAGGGCGCTGATGCTCTACGCCGCGTGGTGCCAGGAGATGGCGGTTCTCGAGCCGAGCGACGAAAGCTGGGAACGCCGTTCGGACTTCCTGCTCCCGCTCGTCAAGGGCTACTCGTCCGAGAAGGCCTACGAGCTGTTGGCGATGAGCCTGCAGGTCTTCGGCGGTTCCGGCTACACCCAGGATTATCCGATCGAGCAGTACATCCGTGACGCCAAGATCGACACGGTCTACGAGGGCACCACGGGCATCCAGGCGCTCGACCTGTTCTTCCGCAAGATCGCACGCGATCAAGGTCAGACGGTGAGCGCCCTTGCCCAGGACATCACCCTGTTCGTGAAGGGCACCGACGACGACGATGCCATCGCGTCACACCGAGAGGCGCTCGGCCGCATGCTCGACGACGTCCAAACCCACATCGGCACGATGGTGGCCGACGGGATGGCTGCAATGAGCGGTGAGCCGGAGCGGGTGTACCGGGTGGGTCTCCACGCCAACGCGCTGCTCGAGTCGATGGCCGAGCTGGTGATCAGCTGGCAGTTGCTTCGCCAGCTCGAAGTGTTGGGCGAGCGCACCGACGACTTCGCGCTCGGCAAGGCGGCGGCCGTGGCCTTCCTGCTCGACGATGTCGAACCGAAGATCCGAGCGCGTCGGGAGCGGGTCGAGCGCGAGGACGGGTCGTTGATGGATCTGCCCGACGGGGCCTGGTGACCGCGACTCTATTGTCCCCTCAGTGAACTTCGCCTTCTCCGAGGAACAGGAAGAACTCCGCCGCTACGCCCGCCAGTGGCTGACGGAGCGGATGCCGCTGGAGCGAGTCCGCCAGCACATGGGCACCGAGGAGGGCTTCGCCCGGGCCGACTGGGCGGCGGTCGCCGAACTCGGCTGGCAGGCGATGGCCATCCCGGAGGAATACGGAGGAGCGGGATTCGGATTGCTGGAGCTGGCCGTGCTCATGGAGGAACAGGGTCGGAGCCTCTACTGCGGACCGTTCCTCTCGACCGTTGTCGCAGGCGCCAACGCGATCCTGCTGGCCGGCTCCGAGGCCCAGAAGTCCCAGATTCTGCCTGGTGTCGCCGCCGGTGAGACCGTGATCGCACTCGCGGTCGACGAGAGCAACGCCGCATGGGACGCTGAGTCGATGACCACCACCGCCACGCGGACCGACGACGGGTGGGTGATCGAGGGCAACAAGCGGTACGTCATCGACGGACATACTGCGGATCTCCTCGTGGTCGCTTGCCAGACGTCGGACGGAGTCGGGCTTTTCATCGTCGATGGTGTGGCGGCGGGGGTGGAACGCCGGATCCTGACCACGATGGACGAGACCCGCAAGCAGGCCGAAGTCTCCTTCAGTGCTGTCGAAGTCGCCGAAGACGCGCGGCTCGCCGTCGGCGGTGCCGACGCCCTCGCCAGGGTGAACGACATCGTTGCCGTGTGCCTCGCGCTCGAACAAGTCGGCGGGGCCCACGCCACACTCGACATGGCCGTCCAGTACGCCAAGGACCGCCACCAGTTCGGCAAGCCCATCGGTGCGTTCCAGGCCATCAAGCACATGTGCGCCGACATGCTCGTGAAGGTCGAGAGCGCCCGTGCCGCGGCCTACTACGCGGCCTGGGCAGTGGCCGGGGACAACCCGGAGACGGCGACGGTGGTCCCTCTGGCAAAGGCGTATTGCTCCGACGCGTTCTTCGAATGCGCCGGTTCGAACATCCAGGTGCATGGCGGGATCGGGTTCACATGGGAGCACGACGCCCACCTCTACTTCAAGCGCGCCAAGAGTTCCCAGCTCATGTTCGGCACGCCGGACGAGCGACGGCGCCAACTGGCGGAGCGACTCGGGTTCTGACATGAGCGGAGCGACACTCGTCGTATTCGTTGGCGTGCTCGTGGCCGTCCTGGTCGGAACGGTGGCCCTTCTCCTCTGGCAGGAGTCCCGCAAGCGGTCCTTCGACATGGCGCCGGAGTACGTCGTCGAAGTCCTCCTCGCCTATGTGGCTGAGCGGATCGACCCGGCTGTTCTCGAGCGAATCGGGTCTGATGGCATCGAGCGGATTGTGAACTGGGAGCTTCGCTACCTTCAACGCGATGGCGGCGACGGCGCGATCGCCGGCGGTACCGACCAGTCCGTGGCCTACATCATCGACCGGATCGCCGAGTTCCATGGTGTGTCCTACCCTCCCACGGACGTGAGGGCGGTTTTGGCCCTCGAAGCCGAATACCTGATGTCCGTGGGCGCCTTGGGCGAGCCGGTCGTCACGGAAGGAGATGGAGAAGCGTGATCGTTCGGTGCGGATCCTGTCGAACCGAGTTCGATGTCCCCGGCCCCGGCCGTTTCAGCTGCCCCGTGTGCGGGTCGGTGAACATGGTTCGGGCGGCCGGCGCCCCCCCGCCCGGAGCTGGTGTCGGAGGCGGGCTCTCGACCCCGCCCGCCCCTCCGCCTCCACGTCCGGATCCACCGTCTCCCAAACTGACCTGCCCGGAGTGCGGGTTTTCCTTCATCGTCGGCCCGATCGAGACGGCGACCTGCCCCAATTGCACCGCCGAAGTCTCCACAGGTTGGACTCCCCCCGAAGCTGCCCCCGAAGCTGCCCCCGAAGCTGCGCAATGATGGGGCGGCTCCGTCGATTCGCTGATCACCGGTTCGTCGGACTTCGCGACACGATGCGTGTGTACGACTGCGATGACGACGTTCAGTTCGCCGAACTGGAGGCGCGAGCCGCCGATCTGGAGGGCCAGAACGCATTCCAGACCTTCGGGCCGGATGCGCTGGTCGAAGCTGTCAACCGCGGGTTCCGACCGGCTGGCGCCCAGCCGGCGAACTCGGACCTCTGACGCCTTCAACGCTGCGGGACCGTCGGTCGGTCAACCGCTCGGCGAGAGTGGCTCGAGCGCTCCGGCAGTCGGAGCATCCTGGGATCGTCCCACGCCGACGAGATCGACGCCGGAGTAACCGAACGCGGCCGCACCGGCCGCCGGGGACCGCTCGGTGGGCCGGAAGTCCCCGCCTGCGGCGTCGACGAATGCCGCGCGGCGAATGGTGGGCGCGACGACGTTTCCCAGGGAGCGCACCTCGGTGTCATCGGTCACCAGTGCTTCTCGTCCGGCTGCCACGACGAAGTTGTTCGAGACGCTGTTTTCCTCGCCCACTTCACTGTTGAAGAAGATCCCGTAGCGAGTCACCGCCACCACCGTGTTGTGCGCCACCTGAACCGGAGCGCCGGTGTTGGATCCGGTGCGGATCGTGATTCCGTCCCCCCGCTCGGGATCATGCAGTCCGGCGCCGACGATGAGATTGTTGTGAACCGCGTTTTCGCCGTTGCCCTGCACGAAGATGCCCTGAGCGGCGCTACCGACGACGACATTGTGGTGGATGTCGCAAACCGACCCGCGGTTGGCAATGATCCCGCTGTTCTGGTTCGGCGTGTTCTCGGCGCCCGCCAGTACGACGGTGTTCCAACTGATCGAACAGTCGGCGACGGCGGACCCGACCTGAATCCCGTCCCACCCCGACATCACCACCAGATTGTGACTGATCCGGACACCTTCGAGCACAGGGTCCTCGCCCTGCGAGTACGACGAACTCCCGATGTACATGCCCTCCTTGCCGAGGTCGTGGAGGTAGGTCGAGTGGATGTTGGTTCCCCGCTGCACGAATCCATCGCGGGTGAGCCCGTGCTCGGCCTTGGTGCGGATGAAGAGAGCCGAATGCGACGTTCCGGTGATCTCGACGTGATCGATCGAGATTCCCGTGATCATTTCGACTCCGGCGATCCCCCGCGCGGTCCCCTCGATCAGGATTCCGCACTGCTGGTCCTCGACGCGATGACGAGACCCGCAGGCAGCTCCTTCGTCCCCGGCGCCGGAGACCCGGACATCTGCACTGTCGGTGAGCTTGATGCCGGCGTAGTCGTCATGGGTGCCGGAGATGACGACATGCCCGAGGTTCACGACTGTCACCGGCCGCGCCGGCTCACCCCGGACTGAGAGGACATGGAACGGTTCGCGGGTTCCTCCTTCGAGGCAGACCACCGTGCCCGGCCCGATGCCGCTGTCACCGGTGATCGTGTTCTGGTCGGTCGGGACGACGACATCGCACGTGAACGGATCTTCGGGCGCGGGGGCGTCCTCGCCATCGAGAGACCCGCTGGAAGCCCTGGCCGCCACGCTGACCGCGCTGGCGCGATCCGTTGGGAAGTCACTGGACGCGTCGTCGAAGGTGAGTGAGACCAGCGCCAGTGCCCCGACCGCGACGATGCTCCCGGCTCCGATCACGACGATGACAGACCTGCGCACGATGTTTGTCTCAGACTCCCTTGCCGGTTCACACCCGGCGAATCCCGTGCCGACAATGGCCTCGAGACCGACTCCCTGACCTGGCAGGGTACTCGGGGCCTGATCGTGACTCGAGATCCGTCCATAGTCTGACCACTCTGGGTGATCCTCGCCACAGGCTATCGCGCCGATATCGTGGGGACGTGCCACGCCACCTCTCCCAGACGACCACGGCCTCATGGCGACGAGTGGCGGGCCGCCTCGTCCAACTCACTGCGTCCCGTGTCGGAAGCAGCCTCACCCTGGCGATACTCGCCGTCATTCCGGCGCTCATCGTCCGGAGTCTGTGGCTGGTCGCATTGGCCGAGCCGCTCCAGGATGTCGCCGGTGCCACTCTCAGCGCGAACGTGGCGGGCGTCGTCACGTGGCTGGTCGTCATCGCCGGTGCCCGCCGATTCTTTCATCGGAGACGCGCCGCGGGGCGTCATCAGCAGGGGGTCGATCACCGGCTGGACGGGTTCTGATTACGTTTCGTTCATAAGGGGTACACATCAACCCGGAATGGCCTAGACTCCGGCCCGGGCAAGAGACGCACAAGGTGCGCAAGTGGGGAGGCAACACGTGTCTTTAGGGGCACCCGTTGAGGCATTCTGGTGCCGCGCGGGACAACTGCAGGGGTGGGAATCGGAGGCGCGAGCGCTGGCGGCGCGACCGCTCAGCGCGGTCGGCCATACGGCTGCGTGGCGCGGGGCCGACGGTGCTTGACGCACGCGTCCGGGAGGACGCCCAAGTCGAACTGTCGAACATGTCAGCCGACGGCTGGTACCACGTCGTCAAACGGGCCTTGGACGTGATCTTGTCATCTGTGGCCCTCGTCGTGCTGTCGCCCCTCTTCGCGGTCGTGGCCGGCGCCATCAAGACGGACTCCCGAGGGACGGTCCTGTTTCGTCAAGAACGGATCGGAGCCAAGCGCGTCAGACACCCCGACGGCCACCGTCAGTGGGAAACGGCGCCGTTCACCTTCTACAAGTTCCGCACGATGGTGCCGAACGCGTCATCGGACCTTCACAAGCAGTACATCGCCGCCTACATCAACGGTGATCCGACCGAGATCCAGCAGGCGGCTGGCACGGCCGGCGCGTCGGAGACGTACAAGCTCGTCAACGATCCCCGCGTGACCCGTGTCGGCCGGATCCTTCGACGCCTGAGCATCGACGAGTTACCGCAACTCTGGAACGTGCTCCGGGGTGACATGTCCCTCGTCGGACCTCGACCTGCCATCGGATATGAGGTGGCGATGTACAAGGGGAGGCACTACGGCCGGCTCGCCGCCAAGCCCGGGATCACCGGACTGTGGCAGGTGAGCGGACGGTCCCACATCGGGTTCGAGGAGATGGTGGAACTCGATCGTCAGTACATCGAGCGACGGTCGCTACTGATCGACCTCGCCCTGCTGGCCCGCACCGTTCCCGTCGTTCTGTCGATGAAGGGGGCAGGCTGATGTCGAGCAGGCTGAAGGTCGCTGCGATCGGCAGCGGGTATTGGGGCCCAAATCTGATCCGAAACTTCGTCGAGATGTCCGAAACCACGGTCGTCGCCGTGGCGGACCTCGACCCTGAGCGCCTGACGGCGATTCGGAGCAGATTCCCCCAGATCGGGACCCTGACGACCGACTACCGCGCTCTCTTCGACATGGGCCTCGACGCAGTCGTGGTCAGCACGCCGCCTGAGACGCATGCGGCCATCGTGGCGGATTGTCTCGAACACGACCTTGCGGTCCTGGTTGAAAAGCCACTCACCACGGACACGGAGTCGGCCCAGAACCTCAGGACGATCGCCGACGAACGCGGGGTCGTGCTCATGGTCGGACACACTTTCGAGTTCAACCCTGCGGTACGCATGCTGAAGACGATGCTCGACGATCAGATCGCGGGAGACATCAGGTACATCGATGCAGTCCGCGTCGGACTCGGTCTGTTCCACCCCCGGCTCAACGTCGTGTGGGACCTCGCCCCACACGACATCTCGATCCTCATCCACCTGTTGGGGGAAATGCCGCTGACTGCGAGTACCCGCGGTGTCGCATGCGTCCAAGATGATGTCGAAGACGTCGCCTACATGACGCTCACGTTTCCCAGTGGCATTCTCGCCCACGTTCGTCTGAGCTGGCTCGATCCGATGAAGACTCGGCGCCTCACCGTTGTCGGAAGCCGCAAGATGATCGTCTATGACGACGTGGCGCTGGACGAGAAGATCCGGGTGTATGACAAGCGAGTGGATGCGATGCCGCGGACGGACACCTTCGGCGCTTTCCAGTTCGCGTATCACCACGGTGGGATCGAGATCCCTCCAGTCGACTTCCAGGAACCTCTGCGCATCGAGTGCCAGCACTTCGTCGAATGCGTGCGAGCCGGTCTCCGGCCACTGACCGATGCCGACAGCGGTATCCGGGTCGTGCGAGTGATCGAGGCGGCCCAGGAATCGCTGCGTCGTGGTGGGGCACCGGTCGACGTCATGGGCGAAAGGGAGGCGGAATCCCTGACGCCGGATGTCGCTTCTCCGCGCGCCGCCTCCGTGCGGGGGTCGTCATGAGAAATCCACAATCGGATCTGGAGACCGATGTCAGCTCCGCATTCGCGCCCGGTCTGATCGTCGATCTGCGCGACGGTGTACCCGACTTCGATCTTCTCTCCGTATCCGATCGACCGGTGGCCTTCGTCGACTTGCGTGCCGAATATCGCTCGCTGAAGCCCGAGATCGATGCCGCTATCGCCGGCGTTCTCGAACGAGGCGACTTCGTCCTCGGTGAGGCGGTCGCCGACCTGGAGCGTCGTTTCGCGGCGTATTGCGGGGCGGCGCACGCCATCGGTGTCGACAGCGGATGGTCCGCGCTCGAACTGGCGATTCGAGCGAATGGGATCGGTCCCGGCGACGAGGTGATCACGGCCGCCAACACGTTCATGGCGACGGCCGGGGCGATCGAATCCGCCGGGGCCAGGCCGGTACTGGTGGACTGCGATCCGGACACCTACAACCTCGATCCCTCTCTTCTCGAAGCGGCGATCAGTCCGAGAACCAAGGCGGTGATCCCGGTCCACCTCTACGGGAGACCGGCCGAGATGGACCCGATCACCGAGATCGCCCGTGCCGAGGGTCTGGCTGTCATCGAGGACGCCTGCCAGGCCCATGGCGCGTGGTACCGGGGAGCCCGTGCCGGCGCCCTGGGCGATGCGGCGGCATTCAGCTTCTATCCGGCGAAGAACCTCGGCGCATTCGGCGACGGGGGGATGGTGGTGACCAACTCGAGCGAGGTGGCCGAGCGTGTGCGGTTGTTGCGCAATCTCGGCTCGCCGGTGAAGTACGAACACGTCGTTCGCGGGTTCAATCACCGACTCGACACGCTGCAGGCGGCCGTTCTCGGCGTGAAGTTGCCAGCTTTGGACGACAACAACGCCCGACGTCGCAATGCCGCTCGGCTCTATGACCGACTGCTCGAAGACCTCCCCGTGGTCACGCCCGGGGTCACCCCGGAAGTGCTCTCGGTCTATCACCTGTACGTGATACAGGTGGAAGAGCGGGAGGCATTGATGAACAACCTCGCCGCCGCCAACATCGGCGTCGGCATCCACTATCCCGTCCCCATCCATCTGCAGCGGGCGTACGAAGACCTCGGATACGGCCCCGGAGACTTTCCGGTGACCGAAATGCTCGCAGGCCGCCTCCTGTCACTCCCGATGCACCCGTCGATCGAGGTTGACGACATCGTCAAAGTCGTGGCGTCGATACGATCGTTCTTCAATCGTTCAGTACCCAATGGAGATGCCACGTGGAGTTGAGGCGCTACCTCGAGATCGTCGGCCGTCGATGGTGGATGGTCGCCACCGCGGTCGGAGTCACGACGCTGCTCACCATCTTGCTCGTAGTTCAGCAGCCCTGGGTCTACGGCGCGAGCGGGACGTACGTGGTTCGCCCACGGTCGGTCGATTCGGCCGAGGTCGTGCGCGCCATCGATACACTGATCCGCGGAGTCGAGATCAACTCGACCTACGCGACGATCGCTCGCAGCGAAGCGATCCGCGTTCGGGCGACGGAGCGTCTCGGTCCGGGGTTCAGCGATGGGGACATGATTGTGAACTCCGACGTGTTGACCGGGACCAACGTTCTCGTGATCAGCGTGCGCGGTCCGGAACCCGAAGCGACCGCCGAGTTCGCTCGGGCCGTGGGTGACGAAACGGTGGCGTACATCGCCGCCCTGGAGGACGCCTTCGAATTGAGACCGCTGGACTCTGCGGTCGTCGATGAGCGTCCCGTCGGCCCCAACAAGATGCTCACCGTGATAACCGGCATCCTGTTCGGTGCGATCATTGGGGTGGCGGGCGCCGTCGGCGCGGATGCCCTCAGCCGGGCGGCGATGCAGAGACGCGGACAACTGGCCGACGATCCCGAATGGCGCAAGGCGATCACCGATCAGCCGACCGGCACCTTCCATGACGACTTCTTCATGATGCGATTCTCAGAGGAGATGAGCCGGGCGAAGCACAGTGACCGCGCCTTCGCGGTGGGCTTGCTTCGGTTCGTCGTCCCGAACGAACTCATCGACAAGGACCACACGACTTTGCTGCGGTCCGCGGCGGACAGCGCCGCCTCCTGGCTGCGCGAGGAGGATGTTCTGTCCCACGTCGGGGGAGAGACACTTGCCGTCCTGCTCCCTGATCTGCATGTTGGCGAGGCAAACCAGATCTTGGAACGATGGAGGAGTGACGTGATCGAGCGGCTCGGGGCCGATCTGCCGTCGGATTACGCGCTGACGGTCGGTGTGGCGAAATACACCGGCGCCGAGGAGCTTCCGGATCGGTTAGACCAGTCGGTCCCGGCCGGCATCGATGAACTAAGCCATCCATGACCCGCGTCCGAACGCGAGGTGGGTTGGATGGCGCGCAGGACCTCGTGGCGATCGCAAGAGGCTCGGGCTTCATGGTCGGCGGCGGGCTGATCGAGTTCGCATGCCGTCTCGGAATCGCCTGGATCCTGGCACGAGCTCTCGGGGCGACGGGATACGGGCTGTACACCCTCGTGGTGGCCGTGGCGGCGCTCACCACGGGAATCGGTGGACTCGGTCTCGACGACGCCATGGTGAGATATCTGGCCATCCAAACGCGGCGCGGCGACAGGCCGGGAATGTGGGGCACGCTTCGTGTCGGGATCGGCGCGGCGCTGGTGCTTGGCGCGGTGGCAGCGGTCGTGCTGTATCTCATCGCCGGTTGGCTCGCCGTCGACGTGTTCGGTAAGCCTGATCTCCTCCCCCTTGTGCAGATGATCTCCGGAGTGGTTCCGTTCCTGCTCGTGAGCAACGTCTTGCTGGGCGTCACGCGTGGCTTCAACAGGATGGACCTGGCGACTCTTGCCGAGAATGTCGTCCGATCCGGTGTCCGCTTCGCGCTGTTGGTCGTTCTCTGGTTCATCGACCTCAACGTCGTGACCGCCGTGATCGCGCTCGGAGTTGCCGACGTGTCTGCCACCCTGGTCTTCATCGTGTTCGTCCGCCGGCTGGTGCGTGAAACGGGTCCGGCCGTGGCGCCCCGGCACGAGTACGCCGCCATTTTCGGTTTCGCGTTGCCCCTGTGGCTTTCCGGGATGCTCAGTCGTTTCCGGCGCAACATCCAAACGTTCGCTCTCGGCATCCTCTCCATCGCGGCCGACGTCGGGGTGTTCGCGGTGGCGGCGCGGATCAATCTGATCTCACACACCGTGTACCGGTCGGTGATCGTCGCTGTGAAGCCGATCCTGGCTCACGCGTTCGCCGAGAATGACCGAGAGACGCTTGCGCGCACTTACTCGGCAACCACTCGCTGGACCTTCACATTGAACCTCCCGATCTTCATCGGAACGGTGCTCTACGCCGAGGAGATCCTCGCCGTGTTCGGCGACGAATTCGTGGTCGGGGCGTCTGCCTTCGTCGTGCTGGCCTTCTCCGAGCTGTTCCTCGCCGCGACCGGGACCTGTGGGTCGATGATCGACATGGCAGGACACATGAAGGTGAAGGTATTCAACTCGGTGCTGTGGGTGGTGTCGGCGCTCGTCCTCAGCATCGTGCTCATCCCTCCGCTCGGCGTTTTGGGGGCGGCCGTTGCTTCGACCGTGTCGCTGACGCTCGTCAACTTCGTGAGTATTCTGGAGGTCTGGGTACTCGATCGGCTGCAGCCGTGGCGGCGTGACTTCTACAAGCCGATTGCTGCGGGGTTGGCGGGAGGATCCTGGGGACTCGGGTTGAGTCTGGTCTTCGACAGCCCCTCGATCTGGTCTGTTCTCGGACAGGGATTGACCATCGCTGCCGTTTATGCAGGAGTTCTCGTCGCCCTGGGGTTTCACGATGACGACCGGTTGATCCTCCGACGCATACAGAACAAGCTGAGCCGCACTCTGCGCCTGACCGGTGCGTCGAGATGAGCAACGACGGCCCCATCCACATCACCGGCCTGGACCGATCGGGGAAGACAACGGTGCGGGCATTCCTGGCGTCGCACTCCCGTATCGCCATCCCCGCCGTGGGTTCCAACATGTGGATGTACTTCTATGGCCAATTCGGTGATCTCTCGGTCCCGGAAAACCTCGACCGGTGTCTCGACGCCATGCTGCGGTACAAGCATGTCGCCTTCCTCGAACCAGATGAACAGGAGATCCGCCGCGTGTTCGAGGGCGGTCCGCATACCTATGCCCGTCTCTTCGCCGCCTTCCTCGAGCAGTTCGCCCTCCGCGAGGGCAAGCCTCGATGGGGGGCGCAGTCTGGCCTCGAAGAGCAATATGCAGATGAGATCTTCGCCGCCTATCCGGGGATGAAGATGATCCAGATGTTGCGCGACCCGAGGGACCGCTACGCCGCGTCACTCGAAAAATGGCCGGACGGGCGGGGAAGGGCCGGAGGGGCGGCGGCACGCTGGGCTTTTTCCGTCGCCCAGGCGGAACGCAACCTGCGCAGTCATCCGGACGGCTACCTAGTGGTTCGCTTCGAGGATCTGGTTCGCGATCCCCGGCGCGAGCTGTCACGGGTCTGCGAGTTCATCGGGGAGTTATTCGAGGAGTCGATGCTCGACATGGTGGGCGCCGCCAAGCACCGCAACATGCTGATCAGCGGCGCCCCAGACGGTCACCTGTTGTCAACCGATCACATCGGGATCCATCACGACATCGTCCCCCAAGACGAACGGACGTTCCTGGAGGCCCGGCTCGGTCGGGCGATGCAGCGCTGGGGCTACGAGCGGTCGGTCCCGGCTACCCAACCCCGGCTGCGCTGGTGGGTTCGTGTCCTTCCCTCGCAGTCGATCCGTATGGCCGCATGGCGGACACTCGAAGAGATCCACCGTCGATTCCCCCGGATGGCGGGCCGGCGTCCCGGCCAGCGCATGATCGTGGCGAGGGTCGGCTCATGACGAACCGTGCGCAGACATCCGGGTCAACCGAATTCAGGGCGGGTGGCCCGATCTTCATCACCGGACTGTCGCACACGGGCAAGACCGAACTCCGGCGCGTGATCGAGCGCCATCCAGATGTGTGGATGGTGCGCAAATCGGACATCTGGGCGTCTGCTCGCGGCATCGAAGGGCTCACCCGGGCTGGCGAAGAGTTCAACACCAGGGCTTCCTCCCTCGGATCCCAACGGTGGGGTCTCCAGCAGAAAGGTCTGGAATTTCGGCTCGGCGAAGTGTTGCACGTGTGGCCAGAGGCGCGGATCGTCCACCTGGTACGTGATCCGCGGAGCCTAGACGGGCTAGTCGACTCCGCTGGCCGCGCGGGCTGGGCTCTCGCGCGGTGGGTCAACTCTGCCCGAGCTCTCCTGACTCATGTAGCGCGCGAACCGCATCGGGTTCGGATCGTGCACACCGAAGCACTCGCTTCCGGTCCTGGACGCATCGTGCGGGAGGTCGCTGACTTTCTCGGGCTGGCGGTGACCCCGGAGATGGAACAGATGATCCGAACCGTCGCTTGGGAGCGACTCCTCAGAGACGACCGGTCCGAAGCCGCACTGGGCGTGGGTGAGAGGTATCGAAAGGCGCTTGGATACGGGCCATCAGACGGCCCGTCGGCGCGGCCGGCCCTAGAACTCGTGACCTACATGATCGGACGACTGACAGGGCTCACACGATGGAGGATGCGATGAGCGGCAGCCCGGTGTTCGTTGCCGGACTGGAGCGCACCGGGACGAGTCTCATGTATGCCCTCCTTGCGTCCCACCCCGACATCGCGATGACGCGCCGTACCAACCTCTGGCCGTACTTCTACGAGCGTTACGGCGACCTCAGGGACAGCGCCAATGTCGATCGCTGTTTCGAGAAGATGGAGAAGTACAAACGTCTCCACGTTCTCGACATCGATTGGGAGAGTTTGCGGGGAGAGTTCGACACCGGCGATCCCACGTACCCGCGGTTGTTCGCTCTGCTCGAACAGCAGATCGCCGATCGGCACGGCAAGTCCCGGTGGGGTGACAAGTCGTTGCACACGGAGCGGTACGCCGATCCGATACTTGCTGCGTATCCCGATGCCCGCATCCTTCACATGATGCGGGATCCCCGTGACCGGTTCGCCTCGGTGATCGCCAGGTGGAAGGTACGGCGGGGAGGTGTTGGCGCCGGCGTTGCTGAGTGGAGGACGAGTGCGCGTCTCGCCGCCCGTAATCTCGCTGAGTACCCGGACCGCTACCGCGTCGTGCGGTATGAGGATCTCGTGCGTGATCCCGACGCGGTGATGCGTGACGTGTGTGGGTTCATCGAGGCCGCGTACGACCCTGCGATGCTGAACATGGAGGGCGCGCCCGAGTTCCGGAAGCAGGGGAGCAACAGGTCCTACGGCCCGCGGCGTGTGGGGACGATCTCCACGGATTCCATCGGGCGGTACGCGTCAGTCCTGACGCCGGACCAGGTTCGGTTCATCGATCGACGAGTCGGCGCGCTGATGGCCGGGTTCGGTTACGCGATGACTGAGACGGGGGATGGGGCGTCTCTCACATATGTCGTGCGAACACTCAGCCCCGAGTTATTGCGGTACCGGGGCTGGCAGGTACGACAAGCCTGGCGCTCCTGGCGCGGGCTCGACGTCCCCGACTATCGCCTCATCGAGACCGGGAAATCAGAAGAGACCGGAAGATCCGAATGAGGACTGTGGTGGCCACCTTCGAGACGATGCGCGAGAGGCCGGCGGTCGTCCGCGCAGCCGCGGTGGCCGCGGTCGTGCTCGGATCTGTTGTCACTGCCCTCATGCTCGATCGAGGTCAATGGTTCCTGGTCGTCGGCCTCGCACTGGCCGTTCCGGCGGTCCTTCTTTTCCACCGCAATCCGCTTCTCGCGTTGGGCTTCTGGCTCGCGCTCGGTCCCGTTGTGCAGGTAGTGGAGGCCGGTGGCACCGGTCGAAAGATGTACTGGCTCTTCCATCGTGGCTTACCGGTGCTCATCCTTGGGCTGATCGTCGTGGCGCGGCTAGCCGGCGTGACGCGTCGAAAGCTGACCCTCGGCTGGGTGGAGTTCCTCATGGCGGGCTACCTGATCGCCGCGATCCTGAGTATCCAGTTCACGTCTCCGGACGTACTGGCCACTTCGTATCACCTGTACGACCGCGTGGCGATCCCAATGGCACTCTTCTTGCTGGTCCGTTGGTACCCGCCCGGCCGACGAAACCTGGAGGCGGCAGTGCCCATCGTCGCATTCGTGCTCGCTGTCCAGCTGGTCGCTGGGGTCATGCAGTGGTTCGCACCGGACCTCGTTCCGGGAGCATGGCTCGGTCGGGCCGGATCTCGCACCACCGGCTCCCTCCGCCATCCCAACGTCTACGGGGTCGTAGTGCTCGCGGCAGGAGCGTTCTTGTTCCACATGGGGCACACTTCGGGTCGAGGAAAGGTACCGCGCTGGGTCTATTCGGCCGCATTTGCCATCTCCGTGGGCGCGGCCTTCTTGACGCTGTCGCGCGCCACGTGGCTGGCCGCATTGCTGGCACTCGCGGTGATGGCCTTCCTCCACCCAGCTGCGGTGCGAAGAATGGTGGTGGCGATGGTTTCTCTGAGCATCGTTGTCGTCCTCTCCACCCCGGTGGAGCCGGTCATCGAGAGAGCGATGGATCGCTTTTATTCGGATCAGTCGCGGAACTCGGCGCTGAGCCGGCTCCCCGTGGTGCTCGCTTCGTTGCGCATGTTTGAGGCCAAACCGGTGGCGGGATGGGGATTCGGCAACTTCGACCTCTACGACCGTGACTTCCACGGCCGTGTGGGGGATCTGTTCGTTCCCGACAGGGACGAAGCCTCGCACAACATCTACCTCACGATTCTGGCCGAGCAGGGGCTGATTGGGATCCTCCTCTACCTGGGTCCCGCGATCGTGCTTCTGGCGAAGACTCCAGCGGCGTGGCGCAGACTCCCGCGGGATGGTCCGCTCGGTCGGAAGTTCCTCGTGGTGCTCTGGCTGACGCCGGCGATGCACTTCGTCGTCAACAACTTTTCGAACATGAGAATCCCGTTTGGTCTGGGCGTGTACTGGCTCACCCTCGGGCTCATCGCCGGAATCGTCCTCCCACCGCGGGTCCGAGCGGACGAGCCCCGGCTGCTGGAGGCGATCGGGCTCGGGAGGTTGGAGCGATGAAGGCGCTGCGCACAGCGATCACGGAGTCGCCGGGCTTTCGCCGGTGGGCGCGAACGGCGTCTGGGAGATATGTATTCGGGTCGCCGCTCATCACGGGGGCGCAGGAGATCGTCCGTCGCCGCGCCATCGCCGCGGCGCGTCGCCAGTTCCCGGATCAGTTTGCGGACACTCGTATGTGCTTTCTGTTCGTAGGTCCCACGAAGAGTGGCGGGACGCTGCTCGGGAGTCTGTTGGATGCTCATCCCGTCGTGATGTGCTCGGACGAACTGGGTTTGGCCCGGGTCCTTTTGGCCCGGGGCGACGCTGACTCAGCCTTTCGTCTGGTGGCCCGCAATTCGGCCCGTGAAGCCCTCCGAGGTCGTGTGACCTCGCGCCGCCTGGATCCATACGCCTTCCAGATTCCGGGGCAGAGCCAGGGTGCCGCCGACTCGCCCGTTGCCGTCGGCGACTCGAGGGCCGGACCCACCACGCGCCTGTTGGCCGCGCGCCCCGGATCGCTCGACGAGTTGCAGAACGTGCTCGGGAACGTGTCCCTACGGCTCATCCAGGTGGTCCGCAACCCGTTCGATCCCCTCGCGGTGATGGTCGTGCGCGGGGGCCAAGACGTCCACGACGCCATCGCTGACTATCGGGGACAGTGCGAGCGGGTTTCGGACCTGATGGCTCAGATGCCGCAAGGGTCTGTGACCACGGTGCGCTACGAAGACCTGGTCGAAGACGTCCCCGGCGTGCTGGTCGGTGTCTGCCGATTCCTGGGCGTGAAAGCGGACGAGAGCTACCTCGCCGCTTGCCGGGCAGTGGTCGAGAACGTTCCTCGCAGAGATCGTGACCGGATCGCGTGGGATCCTTCGAGCGTCGCGGCGGTCGAATCCGTCCTCGAGGGCTACGACTTCTTGCGCGGATATCGGTTCGAAGGCCTGCGATGATCGGCACGGGCTCGGTCGTCGAACTCGCCGGACCACGGGGAGCCGCGAAGACCACGGTGCTACCTGCCGTCGTGGATGCGCTGCGCCTGCGAGGGCTCGTCCCGCGAACCCCCGTCGAGGCCGCTCGGGACCTCGCCGCCCGCGGACCCGTCGGCTCACTGGCGGCACTGCTCCCCACGACGCTGCGTGGACGCGTGCTCTGGGGGATCTATGTCGTCGAAGCCTCGGCCTTGGGATGGTGGCGGGTGCTGCGACGGTCCGGCCTGCGTTCGGTCGTCCGTGACCAGGTAAAGCGACCGGCCACCGCGATGGTGCCAGAGCGTCGCATGAAATCGTTCATCCGCCATGTGGGGACCGACGCCCTCTTCCGTCGACGTGCCCGCACCGCCGAGGTTCTCGTCGTCGCCGACGGATACCTGCATCGCGCGGTGCAACTCTTCACTTCGCCCTCCGAATGCGCCTCGACAGCCGTGGTCGCGTCGTACTTGACCAGCATCCCGCCTCCGGCTCTCGCGGTTCTGGTCGACGCCCCTCCCGAAGTTTGCGTCCGGCGGGTGGCGGGCCGAGGAGTGTGGCCGGCCTTCGCCAGCCGAACGGAAGACGAGTTCGCGGCACTTGTCGAGAACGCCTCGATCACGACCGGGGCGGTGTTCGAAGTCTGGGCCGCGCTCGGCCATCGCATCGTGACCGTCGACAACTCGGGCTCTTCTCCCGGTGGCGCGGGGGTTGCCTCAGCTCTGGACAGCGAGAAGATTGTCGCCGCGCCGCGCTTCCGCTCCGTATGGACCCCACCCCGGGCGGGGACCGTCCGCCACCAGGCAGTGTCGTTGATCCGGCCGCGGGCCATCGGGGCGGCTGATGTCGTCGCGATCCTCGCAAAGTTCGGGCTCGTGCGCACCGGGCCGGTGCGTAAGTTTTCCACCGGCCGCCGTAGTTCATTGGTCGGTGTGGAAACCGATGGCGGGAGGGTGGTCATGAAACGCTACCCCTCGTATTGGGAGGAGCAGTCGATCCTTCATGAACATGCCGTGCTGGCGAAGTTGGAGGCCATCGACTTTCCGGCCGTTCGGGTGGTTGGCGCTCCCCAGGGTGAGACTGTTGTGATCCACGACGGTTCCGCTCACGCCCTGTTCCGCCATGTCGACGGCAGAACATCGACTGGCCGCTACTTGCCGAAGCGCATGCGAGACGACCTCTTCACGAATCTCGGTTGGCTGCTGGCGCAACTGCACGCGTCACTCTCGGGATTCGATCCCGGCCACCAACACCATCTCGGCTTCGAACGTGTGACGAGTTTGCCTCGGCGCAGCCTCTCGACCTACCTCGAGCTGCTCGCCAGCGTCGATACGCACCGG
Organism: Acidimicrobiia bacterium; assembly: GCA_035544575.1. Lineage (GTDB taxonomy): Bacteria > Actinomycetota > Acidimicrobiia > Spongiisociales > ZC4RG35 > DATHWB01. The sequence goes on from DATKEC010000021.1 coordinate 33,392, forward strand.
ACCGCCGACGATGCAGCTCGGCTTCGCCACTGGCTCGATGAACGTCGCGCCGACATCGAAGATCGGCTCGTGTCCACACACAGACGCCTCGAAGGTCACAGCCTGTCGACCACCATCATCCACGGCGACTTCGGCGCCCACAACGTGCTGTACGGCGACCACGGGGCAGTCGTACTCGACTTCGAACTCGCCCGCACCGAGTGGCGCCTGAGAGAGATCGCACTGGTGCTGACGAGGCTTGAGAGCGAACCCGCCCGGACCGCCCTCCTCGAGGCATACCGCGCCGGCTCAGACCTCGGAGATGAGTGGAAGGCACTCGGCGAGGTCGTCCAGTGGTACTTGCTCACCGGCGGGTTGGATGCGTGGGAGGACTACCTCACCCGGTCGGACACCTCACGCCTGGCGGTTGCCAAGACCCGAATCGAGCGCGCGTTGGCACTGGAGTCCGAGAGGATCGTGACGTGGAGCTGATCGACACGCCCCGCGTCGTCATGGTGGTGAGGCTCTTCTCGCCGTGGATCGGCGGGATGGAGCGGCAGGCTCACAAACTGGCTGCGGAAATGAGTCGCACGGGTCTGGCGAACGTCCGGATCGTGACCGGCCGATGGTTTCCCGGCACAGCCGTCGAAGAGATCATTGACGGCGTGCCGATCCACCGGCACGCGGCGCTGTACGGCGAGAGGGGAGTGCGCGGCCTTCGAAAGCTGGGAGCCGTCGCCTACATGGTCTCACTGTTCGTGCACTTGGTGCGGACGCGTCGTTCCTATTCGGTCATCCACGTCCACGGCCTGAGTTACCACGCCGCCGTGTGCAGATTGGTGTCCCTGGTCACCCGCCGGCCGATGATCGTCAAGCTGGCCAATGCCGGAGACGCCAGCGACATCGTCAAGATGGGTCGCGGTCAACACTTCCCGGGAACGCGATTCCTGCTCGGTCTGGCGTTGGGTGGCGACAGTTACGTCGCACTCAACCCCGCCATCTCCGACGAGTTGGTGCGGGCTGGCGTTCCTGTCGACCGGATCGTCGACATCCCCAATGGCGTCGAGGTTCCGCCGCACGTCGACTCATCGTCTGGAACCGCCGCCGGGGAGTTGCGCCTGGTGTATGTGGGACGGCTCCACGCCCAAAAAAGTCTCGACACCGTCCTTCACGCCTTCGCCGCGGCACGTGTATCCCAAGTCGGGGCAGCCGTTCTCGACGTCGTGGGCGACGGACCCGATCGGGAGCGCCTCGAATCCATCGTCCAGACCGAGAGCCTGGCGAACGCGGTGCGGTTTCACGGTTCGTCGGATCGGGTCGGGGACTTTCTCGCCCGTGCGGACGCATTCGTCCTGCCGTCCCGGGCCGAGGGCATGTCGAATGCGCTGCTGGAGGCGATGGCGGTGGGCGTACCGGGCATCGTCAGCGCCATTCCGGGGAACACGAGTGTCGTGACCGACGGGTTGGACGGCTTTGTGTTCGAGGTCGGCGACTCGGTAGGGCTTGCCACTCTGCTGGCGCGTCTCGCGGCCGATCGCTCGGCCCTCGAGCGCGCCGGCGCCGAGGCACGAGCGACGATCAAGAGCCGGTTCTCGCTGGAAGTCATCGCCGCCAGGTATCGGGCTGAATACGACGAGCTTGGCCGGGCCGCGACGAGATCCGACCACGAACACCTCTCCAAGGGGCATGGATGACCGACAGCCCAATTCTCATCACCGGAGCCGACCGGTCCGGCACGAGCCTGATGTATGCCCTCTTGGGGAGTCATCCCGACGTGGCGATGATTCGCCGCTCGAATGTGTGGCGATGGTTCGATGGTGCCTTCGGCCCGCTCGATCAGCCCCGGAATCTCGAGCGGTGTCTGGACCAGGTGATGCGATACCAACGCATGGCGGTGCTCGAACCCGACCCCGATCGGATCCGCCGGGACTTCGCGGCTGGTGAACCAACCTACGGGCGGCTGTTCGCGCTTGTCTTTCGACATCACGCCGACCGGCTGGGGCGAGAGCGATGGGGAGACAAGTCGCTCCACACCGAACATCATGCCGATCGGGTCTTTGAGGAGTGGCCGGAGGCAAAGGTGATCCACATGGTGCGGGATCCACGGGATCGGCACGCCTCGGTCATCAAGCGCTACCCCGACCAGTCCAAAGGCATCGGTGCGATCACTGGCCGCTGGATCGAATCGGTGGATGTCGGCCGGCGAAACCTGGACCGGTTCGGCGACCACTACCTCATCGTCCGGTACGAGACCCTGGCCGAGCGACCGGTCGACACGCTCGTGAGCGTGTGTCGGTTTCTCGCCCTCCCATTCGACGAGGCGATGCTGTCGATGGATGGCGTTCCCGAACAGTCAGAGGAGGGGGGCAACAGCTCATTTGGCCGGCTCGCCCCCGGAACCATCTCCGCTCGGTCGATCGGACGTTTCGCCGAGGTTCTCGACTCGAAGACCATCGCTCTCATCGAGTCTCTCACCGGCGAGAGGATGGCCGAACACGACTATGTGGAGTCCCAGCCCGTCCTTGACTTCGCAGAACGTCTCAGTCTTCGCGCCGTCGCTCTGCCGCTCGCTCACTTGAGGGTCCGCGGTTGGCGCCGGAGGGCCGCAGGTCGTGACGTGGGTCGGGGGGTCCCCGCCAACCGACTCACACCGCAGCTCTCGGACTTCGCGATCGGTGCTCGTGGGAATGAGGCTCAGGACTCAGAGAAGTAATCGATGACCCTCCCATCCGGCGGTTAGGGTTCTGTCGGCGATCTGGGGCAAACGGGTGGGAGATGAGGGGCATGGGGCGTACGCGACTGATGGTCCTTGTCTCGGCCACGGGGATGTTGACTGGGCTTCTTCCTGGAGTGATGGTCGCGGCGGCCGAGTCCTTGCCCTCCGAAACATCGCTCGTTGCCCGGGAGGTCCGCACCGTCGACGCCAAAGACTTTGGCGCCTCGAAACCGACGGGTCTCGCTTATGACTCGCGACGCGGCGACTTCCTCGTCGCCTCGCCCCGTTCAGGCGGAGCCATCGTTCATCTCGTCGACCGACTTTGGGAGCCGGTCTCCGAGAGTTCGATAGCCGGGATCGCCGATGCCTCCACTCTTGGCTTCGATAGCGGCAGGGACCTCGTCACGTGGGCTCAGAGCGGCCGTGTATTCGGCGTCCCCGGACAGTCGCTGCGCTCCAACCGGTCGATCGACGCCGCCACCGCGGCCGAGGTCGGTGAGGACACCGATCTCGAGCGTGCCACGTCCCGTACGCTCAGCGCCTCGAACGAGTCCGATGGTTTGGTCTACGTGCTCGATGTCGACGCCGAGACCCTCGAGACATTCGACGACAGCGGGGAACCGGTCGAGATCTACGACCTCGTCGGGATGACTCTCCGATCTCCCGAGTCGATGACGTTTGCTCCGAGTACCGACGCCACCGACGACCCCGACACGTTGAACTTGTTCGTTGCCGACTCCGGTGATGCCACCTGGGACGGTGGGGTCACCGAGATCACTCTCGAACAGCCCATGATCCTCGCCGCCGAGACCGTGACCGCGTCACTCGTGCAGGTTGTCCAGACGTCTGCCTGGAATCCGCCCTCGAGCGACCCTTCGGGCATTGTTTGGAACCCCTCGAATGACCAGCTGATCGTCGTCGACTCCGAGATCAACGAAATACCGTTGTTCCAGGGCGTGAACATGTGGCACATCAACCGTGCCGGCGCGGTGCTCTCGACGGGAGCGACATGGGGCCCCCAGTCGGCGGGGAGTTACAGCGATGAGCCCACCGGGCTCGGGTATGACAACGCCTCGAACACGTTGTTCGTGTCCGATGACACAGGAACGCGGGCCGTCTATGTCGTCAAACCAGGCCCCGACGGGCAGTTCGGAACCACCGATGACATCATCTCGACGATCTCGAATTTCGGACTGAGCGACACAGAGGACCCGGAGTTCGATCCGGTCTCGGGTCACCTGTTCATCCTCGGTGGGACAGACCGGGAGGTCTATCGCGTCGATCCGGTCGACGGAATCTTCGGGAACTCCAATGACATCATCTCGAGCTTCGACATCAGCCATCTCGGCCCGACCGACTTCGAAGGCATGACGTCTTCGGTCTCGCGACAGTCGTTGTTCATCGGATCTCGTAACACCGATCAGATCTTCGAGGTCACCCACCAGGGCGAGTTGATCCGCACGATCGACGTCGGCGGGATCAGCGGTCTCAGGTTCGTTTCCGGTCTCGCGATGGCGCCACGCTCAACAGACTCGTCGGTGATGAGTTTGTGGATCGTCGACCGTGGTATCGACGAAGACAACGACGGCGTGCTGTACGAGATCGCGGTGCCCGACCTCGACGGACCCGGTTCGAACCGGCCCCCGGTGGTCGATGCCGGCCCCGACCAGTCGGTCGAATTCCCCGACGCAGTGACGCTGAACGGTCAGGTCAACGATGACGGAAACCCCGACGGGGTGTTGACGATCACGTGGAGCAAGGCATCCGGACCCGGCGACGTCGTCTTCGCCAACCCGGCCGCCGCGTCCACAACGGCGACCTTCAGCCAGGCGGGTATATACGTCCTCGAGTTGTTGGCCTCCGATGGCGAGTTCACGTCCACGGACACCGCGCTCATCACCGTCACCGCCCCGCCCAATTCCCCACCCACGATCGAACCGATCGCGGACGTCACCGTGGCCGAAGGCCAGTCCGCGGTAGTGCCGATCTCCGCGTCGGACCCCGACGGCGATGAGTTGAGCATCGTCGTCGAAGACCTCCCGGCGTTTGCGTCTTTCAACGAAACCATTCGAGAGATCACGATCAGCCCCGACGCAGGTGATGCCGGCGCCTATGGGCCCGTCACCGTCACCGTCTCCGACGGCGCTCCCGGTGGGGGGCAGGCTCCTCAGCTTCGTTCTGCTGCTTCGGCCGCCGTCACCAGTGCCGGCGGCTCAACGATCACCGTCTCGCGACCAGCTGGCCTAGAACCCGGCGACTTGTTGATCGCCCAAGTCCGCTACCGGGACGCCGCGACCGGAGCAGCCAATCTCACTGCTCCACCCGGTTGGAACCACCTGGGGACGATCGCAGACGGTTCGGCGAATCACACGGTGCTGTACAAGATCGCCGGACAGTCCGAACCGACGGCATATACATTCGACCAGAACGCCGACGCCGGGCGGATGTCCGCCGGGATCGGCGCCTACGTCGGCGCTGATCCGGTCCAGCCGATCCACGCCTGGGCGCCTTCGTTCTCACGCCTTACCGCTCTGACCGCACCAAGTGTCCATTCCACCATCGGCGGTACCACCGTCCTGAGGCTGTGGGGTTGGCGGGGAAGTCAAGCGACGGACGCCGGCGTCGGTTTCAACGTGCCTCCGCCAGGGGTCACGCAGCTTTGGTCACAGCAAGTGGGTCACAGCAACGACGATCGGAACCGCGTCCTTGCCGGCGGACATGAATTGGTCGCCGCAGGTGCGACCGGGACGGCGACCGCGTCGGGGTCGACCAGCACCGTCGAGAACCGAAGGAGCGCGTTCACTCTGGTGCTCGCGCCTGCCGCTACAGGTTCGGCGGTCTCCACGACGTTCGACATCACCGTGACCGCAGGCGAGCCCCAGAATTCGGCTCCGGTGGCGGCCGATGATGCGGTGTCGACCGGGTTTGGGTCGGCGGTGACGGTGGTGGTGTTGGCGAATGATTCGGATCCGGATGGGGATGTGTTGTCGGTGACGGATGTGTCTGATCCGGCGGGTGGTTCGGTGGTGGTGAATGCGGATCAGTCGGTGACGTACACGCCGGATGTTGGGTTCAGTGGGGTGGATACGTTCACGTATCGGGCGTTTGATGGGGTGTTGTCGTCGAATGTGGCGACGGTGACGGTGACGGTCGCTCCCGACCCGACTTCCAGGACCCAACACGTCATCGCCCAGTCCACCACCTACGGATCCGTCAGCGGCACGCTCGACAGCCTCCACTCGAGCGACGACACCTACCAACAGCTCACAGAGGAGCACACGGGTGGACCTCCGCCGCGTCGCATGAGCCGTCTCGAGCACACCTGGACCTTCCAGATCGAGCGAGGCGAGACCATCACCTTCCACCTCGAGGCTCGGCGTACGAGCAACTCCGAGGGCGACGATTTCGCGTTCACGTACTCGGTGGATGGTGGAGCGACGTTCCAGCCGCTCGTGACGGTGGCGTCGGCGTCCGACACGACGTATCAGGTCGCACTGCCCAATACGATCAGCGGCACTGTGATCGTGCGGGTCGTCGACACCGATAGGACGACGGGGTTCGGGGCGACGGATTCGCTGTTCGTGGACCGGATGGTGATCGTCACCGACGACGTCCTTCCGCCCCTCCCAACCGTGACGGTGTCAGCGACGCAGGCTCAAGCATCCGAGGATGGCGCGGAGGGCCAGTTCACGATCACCCGTGACGATTCCAGCGGCTCTTTGACGGTCTACTACTCGGTTTCAGGGACGGCTACACCCGGCGACGACTACGAGCCGCTCTTGGGCTTGGTCCTGTTCGCCAACGGGCAATCGACTGCGGTCGTTCAGGTCGTGCCGATCGATGACGGCCTTGTGGAAGGCAGCGAATCAGTCGTGCTGTCGCTGGTTGCCGACGCCGCCTACCAGGTCGGCGCTCCCGCCGAAGCCGGGGTGATCATCCTCGACAACGACCTTGCGGCGGCGGACATCGACGCGTCCTCGCAGACCACGGTGATGGGAACCGTGGTGAGCGGCAACCTGGCCTCGACCTTCATCGACGATGGCATCTACCTGCAGATCAGGGAAGAGAGTTGGGCTGGCGGGAAGCGCAGCCGCCTCGAACACCGATGGACCTTCGATGTGACTGCCGCAGGTGCGTCGACGTTCTTCCTGCAGGCGCACCGAACGAGTAACGAAGCTTTCGTGTTCTCCTACTCGCTCAACGGTTCCACCTGGATCGACATGTTCAGCGTGAATGCCCTCGCCGACCCTGCTGGCTACCAGGCCTTTGCGCTGCCATCGAACGTGACCGGGGTGATTCACATTCGGGTCGTCGACGCCGACCGTTCCAGCGTCGAACCGACACTTGATTCGATCTTCGTCGACGACATGTTCATCCGACTCGAACCCTGAGCGTCCCTTCGGACGGATCAGGTGAAGCTCACATGCTGACGGCGTCCCGGCGCCTCTCGTTGAGCTTCGCCCGATAGGCCGCGGCGGCGGACTCTATCCAACGGTCGCGTTCGATCCGGCTGGCGAGCGGTCCGAGCCGCGTACGGAGCGCAGCCAGAGTGGCGCCATCGATCGATGCCAGTTGCTGATAACTGTGGATGCCGATTTCGCCGAGTACGGCTGCGAACGCAGGACCGATCCCATGGATTGTCGTGAGATCGTCGGTGGATTCCAGGTTGAGGACCACAACCCGGTCGTCCTCACGGTCTTGTCGCCTGCCCCGCTCGCGGGGGATGGCCGGGGGGAGACCTGAATGGATCGGCAGCCGCACCCGCCCCCTATCCACCACTGGCTCGGCGAACTCCTCTGTCTGGGTGTCCTCCGTCTGGGTGTCCAGCTTCTCCGTTTCCTCCGCACGGCTATCGGTCTCGCGAGCGCTCTCGTCGGGTACGGCCTCGATACTGGTGAGGTCGATCGTCACGACTGGGTCCCCCAACACCTCTTCGGGTGGTAGCGGGTGATGCTCCGGCGGCGATTCATCGAGTTGCGGTTCGCTCGACGGAGCCTGGAACTGCAGCGTCGAGAGCAGGCGACTGACCGCGTCGACTCGGGGCTCAGCGAGCGCAGGCGGCTCTGAAGTGCCGAGCGGCTCGCGATGTTCGGACGCAGCGGCGGTCAAGGCCCGCCCGAGCAATATCGAGATCGCGGCGAGAACTCCGATCAGGCCCCAGGTGAAGACGTTGTCACCGTCGACCCGGTACCGACCGACGATCACTCCGAACCCGAACGACCCGACCGACATCGCCACCAGGACCAGATACCACATGACCAAACGCCTCGTGGTGCTGCGTCGAAGTTCGGAGAGGAGCGTGGAGATGCGCCGGTGCCGGTTGGCGAAACGCGCTTGGGAGACGCGTGGCGTTCTCAGCACCGTGTCCGCCTCGAACAGAGGGCGATCTCGCGGCGCCACGATCCACCGTTCGCCGTCAACCCGGAGTTGGTACCCCTTGTCCTGCGGCTCGCCGATGAACTGTTCGACACTCCACTTACCGACCGACGTCTCGTCGACGAACATCTCGACGTCGGTTCCTGACACGTCGAGGAGGACGTCATACACGTCGGCCGAGTCATGTGACTTCAGCAGCGCGCGGTGGAGCATCTCCCAAGGCCTCCCAAGCCTTTGCTCGCGGGGATGCTAGCGGTTGGCCGGGTTTTGTCTCAGGGAGATGGAGGGCGGAGGTGGACGATGTCGGCCCCGGTACGCTGCCGCCCGTGTCCGCCGACGAAGCCCTCTCCATCGCCTACATCATCGGGCGTTACCCGTTGCTGACCACCACGTTCATCGATCGAGAGATCACCGAAGCCCGGAGGCAGGGTGCCCGCGTGCACGTCCTGTCTCTCCGTCCGCCCGATGCACGCAGCCTGTCGCCGGCTCAGGAGGCGTTGGTGGGCTCCGTGAGCTACGTGCGTCCGATCGGCGTGTGGCGGCTCATCCGAGCCCACGTCCGATTCCTCAGGTCCCGCCCAGGAGCGCTGGCTCGGGCGTATGTTCGCCTCGCGACGCTGCCTCACGACTCGTTGCGGTCACGTGTCAAGACGGTGTTGCATGTGGGCCTCGGTGTGGCCGCCGCCGACACGCTGGGGGCGAAGCGTCCAGACCATCTCCATGCCCACTTCATCGACCGGGCGGCGGTCGCCGCATGGGTCAGCTCGCGCCTGCTGGACGTACCGTTCAGTGTCACCGCCCATGCCAACGACATCTACGTGTCGCCCGTGCTGCTGGCCGACAAGCTGGCTGCAGCAAAATTCGCTGCCACCTGCACCGAGTACAACCGCAGCTACCTGCTCGAAGCGGTGGGTCCGGGCCGGGCGGACATCGTCACCATCCATCACGGAATCGACCTGCAGTCCTTTCCGGCGCGCCGCCGATCGAGGTCACCACTGGTCCTGGCTGTCGGACAACTCCGCGAGAAGAAGGGTCTCCGTCATCTGATCGACGCCGCCGCCCTGCTGGCAGACCGCAATTTCGACGTTGTCATTGCCGGCGACGGTCCCCTCAGAGCCGAGCTTCAGGACCAAGTCGATTCGCTCGGGCTCGGCGAGAAGGTTCGGCTGCTCGGAGCGGTCTCACACGATCGTGTCCTCGAGTTGATGCAGTCGGCGACGGTGTTCGTGCTTCCGGCAGTGGTGGCCGCCGATGGCGATCGTGACGGGATACCAAATGTCATCCTCGAGGCAATGGCGATGGAGTTGCCGGTGGTCGCCACCCGGCATTCGGGCATACCCGAAGCGGTGATCGACGGTGCAACCGGAGTCCTCGTGGAGGTCGGCGATCCGATGGCGCTGGCCGGGGCGATCGTCCGAGTGCTCGACGATGCCGATGGTGCAGCCCGAATGGGCGTTGAGGGTCGCGCACTGGTGGCGAGTCGGTTCGACCTCGAACGCAACGTCGGTCAGCTGCTGGAAAAGATGCGCCAATGACGCCGGTGAAGATCATCGACGCCGCGGCCCAGAAAGACGCTCTCTTCCTCGTGTGGGGGCCGCCGAGCCACGGACCGCGCAGTCGTGTCTTCGCCCGGGAACTGGGTGTCCCGTTGCACAACGTCTACTCGACCCGGCGACGCGGCGCCTGGGCCGCTCCCTGGAAATACACCTATCAGGCGGTGGCCACGATCTGGTTGCTGGCGCGCATGCGTCCCAAGCTGGTGTTCGTGCAGAGCCCTCCGAGCTTTGCAGTCATCGTCGTCGCCGCATATTGCGCCATCGCCTCGGCCCGTTTCGTCGTCGACGCGCACAGTGCGGCGATGCAGGCCACCGTGTGGACGCGACCTCGTGCCCTGTATCGGTGGCTGGCGCGGCGCGCCGTCGTCACGATTGTCACGAACGAGACATTCTCGGCACGAATCGAGGGCTGGGGGGCTCGCGCATTGGTGCTCAAGGACATCCCGACTGCCTTCCCGATCGGGGACGCTCCGGAGCTGGCCGACGGCATGAACATTCTCGTGGTCTCCACGTTCGCCGGCGACGAGCCGCTGGGCGAAGTGGTCGAGGCGGCCCGGCGACTCCCGGCGGTCCGATTTCATGTGACGGGTGATCCAGAGCGTGGTCGGCAGACATTCGACTTGTCCGGGGCACCTCCGAATCTCCGCTTCACCGGATACCTGCCGGACGAGGAGTATTACGGCCTGATGGCAGGTGCGGACCTGGTCATGTGTCTGACGACCCGGAACGACACGATGCAGCGAGGCGCTTGTGAGGCTCTCAGCATCGGCACACCGATCATCACGTCGGACTGGCCCCTGCTGCGGGGCTATTTCAGCGATGGCACCGTGTACGTCAGATCCGATGCCGACTCCATCGAAGCCGGGGTTCGAGACGCCATCGCCAGGATCGACGAGCTCGGAGACGGCATCCGCCGGCTGAGGGATCGTCAGTGGAATGAATGGGTGGAAGGCTCAACGACGCTCGCTACCCTGATCCATCAGGGGATGATGGGAGGCCGGGGCTGAACTACAGCACACAGATGCTGTTCGATTCGACACGCGAGGTGCGCTGATGGCGCATGTCAGCGTGTTCGGTTTGGGCTATGTGGGCACGGTGACGGCCGCTGCCCTGGCTGCGGCCGGCCACGACGTCATCGGGATCGATCCGAATCCGGTCAAAGTCGAATCTGTGCGTCATGGCCGGAGTCCTGTGATCGAACGCGGCCTGGACGAGCTACTGGAACGCGTGGTGGCGGAAGGGCGTCTGACGGCCACCAGCGATCCCGCCGAGGCCGTCCGGGCGACGTCGATCTCGGTCGTCTGCGTGGGCACGCCGAGCCGTGAGAATGGCTCGCTCGACCTGTCCCACGTGCGAAACGTCTCCCGTGAGATCGGTGCGGCCCTCCCGGACGATAGGTTCCATGTGGTCGTCGTTCGCAGCACGATGCTTCCCGGATCGACCGAAGGTGTCGTCATCGCCGACATCGAAGCGGCTTCCGGTCGCCGGCGAATCGAGGACTTCGGTGTGAGCTTCAACCCGGAGTTCCTGCGGGAAGGCTCCTCGCTCCACGACTACGACCACCCTCCGTACACCCTCATCGGTTCGGAGGACACCAGAACCGCCGAAATCGTCGAATCGCTCTACACCCACATCGATGCCGACGTGATCCACGCCCCTCTTTCAGTCGCCGAGATGGTGAAATACGTCTCGAACGCCTACCACGCGTTGAAGGTGTCATTTGCCAACGAGATCGGCAACATCTGCGCAGCCCAGGACATCGACAGCCACGCCGTGATGGACATCTTCGTCCGCGACACCAAGCTCAACGTGTCGGCCGCGTACCTCAAGCCCGGCTTCGCCTTCGGCGGGAGCTGTCTTCCGAAGGATCTTCGGGCACTCACCTACCACGGCCGGCGCCTCGACGTCGTCAGCCCGGTGCTCGAATCCATCATGCCGAGCAACCAACTCCAGGTGGAGAGGGCTTTTCGGATGATCGAAGCAACCGGAAAGCGAGCGGTCGGGGTGCTCGGCATGAGCTTCAAGCCGGGTACCGACGATCTCCGGGAAAGTCCGATGGTCGAGCTCATCGAGCGTCTCATCGGGAAAGGCTTCGACGTCCGAGTCTTCGATCGCAACGTCTCGCTCGCCGGCCTGCAAGGCGCCAACCGCACCTACATCGAGCGGGAGATCCCGCACATCGCCACCCTCATGTTCGAGTCCCTCGACGACCTGGTCGACGTCTCCGAAGTGCTCGTGGTGGGCCACAAGGACGCCGAGTTCGATCGGGCGGTGGCGGGCGCCGGCTCCGGAAAGGCGATCGTCGATCTCGTCCGCATCGCCACCGAAATCGATGACCGCGCCGGCTATGCCGGCATTGCGTGGTGAGGAGATGAACCGTCGCCACTGCATGGTCGTGCACTCCTACTACCCGGTGGGTGAGACGCGGGTACAACGACAGGCGGGTGCACTCATGGCGGCGGGCATCGGAGTCGATGTCATCTGTCTCAAAGGCACCGGTGAGGCGCGGGTCGAGGTCGTCGATGGTGTCGCCGTTCGGCGCCTGCCAGTCGGCCGCCACCGGGGCTCGGGCATGCTCGTCCAGCTGGTCGAGTACCTGGTTTTTCTCGTTCTGGCGAGTCTCGTGCTGGGCTGGCGCCAACTCCGCAAGGGCTATGACACCGTCCAGGTTCACACCCTCCCGGATGCGCTGGTCTTTTCTGCATTCATCCCCAAGCTGGTCGGGACGCCGATCCTTCTCGACGTTCACGATCTGTTGCCGGAGTTCTTCCGGGCCCGGACGGGCCTCCGGGAGACCCATCCGCTCGTCCGGCTGGCGCGCTGGGAGGAGCGAATCTCGGTTCGTTTCGCTGACCACGTCATCACGGTCACCGAGGGTTGGCGTCGAACGGTCATGGACCGATGCGACACACCGGATGTGTCCGTCGTCATGAACCTCGCAGATCCGGTCGTCTTCAAACCGCGTGCTGGCCATGTGCCTGCCGAAGGCTTTTCGATCGTGTACCACGGAACGCTCACAGAGCGCTACGGAGTCATGTTGCTCGTCGAGGCCGTGGCGGAACTCGCCCGAACCACCGATGGCGTGCACCTGCACCTTCTCGGGGACGGGGATGCCAGACCTGAACTCGAAGGACTCATCGCGGATCTCCAAATGGAGGCGTTCGTGACGATGAGCGACGGCATGGTCTCCACTCGCGAGGTCGTCGCCGCCATCGAGTCTGCCAGCGTCGGCGTGGTGCCCAATCTGTCGAACGTTTTCACCGACGGGCTCTTGCCGACGAAGCTTCTCGAGTACGTCGCAGTCGGAATCCCCATCGTGGCTGCCCGCACCCCGATGGTCGCGGAGTACTTCGCAGACGACCAGATCGCCTTCTTCGAGCCAGGGGACGTTGCCGGGCTCGTCGCGGTGCTCGAAAAGCTCGCGGCGAACCCCGACGAGGGCGCTGAGCTGGCCGCCGCGGCCGCGCGCTTCAGCGACGTCCACAACTGGCATGCGGAGTCGGCTCGTTATGTGAACCTCGTCTCAGGACTCGGCACGGACCGCCGCCGATGACCGCTGAGGCGGTGGGACTGGAGGTGGAGCTGTCCGAGGTGCCGGCAGCCACCAGTGCACTGTGGGCGACCCTGGTGCGACAGCGGCGCACCGAGGTGTTCCACTCGCCGACCTGGGCTGCGGTGCTCGCCGACACCTACGGTTTCGATGTGCGGGCCCGCATCCTCCACCGCGGCGGGAGTCCTGAGGCCGGGATTGCATTCGTCACCCTCGACGATCACCTCGGACGCCGTCACGTGACCCTTCCGTTCTCAGACTTCTGTGACCCTCTCGTAGACGACGATTCACAGCTGCGTCGGCTGATCGACGATCACTTGTCGGGTCCAGCTGCGGTGACCATCAAGCGTCGCGTCACCGAGACACGCAGCGACTCAGCGGAGCTGACCGAAGGCGCTCGCTTCGCCTGGCACGGCATCGACGTGGGCGGCGACATCGACGCCGCATGGGATCGGCTGGACTCGGGCGCGCGTCGCGCCATCCGCAAGGCGCAGGCCGCCGGTATCACCGTTCGTGCTGCGACCTCGCTCGACGACCTGCGGTCTTTCTTCGAACTCCATCTTGCGGTACGAAAATACAAGTACCGCCTCCTCAGTCAGCCCTGGCGATTCTTCGAGTCGATCTGGCACCGATTCTTGGCTCCAGGCGAGGGAGTCCTGCTGCTGGCCGAGGTCGAGGGGCGCGTCGTGGGCGGTGTGCTGTTCCTCACCTGGGGTGACACCCTCTATTACAAGTTCAATGCCTCCGACATGGACCAACTCTCGGTTCGACCCAACGACGTGGTGTTGTGGGAGGGAATGAAATGGGCGAACGAGAGCGGGTTGTCCATGGTGGATCTCGGGGTGAGCGATCTCGATCAGCCTGGGCTCATCCGGTACAAGCAGAAGTACGCGTCGCAGGACGGCGAGGTCGTGGTACTCCGCAAGCCGGGCGCGGTGCGACCAGGCGACGCCGAGGCCAGAGCCCTCCTGGGCGAGGTGACACGGCTGTTCGTCGACCCGTCCGTCCCCGATGCCATCACCGAACGAGCGGGGGACGCTCTCTACGGCTTCTTCACCTGATCGAGGCGGGCTAGCCGCCTGCTTCTGATACCGTTCCACCGGGCGCGGACCGGGATGGAGGGGACAACCACGATGCACACGCCTACCCGTTCGCCCGGTCCGACCGTCATCACTCTCCTCGTCGTCGCCCTCGTCGCGGCGCTCGCGGTTCCGGCGGCGCCGGCGCAGGCTGCAACGTGTGACGCCTGGGTGTCACCGTCTGGCTCCGACGCCGGTGCCGGCACGAATGCCAGCCCGTGGAGGACCCTGAGCCATGCTGCCGAGGCCGTGGCCGATGCCGGGTGCACGGTGTGGTTCATGCCCGGGATCTACTCCGGGCCCCAGGAGATAGAGCGGCGATTCCAAACGGTGACAAGATTCCGGTCGGCGACTCCCTACCAGGCGGTCTTCGAGCATTCGAGCATGGTCGTCCGCGTCAACGGAGCAAGAAACGTCGTCATCGAAGGCTTCGAGATCCGGCATTCGGGCCCCGGGTCCAGTGGAACCGTGGTGAATGTCGACGAGGGCGGCGGAGTGTGGGCGGAGCACATCACGCTTCGCAACAACATCATCCACGACTCTTTCGACAACGACCTTCTCAAGATCCACAACGGGGTGCGTTTCGCCACTGTGAGCGGCAACGTGTTCTACAACCAGGGTCCGAACGAACAGCACATGGATGTCAACGGCGTGACCGATGTGGTCATCGAAGACAACATCTTCTTCAACAACTTCGCGGCGTCGTCTCGCGTGCCCCCGGGCGACACGAAGCACTACATCGTCGTCAAAGACAGCAACGCCGCGGCTGACGGCCTGCTCGGGGCGCACCGGATCACCATCCGCCGGAATGTGTTCGCTCATTGGGAAGGGGGCAACGAGTCGATCATCCAGGTCGGAAACGACGGCAAGCCCTACATCGAGGCGCGCACCGTCACGATCTCGGACAACCTCTTCATCGGTGACGGGACGGATCGAGCCACATCGGTTCTCGGTGTCGCCGGGGCCACCGATGTCAAGTTCGTCAACAACACCGTCACCGGTGACTTCCCGGTGAGGGCGATTGCACTGCGGATCGTGCGCAAGGTCGACAATCCGATGAACGAGAACGTGGTGATCGCCAACAACATCTTCTCGGACCCCACCGGCACACTCGGAGCCCAACCCGGCGAGCAGAGCGGAAAATTCTCGACCGGGGACCCGGCGTCGGTGACCGGACTCGTCCTCAATTCGAACCTGTATTGGAACGCTGGCAACTCCATCCCCTCCGGCGACGTGATATCGCCCACCGATGACGTGGGCCGCATCGTCGCGGACCCGGGCCTCGTCGCCGACATCCCGGCCGTCGTACCAACGGTCTGGAACGGCAACGCGTTCGGAAGCGGTGCCATCTCGGTGCGCGATGAGTTCCTTCGGATCGCCCAGCGCTTCGGAGTTCCCGGGTCGGCTGTCGCCTCCGGTGCCAATCCGAGCCACGCATCCTCGACCGATCTGCTCGGAAACGCCCGGAGCGCGACCCCGTCGATCGGTGCGGTCGAGACAGCACCTCAGGTGTTCGGCAACGCGTCCTGTCCGGCGGGCGCCATCCCATCGGCTGGATTCACGGACATCAGCGGGGTGTCTCCCGAGGCGAGGTGGGCGATCAACTGTGTGGCGTTCCACGGTGTCAGCCAGGGCGTCGGAAGCGACCTTTTTGGTCCGTCTGATCTCGTGCCGCGCTGGCAGATGGCGCTCTTCTTGGCGCGTGCGTTGGACGCCGCGGGAGTGTCTGTGACCGGACCGGATCAGGGCTTTGTCGATCTGGGCGGATTTCCGGGCGAAGTGGTGTCGGCGGTGAACGGCTTGGCCGTGTTGGGAGTTGCCCAGGGTGTCGGCGGCGACCGCTTCGATCCCCATGCTGCGGTCTCGCGTTGGCAGATGGCGCTGTTCCTGGCACGTGCGTTGGAGGCCGCCGGGGTCTCGTTGCCGGCGGGTTCGAGTCAGGGCTTCGTCGATCTGGCCGGGTTTTCGGGCGACGTGGTCTCGTCGGTCAACGGTCTCGCCACGCTCGAGATCGCCAAGGGGGTGGGCGGTGACCGTTTCGACCCCTTCGGAGCGGTCTCTCGTTGGCAGATGGCGCTGTTCCTCGCCCGCCAACTGGCGGTGGCCGGCGTCGAGCCGTGAGGTTCTGACGGAGTAGCCTGCCCGCTCCGACGGGATGGGGTGGGCATCCGATGCAGGATTCGAGTGACCGGCACGGTCCGGTGGAAGCGCCGGAGACGCTCGCTGTCGTCGCGGAGTTCGCCGCCCCCGCCTCGCACATGCGGGCGTCCGCTACTGCCATTGGAAGGGCAACGAGGCGATCGGTCGCTCGCTGCAAGGCATCAACGATCTCGACCTGCTGATCGCCCGTCGTGACGCCACGAAGTTTCGGTCGGTTCTCGCCGACCTCGGTGGCGTGCAGCTCCGGCCGGGACGTCCGCCTCACGTGCTCGGGCTGGAGGATCACCTGTTGTGGGACTCCGCGACCGGCACCATCGTTCACTGTCAGCCCCACTTCGAGCTCATCGTGGGTGACGACATGACGAAGTCGTTTCGTGTCCCGATAGAGCCGGCGATGCTGTCGGCGGCCTCTGGCAGCCCATCCCGCTGCCCCCTCCGGAGCTGGAGTATCTCGTCTTTCCTGGCCCGCAAGACGCTGGCGACCGGCGGGCTGATCGTTGCCGTTGTCGGCGGCGACGGTTCGGGGAAGTCCTCGCTCGTTGAGAGCCTCGTCGAGACCTTGTCGTCGGTTCTGGACGTACGTCGCATCCACCTCGGCAAGCCCCCTCGCGGACTTCTCAACCGGGTGGTGACCCGCCCGCTGCGGATCGCGCGGAATCGCGGCTGGTTCGAAGCGACCCGGCTCCCCGCTTGGTCGGAGTTCACCGAGCATCCCGGAACGGTCTACGCCCTTTGGCACTGGCTGATCGCCCGCGACCGTCATCGCGCCTACCTCCGAGCGCGGAGGGCGGCGGGAAAAGGCGTGCTGGTTGTGAGCGACCGCTTCCCGCTCGCCGGAGTCGCGTCCATGGACGGATCCCGGCTTGCTCACCTTCCCCATCATCCCGGCCGACGCCTGGCGCGGCAGCTGGCCCGGGCCGAGGCGATGCTGTACCGCCGGATACGGCCTCCGGATCTGGTGCTCGTGCTTCGGGTGAGCCCGGAAGTAGCCGTGCAGCGTCGTTCAGACCAGGACACCGAGTTCGTGGCACGGCGCGCCCAGGAGGTGTGGGACGCCGACTGGAGCGGCCCCGAGTTCGAGGTGCTCGATGCCTCCGCCTCTGCCCAGGAAGTGGCCGACGCGGCGCTGCAAGCGATCTGGAACCGGCTGTAGTGGACGGATCGGGCTACCGGGCGGTCCGATACCCTGACCGAAACGTGGATGAGGGGATGGCAATGAAGAGGGCACTTGTCACCGGCGCGGCCGGCTTCGTGGGGAGCCACCTCGTCGAGCGGCTCGCGCGCGACGGCTGGTCGGTTGTCGGCATCGATGCGATCACTCCGTACTACGACGCATCCCAGAAAGAGGCGAACAGGGACGCGGTCGAAGCAACGGGTTCGCTCGTGCGGGAGATCGATCTCCGGACCGATGAACTGTCGGAGTTGCTCGACGGTGTCGACGTGGTCTTCCACCAAGCAGGTCAGCCCGGCGTCCGCGACTCGTGGGCGCATTTCGCCTCCTACGTCGAGCACAACGTGATCGCCACCGAACGATTGCTTCGAGCCGTACGAGATGCCGGTTGTCGCCGGTTCGTCTACGCGTCGAGCTCGTCGATCTACGGCGACGCCCTCACGTTTCCCACCCCCGAGTCGACCCTCCCGCGCCCCAAGAGCCCGTACGGCGTGACGAAGCTCTCTGCCGAGCATCTGTGCGGCGTCTATGCGCGCAACTTCGGCCTCTCGACCGTTTCGCTCCGCTACTTCACCGTGTTCGGACCTCGACAGCGGCCGGACATGGCCATGCATCGCTTGTTCGAGGCTGCCATGACCGGCTCACAGTTTCCGAAGTTCGGATCGGGCTCCCAGATCCGGGATTTCACGTACGTCGGCGACGTCGTCGACGCCAACCTCTGCGCCGCCACTGTGGATGTCAGCGACGGCACCGTGGTCAACGTCGCCGGAGGCGGATCCATCACTCTGAACCGAGTGATCGAAATCGTCGAAGGATTGGTCGGCTCACCGGTGCCGATCAACCAGGAGGGCGACCAGGCCGGTGACGTCGAGCGCACCGGGGGCGACATCTCCCTCGCCGCCGAGGTGTTGGGATGGACCCCGACAACCACCGTCGAGGAGGGCTTGGCGAGCCAGTACGAATGGCACGTGGGCCGCCGGGGAACCAACCCGTAGCGGGTTTCACGGCCCGGGAACGCTTCTCCGTCGCCGCGTTACCCTCAGATCAGTTTTCGACGAAAGGCTGGCTCGGTGTACGACATCGTCGTCGTCGGTGGTGGGCCCGGTGGATACGCCGCCGCGCTGTACGCATACAACTTCGGACTGAACGTCGCCCTCGTCGAAAAGGATCGACCGGGCGGAACCTGTCTCATCCGTGGCTGTATCCCTGCCAAGCAGTGGCTGCACACCGCCCATGTTTATTCGATCGTCAAACACGCCTCGGATTTCGGTGTGATGACGTCGGCGCCGGAGATGGACTGGGATGCCGCCCTCGCCGTGAAGTCCAAGAGCGTCGAGACACTGGTCGGAGGGCTGGCCGGGCTGCTCAAGAAGCGGAAGGTCGACGTCATCAAAGGCTTCGGCCGTCTCGACGGTTCGGGCAAGGTCTCCGTGGAGGCCGACGACGGAACCTCGACCGTCGAAGGCAAGGCGGTCATCCTCGCCACCGGTTCGTACGCTCGAACGATCCCGGGCTACGAGATCGACGGGAAGCGGATCGCCACTTCGGATCACGCGCTCGACTGGCCCCGGCGACCAAATCGGGTCGCGATCATCGGCGGCGGCGTGATCGGATGCGAGTTCGCTTCGCTGCTCACGGACTTCGACGCCGAGGTCCATGTCTTCGAGATGCTCGACCAGATCCTGCCGGGAGGAGACCCCGACACCGCCAAGCAGTTGAACCGTCAGCTGTCACGGCGCGGTGTCACATTTCACACCGGTGTGGGAGTGGGGCCTGCGCAGGTCGGCGCCGATTCGGTCACCGTTCCGTTTGGCGACGACTCGGTCGAGGTCGATGTCGTTCTGGTCTCCGTCGGCCGCGGTCCCAACACCGAAGGCGTCGGGCTCGAATCCACCGCGGCGATCGTGGACCGGGGATTCGTCGAGGTGGACCTCACGACGATGCAGACTGCCCAACAGGGCCTGTACGCGGTCGGTGACATCGTGGCCGGAACCCCCCAACTCGCGCACGTCGGATTCGCCGAGGGCATCGCCGCCGTCACGCACATCGCAACCGGCAAGGCCGCGCCGGTCGATTACCGGGCGATCCCGCGCGTCACCTACACCCATCCGGAAGTCGCCGAGGTGGGTCTGACCGAAACCGAGGCACGCGAGCAGGGCGAGGTCGAGGTCACCAAGCACACGTTCGGCGGCGTCGGTCGGGCCATCGTGATGGGCGAGAACCAGGGATTCGTCAAGACGATCGCCATGAAGGACGGTCCGATCGTCGGTGCCGCCGTGGTTGGTCCGATGGCGGGGGAGTTGATCCACGAACTGATGTATTCGGTGGGATGGGAGGCGTTGCCGTCGGAGGCGGCGGCCTTCATTCACGCCCATCCCACGTTGTCCGAGGCGGTCGGCGAAACCCTGCTGTCCGCGGCCGGCAAGAGTCTGCACTGAGAGGAGCCAGGAGATGTCGACCACGGTGAGCATGCCCCAGTTGGGCGAGACGGTGACGGAGGGGACGATCCTGCGTTGGGCGAAGCAGGTGGGTGACTCGGTGGCTGTCGACGAGGTGTTGGTGGAGATTTCGACGGACAAGGTGGACACCGA
>DATKEC010000022.1:0-19045 GCA_035544575.1 Acidimicrobiia bacterium
GACTCAGATGGTGATGCCGGGTGACAACACCGAGATGTCGGTGGAGTTGATCACCCCGATCGCGATGGATGAGGGTCAGCGGTTCGCCATTCGGGAAGGTGGCCGTACTGTCGGCGCCGGCCGCGTCACCAAGATCACCAAATAATCATGGCTGAACAGAAGATTCGGATCCGTTTGAAGGCCTACGACCACAACGTGGTCGATGAGTCGTCGCGCAAGATCGCAGAGACCGTGATCCGCACCCAGGCCAGGATCAAGGGGCCGATCCCGCTCCCGACCGAGATCCACCGCTACTGCGTGATCCGCGGTCCGCACGTGGACAAGACCTCGCGGGAGCACTTCGAGATGCGGATCCACAAGCGTCTCATCGACATTCTCGAGCCCACCCCCAAGACGGTCGACTCGCTCATGCGTCTCGACCTGCCCGCCGGGGTGGAGGTGGAGATCAAGCTGTGACAGCGACACTCAACGCGATCGTGGGCGAGAAGCTCGGGATGACTCAGATCTTCGATGACGAAGCGCGGGCGATCCCCGTCACCGTCATCAAGGCGGGCCCGTGCTACGTCGTCCAGATCAAGACGAAGGTCAACGATGGCTATGACGCCATCCAGATCTCCTTCGGGGAGATCAGGGCCAACAACGTGAACAAGCCCCAGGCCGGTCACTATGCCAAGGCCGAGGTCGTTCCCGCGCGCCATCTCTTCGAGATCCGAGTGGAGGACACCGAAGGTTTCGAGGTGGGTCAGGAACTCTCGCTCGCCGAGGCGTTCGAGGCCGGGACCAAGGCCGACGTCACCGGGATCAGCAAGGGCAAGGGCTTCCAGGGTGTCATGAAGCGGCACAACTTCTCCGGTCAGGGTGCCTCGCACGGCAACCACAAGAAGCATCGGGCGCCGGGATCCATCGGTGCGTGTGCCACCCCGGCTCGCGTCTTCAAGGGAATGAAGATGGCGGGCCGCATGGGCGGGGACCGCACGACGATCCTCAACCTCGACGTGGTCGGTGTCGACGCCGAGCGCAACCTCCTGTTGCTCGGCGGGGCTGTGCCCGGACCCAAGGGAGCGGTCGTCATCGTGAGAGGAGCGGTGAAGCATGGCTGATCTCAAAGCTCCCCTCTTCACCGCTGACGGCGCGGCCAAAGGCGATGTGAGCCTCGATTCGGAGATCTTCGGCATCGAGCCGAACATGTCGGTGATGCACCAGGTGGTCACGGCCCAGTTGGCCGGCGCCCGCCGCGGCACCGCTTCGACGAAGACTCGCGCCGAAGTGCGTGGCGGTGGTCGTAAGCCGTGGCGCCAGAAGGGCCTCGGTCGTGCTCGGCAAGGTTCGATCCGTGCACCCCATTGGGTGGGCGGCGGTGTCGCTCACGGCCCGAAGCCGCGTGACTACGGCCAGCGGACACCCAAGAAGATGAAGCGTCTGGCGCTGCGTTCGGCATTGTCGGCGCGTGCCTCCGAAGGAGCCGTGCGTGTCGTCGAGCCGATCGAGTGGTCGCCGGCGAAGACCAAGCAAGCTATGGCCCTGCTGGCCGCGATCGGCGCCGAAGGCAAGACCCTGCTGGTCCTCAACAAGACCGACGAAGCGGCATACCGGGCGTTCCGCAACCTGACCCACGTGGTCATCACCGAACCCGGCCACCTGACCACCTACGACGTGCTTTGGTCCGACCGCGTGGTCTTCACCACCTCGACGCTGCAGGCCCTCGGTCGCACCGGTGGCTATGCGGTGGGTGAGAGCGACTTCGTCAAGGAGTCCGTGGGAGGTGAGTCCGCGTGAAGAATCCACGTGACATCATCTTCTCGCCGGTCGTGTCGGAGAAGTCCTACGACCTGATCGAACACAACAACACCTACACCTTCGTCGTCGACCCCAGGGCCAACAAGACGGAGATCAAACAGGCGGTCCAGTCGATCTTCGGCGTGACCGTCACCCGTGTGAACACCCAGAACCGCAAGGGCAAGCTCAAGCGGACCGGGTACGTCATGGGGAAGCGCAAGGACATCAAGCGAGCGTTGGTCACGCTCGCCTCTGGTGACGAGATCGACCTTTTCGGAGTCTGAGATGGCAGTCAAGAAACGAAAGCCCACGAGTCCGGGCCGTCGGTTCCAGACGGTCTCGGACTTCGCGGACATCACCAAGTCCGAGCCGGAGAAGTCCCTGCTCGAGTCGAAGTCCAAGACCGGCGGCCGCAACGTCTCCGGCAAGACGACGTCGCGCCACCGCGGCGGCGGCCACAAGCAGAAGTACCGCCTCATCGACTTCAAGCGGAACAAGGACGGGGTTCCGGCGAAAGTGGCAGGGATCGAATACGACCCCAACCGCAACGCCCGGATCGCGCTGCTCCACTACGTGGACGGCGAGAAGCGCTACATCCTCGCCCCGATCGGGGTCAAGCCCGGCGACGTGCTGGAGTCGGGTTCGAAGGCCGACATTCGCCCGGGTAACGCCTTGCCGATGCGCAACATCCCTGCCGGTACGACCGTCCACGCCATCGAGATGCGTCCAGGCGGCGGCGCCAAGCTCGCCCGTTCGGCCGGGGCGTCGGTGCAGCTCATGTCGAAGGAGAGCGACAAGGCCCTGCTGCGTCTGCCCTCGGGTGAGATGCGCACGGTGTCACTCGACTGCCGGGCGACCGTCGGTCAGGTGGGCAACACAGAGGCAGAGCTGGTCAGTCTCGGCAAGGCCGGCCGCAACCGCTGGAAGGGTGTCCGTCCCCAGACTCGTGGCGTCGCCATGAACCCGGTGGATCACCCGCTCGGCGGTGGCGAAGGCAAGTCTGCGGGTGGCCGTCATCCGGTGAGCCCGTGGGGCAAGTCGGAAGGACGGACCCGTTCCAAGAAGAAACAGTCCAACCGCGACATCGTTCGTCGTCGCAACTCGAAGGGTCGGAGGTAACCCATGGCTCGGAGCCTGAAGAAGGGGCCCTTCGTCGACGACCACCTCGTCGAAAAGATCGAAGAGCTCAACGCCGCAAACCAGAAGCGTGTGGTTCGCACGTGGAGTCGGCGCTCCACGATCGTGCCCGACATGATCGGCCACACCATCGCCGTGCACGACGGACGCAGGCACGTACCGGTGTACGTCACCGAGTCCATGGTCGGGCACAAACTCGGCGAGTTCGCGCCCACCCGCACCTTCCGCGGCCATGTGGCCAAGCGGGAGAAGGGGATCAAGCGCTGATGGAAGTCAAAGCACAGGCCAAGTACATCCGCCAGTCCCCCTACAAGGTTCGCATCGTGCTGGACCTCGTCAGGGGACTGCCGGTGCGTGACGCGCATGCGGTGCTCGCCCACGCCAACCGGCGTGCTGCCGAGCCCATCGTCAAAGTGCTCAACTCGGCGGTGGCGAACGCAGAACACAACCACGCACTCGATGCGGACGACCTCGTCATCGTGAAGGCCTTCGCCGATGAGGGCCCCACGCTGAAGCGTTTCCGCCCGCGGGCCCGTGGTCGCGCATCCAGGATCAACAAGAGGACAAGCCACATCACGATCGTGGTTGGCGAGAACGGGGAGGTGAACTGATGGGCCAGAAAACACATCCGTACTCCTTCCGGCTGGGCATCGTCAACGACTGGAAGTCGAAGTGGTACTCGGACAAGGACTACGTCGAACTCGTCAACGAGGACTGG
Source organism: Acidimicrobiia bacterium (assembly GCA_035544575.1). Classification (GTDB taxonomy): domain Bacteria; phylum Actinomycetota; class Acidimicrobiia; order Spongiisociales; family ZC4RG35; genus DATHWB01. The sequence continues at coordinate 3,632 of DATKEC010000022.1, forward strand.
AAGATCCGCGACTACCTGCGCGGCGAACTCCGTCGTGGAGCCGTCTCGCGGATCGACATCGAGCGGACCCGTGACCGGGTGGTCGTCGAGATCGCCACGGCCCGTCCCGGTGTGGTGATCGGCCGTCGCGGCTCGGAGGCGGAGCGTCTTCGTGCCGGGCTCGAGGCGATCGCGTCCAAGCCGGTCAAGCTCAACATCGTCGAGATCAAGGACGCCGACACCGACGCCCAACTGCTCGCCCAAGGCATCGCCGACCAACTCGAGAATCGCGTGGCGTTCCGCCGGGCGATGAAGCGGGCTGTTCAGACAGCCATGAAGGCCGGCGCCGAGGGCGTGCGGGTCGAGTCCAAGGGCCGTCTGGGCGGTGCCGACATGGGGCGCCGTGAGTGGTATCGCGAGGGTCGGGTTCCCCTCCACACGCTCCGGGCTGACATCGACTTCGGCATCGCCACCGCTCGGACGACCGTCGGTGCCATCGGCGTCAAGGTCTGGGTGTACAAGGGTGAAGTCGTGGGTCGCTCGGCCAACGAGGACAAGATCGCCGCGGAGGCCGCGTTGGCGACCGGAGGCCGCGCCCGCGGTCAGCGCTCGGCATCGGTGAAGTCCCGCGCCGAGCAGGCCGCCGAGGGCGAAGCCCGTCAGCCCCGTCTCATCGAGGCCGGCGGTGGCAAGCGCCTGGTGGAGGCAGCAGCCGATCCCGAAAAGCCCGGCCGCCGTCTGATCGAAGCCGGTGGCGGGAAGCGTCGGGTCGACGCCGAAGAGGCCGAGGCCGAGTACAAGGCCGAGAAGATGGCCGTCGTGACCGACGAGTCGGTACTGGACGCGGCATTGCCCGAGCCAGTCGACGTCGGTGAGATCGAGGCGGAAGGCGTCGAGGTCGTGACCGCCGAATCCGACGAGAACATCGTGGCCGCCGATGCCCCGGTTGCTGACGACTCGAACGAGACGGCTGGGGAGATCTCGGACGAGACGGCTGCGGCAGTCTCGGACGAGGCTTCGGCGGACGATGCCGACGACGCGGGCGCCGAGGAGGAATGACATGTTGATGCCAAAGCGTGTCAAGCACCGTAAGGAGCACCGGGGAAGGCGGAGAGGTCCGGCCAAGGGCGGTACCCAGGTGTCGTTCGGTGAGTACGGCCTCCAGGCAACGACCGAAGGTTGGGTCACCGCCCGTCAGATCGAGTCGGCTCGTATCGCCATCAGCCGCGCCGTCAAACGTGGTGGCAAGGTGTGGATCAACATCTTCCCGCACAAGCCGGTGACCCAAAAACCTGCCGAGACCCGGATGGGATCTGGCAAGGGCAACCCGGAGTTCTGGGTGGCAGTCGTCAGGCCCGGCCGCGTGATGTTCGAACTCGCCGGTGTCAGCGAAGAGCTGGCCCGCGAGGCGATGCGGAAGGCCGGGCACAAGCTTCCCGTTCAAACGCGATTCGTCAAACGGGATGAACTATGAGCTCGGCACTGCGCGAACTCAGCCACGACGAGTTGGAAGAGAAGCTGGCCAAGTCGAAGGAAGAGCTGTTCAACCTTCGTTTCCAACTCGCCACCAACCAATTGGACAACACCGCACGGCTGAAGGCCGTCAAGAAAGAAATCGCCCGCATCCTCACAGTGATGAGGGAGCAGGAAACCGAAGCGTGGCGTGCCCAGCAGGCCACGAAAGGAGAAGCGTGATGGAGGAGCGAACTCGGCGCAAGGTGCGCGTCGGCGTTGTGGTCTCTGACGCGCGTGACAAGACCGTGACTGTCGAAGTGCCGGTGTCGTTCAAGCATCCCCGCTACGACAAGATCGTCCGTCGCAGCACCAAGTTTCACGCGCACGACGAAGCCAACGACGCCCATGTCGGTGACACGGTTCGAATCATGGAGACCAAGCCGCTGAGCAAGCAGAAGCGGTGGCGTGTGGTCGAAGTGGTGGAGCGCGCCAGATGATCCAGACAGAGAGCCGCCTCAAGGTGGCAGACAACTCGGGAGCCCGCGAGCTGCTCTGCATCCGCGTGCTCGGGGGCAGCCGGCGGCGCTATGCCACGCTCGGCGATGTCATCGTGGGCGCGGTCAAAGAGGCGACGCCCGGCGGAAACGTGAAAAAGGGCGAGGTCGTCAAGGCGGTCGTCGTGCGGACCACGAAGGAACGGCGTCGTTCTGACGGTACCTACATCCGTTTCGACGACAACGCCTGCGTGATCATCGATGCCAACAGCCAGCCCCGCGGCACCCGGATCTTCGGACCCGTCGCCCGCGAACTGCGCGATCGCAAGTTCATGCGGATCGTCTCACTCGCCCCGGAGGTGATCTGATGAGGCTCAAGGCAGGCGACAGGGTGATGGTCATCGCCGGCAAGGACGCCGGCACCGAGTCTCGCATCGAAAAGGTCTACCCGTCCGAGGACAAGGTGCTGGTCGAAGGCGTCAACGTGGCAAGGCGTCACACCCGCTCCAATCCCCAGCAGCCCAACAGCGGCGGAATCATCGACAAGGACATGCCGATCCACGTGTCCAACGTGATGATCGTGTGCAAGTCCTGCGGCCCCACCAGGATCGGATCCAAGGTGGATGCCAAGAAGGGCAAGATCCGTGTCTGCGTCAAGTGCGGGGGTGAGCTGTGAGCGACATGCCCCGCCTCAAGGTTCTCTACAACACGGAGCTGGCGGCGCGCCTCAAGGAAGAGCTCGAACTCGAGAACGTCATGGAGGTGCCCCGTTTCACGAAGATCGTCGTGAACATGGGGGTCGGCGATGCCCTCACCGATCGCAAGCGGATCGAGGACGCCACCAACGAACTGTCGATCATCACCGGTCAGCAACCGCGCGTGAACAAGGCGCGGAAGTCGATCGCCGGCTTCAAGCTGCGCGAGGGTGTGCCGGTCGGGGTGTCGGTGACGATGCGCGGAGACCGGATGTGGGAGTTCTTCGACCGCCTGTTGGCGATCGCCATTCCTCGCATCAGGGACTTCCGGGGTTTGAACCCGAATTCCTTCGACGGGCGTGGCAACTACACTTTCGGTCTCACCGAGCAGTTGGTGTTCCCCGAGATCCCGTTCGATCAGGTCACGGCGACCCGTGGGATGGACATCACCATCTGCACGACCACCGACGATGACGAGGCAGCCCGTGCCCTCCTGGCCGCTTTCGGGTTCCCGTTCCGCAAGCAGGACGCCCAGGTCTGAGAGGAATTCACGATGGCAAGAAAAGCATTGATCGAAAAGCACAAGCGAACCCCGAAGTTCAAAGTCCGCGGATACAACCGCTGCCAGCGGTGCGGTCGGCCGCGCGGGTACCTGCGCGACTTCGGCATGTGCCGAATCTGTGTACGCCAGCTCGCCAGCGTCGGCGAGCTGCCCGGTGTGCGAAAGGCGTCGCTGTAATCATGATGACCGATCCCATCGCAGACATGCTCACCCGGATCCGCAACGCCGTAGCCGTCGGCCACGAGCGGGTGACCATCCCTGCCTCGAAGACGAAGGAAGCATTGGCTCGGGTGCTCGCCTCGGAAGGTTTCATCGACCGCTACGAGGTCAAGGCCGCCGATCCGGGAAGCGAGCTGCTGCTCGTCCTCCGGTACGGCGAACGGCGCGCACCGGTGATCCGAGGGCTGCGCCGCGTCTCCAAGCCCGGCCACCGCGTGTACCGCGGCGCCTCGGAGCTGTCTCGTGTGCAGGGCGGCATGGGTGTGGCGATCGTTTCGACCTCCCAGGGCCTGATGCCCGACCGCGAAGCGCGGCGGCGTCGCCTCGGGGGCGAAGTCATGGCAGAGGTCTGGTGAGATGAGTCGCGTAGGAAAGATGCCCGTCGAGGTTCCGTCGTCGGTCGAGTTCGCGCTCGACGGCAACACGGTGTCGGTCAAGGGCCCGAAGGGCGAGTTGTCCCGAGATTTCCACGAGCGCGTGGCGATCTCATTCGAGGACGGAACGGCAACCGTCACACGCCACGACGATGCCCGTGAATCCCGTGCCCTGCACGGGCTCAGCAGGGCGCTCCTCGCCAACATGGTCACCGGTGTCGCCGAAGGCTTCCGCCGCGAGCTCGAGATCGTCGGCGTGGGCTACCGCGCCACGCTCAAGGGCAACGACCTCGAAATGCAGCTCGGTTTCTCCCACCCGGTGTCGGTGGCGGCACCCGACGGCATCACCTTCGAGGTGCCCGAGCCGACCAAGATCGCCGTGATCGGGATCGACAAGGAATTGGTGGGCCAGGTGGCCGCCGACATCAGGAAGATCCGCCCCCCCGAGCCGTACAAGGGCAAGGGCGTGCGGTACGTCGGCGAACACGTTCGCCGCAAGGCAGGAAAGGCAGGTCGCTGATGCGAGCACGCAACGATGCCCGCAAACGGCGTCACGCCCGGGTGCGCAAGAGCCTGCGCGGCACGATCGGCCGTCCCCGCCTGGCCGTCTACCGGTCGAACCGGTACATCTACGCCCAGGTGATCGACGACGACAACGGCACCACGCTCGTGGCGGCTTCCTCCCAGGAGGAGCCGCTTCGGACCAAGACCCTCACCGTGGACACGGCGGGAGAAGTCGGCAAACTCGTCGCCGAGCGGGCCAAGGAAGCCGGCATCTCGTCGGTGGTCTTCGACCGGGGCGGGTATCGCTTCCATGGACGGGTGAAGGCTCTCGCCGACAGCGCCCGCGACGCAGGTTTGGAGTTCTGAGATGAGCGATCGAGATCGAGATCAAAGCCAATTCGACGAGCGGGTCATCCAGATCAACCGGGTGGCCAAGGTGGTGAAGGGTGGACGTCGGTTCTCCTTCACGGCTCTCGTCGTGGTCGGCGACAACAACGGCAAAGTGGGCGTGGGTTACGGCAAGGCCAAAGAAGTCCCCGCCGCCATCCAGAAGGCGATGGAGATCGGACGCAAGTCCATGGTGACCATTCCCATGGCGGGAACCACGATCATCCACGAGAACACCGGCAACCACGACGCGTCGCGGGTGTTCATCAAGCCTGCTGCTCCCGGTACGGGGGTCATCGCCGGCGGTGCGGTGCGTCAGATCCTCGAGGCTGCGGGCGTCAAGGACGCGCTGGCCAAGTCGCTGGGCGCACCGACCCATCTCAATGTGGCTCGGGCAACCATGAACGCCCTCACCAGCCAGCGCCGTCCCGACGAGGTGGCGCGTGACCGGGGCAAGCAGCCGGAGGACTTCGTTCCACCGGGGCTGCTCGCCGCGTATCGCTCGACCGAGGCGATGCGGGCGGGGTCCTGAGGATCTGAGATGGCCGAGAAACTCACAGTCACATTGAAGAAAAGCGTGATCGGCGAGAAGCCGAAGACCCGCGCGACGGTACGGGCCATCGGCCTGCGCCGGATCAACCACACCGTCGAACACGATGACACACCGGACGTGCGCGGAATGCTGCACGCCGTTCGCCACCTCATCGAGGTCGAGGAGCACTGATGCCCGAAAGAGAACAGCTGAAGCTGCACCACCTGGTGCCGGCTCCGGGATCCAAGAAAGCGAAGATCCGCGTCGGACGCGGCGAAGGTGGGCGCCGTGGCAAGACCGCCGGCCGCGGCACCAAGGGCCTCAAGGCTCGCAATTCGCTCCGTCCCGGTTTCGAAGGCGGCCAGATGCCGATCGCCCGCCGCATCCCCAAGCTCGGCGGCTTCACCAACGTCAACAAGGAATACTTCGCCATCGTCAACATCGGCACGCTCGCAGAGGCCTATTCGGCCGGGGCGGATGTGACGATCGAGGACCTCAAGGCAAAGGGCCTCGTCAAGCACAAGGGCCGGGTCAAGGTGCTGGGTGAGGGCGAGATCTCCCACGCCCTCACCGTTCAGGCTCATGCCGTCAGCGGTGCTGCCCGTCAGAAGATCGAATCAGCCGGCGGGACCGTCTCCCTCGTCGAAGAGTGAGACGGTACGACCGGACTGAACGGCCGATGATCCCGGGTACGATGGCGCCCTCGGAGAAGGCCGACACCGCGCCACGCCGACCCCCGACACCACGGATGCTGACCCAATGAATGTTCTTTCCATCTACCGGCACATGTTCGCCATCCCGGACCTGCGTCGGAAGATCCTCTTCACGCTCGCGATGTTCGCGGTCTATCGCCTCGGTGCCACCATCCCGGTGCCGGGGATCGACCTGGACAACCTGCGCCTGTTCCAGGCCCAGCAGCAGGTCGGTGGGATCTACGGACTCCTCAACTTGTTCTCGGGCGGCGCCCTCGAACAGCTCTCGGTGTTCGCGCTCGGCATCCTTCCCTACATCACCGCGTCGATCATCATGCAGTTGCTGGCGGTGGTCATCCCGCGTCTGCAGGCGCTGCAGGAGGAGGGTGAGTCCGGCCGCAAGGTGATCACCCAGTGGACCCGGTACATGACGATCGTCCTGGCCCTGATCCAGGCCACTGGTTTCACATTCCTCTTCCATGTCGGCACATTCACCGGCGGCATCGACCTCATCCCCGACTACAGCCCGGGTCTGGTGGCGCTCATCGTCCTGACGATGACGGCCGGTACTGCCTTCGTGATGTGGCTCGGCGAGCTCATCACCCAGCGCGGTGTCGGCAACGGGATGTCGCTGCTCATCTTCGTTTCGATCCTGTCCCAGTTCCCGTTCGTGTTCGGCCAGATCTGGGGTCAGACCGCGGCGGTCGGCCTGTGGTTCCGCTTCAGCGTCATCATGCTGATCTTCGTCCTGATGATCGTCTCGATCATCTACATGGACCAGGCCCAGCGGCGCATCCCGATCCAGTTCGCCAAGCGTGTCCGTGGTCGCCGGGTGATGGGTGGTCAGTCCACCTACATCCCGATCAAGGTGAACACCGCCGGAGTGATCCCGGTGATCTTTGCCACTTCGGTGATGCTCTTCCCGGCGCTCGTGGTCACAGCCATTCCGAGTGACGGCCGGATCGTCCAGCAGATCCGGACGTGGGTCGACGTGAACCTGGGGGGCGGTGCCGGTGGCCAGATCTCCATCTGGTACGTGATCGTGCTCTTCGCCCTGATCGTGTTCTTCACCTACTTCTACACCGCGATCCAGTTCGACCCGGTGAAGCAGTCCGAGATGATCCAGCGACAGGGCGGGTTCATTCCTGGTGTCCGTCCCGGCCGGCAGACTTCGGCTCACCTGGGCCACGTGCTCAATCGGATCACGCTCCCCGGATCGTTGTTCCTGGCCATCATCTCCGTGCTGCCGGCGATCGCCGGTCTGATCTGGAACATCGCCATCAGTTTCTCCGGTGTGTCGATTCTCATCGTGGTGGGTGTGGCACTCGAGACGATGAAGCAGATCGAGAGCCAGCTCACGATGCGCAATTACGAAGGCATCTTGTCGTGAAGCTGCTGTTCGTGGGCCCTCCCGGCGCCGGGAAGGGGACCCAGGCAGCTCGGGTCGCCGAGAAGCTCGGCATCGCCCACGTTTCCACCGGTGACATGTTCCGCGCCCTCGACGAGAGCTCTGATCTGGGACGCCGGGTGAAGAAGATCATGGAGTCGGGTGCGTACGTGCCGGACAGCATCGTCATCGAGATGCTCGAAGCTCGGATTGCCGAGGACGACGCGGCGGCGGGGTACATCCTCGACGGTTTCCCTCGCACCGTTGGGCAGGCTGAGGCCCTCGACGAGTTCCTCGGAGAGTCGGGACTGGATGCGGTGGTGCTCTTCGAGATCGACATCGACGAGGTGGTCGCCCGGATGTTGGAGCGCGGCCGTGCCGACGACACCGACGAGACGATCCGCACCCGCCTCGAGGTCTATGCCGAACAGACCGAGCCCCTCATCGATCGATACTCCGAGGCCGGCCTGGTACGCCTGGTCGACGCCGAAGGAGAGATCGAGGAGATCACCGATCGGGTCCTCGCCGCCCTCGAAGCCTGATGATCACCATCAAGTCGACACGCGAGTTCGAACTGATGACCGTCGCCGGACGGTGTGTCGCCGAGGTCCACGCCGCCATCCGCGAGGCAGCCAAGCCAGGGGTTTCGATGCTGGAGCTGGACTCGGTGTCCCACGCGGTGCTCGAGGCTCACGACTGCACGCCATCCTTCTTGGGATATCACGGCTTTCCGGCGACGATCTGTGCTTCGCCCAATGACGTGATCGTCCATGGCATCCCCACCGACTATCGGCTGCAGGAGGGCGACATCCTCTCGATCGACTCGGGCGCGATCTATCAGGGGTATCACGGTGACGCCGCGTTCACGATGGCGATCGGCGAGGTGCCGGCGGAGGTTCTCGAACTGATCGAGACCACCGAGCGGGCGATGTGGGCGGGAATCGGCGAGGTGAGGCACGGCAACCGGATCGGAGACATCGGCGCCGCTGTTGAGACGGTCGGCCGGGCCGGCGGATACGGGATCGTCCAGGAGTACGTCGGTCACGGCATCGGCCGCCAGATGCACGAGGAGCCGCAAGTCCCCAACTACGGCACGCCGGGCAGGGGCATGCGGTTGCGCAAGGGAATGGCGCTGTGCATCGAGCCGATGTTCAACCTCGGGGGCCCCGAGACCAGGGTCGACGCCGACGAGTGGACGGTGCGTACTGCCGACGGCTCGCTGTCTGCGCACTGGGAGCACACGGTGTGCATCACTCCTGACGGTCCCGTCGTGACGACCTTCCCCGCCGACGCCCACCTCCCCGTCCCCCTCGGCTGACCGAGAATCCCCCCGTACCCAGGGTTAGATCGGACGTATACGTCCGATCCGGCCCGCGGAAGCGGTCTACGCGGCCCGGTGGGGTGGGCGCTGCGCGAGAATGCGCCCCTCATGACTGCACCCTCGGACGAACAGCGCTTCTTCGACACCCGCGCCGCCTACACGATGTTCGTCCATGCCACCGACGAGAAGAAGGTGGTGGCCGACCGCCTCGGTCGGGAGGTCGACCATCTGATCATCGGCCAGCCCGGTTTGCGGGTGTTCGATGCCGGTATGGGCGATGCGTCGGTCCTCGACCATCTGATGCGCCGCATCCACGTCGACGAACCGCACATCCCCTGGCTCGTCGTCGCCAAAGAGATCTCGATCGAAGACGTCCGCCAGGCGCTCATGCGTCTTCCGGACCGCTTCATCGAACATCCCGAACTGGTCTTCGTCGTCACCAACATGAAGTTCAGCGAGGCGCCCTCGCTGCGACCGGCCGACGGTGGCGAGGTGCGCTGGACCGAAGTGGAACTGGAGGGTCGGACCAGCCACGAGTTCAGTACCCAGATCCGGTCACTGTTCGACACGCTGGCCGACGACTGGCAGGTCGATACCAGCGGAGTGACAGGGAACCCGGTCCATCGTCACCCGTCGGTCCTCGTGCTCTACCGCCAGGACCGTCGCTTCATCCTCCAATCTACGATTCCTCGCCCTGAGGGTCACGACGCCGGCTACGACCTGATCGTCATGTCCCAGGCGTATCGGGCGAAGACGGCCGTCGACCGCAAGGTCCGGCTGGTTCTCGTCCCTCTCGCACGGGCGCTCGCACCCCGGGGACGCCTGATCGGAATCCAGTCGTATGGGGGAGACCCCGGTGGGGAGATCATCCAGGGTGTGTGGCCCGATGAGGTGCCGTTCCCGTACGGTCGCCACGAGATCGTCGACGAAGCCCGCAAGCAACTGGGAGAGGAAGAGTTCGAGTTCCACGCCCTCGACGACGAACAGTCCATCTTCGACTACTCGATGCACACGATGCCGTCCCAGGAGATGGAACACATTGGCACGTCGTCGCTGGTGGCTGCGTTCTCTTCTGCGGCCTACGTGGCCCAGATCGACGAACGCCGACTGTCCGAGGCGATGGCCACCGGTTCGTATCTCGACGTCACCCGCAAAGTGATCGAGGCCCACGGCGGTGTGTGGTTCCGCGACGAGAGCTTCCTGATCACTCGCCGGCCCTGATCGGTCACTCCCGCTCGGCCAGTTCCCTGAAAGCGTCGGGGACGCTGCCGCGGGTTGACAGCAGGACCGATGCCCGTCCCACCGCGGCGGTTCCGAATCGGGCGCGGGCCAGATCGATCTGTTCGTCGACCATCAGGGCGGCCGCACCGCGCACGCTGCCACTGCGGGTCGGATCTCCTGGATCGAAGGGGAGTTCGAGTTGGAGGGAAGTGCGTTTCTCCAAGCGGGACACCGAAATCCCGACGAGGGTCACCGGCCCGTCGGCGGCGAGGCGGGCGGCGGCGAGAAGCGGGAGACCGGTGTGGTGGAGCGCGGCGGTCGTGGACGCGGCCGTGCCCAACGTCACCGCCCGGGTGTGGCTGGTCATGTCGCTGAACCGTGCGCGGACGGTGATCGTACGACCGGCGAGGGTTTTCTTACGGAGCCGGCGGGCAACTCGGTCAGACAACCCGAGCAGGACAGCGGACAGATCGGCGGGGTCGGTCGTTCCGCGACCCAGCGCCGACTGAGCGCCGACGGATTTGCCGGCGGTGTGGGTGACGACGGGGCGCGGATCGCGGTTGTGGGCGAGGGCCTGGAGGTGCGCGGCGGTGGCACGGCCAAGACGAGCCGTGAGGGACGGTGCCGGAAGAGCGGCGAGATCACCCACCGTGGAGACGCCGAGTTCGATCAGCGCCTTTTCGGTCACCGGACCGACACCCCACATGACCCTGACTGGCAGACGATGCAGCCAGGCGAGTTCATGCTCGGGGAGAACCTCGATCAGCCCATCCGGCTTCGCCTGGCCCGAGGCCACCTTGGCCAGGAACTTCGTACGGGCGATCCCCACCGAAATCGGGAGCCCCACCTCGGTGCGGACCCGCTCTCTGATCCGAGCGCCGATCTGGTGTGGCGTACCGAGCAAATGCTCGGTTCCCAACACGTCGAGGAACGCCTCGTCGACCGATATCTGTTCGAGCATCGGAGTCGAATCCCGGCAGATGTCCATCACCTGCTGGGAGAAGTCGAGGTAGCGATCGAACGAGCCTTCCACCACCACCGCGTGGGGACACCTGGAGAGCGCCGCCTTGACGCCCATCGGCGCCGAGATGCCGTAGGCACGTGCCTCGTAGGATGCGGCCAGGACCACTCCGCCCCCCACCAGCACCGGCTTGCCCCGGATGGTCGGGTCCAGCAGTTGCTCCACCGAGGCATAGAAGGCGTCGAGGTCGACATGGAGGATGTGGGCGTGCGCCATCCGGTCCAGTGTATCGAACATGCGTTCGACCTGGGCGGGCGCGTCCCGCGCAAGGACCGACTGTCAGGCACAGGTTGTTCCCGTTTGGTCCGGAACCTGGCGGCTGAGTGGGGTGGGACGGTCCGAGCACGCAACCTCTCGTGACTCCATCCACCGTACGAGACGGGGCGCAGGTTGGCCCGTGAGCAGCTCGAAGGCGGCCACTCGGCTGAGCGCCTCGTCGGAGAGCGCCGGTGCCAGCGGGACATCGGACAGGCCCTGCTGGATCACGAAAGCCACTCCCTCCTGTCCACGCTCGTTCCATGGTGTGTCAGCGCCCGACCACACCTCGTGACCCCTCAACTCCATGAAGGCCTGTCGCACGGTGTCGGTGAGGTGACCCCGTTCCCAGGCATGCGCGAACTCATGTTCGAAGACAGAGTCTGTCGCCGAGCAGATCGAGATCGTCCACGGAATCGAGCTGGCGCGAAACAGTCCCTTGTGGCCTCGACACTGAGAGTCGTCCTCGTGAATCGTCACGTCGACGTCGGGCAGTGCCAGTCCGGCGTCTTCGAAGCGGGTCAAAGCGCGCCGGAGACGGCTCACATCGCCGGGTTCGCCGCCCCGAACCGTCACCTCCGGAACAAGCGACACGCCCAGGGAGGACGGCGGGATCGAGACGGGTGTCGAGGCGCCCAAGAGGGCTGACGTCACCGTCGTACCTGTTGAAGTCGTGGAGGGAGGGTTCGAGCACGTCGTCGTGTTCAGACCCATCAGCGCCAATCCGGCGAGGAGGCAAATGAAAGCTCGGCTCATGGCCGGCAGCGTCCGCCCGGGGCGTGAATTCGGCAGAAAAGGGCGTGAATCCAGCGGAAAGGGGCGTTAACGCCGGGTTAACGCGGCGCCGGTATTCCTGGTGCATGCCACGAGGGGAGACACAGGCCGACAGGTCGCCGGGTAGCTTCGGGATACCGGCTGCGGAGGCCAGTGTGGAAGTAGGACTTCTCGGCCCCACGACAGTCACTCGTCGTGGGGGGCGAGTCGAGCTGACAGGCCCCAAACGACGCGCGCTCCTCGCCCTTCTTGCTCTCCATGTCGGAGTCCCGCTGAGTCGCGACAGGATCATCGAGGCGCTGTGGACGGGGGAGCGGCTCGGTCGGGAGGAGTCGACGCTTCGAGTCCACGTGTCGCATCTGCGTGACGTCCTCGAACCCGAGCGCGGAGACTCTCCGGCGGTTCTGGTGACGCTGGAGGCCGGATACATGCTGTCGGCGGATCGCGTCAGCCTGGACATTGTGCGTTTCGACCAGCTGCGCCTCGAGGCACGGTCGGTTCTCGAGGAGGAGCCCGCGCAGGCATTGGATCTCCTCAACGAGGCGCTCGGCCTGTGGCGCGGCAGGGCGCTGCAGGACGTCGAGTACGACGAATTCGCCCAGGAGGAGATTCGGCGGTTGGAATTGGCGCGGATCGAGGCCGTGGAGGATCGAGCCGAGGCGTTGGTCTTGGTGGGCGAGGAGGCGCTCGCGATCGAGGACCTGGAAGCGCAGGTCCGATCCGATCCGTCACGGGAGCGGCCCGTGCGGCTGCTGATGCGGGCGTTGTATCGGACTGGACGGCAAACCGAAGCGCTGGCCGTGACGCGCCGGCACCGCCGGAGTCTTGGAGAGCACGGTTTGGAGCCCTCCCCGCTCGTGGTCGAGCTCGAAGACCGGATCCTGAGTCACGATCCGTCGCTGTATCCCGATGGCGCTGTTGCTCCGGCGGACATCAAGCCCGGGCGCGCCCTGCGCGGGTACGAACTCCGAGCCGTGGCTGGTCGCGGCGCCATCGGTGTCGTGTACCGGGCGTTCCAACCGTCCGTCGGCCGCGAGGTGGCGATCAAAGTGATCGATCGGGATTTGGCGCAGGAGCCGGAATTCGTTCGTCGGTTCTCGGAGGAGGCGGTCCTCGTCGCATCGCTCGAACACCCCCACATCGTTCCGCTCTACGACTTCTGGCGCGGTCCTCTCGGTGCTTTCCTCGTGATGCGTTGGATGGACGGCGGCACGATGGCCGATCGGCTGGATCGTGCCTGGAGCGTCAGCGGGGTCGGCCGGGTGTTCGGACACCTGGCGGAGGCGCTCGACCACGCCCATGGCGCCGGGGTGGTCCATCGCGACGTCAAACCGGCCAACGTGCTCTTCGACTCCGGCGGAAACGCCTATCTGTGCGATTTTGGCGTCGCCGTGACCGCGGCCGACCGAGGAGAGGGCCGAATTCTGCGCACGCTTCTTCCTCCTTACGCCGCGCCGGAAGCACTACGGGGGGAGACGTCGACGGTTTCGGCCGACGTCTATGCGCTCGGCGCGATGCTGGGCGAAGTGGTCGGCCTGCTCGGGGACGCTGACGCCCGGACCATCCGTTCGATCCATGAGATCGTTTCCGTCGCGACCTCCCTCGACCCCGCCGATCGGTTTCCTGATGTCGGTGCGTTCCAGGCGGCCATCGTCGAAGCGGTGGGTGCAGAGGTGGCGCCGGCCCCGCGTCGAGTGCGTCGCAATCCATTCAAGGGTCTCGCACCCTTCGAGGAGGCCGACCACGGTGACTTCTACGGTCGCGACGAGTTGACGGACACGTTGGTCGATCACATCGGTCGCTACAGGCTGGTGGCAGTGGTGGGGGCATCAGGGAGCGGGAAGTCGTCTCTGGTCCATGCCGGCCTCGTTCCACAACTCCGTCGTGGCGTCCTTCCCGGATCCGACGAGTGGGCGATCATCACGATGAAGCCTGGCGTGGACCCTTTCGAGGAGTTTTTGATCGCCCTGCGACCGGTGGCGCTCGGTGAGTCAGGTGTGCTTTCCGGCGGTGCTGGCAACGAACTGCGGAGCGCCATCGAGATGGCGCTCGGCGGACCGAAGGCCCGCTGTCTTCTGATCGTCGACCAGTTCGAGGAGATGTTTTCCTCGGCCATCGACGACTCCGTCCGCGAGCGTTTCATCGACGCATTGGCAGGGCTGGCGTCTGATCCTGCGGGGAGGAGTCGGGTGGTGGTGACGATTCGTGCGGACTTCGCCGATCGGCCACTCGGCCACCCACGACTCGGAGAACAACTCGCACGGGGATCGCTCTTGGTCGCCCCGATGCCGCCTGACCAGATCGAGGAAGTCATTCAACGCCCGGCCGCCCGGGTGGGGGTTCATGTAGAGCCCGGGTTGATCGCGGAGATCGCCCGAGACGTCTCATCGGCACCCGCGTTTCTTCCGTTGCTGCAGTACGTCCTGACCGAACTGTTCGAGCGGCGTACCGAGGATCGGCTGACCGTCCACGCCTATCGACAACTCGGGGGCGTGCGAGCCGTGCTGGAACGGCAGGCCGAGCACACGTACACCGCGCTGACTCCGGACACCCAGCAAGCGGCCAGACAACTCTTCCTGCGAATGGTTCAACTGGGCGATCGGGGCGAGGAGACGAGGCGGCGGCTGCCGCTCGACGAACTCGACGGACTCGGAAGGCCCGGTGCGGTCGAGGAGGCGATGGAGGCCTTCACCGGCGTCCGGCTACTGGCGTACGATCGGGATCCCGTATCCCGGACACCCACCGTCGAGGTGGCCCACGAAGCAGTCATCACGCGGTGGACCCGATATCGCATCTGGATCGACGAGGCGAGGGCGGATCTCGCCGCGCACCGTCGCGTGTCCACCGCAGCACAGGCATGGGCGGCGGCGGACGAGGATCCAGGCTTCCTCCTCTCCGGGGGCCCGCTCGCCGCCGCCCTCGACGTGGTCTCCGCCCGACGGGTGCACTTCAACGAGTTCGAAACGCGGTTCGTCGGGGAGAGCGCCGAGGCGGAGGAGTCAGCCAGGATGGCCGAGGAGGACCGCCGTCGCCACGAGGCGTCGCTGGAGCGCACCGCCCGGCGCCGGCTGCGGATCGGGATCGCGGCAGCCGCGGCGCTGCTCGTCGTCGCCGTTCTCGGGGGCGTTGCCGCCGTCGAGCGCCAGCGGGCGGACGACCTCGCTGCCCAGCGGTCGGGGGAGAGCCGCGCTCGGAGCCTGGCAGCAGCGTCGCTGAACAATCTCGCAGGCTCAGACCCCGACCTGAGCCTGCTGCTCGCCATCGCGTCCGCCGAGGAAGGATTGGCGGCGAGCGGAGAGATACTCGGCGAGTCGGTAGATGCGCTCCACCGGGCGGTCATCAACCCGCGGCCAGCGGTCGAGGTCGGAGGCCTGGGGACGGCAACCGGCGGACAGGTCATCGAGTACTCGTCGGATGGATCCCTGATCGTGGCGCTCGCAGCAGATGGGGAGGGGGCGGTCGTGATCGATCCGACGTCAGGGTCTGAAGTGGGCAGGGTTCCGGCGGTGCCCGGATCCGCCGCCACGGGGGTTCTGTTCCAT
>DATKEC010000023.1:0-4353 GCA_035544575.1 Acidimicrobiia bacterium
GACGGGAGACTCATCGTGTGGCCGGGCGACACCACCGTCACCGCTCCCGCCCCCACCACCTGATAACCGTCGGCAGACCCGATCAGGGCGGTCGACTCGTCGATGCCCAGCACCCGGCCGCCCTCCACCCTGGACACAACCCGGTGTGCCCAGCGGATCGCCCTGAACCTGTCGAAGTGGGGCGCCACAACGTACCCGCCCAGAACACCCAGACCCGGAGCCACCTTCAGAGGGTTCGGCGGATACAGCCACAGGCGCCGGTCGAATAGACACATCGCCCCAGCCGACGACCCGATCAGCGCCCCACCCGACCGCCACCGGGCGACAACGGCGTCGAACAGCGGAGACATGACGAGGCCGCGCATCAGCTTCCCGGGATGGCCGCCCGGAAGCACCACCACGTCGGCGGACGCGACGACCTCCATATCGTGTTCGAGCCAACCGGGCTCGACCCCGCAGATCGCCGCATCCACCCCGAGGCGACGCCAGTGGGTGCGGCCCAGGGCGGACACGGCCGGCCGGCTCCGACGAGACGCGGCGACGGGAAGGATCGCCACCCGGGGACGCCGGGAGCCGACGAGGTCGAGGACCAGGCGATCCGCCCAGACGCACCCATCGAGATGCTCGCCACCGCCGATCAGGGAGACGGGCCCGCACGTCATGCGACCGCCTCCGTCATCGCCGCTGCCCCCGCCGGTCGAGCCGGGCCCCGGCGTAGCATCGCCAGCCCGGCCGGCAGGCCGGCCGCGACGGGCAGCCAGAACGAGAGCAAGCGGTACACGAGCACGGCCACGACGCTGACCGCGGCGGGCACACCGAACATGGCATAGACGGCGGCCATCGTCGCCTCGAGCACGCCCAGCCAGCCGGGCGTCAGCTCAGGCAGTGCCTGGAGAAGGTTGGCGGCACCATACCCGACGAGCAACACACCGATCGGAAGGTGGTGTCCGAGGGCGGCGAACACGGCCCACAAGGCGATCGCGTCGAACGCCCAACTCGCCAACGCCCACCCCCCGATCCACACCAGCCCGCCGCCACGGCGGAGACGTCGCAGTCCAGACAGAAGGGACGACTCGGCGGCCTCGAGGTCCGACTCCGCCGTTCCAGCCGCGCGCCGCGCCAATCGGAGAATGCGGGCACGTGGCCCCGTTCGCTCGAAACAGAACGCCACGGCCGTCCCGCCCAAGGCGAGACTGGCGAGAACAGCGGCGGGAACGACGAGCGAGGAGGCCGGGATCCCGCCGCCGAGCACACTCACGGTCATGCCGGAGAGAACCAGCGCGGCGAGGGCCATCATCGACACCCACCACGAAACAATCATCGAGACGAGAGTGACGGCCCACTGGTTACCGACCGCGATCAACTCCCGAGCGGCGAAGAGACTTCCCACCGCCCCCCCACCGGGCAGGAACCGGCTGAGCGAGAACGCCCCCATCGAGATGCGCACGGCGTCCCGCCGGCGGACCGAACCGCCGAGCGCAATGAGCGACGACCGGTACACCTGTGCCAGCGACCAGGTCCACGCCACCTCGACGGCAATCGCCACCGCCACCAGGTCGGTGCGGGTGGAAGCGACACGAGCGAGACCGGTCGCGATGTCTGCCCAGCCGTCCCGCACCGCCCGGACCATGAATCCAACGGCCGCGACGAGGACCGACGCCCGCAGCGCGGAGCGGGTCCGGAGTCGTGCCTTGCCTGATCGTTCCTGGGGAGGAGGATGTGCTGTTGTCATGCCCCCAAGGTGGCGACCGCACCGCCCGCCGACCATCGGGACCCTCCCCCTGGGGGACATCCCCCACGGGGAGCAGGCTCAGCCGCCCGCCGGGTCCCGATCGTCCGAGCGCAGGAAGCCGTCCTCGAGGAGCCGCCTCGTCAGCTCGTGACGGCTCTGCACGGCGAGCTTCCGGAAGATGTGGTCCATGTGGTTCTCAAGGGTCTTGACGCTGATCCCGAGCCGCGCCGCGCACTCCCGGTATGTGTCGCCCATGGCGATCCGCTCGCACACCTGACGCTCCCTCGGCGTCAGCCGGTCGACGCTGTTGTCCGCCGGGGCGCCGTCGTCGATGTCGAGGAGATGACCGGCGATCTCGCTCGACACCGGCCTCCGGCCGGCCAGGACCTGACCGACTGCGTCAACGATCTCCTCGCTCGTCGACGACTTCGTGATGTACCCGTCCACCCCTGCCGCGAACATCCGGGCGACGTCCCTCCGGCTGGTGAGGGCGGTGAACGCCAGGAAGCGGGGCCGCGGGTCGACGGCGCGGACGGCCTTGATGACATGCTGGCCTCCCCCGAAGTCGAGGTTCACGTCGAGCAGCACCACGTCGGGGCCGCGCTCGAGGATCAACTCGATGGCGTCGCCGACGTTGTCGGCGGAGCCGACAACAGTGAAGTGTCGTTCGATCGCCGACACGATCGCCGACAGCATGAGCGGATGGTCGTCCACCACGAACACGGACACGCCACTCATGCGAGGGGCACCCTGATCGTCACCTCGGTCCCGCCCGCCAGCCGGGAGGCGATCGTCGCCGTGCCGCCGACCTGTTCGACCGGTTCGACGATCGAGGTGACGATGCCACGCCCCCACCCGTCGGCCGGCTCGAAGCCGGTTCCGCGGTCCCGGACGTTCACGACCGCCGACGCGTCGACGACCTCGGCGTAGAGGTCGATCTGTGGGACACCGGAGTGCTTGGCGGCGTTGGTGAGCGCCTCGTGGGCGGCTTCCAGCGCGACCCGCAGCGTGTCGGTCATCTCGGCGTCGTTGCGGATGACGGAGCGGATCGTGACACCGCGGAACAGGCCCTCCACTGCGTCACATGTCGAGAGGACGCTCACCCGGAACCCGGACGGGAACTCCGAGCGAAGCTCCTCGATCGTGCGCCGGAGGGCCCGCTCCTGCCACCTCGCCAAGTACCGCACCTCGCCGGGGTTGTCCGCCTCGGAGTGGATGGCCTTGAGGGTCTGCAGGACCGAGTCGTGGAGGGTGCGAGCCAGCCGGGTTCCCTGCTCGAGACGTACCGCCGCTCTCCGTTCCGCCTCCAGCCGGTCCTCAGCCTCGAGCCGGAGCCGCTCCCGCTCTCGCAGCGCATCGAACGCCCAACCGACGGTCAGGCCGAGGACGACGAACTGGAGTGTGCCGGCGGTACGGTTGAGGCTCAGCCCCATGGCGAGGTGGAGGAAGGTGTGGGCGGCGACCAACACCCCCGAGGCCGCCATCACCCACCGGAGGCTGTAGCCGAAGGCTACGACGAACAGCCACGATCCCGGGTAACCCCCCGACACGAAATCCGCCGCCCCGGCGAACAGGCCGGCCACGGACAGTGCGAGGACGACTACTCCGTCGGCGACCACCACGGCGGGCCTGCCGAGCCACCCTCGAGCAGCGAACCAGCCAGTGGCACCGGCCCATCCGACGGCGAGCACCGCCGCCGCCGCCAACACTCCCCTGTCGCCCTCTTGCCTGTCGGCAACGACGACGAGGATGAGAATCAGCGACCAGGCGGCGGCGAGGATCCGGTACAGGACGACGATCAGACGGAGCGTGTGCTCGACGGGGCGCACAGGGGCGCCGCCCGCGTGTCGTTCGTCCATCTCGGCGCGGACTCTACGCCTCCCGGTGGCGGCGGTAGTGAACCACCCGGGTCTGGTGGAGGCACAACAGTCGCAGCTCGATCTTGGTTTCCCCTTCGACTCGTAGATTTCAGTCAAACGGGGCATCAACTGCGGCAGTGGCGTTTTAGCATCCCGACGGCATGACCGACCGCGACGACTTCCTCCGCTGGGTCAAGACGGCGCTGTACGAAGCCGAACTCGCCCTGCACAACGGCGACGCCGGCCCACGACGGGCGCTCTGGTCTCGCAACGAGCCAGTCAGTGTTCTCGGTGCGTTTCGCAACGCCGTTGGACGGCATGAACTCGACCAACTCTTCTCTTCCCTCGAGAAGACTTTCTCCAATTGCACGTCGTACGCGTTCGAACCGCAGGCGTACGACGTGGTGGGCGACATGGGTTACACCGCCGGACTTGAGCAAACCTCCTGCTCCGTGGATGGTCAGCCGGGCAGCTACACCTTGCGGGCTACGCAGGTGTACCGCCGCGAGGACGGCGAGTGGAAGGTAGCGCACCGCCATGCCGACACCGTGAGCGAGTGACAGCGCCGCGTCGGCGGGTGGCGACGCGGATGAACTTGCGACCCAACTCCGGCTGCTCGATCAAGCCGTCCCAGCGGTCGAGCCACGGTAGAGCCCGGCGCCACCGCAGAAGCCGGTGCCGGCCATCGCGCGCCCCAGCGGCAGTCGGTGGAATGGACACGAGCTAAGACCCAAGGCACTTCCCTCGTTGGCAAGGAGTCGG
>DATKEC010000024.1:0-11197 GCA_035544575.1 Acidimicrobiia bacterium
TGTGTACGGCCGGATCGGAACGCACACCGTCACGTTTGGCACGCTGGCGGCGTGGGCGGTGGACGTGTTGAACGTGCTCACCGGCAACCTCGACCGTCCCGGCGGTGCGATGTTCCCGCTTGCGCTGCACCAGCCCCGCACTCGCAGCGGTCGGCCCTTCCGGCAGGGCCGGTTCCGCAGCCGGGTTCGCGACCTTTCTGAGTCACTGGGGGAGCTTCCGGTCGCGACCATGGCCGACGAGATCCTCGTCGACGGTCCTGGCAAGGTGCGCGCCCTGTTCACGATCGCGGGCAACCCGGCGCTGACCACTCCCGACGCCGGTCGGCTCGATGACGCTCTGGCGGACCTCGAGCTGATGGTGTCGGTGGACATCTACCTGAACGAGACGACCCGACATGCCGACGTGATCCTCCCCGGCCGCTCGGCGCTGGAGAAGTCCCACTACGACCTGGGTTTCACGACCCTCTCTGTACGGGACTACGCCATGTACTCCCCGCCCGTGTTCGAACATGAAGGTCTCTCCGAGTTCGAGGCGATCGTGGCGCTCACCGCCATCGCCTTGGGGATGGGTTCGACAGCCGATCCGTCTTCGGTGGCGGAGGCGGCGCTGGCGGCTCGTGTGCAGTCGGCAGTGTCCGATCCGGAGTCGCCCATTCACGATCGCGACGCCGACGAGATACTCAAGGAGTTGGCCCCGTGGCCCCTCCCCGAACGGTTCCTCGACCTGTTGATCCGGACGGGATACTGCGGCGACGGTTTCGGGGCCGACCCAGACGGGATGACTCTCGAGCGTCTGGCTGCCAGCCCGCACGGCATCGACTTCGGCCCCTTGCGGCCGCGAATCGAAGACGTGCTGGTGACCGCGTCGGGCCGGGTCGAACTGGCGCCCGCCCCGATCCTCGCCGATGTGCCCAGACTGGCCGAGGCGGTCGAGACGCACCATGAGGACGACGTGGTGCTGGTCGGGCGGCGTGAGCTGCGATCGAACAACTCCTGGCTGCACAACGTCGAAGTGCTGGTGCGTGGGAAGGAACGCTGCACGCTGCAGATCCATCCCGACGATGCCGCCCGGCTCGGCGTGGGCGACGGCGACGCTGTGACGGTGCGGTCCCGTGTCGGCGAGTTGAGCGCGCCGGCAGAAGTCACCCCTTCGGTGATGGTTGGGGTTGTCAGCCTCCCGTACGGCTGGGGCCACGACGCAGAAGGGTCGAGGTTGTCGGTGGCGTCACAGCGTCCCGGGGTGAACACCAACGTGCTGACCGATGCGCTCCCGATCGATCCGGTGTCGGGCAACGCCGTCCTCAACGGGATTCCGGTGCAGTTGTCCGCCACGTGAGCCGGGGTGGCGGTCCGATAACGTGGCCGCATGGTCAAACCTGACTCCACCGGCTTCGACACGCTCTCGATCCACGCCGGAGCCCGACCGGATCCGACCACCGGAGCGCGTACGACGCCGATCTATCACTCCGCGTCATTCGTCTTCGAAGACACTGCCCACGCCGCCTCACTCTTCAACCTCGAGACGCCGGGTCACATCTACAGCCGGATCTCCAATCCGACGGTCTCAGTGTTCGAACAGCGCATGGCGGCACTCGAAGGGGGCGTGGCGGCGGTGGCCACGGCGTCTGGCCAGGCAGCACTGCACATCGCCATCACCACCCTCATGGGCCAGGGCGGTCACATCGTCTGTTCGGCGGCGGTCTACGGCGGCACGGTCAACCTGTTGGTCAACACCCTTCCCCGCTTCGGCATCACCGCCACCTTCGTGGACCCGCGGGATCATGCCGGCCTCGATGCGGCGATCACCGACAGGACGCGGTTGGTGATCGCCGAAACCATCGGCAACCCGATCATGAACGTGACCGACCTGGGTGCCTTCGCCGAGGTGGCCCACGCCCATGGGGTTCCGGTCCTCGTGGACAACACCTTCGCGTCGCCGTATCTGTGCCGTCCGGTCGAGTGGGGGATCGACCTGGTCTATCACTCTGCGACCAAGTTCATCGGCGGCCACGGCACGGTGATCGGAGGTGTGCTGGTCGATGGAGGAACATTCGACTGGGAGGGGTCAGGTCGTTTCCCCACGCTGACCGAACCCTATGAGGGCTATCACGGGATCGACTTCGTCGACGAGTTCGGCCCTTCCGCTTTCGCGGCTCGGGCCCGGGCCGAAGGTCTGCGCGACTTCGGCGCCTCGATGAGTCCGGATACCGCCTTCCACCTCATCCAGGGCTGTGAAACCCTCCCGGTGCGGATGCGGCGTCATGTCGAGAATGCGATGTCGGTCGCCCGGTTCCTCGAGTCCCACGAAGCGGTGCGGTGGGTGGCGTACCCGGGACTGGAGTCGCATCCCGACCACGAATTGGCCGCCCGTCTTCTCCCGCGGGGCGGGGGCGCGGTGCTCGCCTTCGGGATCGAAGGCGGGAGGGCAGCCGGCTCCAGGTTCATCGAGTCGGTCGAAGTCTTCAGTCACCTCGCCAACATCGGCGACCTGCGTTCGCTGGTGATTCATCCGGCCTCGACGACGCATCAGCAGATGACCGCGGACCAGCTGGCGGCGGCGGGAATCGGCGAAGACCTCGTTCGGGTCTCGGTGGGACTCGAGGACCCGGCCGATCTGATCGCCGACCTCGCCCGGGCCCTGCGGGCCGCCGGGAAGGTTTGAAGGTGGAGCTGATGGTCGGTGATCGCTCAGTGTTCCTTCACATCGGAGGCGTGGATCTGGATCGGCAGAACGGCGTCGTCCTCCTCGTTCACGGGGCCGGCAACGACCACACGATCTGGCGGTTCGTGACGCGGCGCCTGGCTGCGGCGGGCTGGCCGGTCGTCGCCGTGGACCTGCCGGGCCACGGCAAGACCGACGGCCCCGCACTCGGGTCCATCGAGGCGATGGCGGATTGGTGTTTCGACGTGGTCGACTCTCTCGGCGCGGACGAAGTGACCGTCGTCGGTCACTCGATGGGCTCGTTGATCGCGATGGAGATGGCATGCCGGCAACCGGGCAGGGTCCGGGGGCTCGGCCTCCTTGCTCCCGCAACGCAGATGGCGGTCCACCCCGAACTTCAGGAGGCGGCCGATCGGCGCGACAAGCTGGCGACCGACCTCATCATCGGATGGTCGCACAGCGGCCGATCCCGTTTTGGCCACCACACCGCCCCGGGCCTGTGGATGGCGGGCGCCAATCGGCGACTGCTCGAACGCAACATCGCTTCGTTGGGGGCGGATCTCGTTGCTTGCTCGCAGTGGGACGGCTCCGGTGCGTTCGCCCAGGTGCATGCGCCGACCCTCGTCATCGTCGGTGAGAAGGACCTGATGGTTCCCGCCCGGGCCGGCCGCGGGTTGGCGGCAGACCTGCCGCACGCCGAGCTGGTCGAGATTCCGGGAGGAGCCCACGCCTCGTTGTACGACCACCCAGACGAGGTCGTCGGTCCGCTGATCGGATGGCTCGCCAGCACCGGAACCCGTCCGGGGCGGCGCGATTGACCGTGCCGGATGCAGATGTCACACTCGCCGTGCGCTCATCCAGAGCGGCGGAGGGACAGGCCCGATGATGCCGCGGCAACCGTGCGAGCGGTGCCAATGCCTGATCGATGAGACCGACGGCGGAGACCCGCCCGAGGCCCAGGGGCGCCGAAGGAGTTGAGGTTTTCCGATGTTGAACACGATTGATCCCGGTCGATCGGTCGGGCAGGTGAGCACCCGATTCCACACGCTGTCCGGACCGTTCACCACCCAGGGGGGAGCGACGCTCGAATCGGTCACGCTCGCCTACGAGCTGTACGGGGAGATCAGCGAGGCACGGGACAACGTCATCGTCGTCTTCCACGCCATCACGGGCAGCCAGCACGCGGCCGGTTTCAATCCCGAGGTCGAAGGGGTCGACGGGCGGTGGACGGCCGACGTGCACCGGGGCTGGTGGGACGGGTTCATCGGCCCGGGCCGGGCGATGGACACCGACCGTTACGCCGTGCTGTGTGTCAACTATCTGGGTGGCTGTTATGGCTCGACGGGCCCGGCCTCGATCGACCCGGCGACCGGAAAACGCTACGGGTCGACGTTTCCCGCCGTCACGCTCACCGACATCGTGGACAGCCAGGTTCGGCTGCTCGACGAGCTGGGGATCGACAAGGTGCACGCAGTCATCGGCGGATCGGTTGGCGGGATGATGTCGGCGGTGTTCGCCACCCGGTACCCGGACCGCGTCGAGGTCGTGATCCCGATCGCGGCGGGCCTGCGGACCACGACCCTGCAGGCCCTCCTCAACTTCGAACAGATCATGGCGATCGCCCGCGACCCGAACTTCCAGCGGGGTGACTACTACGACGGCGAGCATCCCAACGTGGGCTTGGCCGTCGCCCGCACGATCGGGCACAAGATGTTCGTGTCGTTGCTGACGCTCACCGAGCGCGCCAGGGCCCAGGTGGTGCAGAACGTCGATCTCGGCGGATACGCGATCAGCAGTCCGCTCGAGTCCTACATGCTGCATCACTCCGAGAAGTTCGTGGAGCGCTTCGACGCCAACACGTATCTGATCGTGATGCGCATCTGGCAGCAGTTCGACCTCGTCCAGGAGGTGGGGGGCGAGTCGATGGTGGAGGTGCTGTCGCGGTGCGGCCATCAGCGCTGGCAGGTGTTCACGGTGGACTCGGACGTTTGTTTCTATCCGGAGGAGCAAACGGAGATGTACACGACGTTGCTGGCGGCGGGCGTGCCGGCCCGTCGGTTCACCCTCCACTCGGAGAAGGGACACGACTCGTTCCTGACCGAACCGCACCTGTACGCGGCCCTCATCAACGACGTCCTCGCCGGCTGGCACGACCTCACCGTCACCGACATCGGCACCCTGTAGACCCGGCCGATCCTCCCCGTACCCAGGGTTAGATCGGACGTATACGTCCGATCGAGCCCGCGGAAAGTGCAGCCGACCTACCCGTTCCTGTCACACCCGCATCGCAGGCTGCGGACCATGACGAACGACGAACGTGCCCGCGAGTTCGCAGCCGCTCACGGGGGTGTGGTGACGGCGCCCGTGCTCGCTGAACTCGGGTTCACCCCCCATCAGATCAGGAACAAGGTCCGCCGCCACGGCTGGAAGTCGATCGGGCGAGGGGCGTATCGCCTGTTCCCGACGCGGGATCCCCGCGACAGCATCCTCACCGCGATCACCGTTCTGGAACGGGCAGTCGTCTCTCACGAGTCGGCCGCAGAGCTTCACGGATTCTCGCGCCTCCCGAAGGGTCTCTCGAAGGTGACGGTCCACTCCCGTACGACTCACTGTTTCCGCTTCGACGAGGTGATCGCGCACCGATCACACGACCTCGACGAGTCGCATGTCATCAGGATTGGCGGGCTACCTGTGACGACGGTCGAGCGAACCGTCGTCGACATCGCCGCCGGTCGGCATCCGAAGCACGTTGGCGCCATCGTCGACGACCTCGTCAGCCGCGGTCTCCTCGACTTTGCGGTGATGACCGACATCGCCCGGTCCGTTGCCCGAAAGGGAAAGCCGGGCACGGTGACGATGAGGACCGTCATCGACGAGCGAGGCGGTGCCATGCGCCCCCAGTCCGAGCTCGAACGGCGCGCTCGGCGCCTCATTGCCGATGCCGACCTGCCCCCACCCGTTCACGAGTTTCCGATTCCGTGGACGCCAGATCGTCGCTTCGACGACGCGTACCCCGATCAGCGGCTGGCGATCGAGTGGGATTCGCGCCGATATCACGGTCAGCTGGCCGCCTTCGAGGCGGACAGACTTCGCGATCGCACGGCGGCACTCAGCGGATGGCGAGTGGTTCGTTTCACCTGGGACGACATCGAGTATCGACCCGTCGAGGTGGTCGAGTCGATCCGGCTTCTCCTCCAGCGCGCCAGCTGAACGCTCCCTTCCGCGGGCTAGATCGGACGTATACGTCCGATCTAACCCTGGGTACGCGAGGACTTGCGGCCGGGGCCGGGGGGGCCGGCGAAGACCTGGGCGTGGGCCATCCAAGCGCTGGCGGCGGGGCCGGAGACCTCCAGCGCCGTGTCCGCCACGTGGCGGCGCTGGGCAACGACCAAGCAGAAATCCTCCACGGGGCCTGTCACCGATTCGGCGCTGTCATCGTTCCAGGTCCGCACGGTGCCGGACGGGCCGACGAGCGTGACCCGCACCCGACTCTCCGGCACCTCGAGACCCCGATTCTGGAACGAGAACCGGAACGTCTTCACCCCCAGCTCGGCGACCTGAAACAGACGGTCGGTCGGCTCCCGCACCACCCCGAGGGCGTCGACGACGTCGACACCGTGCGCCCAGGTCTCCATCAGCCGGGCCACCGCCGAGGACCTCGTCTTCATCGGCGGGCCGTACCAGGGGATCCGTTCCTCGGGATCGAGATTGACGAACGCTGCGATCAGCGCGGCTCGCTCGGCGCGCAGCCACGCCAGAACGTCGGGAGGCGTCATCGCCCGGCCCTCGGCGAACTGTCGTTCCATCAGGACGTCTCCGCGGTCGCCGAAGTCTGCCGCCAGTTCGGCCACGAACCGCTCGGGGTCGGTGGCGGCGATGCGCGCCTTCACGTCGAAGCCGGCGAGATGCGAGAGCTGGTCCCGGATCGTCCAGGGCGCCGCCGGCGTGACACGGTCGATGCCGTCCTCTCCCGCGGACAGACCTTCCACCTCTGCCAGGAGGGACGCCGTTTCGGCCGCCAGGTCCTCGAGGATCGGGTCGCCGTCCCAGCCGGCGTGGCTCATCGTTGCCGCCCCACCTCGATGCCCGTCATCTGCTCCAGCGCTTTCACCAGCGCGTGGTTCCCGTCGCCTCCGAGGCCCTGCTGCTGGAGAGTCCGATACAGGTGGAACGCGAGCGAGGTCCCCAGCGCGGGGACGCCCAGCTCATCCGCCGCCTCCAGAACCAACCGCAGATCCTTCAACTGCAGATCGATCGTGAAGCCGGGCCGCCAGTCACGCGCGATCATCTGCGGTCCGCGATTCGAGAGCATCCATGAGCCGGCCGCCCCGCCGGTCACCGCCGACAGCGTCGCTTCGAGATCGAGACCGGCCGCCTCGGCGAGTAGCAACGACTCCGAAACCGCCAACTGGTTGATGACCACCAGCATCTGGTTGACGATCTTGACCAGCTGACCCGACCCGACCGGACCGACGTGGGTGATGGTGTTGCCCATCGCCTGGAAGTAGGGAAGTGCCCGGGCCACATCGTCCCCACTCCCGCCGACCATGATCGACAGCATCCCGTTGGCCGCACCTTCGGATCCTCCCGAAACCGGGGCGTCGACCCAGGATCCTCCTGCCGCTTCGACATCCGCCGCCAGCGATCGCGTCACGCTCGGGCTGATCGTGCTGTGGTCGACGACGAGGGCCCCGGGCCGCAGACCTGCCAGGATCCCGTCGTCCCTTCTCACGACGTCGACCACATCAGGGCTGTCGGACACGCAGATGAGCACCACGTCGCAACGTTCGGCGACGTCTCGCGGCGAGTCCGCGACGGTGCCACCCTCGATCGCGGCGGCCTTCGAGGCGGTGCGGTTCCAGACGACGACATCGAAACCGACCTTGATGAGGTTGGCGGACATGCCACGGCCCATGATTCCGATCCCCACGAACCCCACGGAACTCATTCGTCCTCCTCCCGGATCACGATCAGCGCGGAGTCGGCGTCGACTTGATCGCCCGCAGCCGCCCGGACCGACTCGACGATGCCGGCGGCCGGAGCCCGCAGCGTGTGTTCCATCTTCATCGCCTCCATGATGAGGAGGATCTGGCCGGCCTTGACAGATTCTCCCTCCACCACGAGCACCTCCACGACCTTGCCTGGCATCGGAGCCCGCAGCGACCCGGCATCGGCGACGGCACGAATCGACGGGTAGCGGTCGTGCTCGACGAAACGAGCGTGGCCGGCCGGCCCGTCCACGTCTGTTTCCGAACCGCTGCGCGCGACCCGGTAGGTGCGCCGGCGGCCGCCGATCTCGATGGCGACCTCGTCTTCGGCGACCCGATGGTCGAACTCGACGGCGTCGGCGCCGTCGATCGACACCGTCGCCCCACCCCGTCCGAAGCGGTAGCCCACGGTGACGGTGCCCAGGGGGCCGTCGTAGGAGACGATCTGGGGATCGGTCGGGTTGTTCCTCCATCCCGATGGGATCGACCTGAGCACCGCAGCACTCGCCCGCCGCTCGTCGTGACCGGCCAGGGCCGCCGCCAGCGCCATCTCCGCCAGGTCCTCGGAGGCGGGAAGCGGGGCGCCCAGCTCGGCGGGATCGTGTCGGTCGAGAAACCCGGTGTCGGTGTCCCCGGCAAGGAACTCGGGATGATTCAGCACACGCACGAGCAGGTCCCGATTGGTGATCGAACCGTGGATGGCGGCTCGGCGAAGCGCTGCCGCGAGCGTCATCGCCGCCTCCCGCCGGGTGGGGGCGTGAGAGATGACCTTGGCCAGCATCGGGTCGTAGAACACCGAGATCTCGCTGCCGGATTCGACCCCGCTGTCGACCCGGATGCCGTCGGAGGCGGGGATGGAGAATCGCGACAACCGCCCCGCAACCGGTAGGAAGTCGTGGCGCGGATCTTCGGCGTAGAGACGCACTTCGATGGCGTGGCCGTCGAGTCTCGGCGTCAGCGCTTCAGGCGGCAGCGGCTCGCCCATCGCCACGAGCAACTGCAGACGCACGAGGTCGAGACCGGTGATCGCTTCGGTCACGGGATGCTCCACCTGCAGCCGTGTGTTCATCTCGAGGAAGTAGAACTCGTCTCCCGCCAGGAGGAACTCGACTGTCCCGGCTCCCACGTAGTCCACAGCCCGGGCAACCGCCACGGCTGCTTTCCCCATTCGTGAGCGAAGAGCGGAGTCGACGGCCGGTGACGGGGCCTCTTCGACGATCTTCTGATGGCGTCGTTGGATCGAGCACTCCCGCTCGTGCAGCGAGACGAGATTGCCGTGCAGGTCGCCAAACACCTGGATCTCGACGTGGCGGGGATCCGTGAGGTACTTCTCCAGGAACACCGTTGCATCGCCGAACGCGCTCTGGGCCTCGCGTTCTGCGCCACGGACCGCGTCGAGCAGGCCGCTCGGGTCCGGAACGATCCGCATGCCCTTGCCGCCGCCACCGGCAGACGCCTTGACGAGCACCGGATAGCCGATCTCGGTGGCGGCTGCTTCGACGGCGTCGTCGGCGAGTCCTGTCAGATCCACCGAGGCGAGGGTGGGCACCCCCGCTTCGCCGACCACGCGCTTGGATTCGAGCTTCGAGCCCATGCGGGCGATCGCGTCGGGCGACGGTCCGATCCAGGTCAGGCCGGCGTCGACGACGGCGCGAGCGAACTCGGCGTTCTCGGCCAGGAAGCCATAGCCAGGATGGATGGCGGTTGCTCCGCTCCGACGAGCGGCGTCGAGGATCAGGTCCCCCCGCAGGTACGACTCGGTGCCGGCAGAGCCCCCCAACGCGAACGCCTGGTCCGCCTCGGCGACGAAGGGAGCATGGCGATCGGGATCGGAGAACACGGCCACCGTTTCCAGCCCCATGGCCCGGCATGTGCGGAAGACTCGCCGCGCGATCTCACCTCGATTGGCGACGAGAACGGAGCTGATCATCGGTGAGGCAAGCTACCACCCGTCCGGGCGTCGACGCTCAGATCCCCTTGGGCTTGAGGTAGCGCTCGGCCAGCGAGGCGGCGAAGTCGATGGCCAGGGCCAACAGCGCCACCAACGACGCCCCGACGAATATGGCGGTGTTGCGCTGCAGCTTGAGACCCGAGTTGATCGTCTCTCCCAGACCGCCGGCACCGATCAGGAACACGAGGGCGGCCATGCCGACGTTGATCACGAGCGCCGTTCTGACGCCGGCCAGGATCACAGGGACCGCGAGGGGGAGTTCGATCCGACGCAGCACCTGTCGCTTGGACATCCCCATTCCGCGGGCAGCCTCGATCGTCGGCTTGTCGACTTGGTCGAGGCCCACCATGGTGTTGCGGAGGACCGGGATGATGGCGAAGACGGTGAGGGCGATGATCGCCGTGATCGTGCCCCGTCCCATGATCGTGAAGAAGATGATGATGAGCCCGTAGGCGGGGATCGCCTGACCAGAGTTGGCGAAGGCCACCACGGTGGGTGCGAACTTCCGGAACCTGTCCCGCGTTAGGACGATGCCGAGCGGGATCGCCGTTCCCACCACCAGCACCGTCGACCAGAACGTCACGTTGATGTGGGAGCGGAACTGGCCGACCAGTTTGTCGGTGGACAGGATGTCAGCGGTCGTGCGGTCGAACTCGCTGTAGATGTAGACGGCGCCGACCACCAAGAGCAGGAACACGAACATCGCCGGCGGGATGATGAGCTGGATCCGGTCCCGGATCCTGGCGAGCTCGGCATCGGTCTTCTCGACAACCGTCGTGGCGGCTGGGGCGGCGACTGCATTCATCGGTTGAGCGCCGCCTGGCGATCGCGCTCGACGCGCTGGAGTTCTTGGAGGAACTCGGTCAACAGTTCGATTCGGACCCCGCCCATGTATCTGCCCTGCGGGTCGACGCAGGCCGCGCAGCCAGTCACCGACAGCAGCATCTTCTCGAGGGCATCGCGCAGTGTGTCTTCGGGCTCGACCGTCACCCGCACTCGCTGGCCGGCTTCGTCGAGGCTCTCGGCACGGTCGAGCGCCGTCCGATCGAGCCAGCGGGCAGGCTTGCCCTCCGAGTCGAGCATCAGTGCCCAGCCGTCGACAGACTTCTCGATGGCCCGCAGCACTTCTTCTCGGCTCACGGGCTCGGTGACCGTCGGGATGTCTGTCAGGTCGAGGTCGCGTATGCGCTTGAGATTGAGGCCCTTCAGAATCGCCCCCGACCCCAGGAAGTCCGACACGAACGCGTTGGCCGGATGGGCGAGGATCGCCTCGGGGGTGTCGTACTGGGCGATGCGGGACTGTTCGCGCAGGATGGCGATGCGATCGCCCATCTTGATCGCCTCGTCGATGTCGTGGGTGACGAACACGATCGTCTTCTTGAGCTCCGACTGCAGGCGGAGGAACTCGTTCTGCAGCCGGTCGCGGGTGATCGGATCGATGGCGCCGAACGGTTCGTCCATCAGCAGCACTTCGGGGTCGGCGCCGAGCGCGCGCGCCACGCCGACGCGTTGTGCCTGCCCGCCCGACAACTCCTTGGGGTACCGGCTGCGGTAGATCGACGGGTCGAGGCCGGTGAGCTCGAGCAGTTCGTCGAC
>DATKEC010000025.1:0-15933 GCA_035544575.1 Acidimicrobiia bacterium
ACCCCAGCTCAATTTCAGCCCGGACGGGGGCTACCTGTTGTACCCCGATGCAGGCAACGTGCTCCGCAAGTTCGATCTCGATACCGACCGCATGGTCGAGTTGGCTCGAAGCCGGGTCACCCGTCCGCTCACCGAGGATGAATGCCGCCGCTATCTCGACTCGACGATGTGCGACTGAGTGCCGACACATGTCGATGTGAAGTCTCGTACAAGCTGAGGCTCCCCGGGAGGCGGGTCTGAATAGGCATACGGTCCGAGTTGGCTGTGGCCCACGCCTGCACCGCCGGATCGCGGCACAGCCCGCCACGCAGACGGCCGTACGCGTCAGCAACCGAGTCGCGCGGCTAGCCACGTCTCAGGTGGCGCGCGCTGCCCAACCCACCCCAGCGGCGACAGCCCAGACCGGGATCAGCGTTCCGGCGATGGGGAACAACGGGTCGAACAGGTCGATGAACGCGACCGTCGCCGCGGCGAGGCACCACGCGACACCGCCGACCACACCCAGCGGCATGGTGATGCGGTTGCCCAGGGTGCGGGTCAGTCCACCGGCTGCAGCGAGCGTGACGATGCCCACGCCCCACATGCTGCTGAAGATCGTCTCGTTCCACTTGGCCACCTCATGGACGAGCGCCGGTTGTCCGTCCGCGATCGATTCGGCCCCCAACGCATCGAAGAGGTGCACCGCCATTGACAGCGTGCCGACGACAAACAGCACGCTGACGACGTTCACGACTTGGCGCATGCGGGAATCGAGATCGCCCCGCCTGCGGAGCAACAGGACGGCGGTTGCAAACAGCGCGAACGAGGCCAGCAACAGCACATGCGACGGATACCACATCGGCTGCACGAACATGTCGTAGAGCGTCTCGACCTTGGTGCCCTCGATCCTGGGCTGCGGGTGAATGACACCGCCTGCGAAGAAGGCGATCCCTCCCAGCGCGAGGCAGACGCCGCCGAGCCGCGAGGCGCGGAGCGAGGGTGACCGGCTGGCGCGAGCGTCTATCGACGCGTTCATGTGGTCCTCCATACCGTGTGGTGACTCGGTCAATGGTGGCCGACGACCGGTCACTCCCGCATCCGTGGACTCCCTGGAGATCCTCAGGGAAAACCCTCTTTCAGGCCCGGCTCGTGCAGCCCTAGCATCTCGCCATGTCGGCTGCGTTGGAGTCCAGAAAGCCGTCCACGGAGGCCCCCACGACGGCCCTGGATATTGGCCTCGGAATAGTGGCCCTGCTCGTCGCGATGCTGGTTGGCTACGGGTGGTTCCTCGGCTTCCACGTCGACAACGCCCACAACGGGCTGATCGCTGCCTCGTTCTCCGCCGTCGGCCTCTACGTCGTGCGGATGCGCCCACGGCATCGCGAGGGCTGGCTGTTCGTAGCCGTCGGCGCGGTCCACGCCGTCATGTTCTTCGGACGTCAGTACGGCCACGCCGAGGGTGTGCTACCCGCTGCGTCGTGGATCGGCTGGCTCGGCGTGTGGCCCCTACCCCTGGCCATCGCCTTGACCGGCTGGACCTTCATGGCATTCCCGCACGGCCGCATGCTGTCACCGGCCTGGCGCCGCGCTGGCCTGGCTATGCTCGCTGTCGCCGCCCTCATGGCCACGATGTCCGCGCTGTGGCCAGTGGACCACGACCGCATCGGCATGGTTTCACCCCATCCCTTGGAGCTGTCCGGCTCTGAGACGGCCGCGCGGCTCTGGCCCTACCTCCTGCCGAGCTACGCGCTCTTCCAGGTGCTGTGGACCGCCGCGGTGGTGGTGCGGCTGCGCCGGGCTCGCGGGGACGAGGCACGCCAGATGCGCTGGCTGGTCTATGCGACCGTCATGGCCATGGTGCTGCTGGTCGCGGGTCTGGCCGTGTTACGGAGTCCGGTTCCCGGGGCGCTGGTGGTGCCACTGATCCCGGTCGCCGCGGGCATCGCCATTCAGAAGTACCGGCTGTACGACATCGATCCGGTGATCAACAAGACACTGGTGATCGGATCCCTGGTGCTCGTCGTCACGACAGGCTATGTCGCCCTCGTCGTGGGCGTCGGTTCCTTGATCCCGGCAGGTACAGGCTGGCTGTCCCTGCTTGCCACCGCAGTCGTCGCCGTGGCGTTCGAGCCGCTCCGCCGGCGCGCCCAGATTCTCGCCGACCGGCTCGTCTACGGCCACCGTGCAACACCCTATGAGGCATTGTCCCGGCTGTCGGCGCAGCTGGACGAGGCGCCGGAGGAGTTGCTCGACGGGATCGCCGCCACGGTCGCCAACGCGGTCGGAGCGACCGAGGTGGTCGTCTGGGTTGGGGAGGAAGCACGCCTGCTCCCACAGGCCGGGTGGCCCCACCCACCCGAGCCGTCGGAACCGTCCCGGCTGGGCGAACTGGACCGCGGCGCCCATCGACACGTCCGGCCGGTTGTCCACCGGGGCACCGTGCGCGGAGCGATCACCCTGCGCAAGCCGGCGGGAGAAGCTCTCACCACCACCGAGGTGCGGCTGCTTTCAGACCTGGTCGCTCAGACCGGCCTCGTCATCGCCCAGCAGCAACAGGCGCAGGAACTGCAGGCTGCTGCCCGGCGCATCGTCAGCGCCCAGGACGCGGCCCGCCGCAGGATCGAGCGGGACCTCCACGACGGAGCCCAGCAGCGCCTGGTGACGATGGGCCTGGAGCTCGGATCACTGGCCGAGCAGGCACAGGCCTCCGGCGGGCCGGAATTGGCCGCACGGGTGAAGGAGGTACGAGCGCAGCTACTGGAGACCACTGCCGACCTGCGCGAACTGGCCCGCGGCTTGCACCCGATGGTGCTCACCCAGGCGGGGCTGGACACCGCGTTGAGGATGCTGGCGGATCGGTCGGCCATCCCCGTCCGACTAACCGTCGCGATTCCCGGTCGCCTGTCCCGCGAGATCGAGGTGACGGCGTACTACATCGTCAGCGAGGCCCTGACCAACGCAGCGCGCCACTCAGGCGCCGACGTGGTCACAGTCGAGGTCGCGAGGGTCGTGGAAGGACTGCGGGTGGGGGTGAGCGATGATGGCTGCGGCGGTGCTCGACGACGCCACGGGAGCGGCCTCGAGGGCCTCGCGGACCGGGTCGCCGCAGTTGGCGCCAGGCTCACGGTCGACAGTCCCGTGGGCGGTGGAACCCGAATCAGGACAGTGCTGCCATGCGCGTGATCGTCGCAGACGACGCGGTGCTGTTCAGGGAAGGGATGGCCCGGATCCTCACCGAGGTGGGCTTCGATGTCACCGGCCAAGCGCGCAACGGCACGGAACTGATCAGACTCGTCCGACGCGGGGCCCCCGACGTGGTCATCACGGACCTGCGAATGCCCCCGGACTTCGCCGACGAGGGGATCGAAGCAGCAGCTGAGATCCGCTCGTTCGCGCCGAATGTCGGCGTGATGCTGTTGTCACAGCATGTCGAGGTGCACCACGCCCTGCGACTGATGGACGAGTTCGACGGCGCGGTCGGCTATCTCCTCAAGGACCGTGTGTCGGACTTGAGGGCTTTCGCCGCTGACGTACGTCGGGTCGCCGCCGGCCATGTCGTGATCGACCAAGAGCTCGTGTCACGGTTGGTCAGCCGGCGTCGTGAACGGGACCCGCTGGCCGAACTCACCGATCGCGAGCTGCAGGTACTGGCGCTCATGGCCCAAGGTCTGACCAACGCTGCTCTGGCTGAGGAGCTCTTCGTGAGTGTCAAGACCGTCGAGGGGTACATACGAAGCGTGTTCACCAAGCTCGGACTGCAACCAGGTGAGCGCGAGCACCGGCGAGTGCTCGCAGTGCTGCAGTTCCTGCGTCAGCAGTAGATGTCGATAGTCGTCACGGTCCCTGGTCGGTGCCGGGGGCCATCGGGCTGCCACGCCCCCGACGTGTTGGCCACCGCCTAAGGACCGTGCCAGATCGTCAGCCTCCGACGCGCGCCAGAAAGCCGTGGAAGGCCGCCTGGAACTCCTGAGGATGGTCGATGTGGGGGCCGTGTCCGGCGTTCTCGATCACGACCTGCGTGGTGCCTCCGCCGTTGGACTCGTACTTTTCGACGAACCAGCGCATCTGACTCACCATCGGCTGGATGGGATAGACGTCCTCACCCGGGTAGTCGGGGATCAAGCCCAGCTTGCCCAGATTTCCCATGTCGTACAGCGAGGCATCGGAGACGACCAAGTCGTCGCTCCCCTGCACCCAGAGCAGCGGGGGCTTTGGGTCGACGTCGGCCAGGGCGAGGATGTTGGAGTACTTTCCTGACAGGGCGTTGTTGACGCCGCGGGTGCCTGGTGCGAAGCCCGGCCAGTACTCGGAACTTGCCAGGTCACCGGGAAGGTTGTCCTCGCCGACGGCACACTTGAACAGTTCCTCTACGAAGGCGTCCTCCCTGTCGGTGTCGACCTTGTAGCCCTGTTTCCAATAGAAGGCGTTCATGAACACCCTGGGGCTCATGTCACTCTCCGAGCTCCGGTCTTCATCTCGGATCCTGTCGAGCACTTCCTGGGGGACGATGGCGGCACCGGTACCGGAGTAATCCTCGTTGATCGGTGTGCCCTCCAGGTCGGCGGTACCCCCGAAACCGTGCGGCGGCACGGAGTCGACGAGGGTGATCGAACGCACCCGGGTCGGATGATCCAAGGCGTACTGCATCGCGGCCAATCCGCCGGTCGACCACCCGACCAGGTGGGCCGTTTCGATGTCGAGGGCGTCCATCAGGGCGTCCAGATCGTCTGCGAAGTCCCCCATGCCTCGGGTCGCATCCACGGGTTTGGGCTCGGTGCCGCCGAAGCTGCGCAGGTCGACTGCAATCCCTCGGAACCCGTCGGGAAGGGTTGCCAGCGTCTCGTCCCAGAACAGGGAGGAGGCGATGTTGCCGTGGAGGAAGACCACAGGCTCACCGTCGCCTGCTGTGGCCAGATAGTGGACGCGGAGACGGCTGGTGTCGACGTGGTGGGAGCTGACGTTCCCGGGAAGTGAGTAGGTCATTGATCCTCCTTGTTGTCGTGGGGTTGGATGATCTGGCGGATGGCGTCGCCGTCCGCCAGCAGGTCGAACGCGGTGTTGATCTCGTCAAGCGGTCGGGTGTGGGTGTGAAGACGTTCGAGCGGCAGCTTCCCGCTGCGCCAGAGACCGACCAATCGGGGGATGTCACGTCCGGGCGAGGCGTCCCCCATATACGAGCCGAGGAGACGCTTCCCTGACCCGGCAAAGGACAACGCCGGCACCTCCAGCTTGGCGTCGGGGTGGGGTAGGCCGACCGCGACGGTGGTCCCACCCCGCCTGGTCGCTCCGAGCACGGTGGCGAGAACCGCTGCATGGCCGGCGGCTTCGACACCGATGTCCACCCCACCGTCTGTCGCGGCGGGAATTGCCTCGGTGGCCTCGTCGGGAACGAAGGCGGCATCCGCTCCTATCTCGATTGCAAGATCCCGCTTCGCCTCGATCGGGTCGACGGCGAAGACGGGCCTGAGACCTGCGACAACCGCCGACATGACCGCCGCCAGACCCACCCCACCGAGCCCGAAGATGGCTGCAGACTGACCAGGCCTGGCGTCTGCGGTGTTGACGACTGCGCCATAACCGGTGAGGACGGCGCAGCCGAGCAAGGCGGCGACATGAAATGGAATGTCGCCTGGGATGACCACCGCGGAGCCACGGTCTACCACGGCATATTCGGCGAATGCCGAGACGCCGAGGTGGTGGTGCAATCTCTCACCCTCGCGGTGAAGGCGCCGGCCGCCACGGAGCATTGCCCCTGCTTGGTTGGACACCGCGGCTCGTCGACACAGGGCGGGGCGTCCGGTTTGACACTCGGCGCAAAGACCGCACGAGGGAACGAAGGTGAACACAACATGGTCACCCTCGTCGGCGCCGACGACGCCTTCGCCCACCTCCTCGATGATCCCGGCCCCCTCGTGGCCCAGCACCATCGGTGTGGGGCGCGCCCTGTTCCCGTCGACCACAGACAGATCGGAGTGGCACACTCCGGCAGCCAGGACCCTCACCAGCAGCTCCCCGGGACCAGGCGGATCGAGTTCCACCGGCACGACCGAAAGGGGAGCCGTGTGCGCATAGGGACGCTGTCTGCCGATCTCGGTGAGTACGGCCGCGCGCAGCCTCATCGGCTCTCCCCGGGCTCGAGACCGCGACGGAGAAGCCTGTACAGATCGGCCCGCACGTCTTCGGGGACGAGGCCGCCTCCGGTCCATTCGGCCCAGCGCATCCCCAAGAAATAGCCGGCGCCCATGTAAACGAACGCGACCACCTCCGGGTCGAGGTCGATGTCGATCTCACCCCGCACCTGGGCCTTCTGGACTCCCCGCACGTAGCCCCTGGCCAGCGTCTCGTAGTACTCCCTGAAGACCTCGGGGGCGACGAACTCTGCTTCGCGGACCACCCGGTACACACCGGGCCGCTTCGACATGAGATCGAAGAAGGCATCGAAGCCGGCCCGCTCCACTTCGGCCTGACTGCCTGCGGTGGCGGTGATCGCATCGCGCATGACCGTCCGGACGTCGTCGTTGATCGCCCTGAGCACGGCCACGAGGATGTCCTTCTTCGAGTCGAAATGCCGGTAGAAGCTGCCCGTGGCCAAACCGGCCCGGGCAGCTATCTCGGCGACACCGGACTCGTGGTAGGACTTCTCGGCGAACAAGGCCTCGGCGGCGATCAGCAGGTCCTGACGCTGTGGGTCACCCATCACCGGTGCTCCGCCAGAAAGTCACCAGAGTCTCGTTGAATCTCTCCGGCTCTTCGATGGGGATCAGGTGCCCAGCATCCTCGAATACGACGAGCCGGGCGTCGGGGATGGCGTCGGCGAGCAACCGGCCGTTGTCCATGGGAACGACGCGGTCGGCGTCACCGTGGACGATCAGGGTCGGGACATCGATGGCAGCGGTATCGGCGCCCTTCTCGAGAAACGCCTCGCAGGCGGCGAACTGAGCCTGCCAGCTCTCCGGTGGGGTCGGGTACTCTAGCCTCGTTTGCAGGAGGTCTTCGTACCGGGCGGGGTGCTGGTCGGTCCACCCCGGCCGGAGGGATATGGGCATCGTCGCTCTTGCGTATTCGTCGGGTGGACGGTGCGACTCTGCGAGCCAGCTTGCCCTGGTGTCCTCCGGCACCGGCTCGTGACCTGGCCCGCCAGCGCTCGTGGAGACCAGGCTCAGGGAACGGACCAGTTCAGGGCGACCAGCGGCGAGGGTCAGGGCCAGGTAGCCGCCCATCGAGTGGCCCACCACATGGGCCGGCCTCTCCTCGGCCTCGATGACCCGGGCGATGTCGAAAGCCATGTCTTCGATGCCGTAGGGCTCCAGCGGCTTGGGCGATCGACCAGCACCGCGGGGATCGACCTTGAGGAGGCGGTACTCGTCAGCCAGCGGGTCCTGTGACCGCCAGAACCACGACGCATAACCCAGCCCGGGGATCAGCACCACCGGGTCCCCGGTGCCGACTTCGCTGACGTGGAGATCGACGAGCACCCGGTTTACCCTAGTGAACCGCAATTCAGTCTTGTGCTGCAGAAGTCACTTATCTACATGAGATCCGGTCATGAACCACGATTCATGTCGCCCGAGCCCGCCGGGCCCGCTCTCAGGCTCTCATGTCGCATCACAAGAGGCGCGGGAACGCCGAGCTCCCGCGCCTCTTCGGCTACCTGGTTGGTGATGGTCAGTACTGGATCGCCTCGACCTCTTCGAAGATCTCGATCCGCGGCTGGCTCGTGACGCCGGCCCGATGCATGACTTCCTTGAGGTCCGGGTTGTCGACGAACGCCCGGGCAGCCTCGGCCGTCTCGAAGCCGGCGACGACCGTGATGTTGCGGAGGTCGTCGACGTTGCGATTGATGCGGTGGAACAGCGCACCACCCTTGGCCGGCGGGAACTCGTCGAAGGCGGACTTCCAGCGGTCGTAGTCCTCGACGTCGTGGTTGATGGCCAGCATCTGCATGGTTTCTCCTCTTCTGACCCGTGACCGGATCGTGCTCGTGTGCAGCGGCGGTATTGCCGCTTCAGCCAGAGAACAGTTCCTCACGGAGGAACTGTTCGATGCCGCGTGGCCGGAACCCGGTCAGCGTCTCGGTGATCGGCTGCGGGTCGCCGAAATAGGTGGTCGCCTGGAAGTAGTCGAAGAGCTCGGCATAGGCGTCCTTGTGCGCCTCGGACAGCGGGAACGACGCCAGATACTCCCTGCTCGATACCGGCGCTCGGTGGTAGGCAACCGGTCGGTCGAGCACCGACGTGGCGGCTTCGGCGATCTGATAGCCGGTGATTCCGCCCGGGATGTGAATGTCGAATCCGCCGTTGGCCGGTCCCCGGTCGATGAACGCCACCGCGGCCGAGACGATGTCCTCGACGTCGGTAGCGGCCCACACCATGTCCCCGGACCATGGCATGCTCACCACGCCCTGCTCGAGGTAGTCGCGAGCTCCCCAGAGGTTCTGAAGGAACCACGCCGGCCGCAGAACGGTATAGCCGACACCCGACTCGGCCAGGTGTTGCTCGATCGGCGTCTTGTTGTCGAGAATTCGTGCCCCGGTGTCGCCCCGATCGGCCCGGACAGCGGTGTGCATGACGATGTGCGTCACGTCGTGCTTCACGGCGGCGTCGACGACGTTGGCGGCCACCGTCCGCTCGTTGGCGAAGAGATCGTGGCCTCCGAGCACCGGCGTGAGATAGACCACCTCGGCTCCCTCGATGGCGTCGAGCGCCTGCTCTAGGTCGGTGAGATCCGCTGCGACGGCCTCGACGTCACCGTCCCACTCCCCCGGGTTCCGGCAGATCGCCCGGACCTGCCTGCCGTGTGCCGCCAGGCGCAGCGCCAGCCGCTTACCGATCGTTCCGGTTGCCCCGATGACCGCGATGGTTCCCATATCCGTCCCTTCTGTCCTCGTTTCTCGACGTTCGAGCCACATCGGCTATCATCTATTTTCGCACTATCCGTCAGCCGATAGTATGAGATCTGATGATACGAATTCGAACTATATATGAGAGGAACCGATGAGTCAACCCCCCAGTCGCCGCGGCGGCCGCAACGACCCACACCTCCTCGCCTGGCGCTCGTTGATGGAACTCCACATGCAGCTCACGTCCCTCTTCGACACCGAATTCCAGGAGCAGTGCGACATCGACCTGTCGACATACGACACGCTGCTCCACGTCAATGAGGCGGGCACCGAGGGGATCGGCATGACGGACCTCTCCAAGCGACTGGTGGTCAGCAAGTCCGGGCTCACGACCATGATCGACCGTCTCGAGAAGCGGGGCCTACTGCGGCGGGTCCCCGACGCCGCCGACCGGCGGGCGATCCGCGTCGCCATC
This sequence comes from Acidimicrobiia bacterium, assembly GCA_035544575.1. Taxonomy (GTDB): domain Bacteria; phylum Actinomycetota; class Acidimicrobiia; order Spongiisociales; family ZC4RG35; genus DATHWB01. Next base: position 9,294 of record DATKEC010000025.1, read on the forward strand.
ACCGACGAGGGATACAAGCTGTTCCGATCGGCAGCCAAGGTGCACATGGCCAGCGTCGACAGCAACTTCTCGAAACACATCACCGACAACGAGGCCCAGATGATCATCGACATCGTCGATCGCATCCGCCCAGCCGACTAACACCCCATCGCGCAGATCTCCCAACCCAGCGCTGCCCGCCGAGTGGCCGAGGGCGGTGAGACGGCGACAGTCGGGAGACATCACCGTCATCGCTCGTTGTGTGGACGGCCTACCTTCTGATGACATTTCCGGACATCCGAACGCGCCGGAACCCCCGCCACTGACGGGAATTCTTGGCAGCATGCCCGACGGGACTTGAACCCCTCACCTCCTGATCCGTAGATCTCCAAGCGGCGTCCACGGCGGTTAACAGGGGTCCGCACGGGCTGGAACGACGGGCCTTCGAATCCACCAGCGTCAACGGCCGTCCGTACCGATCCACAGAGTGGCTCCCAACCTGGCTCCCAGCGCCGATTTCAGCCGGAGGGACCACCCGTGGATCCTGTTCGTTCCACTCGAGAAGATCGGCGTCACCGCTGACGATGTAGTCGGCGTCGTGAGCTCGGGCCAGGTGGATCACGTAGTCGTCGTCAGCGTCCCGGGTCAACGCTGGACCCGGCGCCGGGTCGGGCTGCACCTCCGCAACAGTGGCCACGTGGTGACGTACAGCTCTGCAGCCTCGAGCAAGATCCACTTCCGAAAACGCGACGCTCGGTCAACACGCTCCGCACCTCACCGAGCTTCGAAGGATCGAGGGCGTAGGTTCCGACAAACTGGTCAGTGATCGCCGACGTTGACTTAAAGGCTCCTCAGCTGTCGAACCACCACCGCCTTGCTTCCCACGAGACAACGCGAGGAGACGTACCAACTGACTTGGGCGTCGAACGAGGTCAGATGGTGGGTTGCCAGAGCCCGTCGACTTGTGTGGCTTCTTCATCGCCGGGCCACGGGGGCATGGCGATGCATATGAATTCAAGGTCGCTTTCACCAATGCTGCGGTACTGGAACGCAGTGCCGACCGGGATGTCGATCGAAGTTCCAGGTGCAAGCAGGACGGTCCTAGAGTCTTCGTCGTCCTTGCGCCAGATCTCGCCGTGTCCTGAAAGCACGTACCAGAACTCGCTGACCGTCGAATGAACCATTGCCCGGTTGATCTGCTTGGACGGCACCGTGCAGTGAATCATGTTGCCAGTGGCGCCATCCATGATGAATCGGATCGCGGCCCCGGCCGGTGAGTACGCATCGGGTTCATCTGGCACGATGGCCTCTTTCATACATCCGATTATGCCAGTTCGTCGCTCTCGCATTCGCCTCCGATGGACCCCGACGGTTGGGGACAGCCCTCGCGCTTCACCTTGGAGGCGTCGCGGTCACTGCACCGGCACCGTCTCACTCAACAACGACCTCGCCGACTACACCTAGATCGCGCCCACCGCAGCCTGAGCCAGAGCTGACTTCGAAGACGACTCGAACCAGCTCAACCTCATCGCACCGTGGCCATCACAGCCAGCTCCGCCGGACTCGCCACTGATATCCGGGCTCGAAGCCTCGCGCCCAGAAACCGGTCACACGGCATTGAACTTGGCGGAAGATGACAGAAACCCCCGTCACAACAGGGGTTTCGCGTAGCACGGCCCGGAGGGACTTAAACCCCCAACCTCCTGATCCGTAGATCTCCAAGCGGGTTTCACAGGTGTCCAGGTGAGTCCATACGCGCTTGCTCGGGGCGGGTTTCGATTCCATGAGAGTCCACGGCCATCCCCATGGATCCACTCATGAATGGCTCCCAACTTGGCTCCCCGGCTTGAGCATCAGGCCTGCAACACCTCGTCGGGGATTCATCCCTGCATAAGGGCCCTGATGCCCCCGGGGACTACCAGAGCCGAACTCGTGGCCAGGGCGATTCGCTTGCCGTCGTGGCCGGTTACGTCGGCGGCGGCGATCCGCAAACGCCGGCCATAGTGTCGCGTGGTGGCGGTGATCGTAATGTCGCCACTGTTGATCAAAGCCGGCCCGGTGAAACGGACGTTGATGCCATTTCACCTCGACCGAATTGAACTTTACCCACGAGGCGAGCGGCGGCTTGGGGAGGACGACCACCGCCGGCTGGACCCCGGGTCTGGGCGCCGGGTTCGGTCCTTCCTCGGGGAGCGACTCCCCGGCCTCGACCATCCCCGTCAAATTGGCAGTGCGCTGAGATCGGCGGAGCGGTTGTGGCGACACAGGTTGACGACCTACGAATCACCGTCGAGATCCAAGACGAGCACCTCGACGGGAGATCTACCAGCGTCAACCCGCCGTCAGGACCCGTAGTGCCCCCACGGCCCGTTAGCAAGCCGTTAGCGCGCCGTCGCATGATCGTCGAGCCACGAGGAAAGGAGCAAGCCGTGGCCGAGCCGTTCATCTTCATCAACAGCTACCGGGTCCCGCCCGAGAAGGAGGAGGAGTACCGGAAGAAGTTCCAGGAGGTATCCGACCTGGTCGAGGCCAAGGAGCCGAAGATGCTCTATTTCGGCGAGCATGTGAGCGAGGACGGCTCACAGTTCACCACCGTCCAGTTCCATGCCGACGCCGAGAACATGGGCTTTCACATGGGGCTGGTCGCCGACCATATCCAAGAGGTCATGGAGTATCTCGACCCCTCGTCCATGTCGATCCGCATCTTCGGTTCCCCCACTGAGGCGGTTCTCGATCAGATGCGAGCCCTGGCCGGGTCGGGAGTGTCGGTGACGGTCAGCCCCGCAGTGGTGAGCTTCAACCGGTTCGAGTAGGAGAACGCATCCATGTCACTGAAACTTCAGCTTTCGCAGGAGTTTGAGCGGCCGGTCGAAGTCGTCTTCAAGTTCTGGGCGGCTGACCACGTGCGCAATCACCCACGATGGGACCCACACATCGAACTCTGGCTTGACTCAGACACCCCGATCGGGGTGGGAACGGTCATCCGGAGGCGCAACAGCCGCTCGGGCACACCGGTCGATGGAACGATGGAGGTTGTGGAATACGAACCAAACCGGGCGATGGCGATGGTGACCCATGACGGCCCTCAGGAGATCTTCGGCCGGGCCGCATTCGAGTCGTTGGAACCCGAGCGGACCCGAATCACCCTCACCGTTGAGATGCCTTGGATGGATGACTCCATGGAGGAGTTCATGGCCGACGCCATACAAGGCAGTCTTCGGACGGCTAAGGACCTTGTCGAAACGGAGACCGAGCCATGACCGATCCGCTCATCGTTGTCACCACGGCGAGGTCAAAGACGGCACGCTCGATGATACGAGGAGTTCTATACATCGATCTCGGAACTCGTTGAGGCCAACGGGACCCGAGTCATCGCCTTCTACGGCTTCCTCAACGAGGAGGTGACCGAGGCGACCACATGCTCGACGTCCTCAGGGGTCGACTACTACGGGACACCACCTGAGGGTGCCCTGGGGATGGATCGGCAACTCGGCATCACATTCAGCATCAAGCCCGGGACCATGCCCGGGTTTTTTCGTTCTCCTGCCGGCCGGTTCTAGCCGTCTCGGGTAACAGCAGCCGGGACGGCATGCACACGGCGGGCGAGGGCCGCACCGGTGAGATTGCCCTTGCGGGTGTAGAGCGCCACCGCCTCCTCGATCTGGATCCCGGCCGCCGCTTGCTGACCGCCGGCCACCAGCACCCGGGCTAGATCCAGGCGAATGTCGGCGGCGAGGTTGAGCATGTCGTCCGGCACCAGCTCCACGGCCTGGCGGGCCAGCTGCTCAGCTTCGGTCTGGTCGTTTGCGCCGACCACCGCAGTCGCTATCCGCCAGAGGACCTGGGAAATCACGCTCTCGGTCGGAGCCGCCACACGGCTTTGGCGGACGAAGTCGTTGGCCTCGTCCAAGCGTCCCCGGGCGACCAGGTTCAGCGCCAGCCCGGCTGTCGCTTGGGCGATCACGTCGCGCTCCCCGAAGTCGGTGGCCAGGTCGAGTCCCAGCCGCAACTCTCTTTCGGCGGCGGCGCCGTCTCCCGACATGGTCTCTACCGTCCCGCTCGAGACGGCGATGAACATCAACGGGCGGCGCACCCGCAGCTCCATGGCCGCCAGCTCCCGCGCCCGGGCGATCAGCCGGCGGCCCTCGTCAATGTCGCCTCTCATGGCCCAGAGCACACCCAGTTCGGAGAGGACACCGGGGTGTTGGCGCCCGCGCCAGCGGACCAGCTCCTCGCACAACTCGATGCAGGCGGGGACCGGAGCAGAGCCGCGCATGACGGCCCAGGCCAGCATCCAGCGCATGGCCAGCTCCTCCCGGGGCTCCCCCGACAGGTCGGCATGGACGAGGCCCCGCTGGGCGGCATGTTCCATCGCTGCCATATCCCCCTCGAGCTCGTGCAGGAACACCAGGACGAGATAGGCCCGGGCCCGCCCCGCCTGGTCGCCCTCGGCCTCGAAGACCTCGAGGGCACGCTCCGCCTCTGCCCGCATGGAGGTGAGGGAGTGTGAGTCAGGCCCGAGGTGGATGTTGACCTTGGCTCTTTCCAGCCGGATCGCCTGTTGGATGAGAGGGTCGGCCTCGAAACCCAGCCTTTCGTCCAGCACCTCGGCCGCCCGGTCGTGGCGACCCAGCACCTGGTACACCTCGGCCAGTTGCCGGAGCACCTCGGGTCGTTGGGGATGGTCGTCAGGGAGGAGCGCCTGGGCACGGCCGAGCAGGTTGGCGGTGGCGGCGCCGTCGTAGCGGAGATAGGCCCGGAACCCGGCGTTCGCCAGCCGTTGGCCCGCCTCGACCGCCAGCCCCCGGGTGTGCTCGTCGTCTAAGCCCAAACGCCGCCGGTTCTCGTAGGCCTGCTCGAGGTGGTAGCCGACCACCTCCTCCGGCTCTGGGTGGCCCCGTCTGGTGTCCAATTCCAGCCACTCCGCCAGCCGCTCGTGGAGCTCGGCGCGGACCTCTCGGGGGATACTGCGATAGGCGGCCTGTTGGATGAGCACGTGGTGAAAGGTGAAGCTTCTCGAGGAGCCGTCGGAGGGAAGGATCAGCGCCTTTTCCTCGAGGGCGCGGAGGTGGCGGCCCAGGAGGGGACGAACCTGAGTCGGCACCAGCGCCTCCAGGGTCTCGGTCGAGAACCCGACCCCGGCCACCGAGGCGGAGCGGATCAGGTCCCGTTGGGCGGGGCCGAGTCGGTCGAGCCGGGCGGCCAACAATGCCTGGATCGACCCCGGAAGCGCCACCTCACGCTCTTCTTCGAGGGCGGCCAACATCTGACCGAGGAAGAGCGGGTTGCCCTGCGCGGTCTCGACGAGAAGATCGAGGGTCTCTTCGGAAATGCCCCGCTCGCCCCGCCTCGCCACGATCAGCTTTTGGCTGTCGTCGCGCCCCAGCGGCTCGAGGACGAGTGTGGTGCCGTGCTCATCTCCTAGCTCCCGGTGGCGGGGTTGGTCCAGGTATTCGGGGCGGGCCGGGCACAGCAAAAGGATGGGGGCTGCGGCCGACCCGGCGAAATAGTCGATCAGGTCGAGAAGGGTGGGCTGCGCCCAATGGACGTCCTCCACGACCACCACCAGGGGCCCGGCCTCGGCTAGACGTTCGAGAAAGCGGCGGAGGGCGGGAAAGGGGTTGCTCCCGGCCTCGGGCTCGGGGCCGAGCCCGGCCACGGCTGTGACCTGGAAGGCGATCGACTCGCCATCCATCTCGCCGGCCATCAACTCGGAGATCGCCGCCGGCCCTCCATCGCCGACCGCCTGGAGGATGATCTCTCGAACGGGCCAGAACGTGATGCCGTCCCCGTAGGGGGGGCAGTGGCCTGTGAGAACGCGGGCACTGGGTTCCACACTGGTGGCGAACTCCCCGACGAGCCGCGTCTTTCCGATGCCGGCCTCGCCGAGCACGGTGACGACCGTCGGCTGGCGGTTGCGGATGGTGTCCTCGAAAATCGCCCGGAGCCGATCCAGTTCCCTGCTCCTTCCGAACATCGAGGTGGTGGAGACCGTCACAGCAGGGTTGGAAAGGACATCGACGAGCCGCCACGCCCGCTCGTCGAGACTCGCGGTCTCGACCACGACTGAGGACTCGACCAGCCGAAGGGTGCCCTCGCCAAGCAGCACATCTCCCTGTGCGGCGGACTGTTGCAGACGGGCGGCCATGTTGACCGCGTCCCCCGAGGCGGAGGGGCGATCGAGCGGGGAGCCTCCGACGATCACCTCCCCGGTGTCGACTCCGATGCGCGCCATCAGGCCGGCACCGCCTCGTCGCAACTCCTCATTCAGCGCCGCGAGGTCGCGGCGGATCTCCAGGGCGGCCCGCGCCGCTCGCAGGGCGTCGTCTTCCCGGGCGGCGGGGATTCCGAACACCGCCACCACCACATCCCCGATCAGGCCTTGCACCACTCCCCCGTGGCGGGTGAGGGCGGCGACGGCCAGGTCGTAGCCCCGGTGCACCAGGTGCTGGCGGTTCTCTGGATCCCTTCCCTCATGCGGGCGGACCGGTGCCAGGTCCACGAACACGACGGTCACCGGCTTGCGTCCGGGTGGGAGCCAGGTACCGGTGTCGGGGGAGGCGGCATCCACCGGTGAGAGCGGCGAAAAGTCGAGCTGGGGGTCCTGTCGCAGGATGGCGCCCTCCAGGTCCTGGGTCGTCCGCCCGGGCTCGATCCCGAG
>DATKEC010000026.1:0-7313 GCA_035544575.1 Acidimicrobiia bacterium
CACCGTCACGAGGTGGGCCGGGCCGAAGGACGCGTCGACGATGTCGTGAATCGTCAACTCGTACACGTACTCAGAAGGCCCGACGCCGGTCCAGCGCGCGAGCGCACGGTCGAACTCGGACTCGGTGAGCTCGTGCGCCTAATGGGGCCCGATCATCGGCCCTGTCGAGGGGTCAAGATGGTCCCGAGCGGCCGGCCGGTGAGCACTGTGTGAGCCAGAACTTCGAGTTCTATCTCTAGATCGTGCCCCGGCCGGTTGGTGAGGTTTGACCGTGATGGCTGGTGGGATGACGTGCCGCGAGCACTGAACCATTAGGGAGCCGGTGGTCGCCTCGAGCTGGAACGTGAATCGATGAGCGAGGAGGCAACCCATGAGGCAGGTGTTCGCCGGTCTGGACTGGGCCGAGGATCATCACGACGTGTTCGTCGAAGACGACACTGGCAAACGGATCGGCGGGGGCCGCCTACCGGAAGGCGTCGAAGGGGTGGCCCGGTTCCACGAGCTGGTGGCCGGATACGTCGATGACCCCACTGATGTGGTGGTGGCGACCGAGACCGACCGCGGGCTCTTCATCGGTGCGCTTGTCGCCACCGGTTACACGGTGCTGGCAGTGAATCCAATGTCGACGTCGCGCTATCGCGAAAGGCACTCGACATCGGGAGCGAAGTCCGATCCGGGTGACGCCAAGGTGCTGGCCGATCTGGCCCGTACCGACGCTCACAACCATCGCCCGGTGTCTGGTGACAGCGAGCTCGTTGAAGCGGTCAAGGTTCTCGCTCGGGCGCACCAGACGATGATCTGGTCCCGGCAACGTCACACCAACCAGCTGCGCTCGACGTTGCGTGAGTTCTACCCGACGGCCCTTCAAGCGTTCGATGAGCTAGCCGGAAGCGACGCGCTTGCGGTGTTGGCGATCGCCCCGACCCCATCCGCCGGGCGGGCGTTGTCGCGTTCGAAGATCGCCACCGCCCTACGCCGTGGTGGTCGGCAACGCCGGATCGACCAACGCACCGTCGAGATCCAGACCGCGCTGCGTACCACCCAGCTCGAAGCCACGCCACTGGTCGCTGATGCAATGGGCTCCGTGGTCACATCGCTGGTGGCGGTGATCGACGAGATGCAGGCCCAGATCGACCGGCTCGAGACCCAACTGGCCGACCATTTTGAGCAACACCCCGACGCCAAGATCATCCGCTCCCTGCCAGGACTCGGGATGACCCTGGGCGCCCGGGTACTCGCCGAGTTCGGGGACGACCCGAACCGCTATGCAGATGCCAAGTCTCGCAAGAACTACTCCGGAATGTCACCCATCACCAAGGCATCTGGCAAACACAAAACCGTGCTCGCTCGCTATGCCCGCAACCGCCGCCTCGCCGACGCCTGCTACCTGTGGGCCTTCGCCGCCATCACCGCCAGCCCTGGAGCCCGCGCCTACTACGACCAGAAACGAGCCGCCGGAGACACCCACCACCGGGCACTCCGTGCCCTCGCCAACCGCCTCGTCGGCATCCTCCACGGCTGCCTCCACCACCACACCGCCTACAACGAACACACCGCCTGGGCCCACCGACCAGCCGCAGCTTGACAGCTACCACCGTGGGATGTCTAGAGATCGCGGAGATCGACGACAGCGCCGCTGTCCAAGCCTGCGACGACGGCGCGTTTGCGGGGGGCGACGTCGGCCGATCCGCCAAGTCGCCGTCGGCCGCCAGTTTCCGGAAGCGGTCGACGTTGGGGAAATCGGCCTGGTCGGTACTCCAGTGATCCATCGCCGCCTTGCCCGCGCAGTACGCCGACCACCCCGGATACGCGGTACGAGCAACCCGTGACGTGATCATCACCAGCGTCGCCGGCATTCGCCGGGAGTTGACCGCACGGAGAAACGCATCACCCACGATGGGTGGGCCGGCCGCGTTCAGCACGACACTGGCTCGATAGGCGGCGGCATGAGAACGTCGTGGCCGTCCGCCACGGCCTGGCTGGAGATCTCGGCTCCGATGCCGCTCGAGCCCCCGGTCACGATGGTCGATGTGGTCACGACAACGACGTTACCGACATCGCCGCCCCACGCTCCACCGACGTAGTGTCGTTCGCGGCATGCTGCTCCTCGACGCACAGGATCTCCGAAGGGTCCTCGAGCCTGCTGCGCTGCGAACGGCACTCGCCGAGGGATACGCCGCCCTCTCCGCAGGGACGGCCGATGTGCCGACTCGCGTGATGGCCTCCACCCCCGACGGGCTGCTCGGTGCGATGCCTGGATACGTCACGGGTGTCGGGCTCGCCGCCAAGCTCGTGTCGGTGTTTCCCGCGAACGGTGCGCGGAGTCTGGCGACCCATCAGGCGGTGGTGACACTCTTCGATCACGAGACCGGCGTGCCGCTGGCGATCATGGACGGTGAGGTGATCACGGAAATGCGAACCGCCGGGTCTTCGGCGTTGGCGTGCGACCTGCTGGCTCCCGCCGACGCCTCTGTCCTGACCGTCGTGGGTGCCGGAGTGCAGGCGCGCGGACACCTGGCGGCGTTCCGGCCGTTGCGCGACTGGAGAGAGATACGCATCGCCAACCGCAGCCCGGAGGGAGCCGAGCGCTTGGCCGCTCTCGATCGGGACCTGACCATGGTGACGAGCATCGATGAGGCAGTGGCGGGAGCCGATGTCGTGGTATGCACCACCGACTCACCAGCCCCGGTCTTCGCCCCCGCCTCGTTCACGGGGTCCCATCTCTCTTCGGTGGGCCTGCATCTCGAGATCCCACCCGCAGTCCTGGACCGCGCCACGGTCGTCGTTCAGACGCGCTCAGCGGTGGCCACGCCGCCGCCCAACGGACCCGTCGCCGTGCAGGGTCTCGAGCCCACCCGCGTTGTCGAACTCGGGGAGATCGTCTCCGGCGTCACCGCGCCGCCGCCGGCGCCAACAGTGTGGGTCTCAGTTGGAAACGCCATGGAGGACGTCGTGGCTGCCCGACTCGCGTACGACGTCGCCATGGAACGGGGAATCGGACGACGGATCGAGCTGTGATCGTCGCGGAGTTGAGGTCAGGGGAACCGGAACCGGGTGACGTCGTTGGGGAACTCGAACCACGCCAACGCCTTCTGAGGGCGGAACACGACCAGACCACCGGCCTCGGGTCCGCTCCACGCGTCGGGCTGCGGTGTGTACCCCAGCGGTCCGTACTTCACCCCGAAGAACTCCGACAGGTGCCGACCGAAGTCCGCGTCGAGCGGCGCGCTCGGCTTGGCGACTCCTTCGAGCACCACGGCGTGCTCACCCGATTCGAGATGGAGAACCATCCGGGGGTCGCTGACGAGGTTGCGCACGTGGACCGTGTCAGGCGAACCGTCGTACCAGAAGGCGTCCCGTGTCCAGACGCCCCACCGCGGGACCACGTGGGGGCGTCCGTCCGGACGGGTCGTGGCCACCCAATAGTGAATCGCCTCGCTCAGGGAACGCTCCACCAGCTCCCACGTGAGGACCCCGTCAGTTGTCTCGGGCACGCCGTAACCGGCGGGCATCAGCGGGCGATCTGCTTTCGGATCGGACACATTCTCCCCCTCTTGGGACAAAGGCAACCGTAGCTCCCTGGCGCAGTCCGCCAGGCGGTGATGGCACACTCGGCGAATGTCGTCACCGATCCGGATCGGAAATATCGCCGGCCTCTACGGGGATCGGCCGTCGGCAATGCGCGAGATGCTGGCCGACCCCGATGTCGAGGTCCTCACCGGAGACTGGCTGGCGGAACTCACGATGCTCATTCTCGCCCGAACCCGGACGAAGCGACCCGACGGCGGGTACGGGCGGACGTTCGTGACCCAGGTCAGCGAAGTGATGGACGAGGTGCTCGCTCGAAACATCAAGGTGGTGGTGAACGCCGGCGGTCTCGATCCACTCGGCTGCGCCGCGGCCGTCGAAGAGGCAGCCGCACGCCTCGGTCTCACCCCGAAGGTGGCGGCGGTCACGGGCGACGACCTGTCACCACGTCTCGAGACGTTGAAGAACGCCGGCCACGAGTTCCGCAATCTCGACACGGGAGAACAGATCGGTGATCGTCCCGTGGTGGTCGCCAACGCCTATCTCGGGGGATGGGGCATCGCCCATGCGCTCGACGAGGGTGCCGACATCGTCATCACGGGGCGGGTCACCGATGCCGCGCTCGCCGTCGGACCGGCGATCTGGCGCCACGGCTGGGGGCGCGACGAGTGGGACCGCCTGGCTGGCGCCGTCGTCGCAGGCCACGTGATCGAGTGCGGGTCGCAAGCCACCGGCGGCAACTACTCGTTCTTCACCGAGATCGACGACATGGTGCTACCTGGGTTCCCGTGGGCCGAAGTGGCCGAGGACGGTTCATCGCTGATCGGCAAGCCCGAGGGAAGTGGTGGGGAGGTCTCGATCGGGACCGTCACGAGTCAGTTGCTGTACGAGGTGGGCGGCCCGCGCTATCACAACCCCGATGTCACCGTCCGCCTCGACTCGATCACGATCGAAGAGGCGGGCCCCGACAGGGTGCGGTTGTCGGGGATCAGAGGGGAACCGCCCCCGGCCACCCTGAAGGTCTCGGCGGCGTATCCCGGCGGCTACCGCAACTCGTTGATGATCGGGCTGACGGGAACCGACGACCTCACGAAGAGGAGGCTGCTGGAGCAGCAGGTGTGGGCGGTCTCCCCGGTACCCCGCGAGGAGATCGCAGAGACACGAACGACTCTGATCGGCGGTGGCGTGCCCGATCCGGACTCGAACGCCGCCGCCATTTCCTACGTCGAGTTCGCGGTGGCCGACCCGGACGAAGCGAAGGTCGGCCGGGAGTGGTCGAACGCCCTCGCCTCGATCGCGCTGGCGTCGATTCCCGGACTGTTCGGAGTCTGGCCGCCCGGGCCGGCCAAGCCGTACGCGATCTTCTGGCCGACGGTCATCCCGCGGGACGTCGTCACGCCGACCGTGCACATCGGCGAAGAGACCTGGGAGATCCCCGAGACCGAACCCGGCGAGTGGAAGGAGGCGGCGGTCCCCCGGTTCGACCCCCCGGCCGCCCCGACTGGTGGAGCCACCACGCTGGTGGCGCTGGGGATGGTGGTCGGGGCACGTTCAGGCGACAAGGGAGGCAACGCCAATCTGGGTGTCTTCGCCCGGAGCGAGGCCGCCCACGGCTGGCTCCACGAGTACCTGACGGTGGAGCGTTTGAAGACGCTGCTGGGGGACCTGGCGCCCCTCGATGTGGAGAGGTTCGACTTCCCCCGCCTGCGAGCAGTCAACTTCCTCATCCACGGTCTGCTGGATCAAGGCGTGGCGAGCACCCTCCGCGTCGACCCCCAAGCCAAGGGCCTCGGCGAGTACCTCCGCGCCAAACTCGTCGAAATCCCCGTCTCCCTTCTCGCTTTTTAGCGGGGCAGCGCGTCATTAGTGACGCGTCTGGCATGAGAGAAGCGAATCGCAGCAGCTACCCGACGAGATCGGCCACTGCGCGGAGAAGTTCGGGTGGGCCCTGGACGGCCATCGTGGTGATGACCGTCTCCCGCCACCGCGGCAACTCCCGGGCGATCTTCTCCGGTGGCCCGACCAGGGCGACATCCTCGACCATCTCCAACGGGATCGCCGCCTGTGCCTCGTCCTTTCGGCCATCCAGGTACAAGTCCTGGACCGTGGCGCACACGTCGCGCCAGCCGATCCGGGCCAGAACCTCGTAGTGGAAGTTCACGTCCTTGGAGCCCATCCCGCCCACGTAGAGGGCGAGCAGCGGACGGACCAACGTGGCGGCCACCTCCGGGTCGGGATGCACGATGATCGGCATGGCGTTGACGATCTCGAAGGTGTCCATGGTGTGGCGGGCGCCCGCCCGGGCGAACCCCTCCGCCAGCGCCTCTCGATAGAACTCGTCGGCCTTCGGCGAGTACCAGAACGGCAGCCAACCGTCGGCGATCTCGGCGGCCAAGGCGACGTTCTTGGGTCCTTCGGCGGCGAGGTAGATGGGAATCTCAGGGCGTCGGGGGTGCAACGTCGACTTCAACGGCTTGCCGAGTCCGGTGCCTCCTGGATAGGGCAGGGCGTAGTGCTCACCGTCGAAAGTGACTCGGTCTTCCCGCGCCACGATGTCGCGGATGATCTCGATGTATTCCCGCGTCCGCGCCAGCGGTTTCGGATATGGCTGGCCGTACCAGCCCTCGACGACCTGGGGGCCGGAGACGCCGAGCCCGAGGATGAAACGCCCGCCGGACAGATGATCCATCGTCATCGCCGCCATCGCAGTGGCCGCAGGCGTGCGGGCGGACATCTGAACGATGCCGGTCCCGAGCTTGATACGGGTGGTCTTCGCCCCCCACCAGGCGAGCGGGGTCAACGCATCCGACCCGTAGGCTTCAGCCGTCCACACCGAGTCGAAGCCGAGTTCTTCTGCCACCGCGATCTGTTCTTCGATACCCGCCGGGGGGCCCGATCCCCAATAGCCAGCGAACAGTCCGAGCTTCACCCGCGCCTCCTTCGATGCAAGGCGCGCACCCTACCGGCTGTCTGATCTGCTCAAATGCGACGGGTCGACGAGTCCAGGAGGATCAATTGCGGACGGTGGTACGCGGCGGTCGCATCTTCGACGGGACCGGGAGTCCCTTCGCTGCCGGCGAGTTGGCGATCGAGCACGGTCGCATCGTCGACGTGGGCTCCGATCTCGACGGTGACGAGCAGATCGACGTCGGCGGCCGGTCGGTGACTCCGGGCTTCATCGACTGCCATGTCCACGTCGGGTTCCGCGACGTGGACTTCTTCGAAGCTCTCAAGCGACCGTTCGCCCTCAAATACTTCGAGGCCGCCCACAGCCTCGCCACCACTCTCGACACGGGCATCACCACCGCACGCGACGCCGGCGGAGCCAGCCTGGGCATCAAGACCGCCTTGGAACAGGGTCTGATACGCGGCCCGCGCCTGCGGATCTCGTTGACGATGATCTCCCAGTCCGGTGGACACGGCGATGGATGGCTGCCGAGCGGGTTCGAGATGCGCCTGTTCGCCCTCGACCCGGGGATCCCCAAGAGCGTCGTCGACTCGCCCGACGAGATGCGACGGGTAGTCCGGGAGATCATCCGGGCGGGTGCGGACAGCATCAAGGTCGCCACCTCGGGTGGAGTGATGTCGCCCCGGTCGGATCCGACCAGGGCGCATCTCAGCCGCGCCGAACTCGACGTGCTGGTCGCCGAGGCCAGGGCAGCCGGGGTTCACGTGCTCGCTCACGCCCAGGCGACCGAGGGCATTCGCAATGCCGTGGACGCCGGTATCGATTCGATCGAACACGGCATCTTCCTCGACGACGAGACCGTCGATGCGATGAAGCG